>CAZUYD010000071.1:0-1600 GCA_964624825.1 uncultured Enorma sp. | reverse complement strand
TCGTATGAGCCTCCGGGCTTTTTCATTCAGGGTTATGGGCGGAATTTGGGATGCGAAGCGTGTTGTATTCTGGTGCGACGTGGAAGGTTCAGCTACATCGAAGATCGATTTTTCTTGTTCATGAGATTACGCCGAGATATCTCTCGGCGGTATGAGTGGGAAAGCCCTGTTTCTGTGACGTGGCGTATCTGTGGTAGACAGCGTGCGCGCATGACAGGGCTTTCGTATTCTGCTTTCCAACGGAACGCGCGTCCGAAGAGCTCGGGTTATATCTCGTTGCGCAGGGGCTCACCTTTCTGGAAATGGCGCAGATTTTCGGCAGTGATTTGCGAGATATTGTCGAGCACCGTGTAAAGGTGGAATTGCCCGGCCACATGCGGCGTGATGAAGATATTCGGCGCATCCCAGAGCGGATGGTCGGCCGGCAGCGGCTCGGGCGTCGTTACGTCGAGTGCGGCGCCGGCGAGCTGACCCGATTCAAGTGCGGCGGCAAGATCGTCCTGCACCACCAGGCTACCGCGGCCGCCGTTTGCGAAATATGCGCCCGGTTTGCACGCTGCGAAGAATGAGGCGTCCGCGAGGCCGTCGGTTTCTGGTGCCGCTGGCAGGAATGACACCACCACATCCGATGCGCTCAACAGACCGGGAAGCTCATCCATGGTATGCACCGATTCAAAGCCGTCGGGAACCTCGCCGACGCGGCGGCGCACGCCGTAGACATGGGCGCCCAGCGACTGGCACAGGCGCGCGAAATGGGCACCGATGTCGCCGCAGCCGAGTACGAGCACCTGGGCGCCGTTAATCGTCGTCACATTGCCCCGATCGATCCAGGCGTGATCGCGGCTGTCGTCGCGGTAGGTGTGCAAGCGCTTCATAAGCATGAGCACCATGGTCAGCATGTGTTCGGAGACGGCCTGTCCATAGGCTCCCACCGCCGATGCGAGCCTGACGCCCTCCGGCACCGCGCCTGGCGCCATATAGGCATCGTATCCTGCAGAGTTGAGCTGCATGAATTTCAAGTGAGGGGCTTCGCGCAGACGAGCGGGCGCGAGATTTCCCACGATGACATCTGCCTGCGCCACCAGCTCGGTTTCGACGCCGGCGCGCGTGGAATAGGCAAAGGTGGCGTCCGGTGCCGCCGCCTCTATCCGCGCGCGCTGCTCGTCGTTAAACGGAAGCAAGACCAAGATGTTCATAGGGCTTCTCCTTATATGAATCCGTCGCGTGCGGTGCATGCGGCCTAAGCATACCCGAGTCACGAGCCATCTGAGAAGGTTCCGTATACTAAAGCCCTGCGGTGCAAATTCTCTGCGGCGCAGGACGATGGGTCGCGCGCGACCCTCTTTTCGTTTGCGATGCGCGGCGCGTTGCGTTGTGCTGCGTGCTGCATTGCGATGTGCTGCGCGCTGCGATGTGCCGTGCGTTGCGTTGTGCCGCATCGGGTTGTCGAGCGCTTTGGGTGCTGAAGATGGCTTCCTTTTCAGAATGGGTGACGGGCATCTTTTAGTTGACTAAAACCAGCAGCTCAAGCTGTAGCCATGCTGCCCGGTGAGGAATGGGGACGATTCTCTAAAAAGGGCGATTAATAAGCACGTTGCGG
>CAZUYD010000070.1:0-2380 GCA_964624825.1 uncultured Enorma sp. | reverse complement strand
GGGAGCATAAACACCGCGGCGATGCCCTCAACGATGCGCGCTGCCAGCAGGGCCGGGAAACTCGCGGCGAAGGCGCCGAGCACGTTACCGCACACGATGGCCCCGAGCACCACCAGCAGCATGCGCTTGGCGCCGAACCGCGCGATGAAGCTCGCCCCCGGCACCGAGAGCACGATGCCGGCAACGGTGAACACGCTGGTGAGCCAAGCCGCGTCGGTCGTGGACACGTCAAGCGCCGCAGCGAGCTCGGATAGAATCGGGGTGGTCTTGAGCTGCGAGAATCCAATCACCATGCCGCAGAGCATGAGCACGGAAAACATCATCCAGCAACGCGGGGAATCGCACGTGGGCGTCGGATGGCTCGCCGCGCGCGGCGCAGACGACGGACAAACGGCGGCGGGCGCAGAAGACCGATCTGCCCGAAAACGGGTCGCCATATAAAACCCTCGCTTTCTGGCCAGAGGACACGGGCGGGGCGCAGCGCGCCGAGAGGTGTGCCGGCGGCCGTTGAGACCACAGGCACGACGCGTCGCGCCCCAAGGACCACAGAGCGTGCCCGCTAGATGCGCTCGACCGTGCCCTCCCACGAATCGAGCTTCCTCACGCGGGCGGAATCATCGAACCAATGCGTGGTCACGGTCTTGGCACGCGTGTAGAACCGGAAGCCGTCGATGCCCAGCACGTGCTGGTCGCCGAAGAACGAATCCTTGTTGCCGCTGAACGGGTAGTAGGCCGAGGGAACTGGAATGCCCACGTTGATGCCCACCATGCCGCCATCGGTGTCCAGCTCGAATCTGCGCGCGAAATAGCCGTCTTGCGTGAAGATGCAGCTGCCGTTCGCGAAGGGGTTCGCGTTCATGATCGCGATGCCCTCGTCGTAGTCGCGCACGCGCTTGATGCACAGCACCGGCCCGAAGATCTCGTCGCGCCCGATGGACATGTCCTCGCTCACATGGTCGAAGATCGTGGGCCCGACGAAGTAGCCGCCCTCGCAGCCAGCCGGGACCTCAGGGTTGCGACCGTCGAGCACGAGCTCCGCGCCCTCCTCGATGCCCCGCTCGATCCAGCCGAGCACGCGCTGCCGATGCGCCTCGGAGACCACCGGGCCCAAATCGGTCTCGGGATCCCACGCGCGACCGATCGTGAGCGCGCGTGCCTTGTCCCGGAGCTTCGCCACAAAGGCATCGGCGATGGATTCCTGCACGCACACCACGGGCAGCGCCATGCATCGCTCACCCGCGCACCCAAAC
This sequence comes from uncultured Enorma sp., assembly GCA_964624825.1. GTDB lineage: Bacteria > Actinomycetota > Coriobacteriia > Coriobacteriales > Coriobacteriaceae > Enorma. The sequence continues at coordinate 1,130 of CAZUYD010000070.1, read as the reverse complement.
GCGGAGTTGATGATCGCGGAGGTCGTAGCCTCGATCTCGCAATCCTCGAGCACCAGCGCGTGGTTCTTCGCCTCGGTCTGCGCCTGCACGCGCTTGCCGTTGGCGCCGCCCTTGGCAAAGATCTCCTTGCCGACGCGCGTGGTCCCCACGAAGGTCACGGCCTTGACGCGCGGATCGGTGAGCAGGATGTCGCTTTCGTGGTGCGTGCAGGTCACGAGGTTCACCACGCCGGCGGGGAAACCCGCCTCCTCATAGAAGAGCTCGAGCATGCGCATGGAGGTGAGCGGCGTGGGGGTCGCCGCCTTGAGCACCACCGTGTCACCGCAGGCGACCGCGAGCGGCACCATCCAGCCCCAGGGAATCATCGCCGGGAAGTTGAACGGCACGATGCCCGCCACCACGCCGAGCGGCATGCGGTAGGTGGAGCAATCGAAACCCGTGGTGACCTGCAAGGCGCCCGAACCTTGGATGGCAAGCGGCAGTGAGCAGGCGAGCTCGGTGGGCTCAAGCGCCTTCAAGATGTCGCCGCGGCTCTCGTTGAGGTTCTTGCCGTGCTCCCTGGCGCAGAGCTCGGTCAGCTCGTCCAGATGCTCGTTGATGACGTTGCGCCATTTGAAGAGGTACTGGACGCGCTTTGAGATGGACATCTTCGACCAGCTCTCGAACGCCTGCTGCGCCGAATCGATCGCCTCGGCCACCTCGTCGGCGGTGCAGCGCGGCACCTCGGCCATGACTTCACCGGTCGAGGAATTCGTCACCGGGATGTAGGTATCGGTCTTGGACGTGCGCCACTCCCCGAAGACGCAGTAGCCTTTCCGTTCGACTGACATAGAGCATCCTTTCGTTTCGCGTTGGTGCTGAAAATCCAACAGGCTGCGCTTACCGCAGGCGATAGACGTGGTTGTAATCGGCGGGGTCGTTGTAGAGCGTGTGCTGCGCGCCCAGATAGCGCACGACGGGCAGCTGGGCGAGGTAGCGCGGGATGTGGTCGTACATGGGCATGTCCTCGGGCGCGGGCTCGTGGAACTCGACGGTGCCCGCGCAGAGCTGCGTCTGCTTGCTCATGAGCGTGTAGGGGTAGCCCTCGGGCTTTTCCCATGCGGCCGGGTTGAACGTGGGATAGCTCGCGT
>CAZUYD010000069.1:0-2525 GCA_964624825.1 uncultured Enorma sp. | reverse complement strand
GCCGAGAACACCGTCGACTTCCTCGCCTTCTCCTACTACTTCAGCCAGGTCTCCACAACCGACCAGGGCTGGGAAAAGACGGCCGGCAACCTGGTCATGACCAACAAGAATCCGTATCTGCCCACCTCCGAATGGGGCTGGCAAACAGATTCCATCGGGCTGCGCATCACGCTCAACCAGATGTACGACCGCTACGGCTTACCGTTATACATCGCCGAGAACGGCTTGGGAACCTCTGACGTGCTCGAGAGCGACGGCACGGTGCACGACGACTACCGCATCGATTACCTGAGAAGTCACATCGAGTGCCTGAAGGAGGCCGTGATTGATGGCGTTGACGTGCGCGCCTACATGGCCTGGGGCTTCATCGACGTCGTGGCGTGCGGCCCGCTCACCATGGACAAGCGCTATGGCCTCATCTATGTGGATCTGGACAACGGCGGCGCAGGCACGGGCAACCGGTTCCGCAAGGACTCGTTTTATTGGTACCAGAAGTGCATCGCCAGCAATGGCGAGAATCTGGCGTAAGCAATCGGCATATATATGAGAAAGGAGTATGCGATGAAGACAAACAGGCAACTTGCCACCGACATCCTGCAGAAGTTGGGCGGAGCGGAAAACGTTGCGCACGCGACGTACTGCATCACACGCCTGCGGGTGAACCTCAAGGACGATTCGAAGGCGGATCTCGAGGCACTCAAGGCCATGGACGGCACCATGGGTGCGCAGATTCAGGACGGTCAGTGGCAGGTCATCATTGGAACCAAGGTCGGTGACGTGTTCATGGAGTTCGAGCCCTTGCTCGGCGGAGGCGCTACGACGGGTGACGTCGCGTCTGGCGCAAAGTTCAACCTGCTCGACACCATCACGGGCATCTTCTCGCCCATCATCCCCGCGCTCGTGGCAGGCGGCATCATCAAGGGCATCCTGGCAATCATTTCGGGCTTTGGGATCGACACCAGTGCCGGCGACTGGGCCATCTTCACCATGATGTCGGACATCCCCTTCTACTTCCTGCCCTTCCTGCTCGCGGTGTCGTCGGCGCGCAAGTTCCGCGTGAACGAGTTTTTGGCTCTCTGCGTCGCGGGGTCGCTGCTCTATCCCGACTTCGTCGCGGCAGTCGAAAGCGGGGACGTGGCATACACGATTTTCGGCTTCGACATCCCCTCGTTCAGCTACTCGAGCTCGGTCTTCCCTGTCATCTTCGGCGTGGGCGGGCTCTCCCTCGTCTACCGAGCAATCGATCGCTTCATCCCCGACCTGTTCAAGCTCGTGGTGGTGCCAGCCCTGTCGCTCATGATCGTGATTCCGCTGAACCTCATGTTCCTGGCTCCTATCGGCGCCTGGTGCGGTATTGGCCTTGCCAACGGAGTCGTATGGCTCTTCTCGACGCTCGGACCCGTTGCGGGCTTCCTGCTCGGCTTCTTCATGCCGCTCATCGTGCTGTTCGGCATGCATCAGTCGACCTCGCCGATCCAGATCTCCAATATCGCGACGCTCGGCTACGACTACCTGCTGCCCGTATCGTTCTGTCATAATCTTGCTGAAAGCGGAGCCGCCCTGGGAGCGTCGCTGCGCATGCGCGACCCGGCCATGCGCTCGGCGGGCATCACCTGCGCCTTCTCGGCCTTCATGGGCATCTCCGAACCAGCGCTCTTCACGGTACAGGTACCCAACAAGACCCCGCTTATCGCGGCTATGTGCGGCTGCGGCGTGGGAGGAGCGCTGACGCAGATTCTGAGCGTCAAGTGCTATGGCTTCGTGATGCCGGGCATCACCTCGCTGCCGGTGTACATGGATCCCACGGGCGCGCTGTGGAACATCGTCGCCATCCTGATTTGCCTGGCGGCGTCCTTTGGTGTCGCAGCCGCAGCAGCGTTCGTGCTAACCAAACCGATCGAGGCATAAGCGCGAGCGACGGCAATTGAGCGGCAGGTGAGCACCCGTTTTCGCGATGCAACCGTGGCGGGCTGGATGCGTTCATGGGCGCGCATCTAGGGGGCTCTTCACTTCCAGGCGGCGATTCTCGAATTGGCGCCCACCTGCCTGCTCGGGGTTTCCTTGGATGGACTTTACCCTGCGGTTAGAGGGGCAAAGCCTCCTCACGCGCGAGCCGTGAGCAATCGCGCGAGCACAATTTGCAAGAAGCGCTCGCGCGATGTCACGGCCCCGGCTTGGTTCAGACACGTATTAGGAAGTCCACTTCACGCCCGTCGAGTCGTAGCCGCTCCAGTAGGCGGCGGAGTACTTGTTGCTCTTCGCGGTCGACAGGGAGCCGCGGTAGGCGCGCACGGTGTAGTAGTAGGTCGAGCCCGCGGAGAGCGATGAGGTGTCCGTGTAGCTCGTGGAGGTCGTGGTGTCTATCATCGACCAGCTGCCGCCGGACTCCTTGCGGTAGACGGCGTAGCCCGAGGCGCCGGAGACCGACGACCAGCTCACCTTGGTGCCCGTCGCGGCGGCCGTGGCCGATGAGAGCGCGGGGGCGGCGAGGTACACCGACTTCACGCCCGTCGAGTCGTAGCCGC
>CAZUYD010000068.1:0-2688 GCA_964624825.1 uncultured Enorma sp. | reverse complement strand
CGTGCGCCGCCACGGAGCCATGTTTAGCCCCGCACCTTGCGAACGATGGCCATGGCCTCAGCGGCCTGCTGCTCAACCTGGCTGAAGTCACCATCTGCAAAGAGCGCCGGCTTCACCATCCATGTACCGCCGCATGCAATGATTGATGGGTGCGCGAGAAACTCCTCCACGTTCGCCGCGTTCACGCCGCCCGTCGGCATGAAGCGATGCCCCACGAACGGTGCCGCGAGCGCTTGGATAGTGGAAAGACCGCCATACTGCGCCGCCGGGAAGAACTTGGTCACATGCAGGTCGAATTTGAGCGCCTGGATAATCTCGCTCGGGGTAACGGCGGCCGGTAGCACCGGGACCTCGCGCGCGATACAGTGCGCTACGCTCTCGGCATCGAACCCTGGGCTCACGATGAACTCCGCACCCGCGGCAATCGCATCGTCTGCCTGCTCCACCGTGAGCACCGTGCCGGCACCCACGCACATCTGGGACTCGGCGCGGCGCATGGCGCGAATCGCCTCGGCAGCGCAATCGGTGCGAAACGTAACCTCAACCGACGCCATGCCCGCCTTCATGAGCGCATGCGCGAGCGGCGCGGCATCCTCGTGAACATGGCAAAACTCGAATGCGGTAGTGCCCGGCGTCCGATTTTGGAAATAACACGGCACGCCACTCTGAGCGTTTCCGCTGAACGACCGGGCAGCAACGGCCTCTCGCACGCGTAGGCGCGCTCGGGTCACTGCAACTTCACGTTGCCGCGCGCCACCATGTCCTCGAGCGTCTGTGACTGGTCGAACGTGTTCGGATCGCCGCTAATCTTCCCTTCGAGGCAATCGAGCGCATCGAGCGCAGCGACTTCGTCCGCGGTGAGCTCGAAGCCAAAGACGTCGAGATTCTCACGCATGCGCGCGACACGCGAGGTTTTCGGAATGATCACGTGCCCCTTCTGGATATGCCAGCGCAGAACCACTTGGGCCGGCGTGACCCCCAGGCGCTCTGCCGCAGAACATGCGGGCGCAGAATCGATATCGCTGCCGCGCCCAAGCGGCGAGTAGGCTTCCACCACCACGCCGAGCTTGCGGCACAGGCTCTCGAGCTCGGGACGCCAGAATGCCGGATGCGACTCGACCTGATTCACCACCGGTATCACTCCGGTCTCGTCGATCAAACGATCCAGATGCTCGGGCAAAAAGTTGCAAACGCCGATGGAGCCTACCAGACCCTCTTCAAGCAACCGGCTGAACGCACGCCAGGTCTCCACATAGAGACCAGCCATGGGAAGCGGCCAATGGAGGAGGTACAGGTCGATGCGGTCGAGGCCCAAATCTGCAAGCGAGGTCTCGCAAGCACGCAGGGCGTTGTCATAGCCCTGGTCGGCATTGCGCAACTTGGTTACGGTATACACCGCGTCGACCATGCCCGTCGCGCGCAGCGCCGCGCCCACGCCCGCCTCATTTGCATAAGCGGAAGCGGTGTCGATATGGCGATACCCGATTTCGAGCGCCTCTTCGACGGCGCGCTGCGTATCGGCCGGATCAATCTTGAACGTGCCGAATCCCACCTGTGGAATCTGGCTGCCATCGTTCAGCGTGACGGTCTGAACAGATGCGTCAAATGTCTTATATGCCATAGTTACGTCCTCCTTCGTCGATAGCAAAAACAAAGCCGGCTCCATACATACGGCATAGAGGCCAAAGTTGGTATCCGGCTCCCCCGCTAGAGGGTGACACCGTCTTTCCAAATGGCTATCCCCCGGTACCCAGCCCGTTCGCTTACCGTCTTCTTGCCTTCGGCATAAGCGATTACCTGCTGGAACAAATCGCCTGCCGCCTCATCGATCGTGCGCGCGCCGTCGGCGACCACGCCCGCGTTGAAATCCATCCAGCCGGGCTTCCGTGCAGAAAGCGCCGTGTTGGTGAACACTTTGCAGGTGGGCACCGCGCTGCCGAACGGCGTGCCGCGCCCGGTCGAGAAGAGCACCAGATGCGCGCCGGCCGCCGCGAGCGCCGTGGCCGAGACCAGGTCGTTTCCCGGCCCGCAGAGCAGGTTGAGCCCATGCTCGCGCACGCGCTTGCCATATCCCAGCACGCCGCATATGGGCGCCGCACCACCTTTCTGCACGCAGCCGCAGCTCTTTTCCTCAAGCGTGGTAATGCCCCCCGCCTTGTTGCCCGGGCTCGGGTTCTCGTACACCACCTCGCCATGGCGCAGGAAGTAATCCTTGAATCCGTTGAGCATCGCGGCAGCCTGGTCGAAGATCTCGCGCGTACGGCACCGGGAAAGCAGGATGCTCTCCGCGCCGAACATCTCGGGCACCTCGGTTAAGATCGACGTGCCGCCGCGCGCGACGAGCATATCGGACACGCGCCCGATTACCGGGTTCGCCGTGATGCCGGAAAGCCCGTCCGATCCACCGCACTTCATGCCGATGACCAACTCGCCCACGGACACCGGCTCGCGCTCAGATTTCGCCGCATAGTCGATGAGCCCAGAGAGGATGCTTACGCCCTCGGCAAGCTCGTCCTCGACATCTTGACAGGTAAGAAAGCGAATCCGGTCGGGGTCGAAATCGCCCAGCTCTTCGACGAACTGCTCGCGCGTGAGGTTCTCGCACCCCAGGCCGAGCACGAGCACGCCGCCGGCGTTGGGATGGTGCGCGAGCGCCGCTAGGAGCTTTCGCGTCTGCGCATGATCCGC
>CAZUYD010000067.1:0-2836 GCA_964624825.1 uncultured Enorma sp. | reverse complement strand
CTGGTCATCACCGGCCGCACGCTCTTTGGCGCCCCGCCCTGCAAGGGTCAGGAGCTCGAGGAGCACTACTTCGGCGCCATCCGTCCGTCGGTCTCGAAGTACATGAAGAAGCTCGATGACGAGCTGTGGGCGCTTGGCATTCCGGCAAAGACCAAGCACAACGAGGTTGCTCCCTGCCAGCATGAGCTCGCTCCGGTGTACACCGAGCTGAACCAGGCCGTTGACAACAACATGGTCATCATGGAGAAGATGAAGCTCGTCGCCACGGACTTCGACCTCACCTGCCTGCTTCACGAGAAGCCGTTCGAGGGCATCAACGGCTCGGGCAAGCATAACAACTGGTCGCTGGGCACCGAGGACGAGAACCTGCTCGACCCGGGCGATACCCCGCAGGAGAACCTGCAGTTCCTGGTCTTCCTCACCGCGGTGATCGAGGCTGTGGACAAGTATCAGGATCTGCTGCGCATGTCCGTCGCCTCATGCGGCAACGATCATCGTTTGGGCGCGAACGAGGCGCCGCCGGCGATCATCTCGATCTTCTTGGGCGACCAGCTTACCGAGGTCGTCGAGAAGATCATGGACGGGAAGGCTTCGGTCCACGCCACGCACGGCGTGCTCGATCTGGGTGCCAGCGTGCTGCCCAACCTCGAGCAGGACAATACCGACCGCAACCGCACCTCGCCGTTCGCTTTCACGGGCAATAAGTTCGAGTTCCGCGCGGTGGGCTCCGAGGCCAACCCGAGCGATCCCAACCTGGTGCTCGACACGGCGGTCGCCGAGGCGCTCAAGGAGTTTGCCGATGCGCTTGAGGGTACGCCGGCAGATGCATTCCCCGAGGCTACGCTCGAGTACTGCAAGAAGGTCCTCAACGATCACCGTCGCATTCTCTTCTCGGGCGACGGTTACTCCGAGGAGTGGCAGGAGGAAGCTGAGCGTCGCGGCCTGGCAAACCTGCGCACGACTGCCGATGCGCTGCCTGCCATGGTGGCACCCAAGAACCTTGAGCTGTGGAAGAGCATGGGCGTGCTCAGCGAGACCGAGGCGTTCAGCCGCTATGAGGTGAAGCTCGAGAAATATAACAAGCTCCTGAACATCGAGGCCACGACGATGATCCGTGAGGCTCGTCGCACCTATCGCCCGGCCATTACGGCATACGCCACAAAGGTTGCCAAGGGTTTGGAGATCATTCGCAGCGCCGGCGCCGAGGCTGCCATGCAATGCGAGCAGAATACCCTCAACAAACTTTGCCAGGGCGTCACCGACATCAACGAGGCGATTAAGGCGCTTGACGCCGTGCATCAGAAGGCCGAGGCGATCGTTGATGCGCAGGAGCAGGCCAACTGCTATGCGCACGAGGTGAGCCCCGCCATGGAGACGCTGCGCGCCGCGGTGGATGCCATGGAAGAGATCGTGGCCGCCGATTACTGGCCGGTTCCCACCTACGACGACATCCTGTTCTACGCGTAAGCCTGCTTGCGCTCGGCGCGGTCGTGCGCCGAGCGCAACACTCGCGCGTGGCACACGCCCTGTATTCCTTTGCGTGCCGTCATCGTTGCTCGGAAATGCGAGCAACGGTGAACGTGCACAGGGGAAGCAGGGGCTTTTTTCGTCTGTGCTGTGCGAGGGCGCTGCGGTGAAACCTTTGTACGCCATGTTGACCATCACGACGGTCAGGCGGCCGGCGTGGCTACGGGATCATGCGGCTTGTCCGGCTGGGTTAGGCTGCGATATTTCTGGCGGGGTGCGGGAAGCTTGGGTGTACGGCGCGCCTTGTGCTCACTTTTTACGCAAGTGAGTGTTGCATTCGGGGCATCCGAAGTATCACAGCGCTTCTCGAAAAAGAAGCCCCTGGTAGAATGCGTGTGGGAATTTGAGTTACCTGGAATGACGCCAAACTAACACTCACTTGCGTAAAAAGTGGGCATCGGGTGCTTGCGTTGAGGGCATAGGGTGGCGGTGATCGCCAGCTCGAGCTGGGTCCGTCTTAGCACGAGCCGGTGGGGCGCCCATGCGACGCGGAATTGGCAGCCAGGCTCTGAGATTCAGCGCGACATGTTGTGACAAGCTCAGGGAATGCCGTGGTGAGGTCGATGTTGGGCGTGCGCTTTTTGGAAACGGTGTCGCGCATCGCAGCGGCGAATTTGCATCTTGGCGCATGCGTAACGCTCTGCTATACTTCCTTGGGTCTGTCCCCATCGTCTAGTGGCCTAGGACGTCGCCCTTTCAAGGCGAAGATCACGGGTTCGAATCCCGTTGGGGGCACCATTTAAGTTAGATGCCCGGCAGCTGTGAGCTGTCGGGCTTTTTCTTTAACGCGCCGAGATTCGATCCGGGAGTCGCGCCGCGGGGCTTTGCCGGCCGCTAGCTGGGGGAACGCGCGTGCGCGCCGGCGGCCTCGCAAAGGTCGCCGGCGCGACCTTGCCTAAAAACCTAGACTTTCCCACGCTCTCCGAATCGCGCCGGCGCGCGTGCGCCCCGGCATTCCCGTATACGCGTTCCGCCTGCTGGCGGCCGCCGCCCCACCTCGGCGGGACGGCTCCCGACCATGATAGACCCCCCTCCCGAAAAAGTCTACGTTTGCACGCTTGGGAAGGTGGTAGGACATGCGGGTCTACGAGGGAAGTTTGGGAAGAAGGAGGGGGCTGCTCGCGCTCGCGGTGGCCGCGCTCGTGGCCGTGCTCGGCCTCGCCGCGCCCGGTGCGGCGTATGCTGGCACCGTCATTACAGACGCGGGCGACATGAGCGAAGAAGACGTCTACATCATCTCATCTGGGGCAGTGAATGAGGAGTTCAACATTGGCGACGGCCAAGCGCTCATGATCGCTAACCAGAACAG
>CAZUYD010000066.1:0-2889 GCA_964624825.1 uncultured Enorma sp. | reverse complement strand
AGGAGATGGCCGCGATCTACCGCTTCGCCTTCTCGGACGAGGCGCGCAACATAACGGGCGTGACCATCATGGATAACGGCGGAAACGTCATGCTCTGATGCGGGCTGGAAGGCGGGGCGTCGTGTCGTTGGAAGGAGAGGCGCTATGAGTGCGAAGCAAGTTGCGGTTGTGACGGGCGGCGGTGCCGGCATCGGTGCCTGCGTGGCCAGGCGCTTGGCGTGCGAGGGCTATGCGGTGGCCGTGATAGACCGAGACCGCGATGCCGCCGAGGCTATCGCGGAAGAGCTGCGAGCGCAGTACGGGGAGGCGGAGCCCTTCGTCGCCGATCTAACCGACCCGCAGCAGATCGCGACGGCGTTCGATGACATCGTTGCAGCGTTCGGGCGCATCGATGTGCTCATCAACAATGCGGGCTATGGGGGCTACCGGGATTGGCGATCGATATCGCTCGACGCATGGCATGATTTCACGGCCATCAATTGCGACGCGACGTTTCTGTGCGTCCAGCGCGCGGCGCGCGAGATGGTCGAGCGACACACCGAAGGGCGCATCGTCATCGTGCTGAGCCAGGCTGCCCTCAATCAGGACGAGGACGCGGTGGTTCCCTATTCCACCTCAAAGTGGTGCGAGCGCGGGCTCATGCGCGCTTTGGCCCGGGCGCTTGCACCCTACGGCATCACCGTCAACGGCGTCTGCCCGGGAACCGTTTGGACCCCCATGATGGATGGGTTCTGCGATGACTACCTCGCATCGGGCGGGGAGAGCAAAGAGGCCTACATCGCATTCATCGAGTCGAAGTATCCGACCGGTCGCTTGCAAACGGGAGACGACATCGCCGCGATGTGCGCGTTCCTTGCCCGCAACGGATGCCACATCAACGGGCAGTCGATGCTCGTTGCCGGTGGGATCGTCTTTTCGTAAGGAGGAGCTGTATGAGCGGCAAGAATGCGGCCACGCTCGTCGTGGGAACCGAGGTTCCCCAGGGGCAGGCCATCGTCGACAAGCTCGTGGCAGATGGCCACGCCGTGGTGGGGTGCCGACGGCTCTATGCAGGAAGCGAGCCGTGCTCAGCCCTATCGATTCGCGGGGCGACGATGGCGTCTCTTTCCATACAGCCGCTGGAGGAGGCGTCGGTCGAATCGTTATTCAAAAGCGTGCTCGGGGTTTTGGGGCGTCTCGATAACGTCGTCATCGTCCAGGGGCGCGAGGTCCCCGTTGACGTGCTGACCTGCTCATTCGACCAATGGCGCTCGGCCCTTTCCGTCACCCTCGACATCTCGGTGCTCTGCGCTCGGTACGCGGCGCACTTCATGGGTGATCGTTCAGATAAGACTCCGGGCCACATCGTTTTTGCCGTCAGCGACGGATCGGTCTCTGAGCATCCCTTTGATGTCCCGGGCACGGCGGCGTGCTGGGGAGTGCGCGGGCTTGCTCGAAACATTGCGTTGAATCTGGCGCCGCAGAACATTTTGGTCAACGTCGTTGCCACGGGGGAGGATGAGAACCTCTTCTCCGCCGCTGCCGAGACGGTCGCGTTTCTCGTTTCGGACGACGCGCAGAACGTGACGGGGTCAGTTCTTACCGTGAATGACGGCGTGACCATGCTCTAGGCAAACCAGGCGTGCCGGGAGGCCCGAAACGAAACGGCCGCTTTCGGGGCGGCGCAGCGACGGGATCTTGGTCACGCGGATGATGAGGGGACAAACGATGCCTTCTTGCTATGACTTCACATCATTTCAGAACTATACGATCGGGTTTGGGGCGCGCCATGAGCTGAGGAGGCTCACGGCCGCCTATGGAGACCGCTACCTCGTGGTGCACGATCACCACCTGACCGACGAGCTCGAACAGGAGATCGCCCGCTCCATCGCGGTGTCGCCGGACGCCTTCCATATGCAGGCCTCGAACCCGCTGGGACGCAGCGCCGGCATCATGGACACGCTCGAGCGAACCGAGCCGCCGGCCGGTTCGTGCGCGTTCTATCAGGTTCCGAGGGGAGCCTGCACCTATGCCGCGATCGAGCAGGTTGGACGTGAGCTCGTGCGCCGCGCGCCGGAGATCATCGTTGTCGTCGGAGGCGCCAAGTGCATGGACCTGGCGCGCGCGGCGGCGCATTACCAGGGCCGCGATCGGGCGAAGATCGCATTGCTGCCGACCGTGGTCGCTTCCAACGCCACGGCGAACGGCATGTCGGTCATCTACAGCGATGATGGAACCCAGATGGTCGACTTTTGGAATCTCGAGGTCATGCCCGAGTGCCTGATCGTCGACACGGAGCTCATCGCGAGGACGCCCGCGCGCACGCTCGCGGCGGCGATCGGCGATCAGGTCGCTTCCAGCGTCGAGGCGATCCACACCCTGGAGGCGACGGGCTTCATAGCGGACTGCGACCCGTTCGCCGTCGCGCACCACCGTGATGTTCTCGACGTGCTCAACCGGTATGGGATCGCTGCGGTGCGTGCCCTGGAGCGCGGAGAGGTCACCCATGAGCTCGAATGGGTGCTCCATGCGGTCACGCGCTACACGGGTCCGGAGCTCGCTGTCGCGACCTCGTATTTCTCCCACATTCTCGATGAGGCGCTGCTGGCGCTTCCGGGCGTGCCCCAGCGCATGCATGGCGAGATCGTCGGCTATGGCGTGCTGCCTGAGTTCGTATGCGTCGGTGAGCCTGATCGGCTGTATGGCTGGGTCGATATGTACCGAGCGATCGGTCTTCCCACAACCTTGCAAGAGCTCAGCGGCACCACGTGCACCTATGAGGATGTTCTGCGCTGCTGCGAGCAAGCGTCGGACAAGATCATGGCGAGCCGGGCGATGACGCCGCAGGATCCCGAGCGCATGGCGCGGGCGGTCATGGAGTCCGATCAGCTGGTCAGACGCTACCTCGAT
>CAZUYD010000065.1:0-3183 GCA_964624825.1 uncultured Enorma sp. | reverse complement strand
AGTGCGATGGACCTGTAGCTCAGTTGGTTAGAGCGTCCGGCTGATAACCGGGAGGTCACAAGTTCGAATCTTGTCAGGTCCACCATCTCTTTCGCAATAAACACCCCAGCGAGAGCCGAGTCGCCGCTGGGGTGTTTATTCCTAAAGGGGGTATAGCTCAGTTGGGAGAGCGCGGGCTTTGCAAGCCTGAGGCCAGGGGTTCGAGCCCCCTTACCTCCACCAAACCACACAACGCCTCCGGCAACGGGGGCGTTTCTCGTTTCTGCGTTCTTGCGAGGCTCGAGACGGTGGCTCTCGACTGCTTCGAGGTCATGCGCGCCCTTCGATGAGCGGCGCGCTGCGATGCAGGGAAACCTGTACGTGCTGAGGATAGCCGTCGTCGATGCGGCCGAATCGAGACGAGCACAACACATTATGACGTCACCAGCACCACGAAATCAACGCAGAACGAAACTTGTCCATAACTGGTACAGTGATACCATGTTTTCGTTTATGGGGCGCGAGGTAAGGCACGGTATCGTCAATGGCATCCAGGCAGCTGTGGAGTAATGAGTCGCTCTTCGATGTGAGAGGGACTCGCTCGGTCGCTCAAGCGGAGAATCGTCCTTCCTCAAGCAGTCTCAGCAGCAAGCCCGCATCTGCACTGCATGTCCAGCTCGCCGATATCATCCGAGAGAAAATCTACTCGAAGGAGTGGGGAACCGGGAGCAAGATTCCCTCCGAGCACGAGCTCATGGAGCAGTTCGATCTCGCGCGCGGCACCGTTCGTCGTGCGGTGGGTTCGTTGGTCGATGAAGGAATTCTCGTTCGGCACCAGGGTAAAGGGACCTTTGTTGCGGGTCCTGGGCTTTCCCATGCCGCGGGCACACAGCTGCTCTCCTTCGCGGAGTCTCTGAAGAGCCAGGGAAAAATGTTCGAAACCATCGTGCACGAGAAGAGCGTCGTTCCGGCGCCTTTAGATGTTTCGACCAGGTTGGACATTCCGGATGGATCGGAGGTCCTATTCCTTCGGAGGATTCGTCGAATTGACGGAACCCCCATCATGTGTCAAGAAAGCTGGCTAAGCATACAGGAATGCCCCGGCATCGATCATGAGGACTACACGAAAGATTCGCTGTTCGACATCGTTGAGCGATGCGCGCAGCGCAAGATCAAGTATTCAGAGATGAGATACATGGCCCGTATCGTCGGCAAGGAGCACGCTGAGCTTCTTCAGTGCGACGAAGGGGCTGCTGTGTTGCTTTTGGAGCAGGTGATTAGCCTGTTCGACCACAGGCCCATCGAATGGAGCAACACATGGTTTAAGCCGGGGCAATCGATAACAAGCTCTGCGGAGCAAGCTGAATAGCAAACAAGCCTCGTGGCGCAGAGGCTGAACATCGGGTGCGTGGAACATGACAGCTAGGCCGAATGGCGAAGCCGACTGACCAAGAGAATGGACGGGGCGGCGCTGCGTGCCGGGGTATGGAGCGGTCGATGCGCGAAGGGTCGGCTATGCGCACGCACTGTGGGAAGTGCCGGGATGCCCGCGCGCACGGGGATCGCAACACGCCGTGGAACTCGAGCGGCACGTTCTTCCCGGGATGCCCGCGCGTGCACGGGGATCGCCACGGGGAGCGATGACTGGAATGAGCGCAAATTGGGATGTCCGCGCGCACATGGGGATCGCAAAGAGCCGGCTTGGGCGCACGCATTGTATGGAATCGGAATGCGGCGGCATTGTCGTCTCACCGTGGGTCGCATTACCGCGCGGCGCAGCCTTCCCCTATGCGGTAGGCGTTTAGAAGCCCGTGGCGACGCGCTGAAACCGTTTAGCGAAAAACTCGCGCCGTTCGCAGAACAAGGGCTGTTCTAGACCTAACTTGTACAGGATATTTTGTACAAGAACTTGTACATCAAGAATTGTACAAGTTGGGGATGGTGTCTGCTGGCCCATGTTGACAGGAAGGCGAAGCCGATGGAAAAAGTGAAGCTGCGCAAGCCGTTTTTCGTGGTAAACCCCAAGTCGTATCTATATGGCAAGGATGTTTTCGCGCTGGCTCAGAAGGCGGACGAGTTAAGCGAGAAATATGATTTCGACTGCCTCTTCACCGCTCAGCTTATTGATTTACCGCACATCATAGAGACGTGCCCCCATCTTGTTCCTTGCGCGCAGATGATGGAGAGCCTGAACCCCGGCCGTGGAATGGGCCATGTGCTGCCCGAGGCGCTTGCGGCTGCCGGCGTGAAGGCGACCTTTCTGAACCATGCCGAGAATCCCTGCACCGTGCACGAGCTTGCCGCGACCATCGCGCGCGCAAACGAGGTCGGCATCCTTACCGTCGTATGCGCCGACTCCGTCGAGGAGGGCGCTATGATCGCTTCCCTCAAGCCCGACGTCATGGTTTGCGAGCTCACGAGCCTTATCGGCACCGGCCAAGTTGCCGGGGAGGACTACATGCGCTCCTCGACCGAGGCGGTGAAGAAAGTCTCTCCCGATACGCTCGTGCTCCAGGCGGCGGGCATCTCGAGTGGCCAGAACGTGTATGACGCTATTAAGTATGGAGCCGACGGCACCGGCGGCACATCGGGCATCGTTGCCGCCCCCGACCCGTTTGCCATGCTCGACGAGATGTTCGCCGCGCTCGACCAGGCGCGCGCCGATTTCTGCAAGGAGGTCTAGCATGACGGTTTATAAAGGGACGCTCGAGCTGCAGACGCTCGCAAACAAGCCGACCTATGTTGATGTCACCGATGGCGTGCGCGGCATCGTTGAAGAGTCTGGCATTAAAGAGGGCATTGCGGTCGTCATCTCGTGCCACACCACCTGTGCTGTGTTCTCGGAGGAATACGATCACGATCATACGCCTGATGGCGACACGTTTTTACAGGCAGACCTGAGCGACGGTTTGGACAAGATTTTTCCCGAGCAGCATGATTGGAAGACCTATCGCTACCCGGGCGTCGCGCACTTCGAAGAAGTCGAGTCGTGGCCGAATCCAGAGTCGTGGCTGCCCAACATGGATCGCACGATGCTTTGGAACGGCGACGCTCACCTGCGCTCGACCATCGTGGGCAGCAATCAGACGTTTGAGGTCGAAGGCGGTGCGTTGCAGATGAACGGTCTCGCCAGCATCTACTTCGTCGATTTTGATCGAACGCGTGAGCGCACGCGAAAAGTCAAGGTTATCGTCATTGGGGAGT
>CAZUYD010000064.1:0-3543 GCA_964624825.1 uncultured Enorma sp. | reverse complement strand
TCTTCTATTTGGGGCAGCTCATCAGCACCCCGGTGACGACGATGCTCACCCGCGGCAACACCGACTGGGCCACGCCGTCTATGGTGCTCTCGGTGGCATGTGTGGGGCTCTTCGTCTTGTTGCTCGTCTCGAGTCGCGCACTTGCGGCGGCGGATGATCCGGCATGAAGCCGCGCACGGACTGCTGTTGCCCTATATGACCACATCTGAATCTTTTTGTTACGCAACGGCGCGCATGCGCCGAAGTCGGCGCCCTGGGCGCCCTGGTGAAAGGAGTTTACTCATGGGTAAACCGATGGCCGATTACGTCAAGCTCCCCGGCATTGAGGAGTATGGCGCATGGTTCAAGGATTTCGCAGATCTGTATCGCGAGGACGGCATCTTGCAGGTGACCTGGAAGACCAAAGACGGCGTGATGTGCCATTCCGGCATGAGCCACCGAGCCATCAGCCAGCTTGTCCGAATCCTCTCGCTCGACTACGAAAACGAGATCATCATCTTCACCCACATCGGCGATTCGTGGATGACCGAGAGCGATCCAAATGGCTGGGAGACCTATAGCGAGCTGCCCACGCAGCGCTTCCAGCACCAGTACTTCGACGATACGAACCTCATCAAGAACATGATCTTCGATCTCGACGTGCCGACGATCGGCGTGCTTCCCGGACCCGGCTTCCACTGGGATTCCGCGATGCTCTGCGACATCACCATCGCATCCGAGGACACCTGGCTCGAGGTGCCGCATGCGCACGGCGGCCTGGTCCCGGGCGACGGCATGGGGCTCATGGCCCAGCACTTCTTCGGCACCAAGCGCGGCAACTATTACATGATGACCACGCGCCAGTGGACGGCGCAGCAGATGCTCGACTGGGGCATGGTGAGCGAGGTCGCACCGAAGGGGCAATGCATGGACCGTGCCTGGGAGCTGGCGCGCATGCTCAAGACCATGCCGTATGAGAACCGCACCATCATGTCCAACCTGGCCAAGCGCCCGCTTAAGAAGCTGCTGGTGGAGGACCTCAAGCTCCATACCGTGTCCGAGCAGTACGCAAGCCTTCTGCGCATCGCCGCGGGCGACATGGGCGACAACCGCTCCGCCCAGCAGGATGAGAAGTACATCTCGCTCACCAACGATTGGCGCTACTGCCATCCCGATATGCAGGAGCCGCCGAGCCGCGAGGTGTGGGAGCGCTTCCGCTCCGAACCCCTCGCGTGGTTCGAGAAGGTCAGAGCAGGTGAGGAGACCAACCCGTTCGACCCTGAGAAGAACGTGGAGCCCTATCGCCCGAAGCCCGAGGCGTAAGGTCGTCTGGTTCGCCGTGCTGCATAAGGGAGAGAGGGGTGTCGATGCAACGTCGACACCCCTTTTTGCGGTACAGGACCTATGAGGAGGCTCGGCGAGGGGCGGTTGCAGCGGCAACGCTATTGAAGCTGGTGAAGCCGGGCGGCGACGCGTTCGACGACCTGCATTGCGAGGGGCGTCTCGTGAGCCGGCTTCCATGCGGCGAGTACGTAGAGACACGCCTCGTCGCGGCGAAAGCTGAGCACGCTCAGACCCGGAACATCAAGCGCTCGCGCAAGTCCGCGTGGCAGGATGGCGGCGTACTCGCCGCAGCTGAGCGTCAGGAGCATCTCGTCGCGGGTGTTTGAGAAGTGTATGGTCGGCTCAATGGCGATCCGGTCGAACAGCTTGACGGCCTGCATGAGGCCGCGCCCCTCGTTCTCCAGCAGCACGACGCCTCGTCTGGTGAGCACCCGCCGTAGATTGTCGGGGGTGTCCTCGATGCGCTCGGGTGCGCGCACCACCACGACGAACTCGTCCTCGAACAAGCACCGCGACGAAAGGCCCAACCTGTTCGCGGGGACGGGCTGCTGCAGCAGCAAGAAAGCGAGGTCAAGCGAGCCTTCCTGCACCTGGTGCTCAATATGCTCGGATTCAGCGGTGACGAACCTGACATGCACGCCGGAATGCTCTCCGCGGTAGCGGAAGACCTCGTCGCACACCGTATTGCGGAGCAGATCGCTGCTGAGTACGCGCAGATCGAAACCGATGCTCAGCTGGCTCGGCTTGTCGGCGCGCTCGGCCTGCGCGTCGGCGATAGACCCAAACCGGTCGACCTCGGAGAGGATGTGCTGGGCCTCGGTGAGCAAGGCCCGCCCCGCATCGGTGAGCTCGACCGAGCGATGTGATCGCTCGAACAGGGTGAGGCCGAGTTCGCGCTCAAGGGCGGCGATCTGCTGGCTCAGCGTGGACTGGGACACGTAGAGTGACTCGGCCGCCTGCGTGAAGGAAAGCGTTTTCGCGAGCGTCGTGAAATAGCGAAGATGCCTGATTTCCAACGTGCGTCACCTCCGTGCGATCCGTTCGATTATCGCATAGTTGCCCGAACCCGACATTACCCTGAACGGCCCGAGCTTCCCGTTCCGCTGATGGTTCCATTTCTTCGCGATCTCCGGGCAGCGCGTCTCAAGATCGTTCCCTCAGAGATGGCGGGTTGGCCGGCGCAATACGGGCACACTCTGCCCCGACAGCGCGTCGCGGGTGATGCCGGCCACGAACCGCCGCATGCTCAGCATTTCCACCAGGCCTTCTTGTTGGATCGCGGCCTGATGTCGCGCGGGATCAGGCCGCCGTTCTTTTCATAGTTCCATTGCCTTGCGATATCGAGACAGCGGATCTCGAGGTCATTCATGCCGGATATCGGCAGAAGACCTGCATAATACAGGCAGCCGTGACCATTGACTACATTCGAAGGTGCCGTCTCGTGCTCCTGGCAACACTTCATGCGCTTGACCAGAACCTTTGCCCTGCTGTTGACGTAGGTTCCAAGAATGCGGATGCCGGGGTTGCTCGTTCGTGCTTTGCGACGAACACTTCTTGCGTCATCTTTGGTGGCACAGCTAGACCCTCTCTGCACGATTCGCTCGAAGTCGTCACCTTCCATTACTCTAATTTTGTAAAAGCAACATAGCTGACATAATCGTAATTTAGCCCTCGTGCTCTTCGTAATCCTTCTCTGTCTTCCAATGATACCGTCGCAGGCGATCTGCATCTCCCGAGAAGGCGCGACAGAGGTGCGACAAACACTCTGACAGGTAGGCAAACCCGAGCAATCCTGCCATGTGGTCGTTAATCTAATTGTGTAGTACTGCATTGAGCCGCTTGGTGAGCTGCCGTGCCACTCCAAGGCTCTCTTTTCATCGAGACCCTTCAGGACGCGCATGTCAAAGCGCTTGCTTCTCCCAAGAAGCCTGGGGATTACAACGGTAAAGGAGGGAAACCGGTGCAGATTATCCTTCCGCTTCGCTCCCGGTTTTTCCTGTTGAAAAAGCGTGCTTGTATCGAATATTCTCGGAAGCTGACAAGTTGTAACGCCAGGATATGGGTTCCTCATAATCCGAAGGTCGTAGGTCCAAATCCTGCCCCCGCGACCAGAAAAGCGCGGATCGGAGACCATGTGGTCTCCGAGCTTTTTCGCTCGAGCACTACGTGCGCCGCCACGGAGCCATGTTTAGCCCCGCACCTTGCGAACGATGGCCATGG
>CAZUYD010000063.1:0-3942 GCA_964624825.1 uncultured Enorma sp. | reverse complement strand
CACAGGCTTGCATGGCCGCATGCCTCGGTCACCTTGCGCTTCCCCGCCGTGAAGGTGAAGTTGCGCGGCGCCTTGTCATCCATCGACCAGACAAAAAGCTGCATGCCGTCGCAGGCGCGCACGATCTCGACGGTCACCCCGCGATCGTATTCCCACGCACGCCGCGCGATCGCGCATCCCAACTCAAGCGCATCGGCCGCGCCAAAGGACGCGGGATATGCGAGCGCTTGCTCCTGCGCCTCCAGCACCGCGAGGGCGCCCGCGTCAAGCGCGCGCTCCGTCACCGCCCCATCCATGCTCTAGGCCTCGTCCATGGGGAACACCACACCAGCCGCCTGGCGCGCGTCATAGAGCGCGTGCGCGACGGCGAGGCTGTGATCGAGCATTTCGTAGCAGCCCGTCCGGTCAAGGCTGTCGATGCCCGCCGCGAAGGCGCGGAACTCGCTCTCCCACTGCAGATCGGGGTTGTCGTCGTAGTGCTCCTCGGTGCCATCATTCAAATGCAAGGTCACCGCACCGCAGTTGTTGGCCGGCGTGGTCTGCAGAATATAGCCGTCGCTGCCCTGGATGACGTTCTGCGTCGGCGCGGCGCAGTCCTTCGCGCAGATCGCGACCGCCTGGAACGAGCCGTAGTCGAGCGTGACGACACCCGAGGTATCGATGCCGCGCTCCACGTTGGCCGCGTAGCTCAAGCGCTCGGGCGCGCCGAACAGCCCCAGAAGGTACTGCATGTTGTAGAGCCCCAGGTCCATGAGGGCGCCGCCCGCCTTGGCAGGATCGAACGCCGGAAGCACCTCGCCCGCGCGGAACGCATCGTAGCGGCTGCTGTACTGGCTGTAGTTCATGCTCACGATCTTGATGGACCCGATGCGCGGCAGCAGCGCCTTGATGCGATCATAGTTGGGCAGGTAGAGCGTCGAGATGGCCTCATACACCAGCAGCCCGCGCTCGCGCGCCGCCTGAGCGATGCGCTCCGCCTCCGCGGCATTGCTCGCAAGGGGCTTCTCCACAATCACGTGCTTGCCCGCCTCGAGCGCCTGGAGCGCGAAGCTGCAATGCAGGAAATTGGGGACGGCGAGATAGGCCGTATCGATGTCGCCATCTTCAAGCATCTCGTCATAGGAGGAGAAGACGGCTGCTCCATAGGGGTCAGCGAGGCCATGCGCCTCGTCAAGCGTGTCCGGCGTAGCCGCCACCGCCGTGACGGGGCACCCCCAGGCTCCCAGATGCGGCACGACGACCTTCGCGATCATGCCTGTTCCCACCACACCAAGCTTCATGAAGTCCTCCTCCTACCACCAAACAACGGACCACCGTGTCGCACGATGTCTGCTATCGGGCGAGCACCTGTCTACATAGTACGCCGGACGCATGGCAACAACCATGCGCCCGGCATTGATGCACGCTTTATGCAGCCCGCTCAGCCGCAAGAGCATCCTCAACGTCCTTCTTCGAGAAGCCGACGAAGTACGTCACCACGAGGCTCACCGCAAAGCCAACGGCGCCGGCGATGCAAGCGAAGATGAAGTTCGAACCACCATCCGGCGCGATGAAGGACAGCAGGCACAGGATGGAGCTCGCGCCGAGGTTGTAGTACCCGACGCCGAATATGCCGCAGATGAGGCCGGCGCACAGGCCGCCCACGGCGGTTCCCGCGAAGGCGCGCGGATAGCGCAGGAGGATGCCGTAGAGCGTCGGCTCGGTCAGGCCGCCCACGACGCCGGAGAAGGCGCAGCTCAGACCCGTCGCCTTGGTCTTGGCGTCCTTGAAGCGCAGGAACGCGGCGAGACCGACGGCCCACACGGCGAAGTTGGAGAGGAGGTTCGCGATGAGCACGAACGACTCGAAGCCGTTGGCGGTAAGCGTTGCCAGACCAAGCGTGGTAAGCACCTGGTGCATGCCGGTGACCACGAGGAAGGGCTGGAGCGCCGTCAGGATGCCGACCGCGAGCACCGAGATGATGCCGCCGGCGTTACCCGCTGCAAAGAATACATCGCCGATGAGGGTGCCAGCCCACGAGCCAATGGGGCCGAGCAGGCACAGGGAGACGGGCAGCATGACCGCGATGGTGCAGAACGGGGCGAACGTCGTCTTGAGCATGTCGGGGAACAGCCGGTTGAAGAAACGCTCAACGAAGCTCATGGCCCACACGGACAGCAGGATGGGCAGGATCGTCTGCGAGTACGTCACCACCGAGCAGGGGATGCCATAAACCGAGAAGGAGTCGCCGTTCTCCGCCATCTCAACGAAGCTGGGGACGAGCATGATGCAGGCGATCATGACGCCAAGCACCTGCGTGACGCCCAGCTTGCGCGCGGTCGTGAAGCCCAGATAGACCGGCAGGAAGTAGAACACGGCGTTGAACACCATGTCGCACAGGATATAGAGATCGTCGGTCTCGGCGATGACGTTCAGCAGCGTCGAGCCCAGGATAACCTGGAGCGTCTTGAAGAGGCCGGCAACCATGAGCGCCGGAAGAATCGGCGAGATGGATCCGGTCAGATAGTCGAGCGTGTTGAGCCCGAACTGCTTCAAGGTCAGCTTGCCCTTGGGAAGATCGCCATCGAGATCCTCCGGGACCGCCTCCTGCTCATCCAGGCCGGAAAGCGAGCAGAAGTTGCGATAGACCTCGTCGACGTTGGGGCCGATGATGACCTGCAGCTGCTCTCCCACGTGGTTCACGCCCAGCACGCCGTCGATCGCCTTGAGCGCCTCGTCGTCCTTGCACCGTGAGGCGTCCTTGAGCTGAAGACGCAGGCGCGACATGCAGTGCACCGCCGTCTTGACGTTCTCTTTGCCTCCAACGGCTTCAAGCACGTCAGTCGCGATTTGCTTGTTCTTGTCCACCATCTCCTCCGTTCCTTTGTCTGGCCAGGAATACCGTGTGCTCGCTGGCCATGTTTGTCGCTTCGATGCCGATTATCCTGTGTGCGACCACGTCGTGCCGTCTCGCGGCAGCAGACCGGAACGGAGGTCCGAAAAAAGCGAGGCACGAGAACGAGAGATTGAACTTTTAGTCCCGCTTAGGGCGCTCTTTCGCATCGATCAGGTATTTGGCAGCGATGTTGCGCTCGTAGTCGAAGGAGAAGATCACGCTGTACAGGCAGTTGAAGAGGTAACGAACGCACGCTTGAGAGTAAAAGGTCGCCATTTTGCCCGAGGGACGCTCGCGTGCGGGAAGCTGCAGGAAGATATCGGGCCGCAGCCCGGAGAGCGCCTGCGATGAGATGTAGACCACCTTGCACCCACGCTCGTGCAGAACGGCAACGCTGTGGGGAATCTGCTCTATATCGAGTAGACCACCTGAATAGGTCACGATCAGCGCGACATCGTCTGGACCCGCCGTGTATGCGGCAGCAAGGTACTCCCCGTAATCACCTGCGATGGTTGCCCTGATGCCGATCTTGAGCAGCAGGCTCGCAAAGGCCTCGGCCGATATACCGGTATCGCCGGTTGCGAACAGCATGACGCTTCGGGCGTCGTGAATCCAATGCGCCGTCTTCTCGACATCGTCCATCGAAAGCGCGGCGTAGGTTGCATCGATCGCCATCTTGCTGAGCGCGGCGATGCTCGCGGCGATGTCCTCGACGTCATCAGACGGTGTAAAGGGCAGGTTCAGATCGACGGGGATGTATTCCGTCCGCCGGCGCTCGAGATCGCTGGCAAAGACCACCTTGAACTCGCGAAAACCGCTGACCCCCACCTTGCGGCACAGACGGATGATGGTCGCGTTGGAGCTATAGCTTCGCTCGGCGAGGTCCGCGATCGAGCCGCGAATCACGTCATCCGCATGATCCAGAATGAACGAGGCGACACTCGATTCGGCGCTGGTGAAGTCGCCCATGCCGCGCGCCGCGTACTCGAGCTTATCCAACACCGTCATCTCGGTCACCCTTTCGTTTGACACCCTCCCCATAGTGTAAGCTGCGGCGGCTGTTTTCG
>CAZUYD010000062.1:0-3981 GCA_964624825.1 uncultured Enorma sp. | reverse complement strand
TCAAGCGCAACAAGGACGGCGTGCCCGCCAAGGTTGCCACGATCGAGTACGACCCGAACCGCTCCGCTCGCATCGCGCTGCTCCACTACGTGGACGGCGAGAAGCGCTACATCCTTGCGCCCAAGGGCCTCAACGTGGGCGACACCGTGGTGTCTGGCTCCGACGCTGACATCAAGCCCGGCAATGCGCTTCCGCTCGCGGACATTCCCGTCGGTACGCTCATCCACGCGATCGAGTTCCAGCCCGGCAAGGGCGCCGCGATTGCCCGCTCCGCCGGCACCGCGTGCCAGCTCATGGGCAAGGAGGGCAAGTACGCCATCCTGCGCATGCCCAGCTCTGAGATGCGTCGCGTGCTTCTCACCTGCCGTGCCACGGTGGGCGAGGTGGGCAACGCCGACCACGCCAACATCGTGATCGGCAAGGCCGGCCGCAAGCGCTATATGAACGTGCGCCCGACCGTCCGCGGCACCGTCATGAACCCGGTTGATCACCCGCACGGCGGCGGCGAGGGCAAGAACCACACCTCCGGCCGTCCATCGGTGACCCCGTGGGGCAAGCCGACCAAGGGCTACCGTACGCGCAAGAAGAAGAAGGTTTCGAACAACCTCATTATTCGTCGCCGCAAGAAGTAGTTCGAGATACCGAGAAGGAGAGAAGCACCAATGAGCAGAAGTCTCAAGAAAGGGCCGTTCGTGGAAGCTCGCCTGCTCTCGCGTATCGTCGCGATGAACGAGGCTGGCAAGAAGGACGTTGTGAAGACCTGGTCGCGCGCGTCCACGATCTTCCCCGAGATGGTGGGTCACACCATCGCCGTCCACGATGGTCGCAAGCACGTGCCCGTGTACATCACCGAGTCGATGGTCGGTCACAAGCTCGGCGAGTTCGCGCCCACCCGCACGTTCCGCGGTCACAAGGCCAAGTAGGGGGTTTCACGTAAATGGCAACTAAAGCTACCGATACCGAGACCCGCGAGGTTCGCGCCGTCGCGAAGTACGTGCGCGTCTCGCCCTCCAAGGCGCGCCTCGTGGTCGATCTCATCCGTCGCAAGTCTGTTCAGCAGGCTTTCGACATCCTGCATTTCTGCGAGCGCGCCGTAGCGGTTGATGTGGAGAAGTGCCTCCGCTCCGCCGTGGCCAATGCCGTCAACAACAACGGCATGCGCGCCGATGATCTCGTCATCGCCGCCGCGTATGTCGATGAAGGCCCCACGCTCAAGCGCATCCGCCCGCGTGCCAAGGGTTCCGCTTCGCGCATCCTGAAGCGCACGAGCCATATCACCATCGTCGTCGCTCCGCGAAAGGAGGCTTAAAGCACTATGGGTCAGAAAGTCTATCCCACCGGTTTCCGTCTTGGCATCACCGAGAATTGGCGCTCCCGTTGGTTCGCCGACGACAAGAGCTACGCTACGACCCTCGGTAACGACCTCGAGATTCGCAAGTATCTGGCCAAGCGCCTCCGTCGTGCCGCCGTCTCCCGCGTGGAGATCGAGCGCGCGGGCGACAAGGTGAAGGTCATCATCTACACGGCGCGCCCGGGTATCGTCATCGGCAAGAAGGGTTCCGAGATCGATGCCATCCGCACCGAGCTCGAGAAGGTCGCCGGCGTCAAGAAGGGTCAGCTCTCCGTCGACGTCATCGAGATCAAGCGTCCCGAGCTCGACGCCGTGCTGGTCGCCCAGTCCATTGCTGAGCAGCTCGAAGGTCGTGTGGCCTTCCGCCGCGCGATGCGCAAGGCGGTGCAGTCCGCGCGCAAGGCGGGCGCCAAGGGCATCCGTATTCAATGCGCCGGCCGTCTCGGCGGTGCAGAGATGAGCCGCCGCGAGTGGTACCGCGAGGGCCGCGTGCCGCTGCACACCCTGCGTGCCAAGATCGATTACGGCACGGCGACCGCGCATACCACCATGGGTTCGTGCGGCGTCAAGGTTTGGATCTATCTGGGCGAGAAGTTGCCCGGCCAGCCGGTTCCGAACCCGGCGCTCGAGGGTTCCTCGCGTCCGCGCCGTCGTAACTCCGAGAGGAGGGGTCAGTAGTGCTTGCCCCTAAGCGTGTTCTTCACCGCAAGGTGCAGCGTGGCTCCATGAAGGGCCAGGCGAAGGGTAATACCGAGCTGCATTACGGTGAATATGGTATCAAGGCTCTCGAAGCCCACTGGATCACCAACCGTCAGATCGAGGCCGCTCGTGTTGCCATGACCCGTTATATGCGTCGTGGCGGCCGCGTGTACATCACGATCTTCCCCGACAAGCCCATCACCAAAAAGCCCGCCGAGACCCGCATGGGTTCGGGTAAGGGCAACCCCGAAGAGTGGGTGGCTGTCGTGAAGCCGGGACGCATCATGTTCGAGATCTCCGGTGTGTCTGAGGAGATTGCGCGCGAGGCTCTGCGCCTGGCGCAGCACAAGCTCCCCATCAAGACCAAGATCGTGATCCGCGAGGAGCAGGACGGGGAGGACAAGTAGATGAAGCCCGCAGAGATTCGTGCGCTTTCCGACGAGCAGCTCGCCGAAAAGCTGAAGGAAGGGCGAGCCGAGCTCTTCAACCTTCGTTTCCAGATGGCCACGAGCCAGCTTGACAACACCGCTCGCGTTAAGACCGTCAAGAAGGACATCGCGCGCATCCTCACCGAGCAGCGCGCCCGCGAGATTGCGGCCGAGAAGTCCGCTGCGGCAGAGTAGAGCGTGAGGAGATATTATGAGCGACACTACACGCAACCACCGCAAGGTCCGTACGGGCACGGTCGTTTCCGTCTCGGGCAACAAGACCATCGTTGTTCAGACTACGGAGCGCAAGCGTCATCCCAAGTACGGCAAGATGATGACCTTTACCAAGAAGCTTCATACGCATGACGAGGAATGCACCGCTGGCGTGGGCGACAAGGTTCGCGTCATGGAGACCCGTCCTCTGTCCAAGATGAAGCGCTGGCGTCTCGTCGAGATTATCGAGCGCGCTAAGTAAGCTGCTTTGATTATTCGCACCAGCGATGTGCGCGGTTGATCGCATCGCATTCGATGCACGTCGCGCACCTCTCCCTGGCCTAAGTTCGGAGGAACTACCATGATTCAAATGCAAACCATGCTGAACGTCGCCGATAACTCCGGCGCGCGCAAGGTTCGCTGCATCAAGGTGCTCGGCGGCTCGAAGCGCCGTTATGCAGGAATCGGTGACGTGATCGTGGCTGCCGTCCAGGAGGCAACCCCGGGCGCCAATGTCAAGAAGAAGGATGTTGTGAAGTGCGTCATCGTGCGCACGGTGAAGGAGGTTCGTCGCAAGGACGGCTCCTACATTCGCTTCGACGACAACGCCTGCGTCGTCATCAACAACGATGGCTCGCCCGTGGGCACCCGTATCTTCGGGCCCGTGGCGCGTGAGCTGCGTGACAAGAAGTACATGAAGATCGTCTCGCTTGCACCCGAGACCCTGTAAGGAAAGGAGAGGTCACGTATGGCAAAGATGTCCATTAAGAAGGGCGACACCGTCAAGATCCTCTCCGGCAAGGATCGCGGCAAGCAGGGCACCGTTCTGCGCGCGTACCCCGCCGAGGGCAAGATCAAGGTCGAGGGCGTTGCCATCGTCAAGAAGGCCGTGCGCCCCAACCAGCAGAACCAGACCGGCGGCATCGTTCCGCAGGAGGCCAAGATCGACGCCTCCAATGCGATGCTCGTGTGCCCCAAATGCGGCGTTGCTACCCGTGTTGGTCACAAGCAAGGTGAGCTCGACGGTCACAAGACCTCGATTCGCATCTGCAAGAAGTGCAGCGCTGAGTTCTAAACGCACGCCACGGCACATGCGGTGTGCGGCAAGCGTCTCAGTGTGCCTGTCTCGGGTGCTCTGTTGGTCGCTGGCCAACACCCCCATTTGAGGCAGCAGCACGTTAGGTGCTTGCAGCATGCTCGTAGCTGGTGATGTGTTCGCATCTGAGCCCGGAAGCTCGTATGAGCCTCCGGGCTTTTTCATTCAGGGTTATGGGCGGAATTTGGGATGCG
>CAZUYD010000061.1:0-4038 GCA_964624825.1 uncultured Enorma sp. | reverse complement strand
ACACCGACACATAGCTCAGCGCACCGCCGGAAAACAGAGTCAGCAACCCCATAGCGCCTTCGGTCGGCAAAAGGCCCGTCATCCCCTGGAAGGGGACGCCGGGCACAGGAACATGTGCACCGATGCGGTACACGATGAGCATCGCTATGGTGAAGAGAATCTTATTCCGGAGGTCTTTGACTCGGAACGCGTTCTTCAAGCCAGTTAGCACGGGAGCTCGACCTTTCCGCCGGCTGCCTCGATCTTCGCTTGGGCGGCAGCCGAAATCTTATCGACGCGAACCGTGAACTTCTTGCTGGTCTCGCCATCAGCAAGAATCTTCACCGGCTGGAATTCCTTCTTGATGATGCCCGCAGCCTTGAGCGCGGCGCCGTCGATGACCGCACCGTCCTCGAACTTCTCGTCGAGGCGGGCGATGTTCACAGGCGCGAACTCAATGCGGCGCGGGTTGCGGAAGCCCGGGAGCTTCGGGAGGCGCATCGAGAGGGGGGTCTGGCCGCCCTCGAACCGCGAGCCCTTGCCGCCGCCGGAACGCGAGAGCTGACCCTTCTGGCCGCGACCAGCGGTGGTGCCGTGACCAGAGGAGTTGCCGCGGCCGATGCGCTTGCGGCGATGCGTGGACCCCTCGGATGGGGTGAGGTCATGAAGCTGCATTGCTACTCCTCTACAATCTCTACAAGGTGCTTGACCTTGAAGATCATCCCGCGGACAGACTCGTTGTCGGGGAGCTCGTGCACGCGGTTGATCTTCCCAAGGCCGAGAGCCTTAATGGTCCTGACCTGGTCCTGCTTGCAGCCGTTGGTGCTGCGGACCTGCTTAATCTTGATGGTATCGGCCATGCTTACTGCTCCTTCTTGCCCACGAACATCTCGGCAACGGTGAGGCCGCGGCGCGCTGCGACGTCCTCGGGGCTCGCGAGCTCCTTCAGGCCCTCGGCGGCGGCCTTGATGATGTTCAGGCCGTTATCGGTTCCGAGCGACTTGGCGAGGACGTTCTTGATGCCGGCAAGCTCGAAGAGGGGGCGCACCGCGCCGCCGGCGATGACGCCGGTACCCTCGACAGCGGGCTTGATGATGATGCGGCCAGCACCGAAGTGGCCAATGACCTCGTGCGGGATGGTTCCCTCCTCGGTCACCGGCACGTGGAACATATGCTTCTTGGCGTCGAGCGAAGCCTTGGAGATAGCCAGCGGCACCTCGGTGGACTTGCCCATGCCAAGGCCGACGTTGCCCTTGCCGTCACCCACGACGACGAGCGCCACGAGCGACATGCGACGGCCACCCTTGACGGTCTTGGCGACGCGGTTGATGAAGACGACGCGCTCCTCGAACTCGGAGGCCTCGCGCTGCTTGTTATCTCGATTACGAGCCATGTGCTTCAAACCTCCTAGAACTCGAGTCCGGCGGCGCGAGCGCCCTCGGCGAGGGCCTTCACGCGACCATGGTAGATGCGGCCGCCGCGGTCGAAGCGAATCTTCGTGATGCCGGCCTCGATGGCGCGCTTGCCAACGAGCTCGCCGACCTTCTCGGCAGCCTCCTTGTTCGACGTATGGGTGCCCTTGAACTCCGCCTCGAGCGTCGAAGCGGAAACCAGGGTGTGGCCCTTGGTATCGTCGACGATCATGGCGTAGATGTTGGCGTTGGTGCGAACCACGCGCAGACGGGGACGATCGGGCGTGCCGAAGATCTTTCCGCGAACGCGACGCTGGCGGCGCTTCAGGCCGGCGGCTTTCGCTTTGTTCTTATCCATCTCAAATCTCCTTAGAGAACCTTGCCTGCACCTAACGGGGTGCGGGACTTATATGCGGACGTGCGCGTCTACTACTTAGCGGCCTTGCCAAGCTTGCGGCGGATGTGCTCGCCAACGTAGTGAATACCCTTGCCCTTGTACGGCTCGGGAGGACGCTTGCCGCGAATTTCGGCTGCAACCTGACCGACCTGCTGCTTGTCGATGCCCTTCACGTTGATATGCGTGTTGTCGGGAACCTCGAACGTGATGCCCGCGGGCGCATCGTAGACAACCGGATGCGAATAACCCAGCGAAAGCTCGAGCGTCGAACCCTTGAGCTGCACGCGATAGCCGACGCCAGAGAGCTCGAGCGACTTGGTGAAGCCGTCCGATACGCCGACGACCATGTTCTGGATCAGCGCGCGGGTGAGGCCGTGGCGAGCGCGGGTCTCGCGCTCATCGTCGGGACGGCTCACCACGAGCGTGTTGTCCTCAATGGAAATAGCGAGCTTGCTGTACATATCAAGCTCGAGCTGGCCCTTCGGGCCCTTGACGGTCACATGGGATCCGTCCACTGCCACCTCGACTCCGGCGGGAATCTGGACAGGCTTCTTACCGATACGAGACACGGTGTTCTCCTTCCTTCTACGCGCCAGCCGTCTTACCAGACAAATGCGACGATCTCGCCGCCCACGCCCGCCTTGCGGCAGTCGCGGTCGGTCATGACGCCTTTGCTGGTGGACACGATAGCGGTACCAAGGCCGCCGCGGACGCGCGGAAGGTCGGCCACGCCGGCGTACTTGCGCAGGCCGGGCTTCGAGATGCGGCGGATGCCGGAGATGACCTTCCGTTTCTTGGGGCCGTACTTAAGCGTGATGTGGAGGGTCTTCTGGGGCACGGTGTCCTCGACCGTGTAGTCTTTGATGTAACCCTCCTCAAAGAGCACGCGAGCGATCTCGACGAGCTTCTTCGAGCTCGGCATGGAGACCGCCTCCTTGTTCGCAGCGTTCGCGTTACGAATTCGCGTAAGCATATCTGCGATGGGATCTGTGAGGTTCATGCAGATTCTCCTTCGTTCTAGATGAACTCGTGCAGCCGGTTCTCGACCACCCATAGCGGCCGAGCCTGCCTTGCACGTTCTTCCCTGCCGGGGCTGCGCGCCCCGACGCTGGCAGTGACTTACCAGCTGGCCTTCTTGATGCCGGGAAGCTCGCCTTTGAGCGCCAGCTCGCGGAAGCACACACGGCACAGGCCAAACTTGCGGTAAACCGAATGCGGACGGCCGCAACGCTGGCAGCGGGTGTACTTGCGGGTCGAGAACTTCGGCTCGCGCTGCTGTTTGACGATCATCGATGTCTTAGCCACGTTTCCTCCTAACCTGATCATCCCTATGCCCCGCGGCCGACAGGCACGTCGCCCACCGACCATATGCAGGGCAAATCGTTGCTATTTCTTGAACGGGAAGCCGAAACCGTCGAGCAGGGCCTTACCCTCTTCGTCGGTCTGGGCGGTGGTGACGATGGTGATGTCCATGCCGCGGGTGCGGTCGATGGAGTCGAAGTCCACCTCGGGGAAGATGAGCTGCTCGCTCACGCCCATGGAGAAGTTGCCGCGGCCGTCGAAGCTATCGGGCGAGATGCCGCGGAAGTCGCGGATACGCGGAATCGCGATGGCGGTGAGGCGGTCGAGGAACTCCCACATGCGGTCGCCGCGCAGGGTGACCTTCGCGCCGATGGGCATGCCGGCACGCAGGCGGAAGGATGCGATGGACTTGCGGGCGCGGGTGACCATGGGCTGCTGGCCCGTGATGGCGCGCAGATCGCGCACGGCACCGTCGATGGCCTTGGAATCGGTCGCGGCCTCGCCGACGCCCATGTTCACGACGATCTTTTCGATCTGGGGGATCTGCATGACGTTCTTGTACTGGAACTTGTCCTGCAGCTGCTGGCGCACCTCGTTTTTATACTTGGTCTTTAGACGAGGCACATACTTCTCTTCAGCCATGTCAACTCCTTGGGGTTTTAAGCACGGGGCGTGGCCTCTCGACGCGCAAAGACGCTCGCGCGCTGGGTTGTCCTCGTGCCTCCTGCCGTCGCTGCGCCGCGCTGGCTATCGCGGCACAACGAATCGCCAGCAGGAGCCGGTCAATACGGTCGATATCATACTCGCTTGCATGCCGAAATGCCAGAAAAACTTCAACAAACGCTTCCAGCCTGCGGAACTCCACATTTGCGATGCCCGCGGGATGCGCGGATCGGGCGCGCCGCACAGCTCGAGCGCCGGGCATGCGCGGGCGGGCGCCGGGCATGC
>CAZUYD010000060.1:0-4094 GCA_964624825.1 uncultured Enorma sp. | reverse complement strand
GGGGGTTGTCATGAGGGTGCTTTATGGATGGTCGGCGCTCGCGTGGTGGAGCACGCCGCCACAGCTGCGGGATGTTGAGCTTTCAGCGGAAGCTCTTGCATGGTATGCGCCTGGTGAGCAATGGCACGAGCTTGACGCCTTGGATGCACGGCTGAACGCGCGCACCGCAGCACGCGCTGTCGCCCGCCGCTCGTTACTCGATCTGAAAGGAGTACCCTTTCCGGTTGAGTTGCTGTGCGAGCGCAGCGAACGCCATGAGCGTAATCCGTTCTTTACGATTCGGCGAACGGATCGTATGCCTCCCCATGAGCATCTGCACGACATCGGCAACGGTCTGTTCGTCGCCTCTCCCGAGTTGGCATTGGTGCAGATTGCGTCTTCGTGCGAGATGGCCGAGCTCGTCCTGATGATGTTCGAGCTTGCGGGCTCCTATGCCGATGTTGAGCCGACTGCGCGACTGCGCGCGACGATCGGCTGGGCGCAATCCGAGGCGGCCTTTCTTGTGGCGCCGCGCGGCCTGCGCGCATCCGTTGCGCACTGTGATCAACAAGGACGTGCTGTGGCAGATTCTGCCCGCGCAATCGAAGAAGATGCATGGGCTCCGTGTATCGACCGCATGGGGAACATCACGACGCTTTGGCGTCGCGCCCCGCTCGTAACTATGGAAACGTTGCGAGAGGCGGCGCAAGAACTTGTGGGTTTGCGGGGCGGCCGGACGTTTGCGCGTGCGGTTCCGTTTGTTATTGAGGGCTCGGGCTCGCCGCTCGAGAGCAAATTGGCGTTGTTCGAATGCTTGCCCCCGCGCTACGGCGGAGAGGGCTGGCCGGCTCCCCTGTTGAACTGTCGCATCGACTATACGCCCGAGGCTCAGCGCCTCGCGGGGTCTCGGTACGCGGTGTGCGACCAACTGTGGCGTGAGCAGCGTGCGGTCGTCGAGGTGAACGGCATGGCGTTTCATGCCGACCGCATGGGTTTTAAGGTGGAGTCGAATCGCACGGCAGCCCTCGAGGCTATGGGATTGCGCGTAGTGGAGGTGAGCTATGCGCAGCTGTCGAACCTCGACCGGATGAGGCTTCGCATGGCGACGCTGGCAGAGCAGCTGGGGCTCAAGTCGCATCAAGGGAGTCCATGCTTCGATCGGAACCAGGCACACCTCTACGACATGCTCTTTTCTAGGCCAGGCCGAAGCCTGAAAGCTTGCGAGCCTGTACCAGAACGCGATTCCAGATAGCGGCGCTCGGTTGCGCTCTCTATCGCTTGCGCGATTCGTTGCTGTCGTTATCGTCTGCAGCATGCTATTCGATTGATGCGGTTGGCGTTGTGCTTCGGGCACCTCTAGTTGCGAGTCCAGTCGGGCGAGGCCTCTATATGAGCGGCGAACCGTTTCGGTTGGTATGTGTGTTAAAGAGTGAAAGGTGGGGCAAGCGTGGGCAAGAGAAGCGCTACCACACCGCGTTTCATGAGCCGCGTGAATCGACTTTTCGAGTTTGGCGACACTTTATGAGGATTCGCCGAGTATATAGCGCTTTGCCGCCAAAGAAACTCCAGGTAAGAAGCTTGGCCTTTTTCTGGCTACTTTGCAGATCTCGAAAAAAGTGTCGCCAAACTCGAGAAGTGCTCGCCCAGACACCATGAAACAATTGTTTCATCGCAAACAGAGGGCATATTCGGCGGCTTTGGCTCCTGTTGCCGGACGGCGCGGCCAGTATAGGCATTACGAGGTAGACATTACAAGGGCGCCATCGCGCACGGTGGAGAGGCGCCACACGCATAAGGGCGACCTTTGATCTGACAAGCTCGTGGTCGAGAGAGACTGCCCATAGCTGCGGGTCGAGAGAGGCTGCCCATAGCTGCGCACGTCAAGAAACTCGCAGCTATGGGCATACGCTTCCTTTATGTGAAGGCTGCTGTCGGCCATACGACGGAAAACGGGGCGCATGCACGTTGCTCGTGCCCCGCTCTCCCCGTTAAGCGTTAGCTATTCTCCTCGAGTCCGCCGGTGTAGAGTTGCCAGTAGCGGCCGCGCTTTTCCATGAGCTCGTCGTGGTTGCCGCGCTCGATGATGCGCCCGTGTTCCATGACGCAGATGCAGTCAGCGTTTTTCACCGTGCTCAGTCGGTGCGCGATGACGAACGTGGTGCGTCCTTCCATGAGCGCATCCATGCCGGCCTGCACGACCTCCTCGGTGCGCGTGTCGATGCTCGAGGTCGCCTCATCCAAAATGAGCGCCGGCGGATCGGCCACGGCAGCGCGCGCGATGGCGAGCAGCTGGCACTGACCCTGGCTAAGCTCTGCGCCGTCTCCGGTGATTATCGTTTGGTAGCCCTCGGGCAGGCGGCGAATGAAGCCGTCGGCATTCACGAGCTTGGCCGCTGCGATGCACTCCTCGTCGCTGGCGTCGAGCCGGCCGTAGCGGATGTTGTCCATCACGGTACCGGTGAACAGGTTCACGTCCTGCAGCACGATGCCGAGCGAGCGGCGCAGGTCACCCTTCTTAATCTTGTTGATATTGATGCCGTCGTAGCGGATCTTGCCATCCTCAACGTCGTAGAAGCGGTTGATGAGGTTGGTGATGGTGGTCTTGCCGGCACCGGTCGAGCCTACGAACGCGATCTTTTGGCCGGGCATGCCGTAGAGGGTGATGCCGTGAAGCACCGTCTTCTCGGGTGTGTAGCCAAAGTCAACGTTGTCCATCTCGAGCGCTCCGCACAGCTTCGTGTAGGTCACCGTGCCGTCGGCCTTGTGCGGATGCCGCCACGCCCAGGTGTCCGTGCGCTCCTCGCAGGGCTCCACGGTGCCGTCCGGCAACTCGCGTGCATTTACCAGTTCCACGTAGCCGTTGTCGTCCTCGGGTTCCTCGTCCATCAGGGCAAAGACGCGCTCGGCACCAGCAGCAGCCATGGTCACGAAGGTCATCTGCTGCGAAATCTGCGTGATGGGCTGCGAGAACTGGCGGTTAAGCGTAATGAACGACACGATGGCGCCAATGGTGAGCCCGCCAATGCCGTTCAGCGCAAGCACGGCGCCCGCGGCGGCGACCAGCACGTACGACAGGTTGCCGATGTTGGCGTTGATGGGCATGATGAGATTCGAGGCAAGCACTGCGTTCGTGCCGCTCTCGCGCAGGCGGTCGTTGACCGCGCGGAAATCCTTGCGCGCCGCGTCCTCGTGGCAGAAGACCTTCACGACCTTCTGACCGTCCATCATCTCTTCGATGTAGCCGTCGACCTCGCCCAGGTCATGCTGCTGCTGGGCGAAGAAGCGTCCGGACTGCTTGGAGAAATAGCTCGTCACCAGGAGCATGAGCACCACGAGCATGCAGGAAAGCAGGGTGAGCGGCACCGAAAGGGCGCACATCGAGATGAACGTCACCACGAGCGTTACGAGCGAGTTGATGAGCTGCGGAAGCGTCTGCCCGTAGAACTGGCGCAGGGTATCGACGTCATTGGTGTAGACAGACATGATGTCGCCATGCGCGTGCGTGTCGAAGTAGCGGATGGGCAGGCTTTCCATGTGCTCGAACGTGTCGATGCGGAGCCGGCGCATGGTGCCCTGGCTGATGGTTACCATGATGCGGTTGTAGGCATAGGCCGAGATGACGCCGATAACGAGTATCACGGCGAGCTGGGTCATGGCGGACGCAAGGCCCGAGAAGTCGGTGGAGCCGGTGGAGAGCATCGGCTCGATATAGTCGTCGATGAGCGTTTGCGAGAAGAGCGCCGAGCAGGCCGTCACGATGGCCGCGATGATGATGCAGGCCACCACGATGGCAAAGAGTCCGCGGTAATGCTTGAGCATGTAGGAGATGGTTCGGAACAGCGCTTTGAACGAGAAGGAACGCTTCGCCTGAGCTCTCGCAGACTGGGGGTTCATGACGTCTGCTTGCGGGGTGGTTGGTTGATTCACCATGGTTATGCCTCCTTTCGGTTCGAGGTGCCAGCAGGTGCGGGGGTGCCGGCGGGTGCGGAGGCGCTGGCGGATGTGGCGGCTCCGGTTGATGCGGGGGTGCCGGCGGATGTGGAGGCGTCGCCTGCGGCGTCGCCGCCTGGTAATGGGGCGCGATCTTCACCCGTGCCGGCATCAGGTGCGGTATC
>CAZUYD010000059.1:0-4168 GCA_964624825.1 uncultured Enorma sp. | reverse complement strand
AAGGAGTGTGCGTTCGGGGCAAGTCCTCGTGGCAGCAAGACGCTTGTCAACCTTGCGCGCGCCCATGCCCTTTTGCGCGGGCGCAGCTATGTTTCGCCTGATGACATCAAGTACCTGGCGCCCTATGCGCTCTGCCACCGCATCTCGCTTACGCACGAGGCGAAGATGGACGGGCGCACGCCACAAGACGTTGTTGGCGCGCTGCTCGATTCTGTGGCCGTGCCTGTTGTGAGCGAGGCCGAGGCGAGGAGCCTGTAGATTATGGCTGGCGATCAAAGCGCAAAGAAGCGACGCGCTCGGTCGCGCGGCGGCGGGGGAGCCTCTGCTACGGGTGGCGCCTCTGTCGCGAGGGGCGGCAATCGCGCAAGCCGCAGCGCGCGGGGAGGGCTATTCGGCCTCCTTGGTAAGAAAAAGGGAGGTTCCCGCACGCGCAAGGCGATGTCTGCCGCAGAGCGCAAGGCATCTTGGCGATCTAAAGTGCTGAAAACAATCGGCTGCGTGGCGGTGCTTGCGGCCTGTTTAGCGCTTGCTCTTATTGTGGGCGATGCCGACTATCAGGCGACGGTTGTGGGCTGGGCCCCCTTCATTGCCTGTGCGACGGCGGTGGTGGTTGCCTTTGTGTACGTGCAGGTGCTCAAGCGCTCGCTTGTGCTGCTTGAGAAAAGCAATGTGACCGATGTGCGCAGGAACGAGAAAGTGCTGTTCAAGGTGCGGTTCTCCAACCGCTGTCCGCTCTTTTTCTTCCGCTGCGAGGCACATTTCTTCACCGCTGATCTCTATGGAAACCCGGTGAGCCACGCCGTGACGACGCTCACGCTCAGTCCCTTCGAGAAGTACGACCTGCCCTTTGCGGCCACCTTCGACCACATCGGAACCTATCGCGCAGGACTGGACCGCGTGGTCATCTACGACTTTTTGCGGCTGTTCAGCACCACCCTTGACGGCCCGAAGGCCATCAAGGTGCAGGTGATTCCCAAGCTCGTCGATATCGCGCGTCTCGAATTCTCTAAAGATGCCGTAGTGGAGACCACCAAGGCGGCGCGCTCCGCGATCTCGGACTCCATGGATTACGCGATGGTGCGCGAGTACGTGTGGGGCGACCCCATTAAAAACATTCACTGGAAGCTTTCGGCGCGCACGTCGAATTACATGACCAAGCTCTTCGAGACCTACAACAACCCTGGGGTTGCGGTGATTATGGACTTCTACGGGCCAGGGCAAAATGCGCTTGACCTCATGCGGATGTTCGACTGTGTTGTTGAGACGGGTTTTTCCGTGGCGCGCTACGCGCAGATCCACGGCATGGATACGGAGATTCTCTACTGCGACAGGCGGGGCGCGCAGGTGCATCGGACCACGTGGCGCCAAAGCGATCTGCCTCAGATTGTCGAGGACATGCCGGCCTTCTCGAGCGAGCCGAAGCGGGCGGCAGACGCACTCAGGATCCTGGAGAACCAGATCAGGTCGATCCACGGGCAGAGCAACATAGTCGTGTGTACGGCGAACCTTTCGGCCCGCATGATGGACACGATTGTTGCGGCCAAGGTGCACCGGCGCGAGCCGATGCTGTTCGCGGTGGTGCCAAAAGAGCTCGAGGGGCGCAGGCGCGATCAGTACCTTGCGCCGCTTGCCCGGCTTGGCGCGGCGGGTATCGGGTATGTGGTGCTTTCCTCGTCGAGTGATTTGAAGGCGGTGAGATAGATGAGCGAAGGCAAAGCCGAGCGTTCAAAGCAGCGCAGCGGCGCGGCGAGCGGAAGCGATCGTAGCGGAGCTGGTCGCAGCAGCGCTGGGAGATCCTCGACGCGTCCTGCCGGGAAGGCGAGCAGCCGCGCGGGAGCCAAGACGCAGGGAACGGGCAGTCGTTCGGCGGCCAAGACGCAGAAGGCAGGCAGTCGCGCTGCAGCGGGGAAGAAGGGGAGTGCGGCGGCGGCCCAGAAGAACCAAACTCCTCAGAAGGAGACCTCCAGCATCGGAGCGACGCGCGTGCGCGACCGTCTCCGCCTGTCCGAGCGGATGAAGAAGTCCACACGTATACGGCTGTTTGCTCAGTCGACCATCCCCGACTTTCTGCTCGTGCTCATCGTGTCTACTGCGTTGAGCTATACGTTATCCTTCGGCTTCTACAGCGCCTGGGACTATCGCGGCAATGTGCTGCTCATCGCGGCGCTTACGATTCCGGTACTTCTCGCCCTGTTTTTGGGCACTTGGTCGAAGCGGACGGCGGCTCCGTCGATCATCGCGACCATTGTAGTGTGTGTAGTGCTTATTGCCGCTGCCTCGGCGCTATCGGTCGAGCCGATCATGACAGATGGGGTCCTCAGCGACGTCCCCGGCAATTACATCATCTTCGTCGTTGTGATCGCGGTGGATGCCGTGCTGTCGTTTCTCTTGTCGCGCCGCGCGGTCGGACTTGTGTTTCTGCTGATCGCAGCCGTGATTGCCTGTGGTGTCATCCAGTTTCTCTACCGGGAGTGGATTGTTGATGAGCCGGGTATCCTCGCGACACTTGTTGTCATCGGCGCGGTGGGGATGCTTTTAATCTACCACTGCTACAAGCAGTCGGTTTATTCGGCAAACCGCGTCAAGCGCACCTCGTTTGTGGGCGTTACGGCCTTCTCGGCTCTTCTTGCTGTGGTGTGCGTGCTTGTGGGCGTGGGGGTGTTCTACGGCGTTATCCAGGCGAGTGGGCTGCAGACGCCCGAGATCAAATTCTTCGAGGAGTACGTATCGCCGCCGGTAGACGAGAAGGCCAATGACTACGAGAGGGTGCAGACCGAAGGCGATGACACCTCCTCTGAGACCAGCGACGAGGAGTCGGAGACCAACCAGGAAGGCGAGGGCGGTACGAACGAGACCCCGCAAGACATCATCGAGAGCGCGCTGCGGGAGTCTGCGATCGCTGGGGTGATCGCGCAGCTTGCCGGTGTCGATATGGGAAGTACTGATGAGGGTGATCAGGCTGCCGCATGGGTGATCCTTCGGATCACGGCGCTCATCATTGCGCTGCTTATCATAGCGGCTATTGTGGCGATCATCCTTTTGCAGCGCTACCGGCGTACGTGGCGGCTCAAGCGTATCGCTGATCGCACGAATGCCTACCAGGCGTGGTTTCTCTATACCTTTCTGCTGGGCAGGCTCAAGCGCCTGGGGATCCGCAAGGCCGATCATCTGACGCCGCTCGAGTTCGCCGTGG
Source organism: uncultured Enorma sp. (assembly GCA_964624825.1). GTDB lineage: Bacteria > Actinomycetota > Coriobacteriia > Coriobacteriales > Coriobacteriaceae > Enorma. Next base: position 975 of record CAZUYD010000059.1, on the reverse strand, counting down.
GGTACAGCAAGGCAATGATGCCGTTTACGCGCGACACCGGCGGAGTGGATTTTGTCGAAGTCAGTCTCGTGTACCAAGACGCGGTGTTCGGCGGTATCCAGCCCGACGATGAGCGGCTCGATCGGGTGCGCGCTTACTACCGGGCCTTCTTCAAGAACGCGCGGATCTATGTGGGGTGGCCCAAGTGGATCATCTGGAAGTTCTGGCGGATCTAGGCGCCTTGTTGCCAAGGCGCTGTCTCGCTGCTTTGGTGGGCTAGTTGTTAAAGTCGTTAAGGAGGAAGCAAAAAGATGGACGAGTATAGGGGAAAAAGACATACGGGAAAAAGGGGTTTCGCCGCACGCGTCAGGCTGGGTGCTGCGGCCTTGACTCTTGGGCTTGCGTGCGCCTTCGGGATGTCGGCTTGCGCGCAAGAGGAGATTGACCCCACGCTCGATACGACGGACACCTCGGGCGGCGTGGCCGTGACGGTCAACGGTGTTGAGATTGGCGAGAATGCGGTGACCGCCTACATCGAGAACTATCGGGCGGCGAACGACCTCGAAGACGATGATGCCTGGGGAACGTGGATGATCGACTACGAATACACCTTCGAATCACTGAGGTCCCTGGTGGTCGATTACTACGTGGACCGCGAGCTTTTGCAGCAAGCCGCAGAGGAAAACGGCGTGAGTGTTACGGACGAGGAGGTGCAGACCGGCATCGATACGGCCCGTGCGCGCTTCGAGTCGGACGAAGAATGGACGTCGTACCTTGAGAGTGTTGGGCTTAACGAGGAAACTTACTACGACCAAGTACATCTCACCCTGCTCCAAGATGCGCTGATTGAGGAGCTGGGGGCAGACGTAGTGGCGAGCGATGATGAGGTGCTCGAGTACGTGCAGGCTTACGCGACGATCTATGACGGGTCGAAGCGGTCAAGCCATATCCTGTTCGCCGCCGATGACGAGGAGACGGCTCAGGAGGTGCTTGACC
>CAZUYD010000058.1:0-4753 GCA_964624825.1 uncultured Enorma sp. | reverse complement strand
GGGAAGAAAAACATGCAGAGCACGACGCATACGGCAAAAACAATTGCAACGATAACCGTCAAGCGGTCGAGGTTGCGCTCCATAACGCCCGCGGCGGCGCTCGAGTTATACAACGAGCTGGCAATCATATCGGACACGCCCGTGCCCTTACCGGAATGCATAAGCACCAGCCCGATGAGCGCGAGCGCGGACAGTGCCCACACGATGAAGATGATGATCTGGAAGGGACCCATCAGCAGACTCCTTTACGCTTGCAAACCGTATAAGAATAGCACACAACGATGTAGATTCAACTGCAGCTCATTTACGGGCATCCGGCATCGGCGTCGTTGACACCGCTGAATCGCGTCATATGCAGGCATGCTCGCATTACGTCTGTCATCATAATCGCTATCATCCGCACGTTGGAATGCATTCCTGCGTTATGAAGCACTCTTCAGCCGGAAACATCCTCTCTTTTAACGCTCTTTCCAACATGCAATTACGTCTGAGCAGATTGCGCAGATCGCGATGAGTCCCTGTTCGCAATTGATCCGCGATGGAACAAACGAGCAAAGCGCGCGAAATCGAATCATGAACATGTTGAAATGATGAGCGAGATGCATTCCACGGTGCAGCTGAAATCATGGCCGCTCGCAAAGCGGGCGGCGTTCTGCACCCTTACCTACGCGGCGGCCGCAGGCTAGTCATAAAAAACGCTGCCCGCCAGATAACCCAGCAGGCAGCATAAAAATCAGACGGCGTGCGTTCAGACGCATCCCCAATGTACGGTTACGCCCCAATAGCAAGACGCATGCACATGTAGAGCACGCCCCGCCTCGATAGCAGCAATCTACTCCTCGGTAACGAGGACGCGACCGGTCATCTCGGCTGAGGGCTCAATGCCCGCAAGCGAGAGCAGCGTGGGCGCGATGTCGGACAAGCGCCCGTCCTCGATATCCGTAAGCTTCGCCTTGTCATCCACGACGATGAACGGCACGCGATTGGTGGTGTGCGCCGTGAAGGGATGCTTCTCGCCGGCATCGTCCACGTCGTACATATGATCCGCGTTGCCATGGTCGGCCGTAATGAGCGCAAAACCACCTTTGGCGAGAATGGCCGGGATGACCTTCGACAGGCCATCGTCAACCGCTTCGACCGCCTTCACCGCAGCGTCGAAAACGCCCGTATGCCCAACCATGTCACAGTTCGCATAGTTCACGATGTACACATCGGCGCGATCCTCGTTGATGGCTTGGACGAGCTTCTCGGTGACCTCGGGCTCAGACATCTCGGGCTGCAGGTCATAGGTCGCAACCTTCGGCGAGGGAACGAGCACGCGCTCCTCCCCCTCCTTGGGTTCCTCGACGCCGCCGTTCAGGAAAAACGTCACGTGTGCGTATTTCTCGGTCTCGGCGGTATGCAGCTGCTTCAAGCCGTTTTGCGCGAGCACGTCGGCGAGCACGTTCTCGGGAAACGTCTTGGGGAACGCCACCTCGACGTTCTTGAACGTGTCGTCGTACTCGGTCATGGAGACGAAGTGCGAGAGCTTCGGAGCTGCCTTGCGCTCGAAGCCATCGAAGCCGCGCTCCGTGAAGGCGCGGGTCATCTCGCGGGCGCGGTCGGGACGGAAGTTGAAGAACACCATGGCATCGCCATCGCGCACGCCCTCGTTATGGCACGCGAAAGGCTCGACGAATTCGTCCCCGCGCTCGTCTTGCTCGTAATACGCCTTGACGCCGGCGACCGGGTCGACCTCCTCGCCCTCATAGGGCAGCGTGATGACGTCGTAGGCGCGCTCCACGCGCTCCCAGCGGTTGTCGCGATCCATCGCCCAGTAACGGCCGGACACCGTTGCGATGCGCGCATCGACGCCCGTGTACTTGGAGAGCGCCCCAAGGTTTTCCTTGAGCGTCTCGATGTACCCTGCGCCGGAGTGCGGATCGACGTCGCGCCCGTCCATGAAACAATGGAACCGAATCTTCTCGACGCCGTGCATGGCGGCAAGCGCGGAGAGCACCTCGCCGTGGCGCTGCATGGAATGCACGCCGCCAGGAGACACAAGCCCGAGCAGATGCACGGTGCCCCCGCGCGCCGCGACGTCCTCCATGGCGGTTGCGAGCGTCGGGTTCTCCTCGATGGATCCATCGATGATCGCGTTGTTGATGCGGCTGAGCTCCTGGAACACGATGCGGCCCGCACCGATGTTCAGGTGGCCGACCTCGGAGTTGCCCATCTGGCCATCTGGCAGGCCCACGTCGGCACCGGACGCGCCGAGCGTGGTGTGCGGATACTCTTCCCACAGCTTGTCCAAATACGGCTTGTTGGCCTTGCAGACGGCATTGTCGTCGCCCGCAGGCGCCAGACCGAAGCCGTCCATGATCACCAGCAGCGCAGGCAGATGACGTTCAGCCATGCCCTAATCCCCCGCTTTCTCAACCATTGCGGCAAAACTGTCGGCCTTGAGCGAAGCACCGCCCACGAGCGCACCGTCAACATCCTCTTTCTCGAGGAAGCCGGCGATGTTCTCGGGCTTGGCGGATCCGCCGTACAGCACGCGAATGCCCGAGGCGACCTCGTCGCCGAAGAGCTCGACGAGCGTGGCGCGAATGGCGCCGCAGACCTCCTGGGCGTCATCGGCCGTGGCGGTCTTGCCGGTGCCGATGGCCCAGATGGGCTCATACGCGATGACCAGCTGGTCGCCCGAGGTCAGCTCGATGCCCGCCAAGCCAGCCTTGATCTGGCCGGTCACGAACGCGACGTGCTCGCCCGCCTCGCGGGTCTCGAGGCTCTCGCCGCAGCAGAAAATCGGCACGATGCCTCCTGCGAGCAGCGCTTTGGCCTTCTTGCTCTCGTCCTCGTCAGACTCCTTGAAGTAGTCACGGCGCTCGGAATGGCCGATGATGCAGTAGTCCACCGGCACGCTCTTGAGCATATCGACGGAGGTCTCGCCGGTATAGGCGCCGGAAGCCTCCCAATACACGTTCTGGGCACCGAGCTTGATCGGGCTCTCCTTGATGCCGCCCTTGCATGACACGGGACGCAAATCCACGGTCGGCGGGCACACGCACACCTCGACGCCGGCGGGAATCTCGGGCAGAGCGGCGACGAGTGCCTGCGCGAGGTCAACGGCCTCGGGGATCGCGTTATTCATCTTCCAGTTGCCCGCAATAAGGCGGGTGCGCTTACTCTGCGTCATTGAGTGCCTCCACTCCCGGCAGGGGCTTGCCCTCGACGAGCTGCATCGAGGCGCCACCGCCTGTTGAAATAAACGTCATCTTGTCGGCCAGGCCGAACTTGTTCACAGCCGCCACGGAATCGCCGCCGCCGATGACTGAGTCGCAGTCCTGGTTGGCCGCGATAGCCTCGGCGATCGCCTTGGTGCCGTGAGCGAACTTGTCCATCTCGAACACGCCGCAGGGGCCGTTCCAGAAGACGGTCTTGGCACCCGCGACGGCGTCGGCGAAGAGCTTCTCGGTCTCCGGTCCGATGTCCAGACCCTGCCAGCCGTCATCGATCTCGCCGGTCTTGGCGATCTTGGTGTCGGCATCCTCGGAGAAGGCGTCCGCGACCACGTTGTCGATGGGAAGCAGGAACGTCACGCCGTTCTTCTTGGCCTTCTCGAGCATCTCGAGGGCGCGGTCGCACCAATCGTCCTCGCACAGCGAGTCACCGATCTTGCCGCCCTGCGCCTTCGCGAAGGTATAGGCCATGCCGCCGCCCACGATGACGGTGTCGGCGGAGTCGAGCAAACGATCGATGACGCCGATCTTGTCGGACACCTTGGATCCGCCGAGAATCGCGACGAACGGGCGCTTCGGCTCGCTGAAGAGACCTCCGAGCGTGGAGACCTCCTTCTCGAGCAGGAAGCCGGCGACGGCCGGCAGATATTGGGTGGGGCCCACGACGGAACCCTGGGCGCGGTGCGCCGTGCCGAACGCATCGAGCACGAAGATGTCGGCGAGGTCGGCGAGCTTCTTAGCGATCTCGGGGTCGTTTTTCTTCTCGCGCTTATCGAAGCGGACGTTCTCGAGGACGAGCACCTTGCCCGACTCGAGCGCGGCAGCGGCAGCCGCGGCCTCATCGCCATAGGTGTCGGCGACGAAGCTCACGTCGAGACCAGAGAGCTCGGCAAGCTTCGCGGCAACCGGCTTGAGCGACAGCGCCGGCTCCGGGCCATCGCCCTTCGGGCGACCGAGGTGGCTCATGAGGATGACCTTCGCGTTATGCTCAACGAGGTATTTGATCGTGGGAATAGCAGCCTCGATGCGCGTGGTGTCGCCCACCACGCCATCGGCAACCGGCACGTTGAAGTCGACGCGCACAAGCACGCGCTTGCCATCGACATCGATGTCGCGGATGGTCTTCTTGGTGAAAGCCATGTTTTCCTACCTTTCTGTATAGTGGCGGAATTTCCTTATCGATAGATATAAGCGACGATGCGAACGCCATGCGAGCATGGCGGCCGGAGCAGCCTGCCCCGTCGCCCCGTCATAGCAAGGGCGCGACCCGACAGCCGAAGCCCTCGGACCGCGCCCCTCTGAGCACTATGGATGTATGCGCCCTTCAAGAACCATAGGGGCTTACGCCACAAACTTCTCGAAGTACTTGATGGTGCGAACCATCTGCGAGGTGTAGGAGTTCTCGTTGTCGTACCAAGAGGTCACCTGCACGAGGCTCTGGCCGTTGCCAAGATCTTGCACCATGGTCTGGGTGGCATCGAAGATGGAGCCGTGGGTCTCGCCGATGATGTCGCGGGAGACGATCTCGTCCT
>CAZUYD010000057.1:0-4820 GCA_964624825.1 uncultured Enorma sp. | reverse complement strand
GCGACTCAAGCGGCTGGACGCGCGGCCTCATGATGGCAAGCGTTATGGGCTACCTCATGGGCGAACGCTTGGCCGCTGAGCTATAGCGTCAAACGTAGTGCCGCAACGCCCCCTCATCGCGGATGGCATGATACAAGGCTGCTGAGCTATAGAGCATCAAATGTAGCGCCGCAACGCCCTATCTCCCAAACTCTCATTTGCCCCGGTGCCATGCGCGCGGTAGCATATGACGCGATCAAAACGATTGGAGCTCACATGTGCCTCGCCATACCCGGCGCCATCACCGCCATTGATGGCACGACGGCTACCATAGACATGCTCGGCGTCACGCGGCAAATCTCGATTGCCCTCACCCCTGCCGCGCGCTTGGACGATTGGGTGCTCGTCCATGCCGGATTCGCCATCGAGGTCATCGATGCCGAGGAGGCCGAGCGCACCGTCGAGCTCGTGCGCGAACTCGACGAGCTCGCCACCGAGGATCTTTCTGCCCACATGACGGACGCCCCAGATGCGAGCGCGGCGGCGCCACAAGCGGCGCCAGATATGAACACGGCGCCCCTGAAGGTAGCCACAGGTGTGCCCGCATGAGCGATGCTGCCGCGCATATCGCCCCCGCCCTCGGCGCATTCCGTGACCCCGCCCTCGCGCGCGAGCTTATCGCCCGCATCGAGCATATCGCGGGTAGCCGCGCCATCAACCTCATGGAGGTATGCGGCACGCACACGATGAGTATCGGCCGGTACGGCTTTCGCTCCGTTATGCCTCCGCACCTGCGCTTGCTCTCCGGGCCGGGCTGCCCGGTCTGCGTGACCGACAACCGCGACATCGATTACGCCATCGCGCTCGCCCGCGACGAGCGCGTCACCGTGGCAACCTTTGGCGACATGATGCGCGTGCCCGGCAGCACCTCTTCCCTTGCCGCCGAGAAGGCCGCGGGGCGCGACGTGCGCGTCGTGTATTCCCCGCTCGATGCGGTCGAGCTGGCGCAGCGCGACCCGAACCGCCTCGTGGTGTTCATCGGAATCGGGTTCGAGACGACCGCACCGGCCATCGCCGCATGCATCCTCGAGGCACAAGCGCGCGGCCTTGAAAACTTCTCGGTGCTCTGCGTTCATAAAACGACGCCCGCCGCGCTTCGCGCCATCGCGTCCGACCCCGAGACCGCGATCGACGGGTTCATCCTACCCGGTCACGTGTGCACCATCGCGGGCGTCGAACCGTTCCAGTTCCTCGTTGACGAATTCGGCATCCCCGGCGTGGTCACCGGATTCGAGCCGATCGATATCCTGGAGGGCATCGAGCGGCTGGTAGAGATGGTCGTGCACAAGGATCCGCATATTGAGAACGCATATCGCCGCAGCGTGCGCGATGCTGGAAACCCCGCGGCGCGCGCCATCGCAACGCGCGTGTTCGAGCCATGCGATACCTGGTGGCGCGGTCTGGGCGCTATCCCCGCTTCGGGCTTGCGCATCCGCGAGGAGCATGCGGCCTTCGACGCGCGGCGGCGCTTCGAAGTAACGGTCGAACCCACCCGCGAACCGAAGGGGTGCCGCTGCGGAGATGTGCTCCGCGGCGTCATCACCCCCGACGCATGTCCCCTGTTTGGCCACGGCTGCACCCCCGAGCATCCCATAGGCCCATGCATGGTATCGAGCGAGGGAAGCTGCGCGGCGTATCATCGGTATCGGTGACAAACAGGTCGCGGCGCTACGCGCGCATGGTAGAAGGAGAGCAGATGGAACAGCATACGCTCGCGCCGGCATCGTCCGCCGAGACGATACAGCTCGGCCACGGATCGGGCGGCCAGATGATGAAGCGGCTGATAGACGAGGTGTTCCTCGACGCGTTCGATGCCCCCGAGCTGCACGCTGGAAACGACGCAGGCGTCGCAGCGCTCCCGAGCACCGGGCGTATCGCGCTTTCAACCGATACCTTTGTCGTGAGCCCGCATCGCTTCCCGGGCGGCGACATCGGGCGTCTCGCCGTATGCGGCACGGTGAACGACGTAGCGACCTCCGGTGCGCATGTGCGCTACCTTTCCTGCGGGTTCATTCTTGAAGAGAACTTTCCGCTCGACGAGCTGCGCCGCATCTGCCTGAGCATGGCCGATACCGCGCGCGAGGCGCACGTCGCGATCATCACCGGCGATACCAAGGTGGTGGAGCGCGGGGGCGCCGATGGGATCTACATCAACACAGCCGGCGTGGGCGAGGTTCCCGCGGGCATATCGCTTTCGGGCGCGGCGTGCCGGCCGGGCGATATGGTGCTCGTGTCGGGGACCGTGGGCGACCATGGCATCGCGGTAATGAGCGCACGCGAAGGGCTCTCGTTCTCGACGACCATCGAAAGCGACGCCGCACCACTCAACCACCTCATCGCCGACGTCTTGGCGGAAGCCCCGCACGTGCGGTGCTTCCGCGACCCCACGCGCGGCGGACTCGCCAGCACGCTCAACGAGTTCGCCAGCGCGAGCACGGCGTCGATCGAGGTGGAAGAGGCGTCGATTCCCGTACGCGCCGAGGTGCGCGCTGCCTGCGACATGCTCGGATACGACCCCCTGCAGGTGGCGAACGAGGGCAAGATGGTGGCCGTGGTGCCGGCCGAAGAAGCGGACGCCGCCTTGGACGCGATGCGCCGCAACGCGTATGGCGCCCATGCGGCGATCATCGGCGCGGTGCACGACGCCGACGCAAGCGGTGCCACGGTGCGCGTCCGCACGCCGTGGGGCTCGACGCGCGTCTTGGATATGCTGGTGGGCGAGCAGCTTCCCCGCATCTGCTGAGCGGCGGCAGCGCCTAGCGCGTATCACCCGTGCAAGTGCGCCGGCGCTGCGGATGCACCCTGGTCATTGGGTGCTCTCGATTCTCGCGAACGCCGCTCGATTGCCCCGCGCCCTTCGAGATCACCCAGCTATCGCAGACGCCACCCGGTCGCTACCCGATCGTTACGGTTGCGCGCAGCGCCTGCGGCATGAAAACACGCGCCACGCGAGTACAATGGGCGCTACGCAGACGGTTTTGCCAGGAGACGCCATGCCCTATACCCACGCCATCTTCGACCTCGATGGCACCATCTTGAATACGCTTGCAGATCTTGCCAACGCTGCCAACCACGTGTGCAGCCTGCATGGATGGCCAACCTTTCCCGTCGACGCATACCGGTACAAGGTGGGCAACGGCATGGTAAAGCTCGTCGAGCGCATCATACCCGCGGAATACCTGGGCGACCAGCGCATGTTCGACCGCGTGTTCGCTGAGTTTTACACCTATTACGACGAGCACAAAGAAGATCACACGGCACCCTACCCCGGCATCCACGATGCGCTCGATCAACTGCGCGCCGCCGGGCTCGCGCTCGTCGTGCTCACGAACAAAGACCACGCGGCGGCGGTACCGCTTGTCCAGCACTTCTTTGGCGATCGATTTGCGTTCATCCAAGGACGCGTCGATGCGTTCCCGCCCAAGCCCGCCGCACCCATAACGCTCCATGCCATGGCCGCGGCGGGCGCGCCCGCGCAAAGCACGCTCTATGTGGGCGACAGCAACGTCGATGTGCAGACCGGGCACAACGCAGGACTTCCGGTCGTCGGCGTGACGTGGGGCTTTCGCGGACGCGAGGAACTTGAGCGCGCGGGAGCGGATTTCATCGCCGAAGCGCCGCAGGACATCATCGATATCGCGTGCGCACCGTAGTGCCCGCCTGAAAGCACCCACCTGAACACGCCTATGCGTGCCCCAACATGCACCGCAAACGGTGCCCGCATAATGGCGGCAGATGCAATCTGTCCCGCTTCAGCATCCCCCGATAACAGATGCGCCCCAAGCGGGGCGCATCATGCCTGCGAATATCTTCATTCACCTACGAGAAGAACGTGTACATCATTTCTGATTCTAAGCCCGAGTCCATCTCCCAGTCGCCATCGGAATTTTTCGTATAGCTGACATCGAATGTTTGCTCAGTGGGCTCCGTCTCGGTCATCACGTCGAGCAGCATCTGGCCGGCGTACTCGTACATCTCGCTTTCGCTCATGTCCACGATATCTGACGCTTCAAGCCCGTAGATCCACTCTGTAAAATCGCTCTCGAACGCGCTCATGATGTCGCTATACGACTTCAGCGTGATCGTGACCTCGACCGTTGCGGAATCGCCGTCGACCGTAATGTCGCCTACCTCATACCCAAAGCCATCGAGGTACGCATCGGCGAAATAGTCCGCCGAAATGCCCAGCTGATCGAGCTCATCGCCCGACTGTTCTTCCAGCGCCTCGACAAAGGCCGCACCGGAAGAATCGAAATCGCTGAGGTACTCCACGATGTCATCGCGAATAAGGTCTTCGGCCGATGTTCCGCTACATCCGCCAAGCATCAACGCGCTGGCCAGAGAAACCAGCATAACCGGGACAAACAAAAAGCGGTTCTTCATATGATCCTCCGAGTGCAGCCGTGAAGTGCGCGCATGTCCCACCGCGCACCTCAGTTGATACGCCACTTCATAATACCTGAACTGCTCGTTTTAAAATGCTCTTTTTAGTGCAAATTTTCACGTGCCTTCCAGCTGAACCGCACAGACCGCCCAGACCCTTTGGCTGGCGGAACCATAAACGCTACCGCCACCGCATGCCCGAGCCGCGCAGGCCGATCCAACCATGCGACCTTTACGCATTCACCCCTCCACGCCGTAGCGCGCATAGTAGGCATCGAGCGCGGACTTTATAGCGCCATCGATCACCACGCGCCCACCGACTTCATGGTTGTACAGCACCTCAATGACCTCGTCCATCGACACGATCGAAGCCACCGGGAATTCGTACTTCTCTTGAA
>CAZUYD010000056.1:0-4825 GCA_964624825.1 uncultured Enorma sp. | reverse complement strand
TGGACTGGATGGTTCAGGAGCAGGAGCGCGGCGTGACCATCACCTCCGCTGCCACTACGTGCTTCTGGCACAAGGGCGGCGACGTGAACAACGGCCCTGCCTACCGTATTCAGATCATCGACACTCCCGGCCATGTGGACTTCACGGCCGAGGTCGAGCGCTCGCTTCGCGTTCTCGATGGCGCCGTGGCCGTGTTCGACGCCGTGGCTGGCGTGCAGCCCCAGTCCGAGACCGTGTGGCGCCAGGCGCGTAACTTCAACGTTCCCCGTATCGCCTTCATCAACAAGTACGACCGCGTGGGCGCCGATTTCTGGCATGCCATCGACACCATGAAGGAGCGCCTGCACGCCAACGCGGTGGCCATCCAGGTTCCCATGGGTGCCGAGGACAACTTCTGGGGCGTCATCGACCTGGTGACCATGACCGCATGGGACTTCAAGGCCGACGACAAGGGCATGACCTATCCCGAGGCATTGGGCGAGATTCCCGCCGAGTTCGTCGACATCGCTGCCGAGAAGCGCGATGAGCTGCTTGACGCCGCCTCGAACTACGATGACGAGCTCATGGAGATGATCCTCGAGGATCAGGAGATCCCCGTCGACAAGCTCAAGGCTGCCATTCGCGCCGGCGTGCTCGCCAACGAGCTCAACCCGGTTCTTGTAGGTTCCGCCTATAAGAACAAGGGCGTCCAGGAGTTGCTCGACGCCGTCGTCGACTACCTGCCGAGTCCGCTCGACGTGCCGCCGGTTGAGGGCACCGACCCCGCGACCGGTGAGGCCGATACGCGCAGTGCAAGCGATGATGAGCCCTTCTCGGCGCTTGCCTTCAAGATCGCAACCGACCCTTACGTGGGCAAGCTCACGTTCTTCCGTGTGTATTCCGGGCATATCGATGCCGGCTCCTACGTGGTGAACGCCTCCAACGGCCAGCGCGAGCGCTTCGGCCGCATCCTCGAGATGAATGCCAACGACCGCATCGACGTGACGGGCGCCTCCACCGGCGACATTCTCGCTGCGGTGGGCCTCAAGAACACCACGACCGGCGACACCCTGTGCGCCGAGGGCGACGAGATCATCCTCGAGTCCATGGAGTTCCCCGATCCGGTTATCGACGTCGCCGTGGAACCCAAGACCAAGGCCGAGCAGGACAAGATGAGCCTTGCGCTCACTAAGCTCGCCGAAGAAGACCCGACCTTCCAGGTGCGCACCGACCACGAGACCGGCCAGACCATCATCGCCGGCATGGGCGAGCTGCACCTCGAGATCATCGTCGACCGCCTGCTCCGCGAGTTCAAGGTCGAGGCAAACGTCGGCAAGCCGCAGGTTGCCTATCGTGAGGCTCCCGGTCACGATGTCGAGCGCGCCGAGGGCAAGTTCGTTCGCCAGTCTGGTGGTCGCGGTCAGTACGGTCATGCGGTCATCAAGCTCGAGAAGATGGAGGAGGGCTTCGGCTACGAGTTCGTCAACGGCATCGTCGGCGGCGTCGTGCCCAAGGAATACATTCCGTCCATCGACAAGGGTATCCAGGAGGCGCTCGAGACGGGCGTCATCGCTGGCTACCCGGTGGTCGACGTCAAGGTGACGCTCTTCGACGGCTCCTACCATGAGGTCGACTCCTCCGAGGCCGCCTTCAAGATTGCCGGTTCCATGGCGATCAAGGATGCGCTCAGGAAGTCCGACCCGATCCTCCTCGAGCCGATGATGGCCGTCGAGGTCGAGACCCCCGAGCAGTACATGGGCGATGTCATGGGCAATCTCTCTGGTCGCCGCGGCAAGATCGAGGGCATGGACGATCGCTCTGGCAACAAGGTCATCCGCTCCAAGGTGCCGTTGGGCGAGATGTTCGGGTACGCGACCGACCTTCGTTCGCAGACCCAGGGTCGCGCGAGCTACACCATGCAGTTCGACTCGTATGAGCCGGCGCCCAAGTCGGTTGCCGACGAGGTCATCAGCAAGGCTGGTGGCAACGCGTAATCACTCGCGATTGCACGTAGGTAATAAGTCGCGAGGAAATCCTCGCTCACCAAGGAGGTAACGTTGTCTAGCCAGAAGATCAGGATCCGCCTCAAGGGCTATGATCATGAGGTTGTTGATCAGTCTGCGAAGCTCATTGTCGAGACCGCTCAGAAGACCGGCGCCCGCGTCTCCGGTCCTGTGCCGCTGCCAACCGAGCGCAACCTCTACACGGTTATCCGCTCGCCGCACGTGGATAAGGACAGCCGCGAGCAGTTCGAGATGCGCACCCACAAGCGCCTTATCGACATCCTCGATCCCACGAGCGGTACCGTCGATTCGCTCATGCGTCTCGACCTTCCCGCCGGCGTTGATATCGAGATCAAGCTTTAAGCGCTGTGCCGCGTACCTATCTCGTAGCTCGCGCGTAGGTATCCGGCGTGGTCATAGGTAATGAGAAGCCCTTGCTGGCGTGCCGGCAAGGGCTTTTGCATGCGGACACCTTGTAGCAGATAGAGCAAAAGCGTGCCATGACAGGGGATGAGCTCAAATTGACCTAGACGAGAATCGAGTTTCACGCCTTGGTGCGTGTTTCACGGGGTGGTCTCAATCACTTTGCGAGTTTGGCGACACTTTTTAGGGTTTTCGGAAGTAGGCGGAGAAATGGCAAGCCCTGTACCTGCTGATTCTTCCACGGAGATATCCGACATACTCGAGATGTTAATGAAAAGTGTCGCCAAACTTGAGATTCGGTTATATGAAACAGATGAAACAGACGAAACATGGCTACGTGCGCCGGCGCATGTGGCGCCCGTAGCCATGTTGGAGCTTATGCGTACGTAGGCGTTGCCCTTAACTCCGACACGCCCTCCTAAAAGATGGGGCACGCCGCGTCGTTGCCGTGCCCAGCCTGCTTTTCAGTCGAGATGGCGGACGCGGCGGCGTCAGTAAAGGCATCGCTCAGGTAGGCGATGATGTCATCGGATTCATACATGGGTTCACCGTCGATAAAGAGGCAGGGCACCTGAACCTTGCCGCCTACGCGCAGGAGCTGCTCGCGCGCCGCAGGATTGGCGGTGATGTCGCGCTGCGGCAGCTCGATGCTGTGTTTATCCATGTAGAGCAGCACTTTGCGGCAGTAGGGGCAGGAGGGCATGATGTATAGCTCATAGCTTGCAGCCATTGAGGCTCCCTTCGTTTAAGGCCAACAGGGTTAGCCGGCTTGTACGCTAGCTGGCTTGTACCCGTTTTGCCGCCATGGCGCGCTCGCGCATGCGGCGTTGCGACGATGCCAGGAGCGAACGTCCCAGCTCGGGCAATGCGAAGACTTTATGGAAAACGATGGATACACCCGGCTGCGTGTATACTTAGCAAGCTGTGCCTTAACGGGGAGGATTCTGTCTCGCCCGCGTGGTCAATTGGGTTGCGCGACCGCGGGAGCGACTCGAATGCAAGCCGGGGGCACGTGTTGGTAGTGGTCCGCTGGGGGCGAGCGCAAGGGGCGCTCGCAGAGTCCCAAGACCACCGAGGGTTAGGATCATTGAATGATCAACATGATTCTCGGCCGCAAGATCGGTATGACCCAGGTTTGGGACGACGAGGATAACGTCGTGCCCGTCACGGTCATCCAGGCTGGCCCCTGCGCCGTCTCGCAGGTTAAAACTCAGGCGACCGATGGCTACGACGCCGTGCAGATCGGCTTCGGAGACATCAAGGAAAAGAACGTGAACAAGCCCATGGCTGGTCATTTCGCCAAGGCTGGCGTCGCGCCCGTGCGGTATCTTCGCGAGGTTCGCGTCGAGAATGGCGAAGACCACAAGGTCGGTGAGGTCGTCACCGTCGCCGACTTCGCCGATGTCGCCAAGGTCGACGTCATTGGCACCTCCAAGGGCAAGGGTTTCCAGGGACGCATCAAGCGCTGGGGTCAGCGTCGCGGTCCCATGACCCACGGTTCCCACTTCAAGCGTCATCCCGGCTCCATCGGCCAGTGCGCGTACCCCGCACGCGTCCTCAAGGGCGTCAAGATGGCCGGTCACATGGGCAATGAGCGCGTGACCGTGAAGAACCTCACCGTTGTTCGCATCGATGCCGACCAGAACCTCATGCTCGTGAAGGGTGCCGTCCCGGGTGCCAAGAACGGCCTGGTCGCCATCCGTATGGCGTAATGCTCGATACGTTAAGCCCACGTCATACCAAGGAGATCACGCACATGTCTAAGTTTGAAGTAAAGAACAGCGAGGGCAAGAAGGTCGCCGAGGCCGAGCTTGCTGCCGAGGTGTACGGCATTGAGCCGAACACCCATGTCATGCATCACATCGTGAAGTGCCAGATGGCTTGCTGGCGCGCGGGCACCCAGTCCACCAAGGGACGCAGCGAGGTGTCCGGCGGCGGCGCCAAGCCGTGGCGCCAGAAGGGCACCGGTCGTGCCCGCCAGGGCTCCATCCGCGCCGGTCAGTGGCGTCATGGTGGCGTCATCCATGGCCCCAAGCCCCGTTCATACGCCAAGCGCATGAACAACAAAGAGGTCAAGCTCGCCATGCGCTCCGCGCTTTCCGCCAAGCTGCGCGACAACGAGCTCGTGCTGGTTGATGATTACGGCTTCGAGAAGCCGTCGACCAAGGCCGCCGTTGCCATGCTCAAGGCTCTCGGGCTGGAGGGCAAGCGCCTCACCATCATCGTGCGCGATGACGATGTGAACGCGTTCCTGTCGTTCCGCAACATCCCCAAGACGTTCATCATCACGCCGAACGAGGCCAACACCTATGACCTCATCAACAACGGTGCCCTGCTGATGCCCGCCGATGTTGCCGTTCACTTCGGGGAGGTGCTTGCATAAATGACCGCCCACGAGATCATCATCCGCCCGATCGTGT
>CAZUYD010000055.1:0-4987 GCA_964624825.1 uncultured Enorma sp. | reverse complement strand
GACTTCGCCTATGGTCCTGCGACCGACAATGGTTTCTACTACGATATCGACTTGCCCGAGGGCCAGAAGATCAACGAGGACGATTTTCCCGCGATCGAGACCGAGATGAAGAAGATCGTGAAGGAGAACCTCAAGTTCCAGGTCTTCGAGCTGCCGCGCGCGGAAGCTATCGCGCTCATGCAGGAGCGGGGCGAGAAGTACAAAGTCGAGCACATCGGCGATCTGCCCGATGACGCGCGTATCACGTTTTATCAGCAGGGCGAGTACATCGACATGTGTGTGGGGCCGCACCTCACCTACACCAAAGCGCTCAAAGCGTTCAAGTTGACCGGCGTGTCGGGTGCGTATTGGAAGGGCGATAAGAACAACAAGATGCTCACGCGCGTGAACGGCACGGCGTTCGCGACAAAAGATGAGCTGGAGGCTCACCTGCGCCTTATCGAGGAGGCGAAGAAGCGCGACCATCGCAAGATCGGCCGCGAGATGGGCATCTTCATGATGCGCGACGAGGCGCCCGGCTTCCCGTTCTTCCTGCCGAACGGCATGATTCTCAAAAACGAGCTGCTCGATTACTGGCGCGAGATCCATCGCGCGGCGGGGTACGTCGAGATCTCCACACCGCTCATCATGAACGAGGAGCTTTGGAAAACCTCGGGTCACTGGGATCACTACAAGGACAACATGTATTCCACCGTCATCGATGATGAGGAGTACTGCATCAAGCCCATGAACTGCCCCGGCGGCGTGCTGGTGTACAAGAGCCGTCCGCACAGCTATCGCGAACTGCCGTTGCGCGCCGGCGAGATCGGTTTGGTGCATCGTCACGAGCTGCGCGGCACGCTGCATGGCCTGTTCCGTGTTCGCTGCTTCAACCAAGACGATGCGCATCTGTTCGTGACGCCCGAACAGCTCACCGACGAGATCGTGGGCGTGGTGAACCTCATCGACTCGGTCTACCAGAAGTTCGGCTTCACCTATCACCTGGAGCTCTCCACGCGTCCGGAGGACTCGATGGGTTCCGATGAGGATTGGGCGCGCGCCGAAGCGGGCCTGCGCACCGCACTTGAGCGCTTGGGCAAAGAATACGTGGTAAACGAGGGCGATGGTGCCTTCTATGGCCCTAAGATCGACTTCCATCTGGAGGATTCACTCGGTCGCACCTGGCAATGCGGCACGGTGCAGCTCGACTTCCAGATGCCCCTTAACTTCGATCTTGAGTACACCGATGCCGATGGCACCAAGAAGCGTCCCATCATGCTGCACCGTGTGGCATTTGGATCCATCGAGCGCTTCATTGGAATCTTGATCGAGCACTATGCGGGGAAATTCCCCACCTGGCTCGCGCCGTGCCAGGTGAAGGTGCTCCCCGTGTCCGAGAAGAGTCGCGAATACGCACGCACCGTGACCGCACAGCTTGAGGCGGCGGGCATTCGCGTGGTGCTTGACGAGCGCGACGAGAAAATCGGATACAAGATCCGCGAAGCGCGCAACATCGAACGCCCGCCATACATGCTCATCCTCGGCGAGAAGGAAGTCGAGGCCGGCAACATCTCGGTACGCGATCGCTCGAACGAGACGCACGTGCGCGAACTCGATGAGTTCATCGCGGCGGTGCGCCGGGAGATCGACGAGCGCCGCTAGCGACTGCGCTCTCTATTGCGCATGCATGAGCTGATGCGCGGTGTTTCGACAGGGTGCTGGCGGAGCGCTGGGGCATGCCCAGCGCTCCGGCCGGGATGGCCGGGTAGCGCGTGCCGCGGTATACTGGTGCGAGATGGGAACTCGGGGAGGTCGCGTGAGCGAATCACATAAGATTTCAGAAGTCGCGCGCGACTATGCCTGCGCGGCGGGCGCGCGGGTTACCTGGCTTGCCTGCGCGCGCGATGCGTTCGATTTGATCGCGAAGACGGGGCTGATCGGCGCACACGACAGGATCGTTGTCTTTGCCGATGGTGATCGCGGGCGTATCGAGGAGCTGTTTCGCTGGCATCATATTGCCTTTGCAACAGCGCCGACCGCTTCGGCGATGAAGGCGGCAAGCGCGCGTTGTGCTTCCCGGGCATCCGAGGGCGAGCGGCTGGTTTCCCGGGGCTCCGCTGCATCGTATGCGCACCCATCGGGTATCTCGTCGAGCCGCCTCTTTTGGCTGGTGCCCTCGCTGGGCGGCATGCATCTGCGCGTGGCAGACATCCGTGCACTGGCTGAGGCAGCGCGCGAGGCAGGCGCGTTGCTCATCGTGGACAATTCGCTTCCAACGGTGTTCGGCTGTCATCCTCTCGCATGCGGCGCGCACATTGTCATCGAGTCTCTTGCCGTCATCGCTTCTTCCTTCCTCACCGATTCGGTGATGGCGGTCTCCGTTGCCCGCTCATCTTTCGCACGGGGTCGCCGGCGCTTAAGCGATTCGTATGCGGAAGACGCCTTCCGACTGCTCAATTTCAGACTGGGCGCCCCCGATCAGGTTTCTTGTGCGCTGCGCCCCTCCGACGCAGATGTGGCGGCAATCGATGGGGCGCTCGAGATGCTCGCCGTCAACATGCAGCCGCGTTTTGATGCGGCGCATGCGGTGGCAGAGTATCTGTCGTGTCACTACGCGATCGGTCATGTATGGTATCCGGCGCTCGCGACGCATGCGGATCGCGCGATCGCCCCGAATGTTTTGGAACATGGATTCGGCCTCGTGGTCGATTTTTGTCCGACGGGTTGTGACCATGAATCCGCCGGCGCACGCGCATCACGCTTTTTCGATGCTTGGGCTCAAGTTGGTCTGTCGCGCGCGGCATCCGCCTGTGCGTCGCGCGTGGCGCCGATCGTTCACGGGCGCAACGCGTGTCTGCGCATGGTGGTAGGCATTGAAGACCCGCTTGATATCGTCGATAGCCTGGATCAGGCGCTGCGGCTGTTTTGCGACCCTCCCGAGCCATGATGGCGCGCGAGCACATGCTCGCTCGTGCCGCATGAGTTCGCGCGCCTGGCGAGCTCATGGGCGGCGCTGAATATAGTTCAGCCATGTCGATAATTTCACCATACCTTGGGAGGGACAATTGTTTTCATCGTTTGACCTCGGCAACCTTGCCGAGGCGCTGCTGCTTGGCATCGCGCTTTCTATGGATGCCATGGCGGTCACGCTCTCGAACTCGCTTTGCGAGTCGGACATGCCCATGGCCAAGAAGCTTTCCATGCCCGCGCTCTTCGGTATCTTCCAGATGGCCATGCCCATCGCCGGGTTCTTTGGCGGCAGGCTCATCGCTTCGGTCATCGAGGCCTATGCGGGCATCGTCTCCCTTGTGATCCTCGCGTTTGTGGGCGGGAAGATGGTTGTGGAGGCCGCGCGCGAGCTGCGCGCTCCGGAGGAATGCGCGACGACGCGCCTTGGCTATGCGACGATTTTCTTCGAAGCGATCGCCACTTCGATCGATGCCTTCGTGGTCGGCGTCGCGTTCGCGGCGCGGGGCGTGAACGTTGTGCTCTACAGCAGCACAATCGGAGTTTGCACCGTTGCCTGCTGTGCTGCGATGCTCGTGGTCGGTCGCCGCGTCGGTGAGCGCTTTGGCACCTATGCACAGGTCGTGGGCGGTCTCGTGCTCATCGCGATCGGCATCAAGGCCTTTGTGAGCTGATGTTTTGAGCGGAGTGGTTCGCGCGGCAGCAGATCGAAGCCGCCCTCATGCCTTGCAGCATGTATGGATGGCGCGGTGCGCGCACCGCAGCAGAGGCCAGACGGCATGCAGCGCGCCCATAAGGCTGCCTGCCTCGCGCCTGTTGACCGCCCATATCGTACAGATCATCTTCGATGCGCTTGCCAGGGTGATGAGGATCGGGCATATCATCGCGTACGGATTCTCATCAGGCGTCTGGGAGTGCAAGAAGCAGCTGCAGGCTCCGCGGCAATCGAGCGCGGGCGTTGCGCTACAATAGCCGCACGGGAGCCGCCCTTGCCGCTTCCGCCGCGAAGCCGCGCGACGTGACCGTGTGCCGCTGTGCCTCGGGCTGGATTGCGCCCAACAAACGAAGGAGTACCTATGGCCATGTTTTTCCCCGGTGAGTCCCATACATTCTCTGAGTATCTGCTGGTTCCTGGTTACTCCTCGTCGGAGTGCATTCCGGCAAACGTCTCGCTCAAAACCCCGCTCGTGAAATACCGGCGCGGTGAGGAGCCGGCCGTTACCCTCAACATTCCGATGATCTCTGCCATCATGCAGTCCGTGTCGGGGGAGAAGATGGGCATCGCGCTTGCCACCGAGGGCGGCATGGCCTTCATCTATGGCTCGCAGACCCCCGAGCAGGAAGCCGCTATGATCAAGGCGGTCAAAGACCACAAGGCGGGCTTCGTCGTCTCCGATTCCACGTTGACGCCTGACATGACCATGGCTGAGGTCATGGCGCTGAAGGAGAAGACCGGGCACTCCACCATGCCCGTCACCAAGGACGGCACGCCGCACGGCAAGCTGCTCGGTATCGTGACGAGCCGCGATTACCGTCCCAGCCGCGACGATCCGGCGTCGCTCGTCGCTACCTTCATGACGCCGCGCGAGCGGCTCGTCGTGGGCGACAAGGACATCACGCTCAAGAAGGCCAACGATGTCATCTGGGAGAACAAGCTCAACGCGCTGCCTGTGGTCGATGACGCTGACTGCCTGATCGGCATCGTGTTCCGTAAAGACTATGATTCGCACAAATCCAACCCGAACGAGATGCTCGACGCCAACAAGCGCTATATGGTAGGCGCGGGAATCAACACGCGCGATTACGAGACCCGCGTGCCGTTGCTCCTCGAGGCCGGAGCCGACGTGCTCTGCATCGATTCCTCCGAGGGCTTTAGCGAGTGGCAGAAGCGCACCATCGCGTGGATCCGCGAGAACTACGGTGAGGATGTCAAGGTGGGCGCCGGCAACGTCGTCGACGGTGACGGATTCCGCTTCCTCGTCGATTGCGGCGCGGACTTCGTCAAAGTGGGCATCGGCGGCGGCTCGATCTGCATCACCCG
>CAZUYD010000054.1:0-5503 GCA_964624825.1 uncultured Enorma sp. | reverse complement strand
TGCACCAGTGCGGCCTGCCCAAGACCATGGCGCTCGAGCTCTTCAAGCCCTTCGTTATGAAGCGCCTGGTCGAGCTTGGCAAGGTCGAGAACATCAAAGGCGCCAAGCGCGCCATCGAGCGCAACGCGAGCTTCGTGTGGGACATCTTGGAGGAGGTCATCGACGGCCGTCTGGTGCTGCTCAACCGCGCGCCGACCCTGCATAGACTCTCCATCCAGGCGTTCGAGCCCGTGCTCGTCGAGGGCAAGGCCATCCACCTGCATCCGCTCGTCTGCGAGCCCTTCAACGCGGACTTCGACGGCGACCAGATGTCGGTGCACGTGCCGCTGTCCCTTCAGGCTCAGGCCGAGGCGCGCGTGCTCATGCTCTCCTCGAACAACCTGCGCTCGCCGGCTTCCGGTAAGCCCGTCAACACGCCGCGCCAGGACATGATCATCGGCGTGTACTACCTCACTCAGGAGCGCGCGGGGCTTCCCGGCGAGGGGCATGTGTTCGCGAGCTTCGACGATGCGCTCAACGCCTACGATGCCCGCGCCGAGATCGACCTGCAGGCCAAGATTCAGGTGCGTGTCTCCTCCACCGAGGCGAATGTGGTGAACGAGGACGGCACCCGCTTCTTCCGCGTGAACAACGGCGATGGCGAGTACCTGGATCTCGACGTGACCGGCTCCAAGACCGCGCGCTTCGACACCACCATCGGCCGCATCATCTTCAACCGCCAGTGCCTGCCGTACGACTACGAGTACATCAACTACAAGATGGTCAAAGGCGACGTGAGCCGCCTGACGAGCGATTGCTGTGACCGCTATGAGCAAGCCGAGGTCGCTGAGATCCTCGACAACATCAAGTACACCGGCTTCCACTACGCGACGCGCGCCGGCCTGACGCTTTCGGTGTGGGATGCCCTCATTCCGCCCGAGAAGCAGCAGATCCTCGACAAGACCCAGGGCGACGTCGACCAGATCAACGCGTACTTCGAGGATGGCTTCATCAACGAGCAAGAGCGCCACATCGAGGTCGTGAACGCCTGGACGGAGGCCACCGACAAGGTTTCCGCCCTCATGCTCGATATGTTCGATGAAGAGAACCCGCTCTACATGATGGCCGACTCGGGCGCGCGCGGCTCCAAGACGCAGCTGCGTCAGCTCGGCGGTATGCGCGGCCTTATGGCCGACATGTCGGGCGAGACGATCGACCTGCCTATCAAGGCGAACTTCCGCGAGGGCCTGCTGCCGCTCGAGTACTTCATCTCCACCTACGGCGCCCGCAAGGGCCTGGTGGATACGGCGTCGCACACCTCGGACTCCGGCTACCTCACCCGGCGCCTGGTTGATGTGGCGCAGGACGTCATCGTGCGCGAGGAGGACTGCGGCACCGCCGAGGGCGTGACCTATCAGCTCGTCCTGCCCGAGGACGGCACGATCAACGCCGACCTGGTGGGTCGCTGCTTCATCGAGGATGTCGCCGCACCCGACGGCACCGTGCTGTTCCGCAAGGACGACTACATCGAGAGCGTGGATGACATCAAGAAGATGATCGACGCTGGTCTTGCCAAGGTGAAGCTCCGCGCGCTGCTGACCTGCCGCTCCAAGTACGGCGTGTGCCAGAAGTGCTACGGCTGGGACCTCTCGACGCGCCGTCCGGTCGCCATCGGCACCGCGGTGGGTATCATCGCCGCGCAGTCCATCGGCGAGCCCGGCACGCAGCTTACGATGCGCACCATTCACTCCGGCGGCGTTGCGGGCGCTGAGGACATCACGCAGGGCCTGCCGACCGTTTCGCGCATGTTCGACATCGTCGGTAACGTGAACGAGAAGATCCTTGGTCGCGAGGCGGAGCTGGCCGCGCATTCGGGCATGCTCTCCATCCGCGCCGAGGGCTCCGAGTACGTGCTCACCATCACCGATGTGGACGACCCCACGCGCGTGGTCGACGAGAAGCGCATCCCGTCGTCTGTGCGCTTCATGCCGGGCTTCACGGTCAACGGCAGCTGCGAGGTGCGCGCCGGCGACCAGATCACCCGCGGCTTCGTGAACTTCCGTAGCCTGCGCAAGCTCACCGACATCGAGTCCACCATGCACACGTTCGTTCAGAGCGTCAAGGAGGTCTATACCTCTCAGGGCGTCGATTTGAACGACAAGCACATCGAGGTGCTCGCGCGCCAGATGCTGCGCCGCGTGGCCGTCACCAACCCGGGCGATTCGAAGTACCTCCTGGGCCAGTACGTTGACCGCTACGAGTTCGCCGACGAAGTCGAGCGCGTCGCGCGCCTCGGCGGTGCCGCGCCGGCTGCCGAGCCGGTGATCCTGGGCACGCTCAAGGTCGCCTCGAACATCGATTCGTGGCTCTCTTCAGCGTCGTTCATCCGCACGGCGGGCGTGCTCACCGAGGCCGCCATCGAGGGCAAGGTCGACCATCTGCTCGACCTCAAGTCGAACGTCATCGTGGGCAAGAAGATCCCCGCGGGCACCGGCCTCAAGCCGTATGCCAACGCGACGCTCACCTATCGCACCCCCGAGGGCTATGTGGACGTGGACGGCCCGACCTCGCCGTCGGCCAAGAGCCTGCCCGAGTGGGCACCGGCCGAGCTCAAGGAGCTCGACGAGCAGCTGCCGCTTCAGACCGACTGGGTCGGTTTCGACGAGTACGGCGGAGCGGACGGCTCGTTCACCCGCAACGGGCGCACCATCTCGTCCGAAGACGCCCGCCTGTACCTCTTCGACGATTTGGGCGTGAGTCAGCGCTGGACCAATAAATTCAGCGAGGTGGGCATCGAGACAGTCGGCGATTTGGTGGGCAAGAGCGAAGAGGACCTGCTGCGCATCGACGGTATCGGCGCGAAGGCGATCGAAGAGCTCCGCGATGGCTTGGAGGCGCGCAACCTGCTCTACATCCTCGATAGCAGCGAGGACGTGGCGGATGAGGAAGACCTCTCGCAGCTGCTGCAGATGGTGTTCAGCCCGGATGGCCCTGATGATATCTTGCTGGGCACGAGCGCGCCGCGCCACCATTATGATTCCGATGAGGAGATGATCGGCGGCACCGCCGAGAGCGCGGCAAAGGGCTCGAACACCGCAGGCATCATCAACGAGGACATGGCTTCGCTCGACGAACTGTTGAACCAGCTTGTGGAGGGTGATGATTCCACGGATATCGACGAGGAATAGCACCTTCGCCTAATCTTTATACGGTCGCGTTGCACACGCCCGGGACGCATGCGCGCTCCGGGCGTGTTGCTATGCGGGCTCCGCTGCGAATGCGCAGGATGGCGGTACCGTCGGCGACATCGTTGTGCTGCTGCAAGGGTATACGCCGGAGCGGACGCGCCGCCCCGGCTCCGCTCTGCCGCAACGCGCGCCATGAAGAAACGCCGGTCGTATGAGCGGGGCGTCCTTCGGGGCGCTCCGCTTTTGGTTTGGAATCGGTCGCGGCACGGCATGCGCTGCCGGTCGCGACGACGGATCGGTATCGTTTCGATTCCGCAACATATGTGACAGCGTGATTACAGTGTATGGGTGAGGGTATCATCGCCCCATTGCCAGCTACCTTCGAGGACGTGTGAGGAGCATCATGGAAGCGGAACGGACATGGACAAGCCGTATCGGCAACCTGCTCCTTGCCATAGCGGTGTTTTTGCTGCTCATCGTGCTCCCCTCGATATCGAGTACGGTCGTGCTCTCCGCCGTCGAACGCGTCGCATATTCATTCGGCGGATTTTCCGCAGTCCGCGAGGCATATTTCTTTCTGAATGATCATTTGAACCTGTATTCGGCCGTCGTGTATCTGCTGTTCGGTTTTCCGTTTTTCATCTGGGTGCTTCTCATGCGCTGGCGCAGCCATTGCCTCGCGCGAGCGCGTACAGCAGCGTATCTGGAGTCGTTTGACGGGCTCACGTTCGGGCAAGACGAACTCGCGTCTCCTATCCAACCCGCTATCCAGCCAGATGGCGCGCAACCATCGGCATCGCCGCAGGGGGTGTCGTTTCGCGTTCACGATATTCCGCGTCGCACGTGGATCGATGCGATCATGCTCGGCATCGGGATGCAGTTCGTAACCACTTTCATCATGGTTCTCGTGCTCCTGCTCCTTCCCGCTGCGATGGATGAGTATCAATCGCTCGTGGAAGGGTCTGGCATCACGGAGTACGGCGTCATGTGGTTCGTGGCGACCATCGTGCTGCCGCCGCTTGTGGAAGAGACCGGCTTTCGCGGTTTGGGCCTTACCTATCTTTCGCGTGCGGGCATTCCCTTCGCGGTTGCGAATGTGATTCAGGCGTTCGCCTTCGCGTGCTTCCATATGAATCTTACGCAGGGTATCTACACCTTCGTGCTCGCCTTGTTCCTCGGATATGTTGCGCATGCGAGCGGGTCGATTATGCCGTCGATGCTTATGCATGCGGTCTATAACGTCATGGGAACGATTGGGAGCGATCTTATCTACGACCTTGCGCCGTGGCTGCCATACTGGCTCGAGCTCACCATCGGCCTTGTCATCTGCGTCACTGCGGTGAGGTCCTTGCGCAAGACGGCTGCCCGAGACGGGTAGAGCCATGCCGGCGCTTTGCGCTGCGCCGGCGCTTCATGCTGCATCATCGTTCGGATAAGAACGGCGGCGACCGTGGCATAGGAACGGCAGCGACCATAGCATAAAAACGGCGCTGCCCATGGTAGGTCTGAGCGCAGCTAAACTGCCAGCATGCGTGAACAAGCGTTTGCATCGCACTCGCGATCTCGAGATTTCGCTCCGACGGCTCTTTCCCCGGAGCGCGTCTTCGCGCATCATCCCTGCGTCAAGCACTTGTGGAGATTCGGCGAGGAATCCAAAATACAAGGATACGCCCGGGCGCGTGGTGTGTTGACATCCCACCTCTGGGAGCGTACAGTTCTGATTCGCGTGTTTCGAAGGTGGATGCTGACGCCTCGATTCAAGCCGTTGCACCAAGTATAAAGCTGGAATCATCAGAAGAAGGAGTACGCTTTGCCTACAATTAACCAGCTGGTCCTCAAGGGCCGCAAGTCTAAGCCTGCGAAGTCCAAGAACGCGGCGCTGCAGCATAACCCGCAGAAGCGCGGCGTGTGCACCCGCGTGTTCACCACCACCCCCAAGAAGCCGAATTCGGCTCTGCGCAAGGTGGCTCGTGTTCGCCTGGTCAACGGTATCGAGGTCACCGCTTACATCCCCGGCGAGGGTCATAACCTGCAGGAGCACTCCATCGTGCTCGTCCGCGGCGGCCGCGTGCGCGACCTCCCTGGTGTGCGTTACAAGATCATTCGTGGCGCCTATGACTGCGCTGCGGTGAACAACCGCATGCAGTCTCGCTCCCGCTACGGCGCGAAGCGTCCGAAGAAGAAGTAATCCAAGCCCGAGATTATCCTTTCTGCGGGCATATCCCGCACACTCGCTATACCTAGAGGAGATTCATCATGCCGCGTCGTGCATCTAAGATTCATCGTCGCGAGGTTATGCCGGATGCCGTGTATAACAACCGTCTCGTGACCCAGCT
>CAZUYD010000053.1:0-5596 GCA_964624825.1 uncultured Enorma sp. | reverse complement strand
TGCCGTTTCTCTTCATGTGCGCCCCGCAGATAGCACATATCTTCGACTTCATACTGCAACCTGCCTTGCGACCAGCTTTTAGGATCGATTTAGCATGGTCTATCTGGGGATTTGCTTTGTGCTAGACACACATTTTGTCCAGGCATTTAGTTGGTGTGCATCAACTTTTTAGCTATAGATTTATATGTTTACCTGCGAAAAGAAGCCTAGATCGGACACACTTTTTGTCCTATAAGCCCGCCTTTTTAGGCTCGAATCCCGCGCGGAATGAAGAAGCCCGGCTCCGAAAGGGAGCCGGGCTTGCGAGTCAACTGGCGGAGGAGGAGGGATTCGAACCCTCGTACCCGGGAACGCCGGATAAACGGTTTTCGAGACCGCCGCATTCAACCACTCTGCCACCCCTCCGCATGGGGTGAAACGGCACGCCTGCGAGCGTGCCGGGAAAAGCAACTGGCGGAGAGTCAGGGATTTGAACCCTGGAGACGCTTTTGGCGCCTACACGATTTCCAATCGTGCTCCTTCGGCCGCTCGGACAACTCTCCGTGTATAGCACAGGAAATTGTACCGTATCTCACCGGTAATGCAATCGGGATTTTATGATGCTCGTTTTATAAGAAGGCCACGCGCAGCGATCGCTCGCCGTGGCGCAGCTGAGGTCCCGCGGCAGCTTAAGGGGTTCGTTGTTTGCGACGTGTGCACGCGTACGGGAGTGACCGCAAGCGGGCGCTATTGCGCTCACGCGATGCCCATCACGCGCGCACGGGCGGAAGCGGAGGCCTTTGTACGTCGTCGCGTTCCGGCGTCAAGTGAAGCGCTCAGCGCTACGAGGGCGTTCGCGCCCAGGCGTGACGAGCGGGACTGCGATACACGTCGCGGCGATTTGCAAGGCGTATTTCTTGTTAAACGGTGCCCAATCGTATGATTCGTCACGCTCTTGTCGATACACTGCTCTCTAGATGCTCTACAGCGGAAGCGTGTGGTAGCAGGCACACGCTGGGGAGCGCGCCGAAAGTGCAATCCTGCAAGCGAGCCTTGATGCGCGAGCCGGGAACGCAATCCTACAAGTGAGCCGAAAGCGCGAGTCCGTAAGCGAGCCGGGAGCGCATGCCTGGGGCGCGAAACCGCGGGCACGGCTGGGAGCGCGCATCAACCGATTCGCAGCTATGGAGCGCGCTTGGGTATGGTGGGGTCTGCAACAGCGGAGCAGTCGGGTTGCTGATAGATGATATGGAGGGTGCGCATGGCCGAGCAGGGCGTCGGGCTCATCTCATCGTGGAGAGCGCTTGTCCGCGAACGTGGCTGGTATAAGCCTATTCTCGTTCTCGCGGCAGTGTCCTGGATGCCCATTCTGGGCTGGATTGCCACCCTAGGGTATTCGTATGAGTGGGCGCGTCGCGCGGCCTGGGGGATCGATGCCGCTCCGCAGCAGCGCAGCATCGATTACGGCGCGCTGCTTTCAACGGGCGGCCGGACGCTCTTGGTGCTGCTCACGATGTGTATTCCGTGTGCAGCGTGCGCGTCGCTCGTGTTGGGCGCGCGAGGCTCGGCATTTTTCCCGCTCGACTATGGGGTCGATGGCCTGCGTTTTATCGGCGGCAGCGAGGGGCTGCGCACCGTCTTATTTATAGCGGGCGGGCCGTTCGGTGCTCTATTCATGATGCTTGTCGGCGCGTTCATACTGGCCGCGATGATGCGCGCCGTTATCTACGACGCCTTCGGAGCGGGCTGGCGTCTTGATCGTCTCTTCCAGATGATTCGGCGAGATGCCGGAGGTTTTATGCGAGTGCTGTTCGCGAACGCGATCGGTTGCGCCGTCGCGTTTGCCTGTTCGTGGCTTGCGGCCGGTTTGTTGGGGTCCGTTGCCGCTGCGGGGTTTGCCGGTCTTGCTTGGCACGATGGCGCGCTACAGCTCTTTGCCGATTCGGGAGGTTTGCTCCAATACGTTTTGTCGCTCAGCCCGTCTCTGGGCGTTATGGGTATCGTGCTGCTTGCAGTCGCAGCATATGCGGTTCGGACAATCTCCGTTGCGCTTCAGCTTATGGTGGTGCATGCGGCGGGTTGCTGGTTCAATCGCTTTGAGGTCGCGCGTTGGGGCGTTTCTTCGGACGAGTTGCCTGCTGGAGTTCCTCGACACGGCTGACCGCGCCTTGTCGGGCGTGACGGGCAAAGCGCCCTGTGCTGAGCCGACGCTTTGGTCTAGGCATTTTATGAAAACGGCTTCACGTAATGCGCGCCTGAGGCGGCGGTTATCCGTTCGCGCTGCCTGCTAGCTGCGCAAACGAACCTCGGTGCAGATGTGAGCCAAGGTTCTGCCCGTTTTGCAGCAGAGCTCTTGGGAGATGAACAGGATAGGCTGTGCAACGCTTCGAGAACCAGGACGGGAATGCTGCATGGGAGGGGCGCACACGATGAGCTTTGGCGCGCGCTCGGGCATGCCGCGGTCGCAGGCCGGTGTGCGACGCCCGCTTTGCTGCCCGCGCGATTCGAGCCGCGAGGGCGCGCTGCGACCGCAGACCGCCGCGCGATGCTTGCGTTTCGGGCACGGGGATGTGCACCTGCGGGATGATGTGTGGAGCTCATGATGGCGTAGCTGCAGGTTCTTGTAGTTTTTTGTGCAAGAGGCTATAGTAGCTGCGTCCTTTCCTGCTTCGGGCGCACCTTCACGACCCGAAGCCGTTTGTCCAGAGGAGGTGACCACATGAAGGCCTACGAACTGCTGTTCTTCGTCAACCCTTCCCTCGACCCCGAGACTCGTCTCGCCGTCATGAAGCGCATCGATACCACGATTGCCGAGGGTAACGGCAAGGTTGACAACGTTGACGAGTGGGGTAAGCGAAAGCTCGCCTACGAGATCAACAACCTCACCGAAGGTGACTACACCCTCATCAACTTCCATGCAGATCCCGCGTCGATCGCCGAGCTCGATCGCGTTCTCCGCATCGCCGATGCGGTGGAGCGCCACATGATCGTTCGTCGCGACGACAAGGAGTAGCCGCATGGAGGGCGCGCTGCGCCCTGGCGGATTTCCGCCCCATGAGATGCGTTCGCATCTCGGACATCGAGAGGTAGTGAGCCACATATGAGCATCAATCGAGTGAACATTTCCGGCAATCTCACCCGCGACCCGGAGCTGCGCATGACGAGCGGCGGCACCCAGGTGCTTTCGTTCGGTGTCGCGGTGAACGATCGCAGGCGCAACCCGCAGTCGGGCGAATGGGAAGATTATCCCAACTTCGTGGACTGCACCATGTTCGGTGCGCGTGCGGAGGCGGTGAGTCGCTACCTCAGCAAGGGCTCCAAGGTCGCCATCGAGGGAAAGCTGCGCTACAGCTCGTGGGAGCGCGACGGGCAGCGTCGCAGCAAACTCGAGGTCATCGTCGATGAAATCGAGTTTATGAGCCGGAACCAGCAGGGGGACGGAAGCTACGCTCCTGCGCCTCAGGCTCAGCAGCGCGGCTACGCGCCGCAGCAACCTCAGGCGCGTCCTACGGCGCCCGTTCAGGCACCGCCGCCGGTTGACGTCTATGACGACGACATTCCGTTCTAGGGTCTGAACCGACATCGGCGTGAGCGGCGACACATCTGCTCACGTGAAACGAAAGGTATTTTGACATGGCTAATGATTATTCAACCCGTCAGCCGCGTCGCAAGTACTGCCAGTTCTGCAAGGAGCACACCGAGTACATCGATTACAAGGATACTCAGCTCCTTCGCAAGTACATGACCGATCGCGGCAAGATCAAGCCGCGTCGTGTCACGGGCGCTTGCACGCAGCACCAGCATGACATCGCGAACGCGATCAAGCGCGCCCGCGAGATGGCGCTTCTGCCGTACACCGTCCCCGTGGTTTCCTCGCGCGGCGGTCGTAACCGCGACTAGCGAGCCGCGGCCTATCCATGATGACCTCGAGCGATCGACATACCGACAGCAAGGGCATCGTGCCTGCGGGAACTCCGGCCGACCAGCATCGATATCGGTGGCTGTGGTTCGCAGGCATCGCGCTCTCGGTTGTCGTGATGGCGTGGCATTCCATGCTGGGCGCGGTGTGCTTGGCTATGGGAATTCGCACGCAGGCCGAGCGTTTCGGCGGCCGCGGCCTGGGAGCAGGGCTGGTCATTGTGATGCTCGTGCTTGCAGGATGGACGATGACGTCGGGCATCGACACCACGCTGTTCGCGGTCCCGCTGGTGTTCGTAAGCATTGCGATTGCCGCATCGATGTGGAAGCGACGGGCGAGCGTTTTCGTGGTATCGCTCATTGTTGCGATCGCTTCGGCGTCGAGCATGGCGATCGATAGCTATGTGGCAGCGCAGCAGGGCATGAGCCTTGCGGAGGCAACGTGCTCTTTGCTTATGAGCATCATGCAGGCATCGGTGGGCACGGGTATCGAGGCACAGCTTACGCTGAGCGCGGTCGAGCCCATCTTCGAGACCATATGGCCCATCATCTACGTTACGTCTGCGTTGTTGGATGTTGCGCTCGCGGGAGCTGGGTCTGCGTTTGCGGCAGCTCGCCCGGTGGGCACGCAGCTTCTGGCACCGAGCGCGCAGCACGACCGTCGAAGCTTCCAGCTTGCGCGGTTCGATGCGCCCCTTTGGGCGGTTGGCTTGCTCGCCGCTTCGGTTCTTGGCATCGGCGTGTCGTTTGCGGACATTCCCGAGGTTCAGATGGTGCGCACCATCTCGGTCACATTGCTGCTGAGCGTGCGCTACATCTTCATGCTCCAGGGGTTCGGCGTGGCACTTGGCCTTATGGAGCGCGCACGGTTCGGCTGCTTCGCGCGAGCGGTTGTCATCATGGTTGCAGCTTGGCTCGAGACGATGTTCTTCTTGAGCATCGTCGGCCTCGTTGACGTGTGGGCTAATTTCCGTCAATTGCCGCGGAATGGTCAACCTCAAGAGGCAAGCGAATAACGATTTTGCGCCGCAGGGGCGGCGCGCAAGATAGGAGATCTCATGAAAGTTATTCTTCTTGGTGAGATCAAGGGCAAAGGTGGCGAGGGCGACATCGTCGATGTGGCTCAGGGCTACGCCGAGAACTACCTTTTCCCGAAGAAACTCGCCGTTGCGGCGACGAAGGGAGAGCTGAAGCAGCTCGAGCAGCGCCGCAACAACATCGCGAAGCGCGAGGAGAAGCGCCTTGCCGACGCGAACGCACTCAAGGAGACCCTCGACAGCAAGCAGGTTGCCGTCGATGCCAAGGTTGGTGACGAAGGCATTCTGTTTGGCTCGGTGACCGCAGCCATGATTGCCGATGCCATCAAAGATCAGCTCGGCGTCGAGATCGACCGCAAGCGTGTTGAGCTTGGCAAGCCCATTAAGGTCGCCGGCGCTCATACGGTTGCCATCTCGCTCTATCGCGAGGTGCGCGCCGAGGTCGTCGTCCTCGTGGGCGTGACTGCCGAGGAGCTTGCTGCAGAGGCCGAGGCTGAAGCCGAGGCCGACGTTGAGGAAGCGCCGGAAGCTACCGAGGAAGCTGCTGAGTAGCGTATTCAGTCATTCGCGTTGCAAGCATACCAGGCATGCGCATCGAAGCCCGCTCCGCAGGTTAGCGGAGCGGGCTCTTTTCTGCGCCCGATAATCTGACACCAAAGGCG
>CAZUYD010000052.1:0-6259 GCA_964624825.1 uncultured Enorma sp. | reverse complement strand
TCCTCTTTCATGCATATAAAGAGACCATGGAAGAGATGTTCCGAGAGCAATAAAACGGGAGACGCCGCCTTCAGGGCGGCGTCGGGCAATGCTATGGAGCCGATGGCAGGAGTCGAACGCTGCATCTCCGGAAAACGAGACCGGTACTCTAACGTTGAGCTACATCGGCAAGTGCCTTCCCATTATAGCTATATGGCGTATTGATGCAAGCTAGGTTGCATGTGCTACAGTAGACCGACAGAAGAGGCGGTGCCTACTGGGAGAGGCGAGCGAATGGTCGTGTTTCGCGAGGTTGTTGACGCTGCGGAGTGGGATGGGCTCATCGGCGCCCACGGCGGGCACCCAATGCAGGCATGGGGTTGGGGTGCGCTCAAGGAGCAGACGGGTTCTTGGACAGCGCGTCGTATCGTGGTCGAGCACGACGGCGTCTTTGCCGGAGCCTGCCAGGTGCTCGTACGAAAGCTCCCTTGGCCGTTTGGGCACATCTGTTATGCTCCTCGCGGTCCCGTAGCCGATCGTCCCGCAGATGTTCCGAGCGTCGCGGATGACGTTGCCACTTGGTGCAAGGAGAACGTTTCGGCCGTGTCGCTCAAGATCGACCCGGCGCTTGCGGCAGGCGAGGTTTCGCTTGGCAAGGCTTGGAAACCTTCAAGCCAGATCGTGCTTGCGCGTACGGCCGTGATTGACCTTGCGCCCACCGAGGATGCGATTATGACTGGCTTGCATTCGAAGAAGGCGCGACAGTACATCCGTAAGGCAGCGCGCTCGGGCGTTGAAGTGCGCTCTGTGACCGAGGCGGATCTCGACGCACTGTTGGGCATCTATCATCACACCGCTGAGGTCGATGATTTTTTCCTGCATGAAGATGATTACTATCGCACGGCTTTCTCCTCCTGTGCAGATATCAACCAGGTTTTCATCGCCGAAATCGAGGGGCGGCCGCTTGCGTTTCTATGGAATATCACGACGAGCGGCTGTGCCTTCGAGCTTTGGGGCGGTGTAACCGACGAGGGCAAGCGACTTCGTGCGAACTACCTGCTCAAGTGGAAAGCCATCTGCGCCGCGAAAGAGGCGGGGGCATCCCTCTATGACCTGAACGGTTTGCTCAACGATGGCGTAAGCACCTTTAAGCTGCTCTTTGTGGACGAGCCGACTTACTGGATCGGCACCTTTGACCGTCCTTTAAACCCGCTCTACGGTGTGTGGGAGCGCGCGCTCGCACTCTACCGCCGTCTTTTCAAGTAGGGTGGGCTGGACATAATGACGACCTTTGGCAGCGGACCCGACGGTCGCGATGCGTCGGGTGGCGGTTCCTCCGCGGCCGAGGATGCGCCCCGATCTGCAGCCGACGTTGCGCGTCAGCATCTTGCCCGCCTTGCGGACGAGGTCGCTCAGGTGCCGACCGACCCGGGCTGCTACCTATGGAAAGACGGCTCGGGCGAAGTCATCTACGTGGGCAAAGCCAAGAACCTGCGCGCGCGCATGCGCCAGTACGTCACGCTCACGGACGATCGCGCGAAGATTCCGCTCATGATGCAGCTCGTGGAGAGCTTCGATTACCTGGTGGTCGGAACCGAGCACGAGGCGCTGGTTTTGGAGCGCGAGCTCATCGGCCAATACCGGCCGTACTTCAACGTGGACTTCAAAGACGACAAGAGCTACCCCTTCATCGCCATCACCAAAAGCGATGTGTACCCGGCCATCAAGTACACGCGCGAGAAGCACAAACCCGGCACCCGCTACTTCGGTCCCTATACCGACAGCCGCGCGGCGCGTGCGACCATCGACACCATCCGCAAGGTCATTCCCGTCTGCAGCGGCACCTGCGCGGAGTGGAAGCGCACGTGCCGGCTCATCGAGGCGCACAAAGGTGATGGCGACATCATCAACCTGGTCTGTGCCCAGCAGGGCCGGCCGTGCTTCGATTACCACGTCGGGCGCGGTCCGGGTGCGTGCGTAGGCGCCATCACGCCGCAGGAATACGCGCAGAACGTGCGTCGGGTGGAGAGGTTTCTCTCCGGGCGCCGGCGCGAGGTAGTCGATGAGCTGACGGCCGAGATGGCAGACGCGGCGCAAAGCCTCGATTTCGAACGCGCGGGACGCCTCAAACGTCGGATCGAGGTGGTCAACGGCTTGGATGACCGCCAGCAGGTGGTATTTCCATCGCGCGTGGACATCGACGTCATCGGCTTCTTTCGCGAAGAAACGATTGCCGGCGCGTGCGTGTTCGTGGTACGCGATGGCCGCACGCAGCGAAGCTGCGAGTTCATCTTGGACAAAGGGTTCGACGTCTCCGAGGAGGAGCTGACCGAGGGGTTTATCAAGCGCTACTACGATGAGACGTCTGATATTCCGTCCGAGGTGAACGTTTCGTGCGAGCTTGCCGATGCGGAGCTTCTCGGTGGGTGGCTTACCGAGAAGCGCGGGCGCGTCTGCCGCCTGCACCGGCCGCAGCGCGGGGAGAAGCATCGCCTGCTCGGGATGTGCGAGCGCAACGCCCATCATGCGCTCATGCGCTACATGATGCGCACGGGCTACGCCGATGACCGCACCAATCAGGCGCTCTTGCAGCTTGAGAGCGCGCTCGCCCTGCCCGCGCCGCCCCTGCGCATCGAATGCTTCGACATCTCGACCATCCACGGGCGCTTCACGGTGGCCTCGATGGTCGTGTTTACCAATGGCAAGGCCGATACGTCTCAGTACCGGCGCTTCAAGGTTCGCAGCGTCACCGGCGAGGCCAACGATTTCCTCTCCATGCAGGAGGTGCTCGGGCGCCGGTATGCGCCGGAGCGCATGGAGGATGAGCGGTTCGGCAGCAGGCCTGATCTGCTCGTGGTCGATGGCGGCAAGCCGCAGCTCACCGCGGCGTTGACGCAGCTTGAAGGCCTGGGGCTCGACATCCCGGTGTGCGGGCTTGCCAAGGCGGATGAGGAGGTGTTCGTTCCGTGGGACGACACGCCGGTCGTGCTGCCCAACGGTTCGGCATCGCTCTACCTTATCAAACAGGTGCGTGATGAGGCGCATCGTTTCGCGATCACCTTCCATCGCGAGCTGCGCGACAAGGCCATGACAGCGAGCGTGCTCGATGAGGTCGAAGGCGTGGGGCATGTGCGCAAGAAGGCCATCATGCGCCATTTCGGATCCATGAAGCGGCTGCGCGCGGCAAGCGTGGACGACATCGCGGCGGTGAAGGGAGTCCCGCGCGCGGTGGCGCAGGAGGTCTACGATACCCTGCGCGCGTGGGATGTCGAGCGCGCCCACGATGCGTAGCGATTCGAGCTGCATGATGTCCCTTGCAGAAGAGGGCTGCGCGTCTGCTTCTACAGCGACGCAGGCCATACGGCGCCCCGTGACTGGTGCGCGGGGAGGGTATACTGTGCACGACGGATAGCTCGCCTTGTGAGGAGGTTCGCGCATGGAAGACGTCAATCCCCAGGCCATCACGGCCGCGGAGCTCGCCGACCGTGTTCCCGACATCGTGATCGTCACCGGCATGAGTGGTTCCGGTCGCACGCAGGCGATGCACGTGTTCGAGGATATGGGGTACTTTTGCATCGACAACCTCCCCCCAAGCCTCGCGTTGCAGCTCGCGCAGCTCGTGGGCATCAACACAGGCGTCGGGCGGCATCTCGCCGTCACCTGCGACCTGCGCAGCCAGGGGCTTTTCGATGAACTGCTCGATGCCATCGAGACGCTTCGGGCGCACGAGATGTCGTGCAAGGTGGTCTACCTCGAGGCGAGCGACGAGGTGCTCATCAGTCGCTACAAGGAAAACCGGCGCCGCCATCCGCTTATCAAGCCGGGCGAGACCACAGCCGACGCGATCCAGCGCGAGCGGATGCAGCTGGAGAGCGTGCGCTCCCATGCCGATATGATCATCGATACGAGCCGCCTGCAGACTTCCGCGTTGCGCACCAAACTGAGGCTTGCGTTTTCCGAGCTCACCGATCAGCAGCTCATGGATGTGCAGGTGTTCTCGTTCGGCTTCAAGCACGGTATGCCGGTCGAGGCGGATATCATGATCGACGTCCGCTTCCTGCCCAATCCGTTCTATGATCCCGAGATGCGCACCATGTCGGGACTCGATGAGAAGGTGTCGAACTTCGTGTTGGAGCATCCCAAGACGAAGGAATTTCTAGATGCGTGGCACCAGCTGCTCAACGCGGTGATGCCCGGGTATGTTGCCGAGGGAAAGCCGCAGCTCTCGATTGCGATCGGGTGCACGGGAGGGCAGCATCGCAGCGTCGCGATCGCCGAGGCGACGGGGCACTATCTCGAGCGCAAACAGTATCATGTAAGCATCTCGCATCGCGACCTCGCGCGAGCGAACATGACCGCCACAGGCGAGGCGCACTGACGGGGCGCGATGGTGATCGCAGGGCTCCGCGCGCCGACCGGCTTGCTGACGATGCCCAGCGGTGAGGCAGGGCGAGGTGGGGGATGCTCGCTCGGCTCGGTGCTGACGGCTTCAGGCGCGGTGCCGGCCTTCGTTATCGAGGCGTGACAGGAGGGAGGGCAAGAGATGTCGTTTACCGCAGAGGTGCGCGATGAGCTCGCACGACAAGAGCCGGCGTGCGAGTACTGCAACCTCGCGACGCTTGCTGCCCTCGTGCGGGTGTGCGGCACCCTTTCCATTACCGGGCAGGGGGGCTATCGTCTAACGGTCGCGACCGAGACGGGCGCCGTGGCGCGCACCATGATCGCGCTGACCCATAAAATCTTGAAGCTTGAGACAGAGTTCACCGTCCGCCGCTCCGTGCTGCATAAGGTGCGGAACTACCTCATCTCGCTGCCCGATCAACCCGGATTGGACAAGGCGCTCGTGCTTCTGGGCGTGCTCGACCGGCGCGGCGGGCTCGTACAGGGCATTCCGAAGCACGTCGTCGCGCGCCCATGCTGCAGGCTCTCGTTCATTCGCGGCGCGCTCATCGCGGGCGGCTTCGTGGCGGATCCGCGCGGTGATTTCCATTTAGAGATCGCCGTGCAGGGCGAGGTGTTCGCACGCCGCCTTGCCGCGCTCATTCAGCAAGTGGGTATCAACGCGCGGGTGAATCGGCGCAAGTCGGTCTATGCAGTTTACGTGAAGAGCGCGCAGGATGTGCACGACCTGCTTGAGGTGGCGGGCGCGACGCGTTGCGTTGCGACCTTCGAGGATGCGCGCGCCATGAAATCGGTTAAAAACGATGTGAACCGCAAGGTCAACGCCGAGCTTGCCAACCAAACTAGAAGCGCCGGCGCCGCGCAGCATCAGCTTGAGCTCATCGCCCAGCTAGACGCGCGGGGTCTGCGCGGCAGCCTGCCGGTGGCGCTCGAAGAGTTTTGCGAGCTCCGCCTCGCGCACCCCGATCTATCGCTGCGCGATCTGGGTGAGACGTGCGACCCACCGGTTTCGAAGTCGGCGCTATACCATCGCGTGCTTCGACTCGAAAAGCTCCTCAAAGCTGACGAAGAGCAACATCGGGCATGACGGGAGAGCTGTCTTCTTCAGCATGACGGGAGAGCTGTTTTCTTCAAAATAAGTCGTGGTGTGCGATTTTATAAACGTTTTATTTATTGAAACGTTTTAATACTGTTGGAATCGTCAAAAAGTCGTCAATGCCGCGGATAGCGGATGGAAAAAAAGGTATATTAGGTAAGTGGTTCATTTTTGGGTCTGAACGGCAGGCAAAGAGTCTGTCGGGCCTATGAAAGGAGACTTACATGGCAGTAAAGGTTGCGATTAATGGCTTTGGCCGCATCGGTCGTCTTGCGTTCCGTCAGATGTTCGGTCACGAAGGATCCGAGATCGTCGCCATTAACGACCTCACCTCTCCGGATATGCTTGCGTACCTGCTGAAGTATGACTCCACGCAGGGCAACTATTCGCGCGATCACGAAGTCACTGCTGGTGAGAACTCCATTACCGTTGATGGCAAGGAGATCACCATTTACAAGGAGGCGGATGCCAAGAACCTCCCCTGGGGCGAGCTTGGTGTCGACGTTGTGCTCGAGTGCACCGGCTTCTACACGTCCAAGGCCAAGGCGCAGGCGCACATCGACGCGGGCGCCAAGAAGGTCGTCATCTCCGCTCCTGCGGGCAACGACCTCCCCACGATCGTCTACAACGTGAACCATGAGCAGCTCACTGCCGAGGACAACATCATCTCCGCCGCATCCTGCACCACGAACTGCCTCGCCCCGATGGCCAAGGGTCTGAACGACTTTGCGCCCATCGTCTCCGGCATCATGACCACCATCCACGCCTTCACGGGCGACCAGA
>CAZUYD010000051.1:0-6283 GCA_964624825.1 uncultured Enorma sp. | reverse complement strand
GGTTAAGCCTCGCAGGGCAACATGATGCGCCGCGAGGCGGACGGGTGCCTCGTTGAGAACAAGAGCCTCGTTGAGCCCGCACAACCGCAACGCAGCTACAGCGCCTGGCTGGCAACATGCGCTTGAGGCGGGCGAGAACCCCGCTGAGCAAGCGGCGCACCTGCCAGACAAGCGCCTTAGTCAAGCAGTTTGATGAGCCGTGTCATGGTGCCCCGGACGTCGGTGCGACGGCGAACCTCAACGCTGTCGACGAGCATGCGCATGAGCTTGATGCCGCGCCCGCGCTCCTCGCTCTCCTCCGGATCCTCATCGGCGGCAATCTCGAACCCACAGCCGCAATCGCATATCTCGATCACCACACGATCTTGATACGCGCGGATATTCATCACGCAACCCGCCCCGCAGGCATGGTCGTACGCGTTCCCCAGCGCCTCGCTCGCCGCGAGCGCGGTATCATAGCGCGCGTCGGCGCTCATCGAAAGCCCCTCGAGTAGCTCGACCACCCGGTGCCGATAGCTGCTCAGATGCTCAACGCCCTTCTCAATCGAGACGCTTCTACTCCATCGCGGCAGCTCGGTCGGTGAAAGCGATGGAATGGGCTGACGGTCTTGCGCGGTCACATGCAATACGTCCAGCAAGCGGGCGATCTGCAGGAAACGTGTGACCGCCTCCGATGCGTTCACCAGCGAAAGCAGACCGCCTGTACGCATGAGCCGACGGGCACGAGAGAGCAGAAACGCCAAACCGGTCGAATCGATAAAGGCCACATGCTCGCAGTTGACGATCACGCGGCGCGCGCCGCCATCGATGAGCCCATCGAGCTCATCGCGCAGGGCGGGCACCGAGGCGATGTCGATATCATGCGCCGGCGCAAGAACAGCTATGTCATTCCATTCACGCATATCCTCATCGTTCCCGCAGTCGAAGTTCCCTAATCCTACGCCGTTTGCCCACGTATCGAGGCGTCATCGGTGATTATTCGCGAGCGAGGCCGGCACGGCGCTCTTCCCCGCGAACGGGCTCTGCAAATTCAAGCGCTACGAGCGCGATGTCATCCTCAAGCGCGGAATCGGTAAACCTATCGAGCTCATTGAGCACCTGTTGGCAAAGGCCCGGCGTGCCCTCCCCCGCATGGGCAAGCAGGATGTCGCGCAGGCGCTGCTCGCCAAAGAACTCCCCCGTCTTGCTTCTTGCCTCGATGGCGCCGTCGGTATACATGAAGAGCTTATCGCCTGCCGTAAAGCTGAACTCCCCTTCTTCATACGCCATCGTCTCAAATGCGCCGACCACGCCCGACTGCACGCTCAGCAGCTCCGCCTCGCAGCTACGATCATCGTCGCCTATGCATCCGCATCGCAGCAAGATGCTCTGGGGGTGTCCCGCAGAACAGTAAGACGCCGTTCCGGCACGCAGGTCGAGCTTTGCTACGAACATGGTCGCGAAGACCTCGACGCGCGAGAAGCTCATAAGCATATTGTTCAGCGCGCGCACCATGCGTACCGGGCTCATATCCTCCCAGGCATATGCCGTAAGGGCGGTTTTCACCAGCGCGGACATCGAAGCCGCCTCGACCCCCTTGCCCGAGACATCGCCCAAAATCATCATGGCGCAATCATCCGGTAAACGGATGAGGGTGTAGAAGTCACCGCCGACGAGCGCCTGGCGCGTCGCCGACGAATACAGCGCATCACTGATGATGCCTGGAACCGTTCCGAGCGAGCTTCTCATGCCCGCTTGAAGCGTCTGGGCGATGTGCGTGGTTTCCGTATGGTGCACGGCATCGCGCCGGCGCAGCTCGAAGTCGTGCGCAAGGCGCACCAGATAATCGTACTCAATGTCATCGATGGGCTCTTGCGAGTCGTCGCGCAAGAGCAAGAACATCCTAGGCATCGCGGTATCGCGACTGAGAGCAAGCGCCTGGGGTGAAGTCTGAGCCGAAACCGAGGCCGGAGCCTCACTTGCCCCTTCGCCCGAAGCGCCCCCGGCAGGCTCGCTGCCCGAAGCTGCCGCACCCGTGGCCGCATCGTCCACGCCTGGTGCATCGTCAAAGACGGTTCCATCGTCGCGAAGCTCAAAGAACACGCCTTGGTTGGGCAATCCTTGAGCGTTGAGCCATTTCCCAACGCGGCTCTGGCGTTCGATGCGCGTCAGCCGTATGTATTCCAGGTCGGAATCGCGAAGCCTCGACGCGCCGAAACGCTGCTCAAAGAAGTTACGCGGCTGCATGTTCACGCGCGCCGCAGGGACGGTGGTAGAGAAGAAAAGCTGGTCCACATCGCCTGGGAGCGCCACGCGGTTCCCGCCCTCGAAATCGAGCTCAAGCATACCCGTCTTAGGGTTGGGAACGAGCGGACACACATGGCACGAGAGCTCGCGACGAACCTCCCCCATCACTTCCAACCATGCCAACCGCTTGTTTTGCTCCGTGTTGTACACGACGTCACGCAGGTAGTTGAGCGAACGGTTAAGGTCTTCCGTCCGCTGCGAGCGCATGCTGGTCACGAGGCTCATGAGCTCAATGGACAGGTAGTCGCACACGACCTCGATGACGTTGACGTCGTAGGCACGCAGCGCGACCGGCCGCTTCCATCCCAGCTCGATCACGCCCAAAATCCGAGTACCAAAAAACACCGGCACCGAAATGAGCGTTTTGAAGGGCGGCATGTAATGGGAGCGTATCGTCATGCTGCGCCGCGCGTCGAGGTCGTAGAGCGAACCCTCCATCCCCTCTTCGGGACGAACAATCGAAAGACGGCATGACGACCCCTTGCGCAACACATAGGTGGGAACGCCTACGCCAAACGGAATAAACTCCGGGACGTAGTCGCGCGAGAGGCTTTGGGAGATGCCGCGCAACTTGAACCCACCGCTCTCCGAGAAGTAGATGGTCGTGCCGTCGGCGTCAAGCGCGTCAACGAGCTTGTCCAGCACCGTATCGAGCAGCGCAGGGAGGCTTTCGGAGCCCACCGTGGACATGATGACCGAAAGCGTGCCCGAAAGACGCTTGTTTGCCACCTGAAGCTCCGAGAGGACGCGGCGCATCTGGCGGTCGTAGGCATAGCGCTCTGCGAGGCTGTACATGGTAACTAGCACATGACGATGCTGCAGACCGCGCTTGAGAAACAGATTGCGCAGGCGCTCGGGCACCTTCCCCGACATAGCCCGAACAAGCACCGGAATGAAAGAGCCGTCTGCAAGTTTGAGCATGAGCGTATTGTCGGCCGCATCGAGCGTGAAGGGAAGCTGATGGGACTCGGAACGTTCGAATACCGCGCTGAACAGCAGGTCTTTGATGTCGGTGCCGAGCACTTGCTTTTTGCTCTCGCCCATAAGTTCCAAAAAGCGTTGGTTCGTCCGAACAATGGTGCCCTCGAATGTGCACACAACGACCGCATCGCTTGTGAGATTAATAAGCTGGTCGAAATCCGGCAAGTCTTCGCGGCTTGTAGCTTCCATTGCGCACTCCATATTCATTCAAGGCATGATTCCCCTATACCCCGAATGTGGATGGTCTTGCGCTGTAGGCCGCAAAGCAGTGTCAACCCAGTTGTGCAAGGTCGGTGGCACCGACGCAGCCGTAACGACGCCTCCGACGCCCGCGCAGCCGTAAGGGCATCGGCAACCTAATCGCAACTGATAGGACCCCGTCAGCGCAACCGCGGCGCTAACGATGGCAATGACACCGCTGGCGTTCAGCGCGCACAAACTGAAGCATGAAAAACCGGCGCGCGTGGGGCACGACCTCCGCACGCGCGTTCAGTGCGCGCAAACTGAGGCATGAAAAAAGCCTCCGAAGAGGCTTTGGGTATTCGATGGTGTCGGAGGCGGGACTTGAACCCGCATGATCGAGATATGATCACTAGCACCTCAAGCTAGCGCGTCTGCCAATTCCGCCACTCCGACAAAAGCAGCAAGAGGAATAATACCCCAAGCCCGTTTGCCTGTGCAAGAGTTTTTTTGAAAAAGAAGCCGGAGTGCCGATGACCAGCTTGCTGTGGCCAAACGGCTACGGCTATGACCGCCAAGCCGAAACCAGACGGCGGTCGCGCCACCGTGCCCGCAAGCTCACGGTTAGCCGACCGCGTCCGCATCCAGCGCTTCGCTGCAGCCTCATCTGAGCGCTCGCGTTCTTCTCCTAAGTCCAAACCGAGCTACGAAACTGCACGAGCTACGCAACGATCGTCGGCACGCCTCGCTTAATGCTATTCCTCGCTCAATACGGCAGAAGCGAGATCGATGCGCCCTTGCGGGTCGATGGTCAGCCCATCGACCCGGTCGGACGCTGCGAAACTCTGCGCATGGTACAGGAGTGGAATTACAGGACAATCCTGCCCGACCGTATCGTCAACATCTTGGTACAGTTCAGTGCGCGACGCAGCAACGGCCTCTGTGCGCGCCAGCGCGAGCGTCTGGTCGATCTGTTCATCTTGATAGCAGGCGTAATTGGTCGCGCCGATATTGCCCGAAAAGAACAGTGGAAAGAGCACGGCGTCCATGACGGGGGTGTCCGCCGTCCAGTCGATGCGGGCAATCTCGTAGTCACCTTGGCTAACCCGCTCGTACAGCTCCTCGAGCTCTACCCCCTCGAGCTCGCACACAATGCCAACGTCCTCGAGGTTCTCAGCAATCGCCTCCATCACCTCGCCATGGCCACCATTCTCGTTATAAAGCACCTGAACCGTTAACCCACGCGTGTCATCCTCGCCGATAGGGTTGATGACATCCAGGATGTCGACCGCCTGGGCGCGATCATAGGTCGCATATGGCCACGCCTGCTCGCGGTAGCCCAAAATGGGCGGCGGAATCACCCCATCGGCCGCCGTGCGCGTGCCGCGGTACAACGTGTCGCACAGGTAATCGCGATCGATGGCGAGCGAGATCGCGCGGCGCAGATACGTGTTGTTCAGCGGCTCCTCGGAACAGTTACAGACGAGCATGCTGGTTGAGAGTTCCGTTGAGCAGACGAAGCGATTGCCACGCGAGAACGTGCGTCCATCCTCCGATTTTCCCAAGCTCGATGAAACCGTGCGCGCCTCGTCAATCGGGCAGCGAGCTATATCGACATCGCCGGTCTGAAAGGATTGGAACGCCTCTTCGATATCGAGATCAGCCAGGAGGGTCGCCGTCTCGATTGTCGCAGGCGTTCCGTAATATCCGTCATAGCGAACAAGCTCAATCGATGACGACGAGCCGTCCCAAGCGCTCGCAAGCATAAGGGCACCGTTGCCGATAGGCTGCTGGGAAAATGCTTGGGCGTCATCCTCGGCACTGGCAGGAACCGGTCCGAGGGCGGGATGCGCGAGCACGTACGGAAAATCTGCATATGGCGTGCGCAGCAGAATCTGCATGGTTTGGTTGTCAGGGCAGGTCACGCCCGCAAGCTCGTCCGCCTCTCCACTTGCAAGCGCGTCGTAGCCTTCTATCAACGAAAGCAGGTATGCAAGCCCCGAAGCGCCGTTCGCGTCCGCAGCCGCGCTTTGCGGATTCACGATACGCTCCCACGCCCGTTTGAAATCTGCAGACGTTACCTGGTCGCCGGAGTGAAACGTCGCCTCGCGCAGATAGAAGGTGAACTCAGATGCGTCATCGGACATCTCACAACGCTCGGCAGCTAAACACGAAAGCTCGCCGGAAGCAAAATCGTAGGTCGTCAGCGAATCGAACAGTTGCCATGCAACCGCCAAGCTCCCCTGATCGCATGCGTTGTAGGGGTCGATCGAGCTCGGAGGTGCGATGCTCAGCGTGAGCGGACGAGCTGCAATGTCATCGCTTCCTTGGGCGTCGTCTTGTGCCGCCCCACACGCCGAAAGCGCGGTGAGCGCAACCATGGCGAGTCCACCTGAAAGAAATGTGCGCCGTGTGGTAGCCAGTCCTGAGCCCATCGTACCCCTCGTCTTCCCCGTGGTGATATACCTTTCACAAGCTAAAGCAGTGCAGCTGGGGAATCAAGCCCGACAACCCAAAGCTCATGTCATCCCCAGGTTAGCGCGAGGGTTTCGCACCGCAAAGGAGCTTACGAGGCAAAGCTTCTCTCCTATGCTGATTGACGCTCCCAGCGGGTTTCCCAGCTGGAAGCGACAACCAAGGGCGCTGATCGAGCGCACGAATTTCGAACCAAGCTTATACGCACAGGACAAGTACGCGTTCAGACAGACCGCTCGCCCAATCGAACCAGAAGAGGAACGGGTTCTGCAACCCTTTGGCGTGTTTCACGGGACACCCATGAGTACTTTTCAAGTTTGGCGACACTTTTTAAAGATTCTCCGAGTATAGAAGGCTCTAT
>CAZUYD010000050.1:0-6940 GCA_964624825.1 uncultured Enorma sp. | reverse complement strand
CACCTATGGCTTCATGATCCTCATGGCGCTCATGATGGTGTCGATGGTCTTTGCCCTGATCACCATGGCACAGGAGAGCGCCGTGCGCATCGTCGAGGTCATCGAGACGGAGCCCACCATCAAGAACCCGGAGCATCCCGTGACCACGATGGTCGATGGCTCGATCGACTTCGACAACGTGACCTTCAACTACTCCGAGAAGGCCGAGCATCGCGCGCTGGCCGAGATCGACTTGCACATCAAGAGCGGCGAGACGATTGGCATCATGGGAGGCACCGGCTCTGCCAAGACCTCGCTCGTGAACCTCATCAGCCGCCTGTACGATACCACCAAGGGCACGGTGAGGGTCGGCGGCGTG
Source organism: uncultured Enorma sp. (assembly GCA_964624825.1). Lineage (GTDB taxonomy): Bacteria > Actinomycetota > Coriobacteriia > Coriobacteriales > Coriobacteriaceae > Enorma. Next base: position 6,582 of record CAZUYD010000050.1, on the reverse strand, counting down.
GACGTGCGCGACTACGACCTCGAGTACCTGCGCAACAACGTGGCCGTCGTGCTGCAGAAAAACGTGCTGTTCAGCGGCACCATCAAGGAGAACCTACGCTGGGGCGACGCGAACGCCACCCACGACGAGATCGTCGAGGTCTGCAAGCTCGCCCAGGCGGACGAGTTCATCCAGGGCTTCCCGAAGAAGTACGACACCTACATCGAGCAGGGCGGCACCAACGTCTCGGGCGGCCAGAAGCAGCGCCTGTGCATCGCGCGCGCCCTGCTCAAGCACCCCAAGGTCTTGATTCTGGACGACTCGACCAGCGCCGTGGACACCAAGACCGACGCGCTCATCCGCGAGGGTCTGGCAAGCTATCTGCCCGACACCACCAAGATCATCATCGCGCAGCGCACGAGCTCGGTCGAGCATGCCGACCGCATCCTCGTGCTCGACAACGGCCATGTTGCCGGCCTGGGCACGCATGCCGAGCTGATGGAGAGCTGCGAGATCTACCGCGATACCTACGAGAGCCAGAACCGCATGACGCAAGAGGATCCCGAGGCCGCAGCCTCGGCGCCCACCGAAGCCGAGGCCACCGAGACGGCGCCCGCGCCAGGCGAAGCGGTCGCTGAGAACGCGCCAACAACCGAGGCGAACACCGCCGCAGAAGCTGAGATCATGGAAGGAGGTGTTGCAGATGAGCAGTAAGCAAAACGCCACCGGCACGACCACCGAACAGCAGACGATACGCCCGGCCGTCACCGAAACGGGGCCGCGGCAAAACGTCGCGGGGCGCCAGGTGCCCGCGCAGAAAAAGCAAGGCGTGCGCGCCAAAACGCTGGGACGGCTCATCCGCATCTTGTTCTCGTTCTATCCGCGCCTGCTGCCCGTCGTGCTCGTCTGCATCGTATGCTCGGCCGTCCTTTCCGCGATGCCGGCCACTTTCATGCAGCGCGCGCTCGAAATCGTCACCGCTGTGTGGGAAAGCGGCGACTGGGACTCCGTCTCCGGCCAAATTGGCAAACTGGTCACGGCGCTTATCGCGCTCTACGTGACCTGCCTGGTGCTGAACTTCACCTACACGCGCCTTATGGCCATCATCACCCAGGGATCGCTCGAGAAGTTCCGCGAGAAGCTCTTCGACCATATGCAAGACCTCCCTATCAGCTACTTTGACCAGCGACAACGCGGCGACATCATGAGCCACTACACCAACGACATCGACGCGCTGCGCCAGATGATCGGCCAATCGCTGCCGAACATCACGCTGACCGTGGTGACGCTCGTCTCGGTGTTCTGCGTCATGGTGTACTACAGCGTGTGGATGGCCGCCGTCATCGTTGCCGGCATACTTTTCATGTCCTACATGACCAAGGTGCTCGGAGGCCGTTCCGCGCGAAATTTCGTGGCGCAGCAACGCGTGATCGGCATCGTTGAGGGCCATGTGGAAGAGATCATGAACGGGCAGCGCGTCGTGAAGGTGTTCTGCCACGAGGAAGCCGCCCAGGCCGACTTCGACGTGCGCAATGAAGAGCTGTTCCGCGCCTCGCGCGCCGCGAACATGTACACCAACACGCTCGGCCCGATCCTCATGAACCTCGGCAACCTCATCTATGTCATCGTGGCGCTCATGGGCGGCGTGTTCATCGAGCTGAACGTGCCGAACCTGTCCATCTCGGGGCTGGGCTTCTCCGTCGCCGTAACGGTGCCGTTCCTCAACATGACCAAGCAGTTCGCGGGTCAGATCGGTCAGATCTCGCAGCAGATCAACTCGGTAGTCATGGGTCTCGCCGGCGCCGAGCGCATCTTCGAGCTCATGGATGAGGAGCCCGAGCAAGATGAGGGCTACGTCACGCTTGTGAACACGAAGATGGTTGATGGCGTGCTCGTGGAAACCGATGACGTCAAATCTGGTCGCTGGGCATGGAAATACCCGCACCATGACGGCACCGTCGAGCTCGTGCCGCTCAAAGGCGACGTGCGCCTCACCAACGTGGACTTTGGCTACAAGCCCGGCCACGCCGTGCTGCACGACGTGAGCGTGTGGGCCAAACCCGGCCAGAAGATCGCCTTCGTAGGCGCGACCGGCGCTGGCAAGACCACCATCACCAACCTCATCAACCGCTTCTACGACATCGCCGACGGCAAGATTCTCTACGACGGCATCAACATCACGAAGATCAAGAAGGAAGACTTGCGCCGCTCGCTCGGCATGGTGCTGCAGGACGTGAACCTGTTCACCGGCACCGTGATGGACAACATCCGCTACGGTCGCCTCGAGGCGACCGACGAGGAGTGCATCGCCGCAGCCAAGCTCGCCGGCGCGCACGGCTTTATTCAGCGCCTGCCCGAGGGCTACAACACAATGCTCACCGACAACGGCTCCAACCTGAGCCAGGGCCAACGCCAGCTGCTTTCCATCAGCCGTGCCGCCGTGGCCGACCCGCCCGTCATGATCTTGGACGAGGCGACCTCGAGCATCGACACGCGCACCGAAGCCATCGTTCAGGCGGGCATGGACGCCCTGATGAGCGGGCGCACGACGTTCGTCATCGCGCACCGTCTGAGCACCGTGCGCAACTCCGACGCCATCATCGTGCTCGACCATGGCCGCATCATCGAGCGCGGCAGCCATGACGAGCTCATCGCGCAGCACGGCGTGTACTATCAGCTCTACACCGGCGCGTTCGAGCTGGAATAGCGGCTGCTCGTCGGGACGCCAGATTCGCGAGCCTGGGCACTGCTCGATTGATTCGCACGCAAGCGGGGCGCCTTCGGGTGCCCCGCTTTTATGTTGGGGCTTTATGTTGAGATGCGGCTTTGTCGTTCGAAGCGAAGCGTCCTTCTTGACCCATGAGACAGCGGCAAATAGCAAGTTCGCGCATTCCTGTCCGTGTTTCACGTGTTTCGTGAACTCACTTTTCAAGTTTGGCGACACTTTTCGCGGATTCGCCGAGTATACCGGGCATTGCCGCAAACGAAATCCCAGGTACAGGGGTTGCCCTTTTTCTGGCTACTTTCAAAAACTCTAAAAAGTGTCGCCAAACTTGAAAAGTGGTCACGGCCGCCCCATGAAACATGCCAGAAGCACACGAATCCACGCACTTTGGCCTACATTCTGAATGATAGGAGCCGCAAGACCTTTTGGAGTGCAAGCCAGACTCGTGAAAACGGCTCTGCTCTACTTTTGCGAGCAGCGACAAATCAGGATGACACATAAGCCGAGCAGCAATTCTCCCCTTATACAAAGGGCACCATAGGCCGCGAACGCTTCGGAAGAAGGGTCGCCAGCTGTCGTGAAAAGACTCGGCTGAGCAAAGCGATGACCGTCCTTAGCGAGCGCGAAAGCTGCCCTTGAACCAGCGGGAACATTACCGCCGTTAATGAGCCGTCTGAAGCTCGGCTTCGAGTATCGTGATGAAGCGATCCTGCAACGCGGAGCGCCGACCTCGGCGCACGCGCACGCCAACGGTTATGCGCGCCGCATCTTCAACCGGAATGAACCGTAGACCATCCCGATGCATGGAGGGAATGTCTGGGAGCAGCGTATAGGCGATGCCAGAGCTGGCAATTGCAAGGGCAATCTCCACGTTTGCGCAGATCATGACCTGCTCGGCGTTGAGACTAAGGCCAACGCTTCGCTGCGCGCGGGCAAGGGCGGCCGACGATGCAAGGGGATTTGCGACGGCAACGCGCCCAGCATCGCGCAGGCTCCGGATGCTTATCGTTGAAATCTCCTGCACTGCAACCGGATGCTGCGGGGCGCACACGCATGCGGTCTGCACGTCAAACAACCGGCGGAACACCGTGGCACCGGCAGGCTCGCCCGCGGGATCGCGATACGCGAGCATCACGTCGACCATGCCGCTCTCGAGCATATCGAGCAGCGCAGAGCTTGGCCCCATGCGCAGCACGGGATCAAAGCTGTTGTCCTGTTCGTACAAACATGCAAGCGTGCTGGTGACCAGCTGTGCCTCAAGACCTGTAGTGACCCCGATGCGCAGTTGGTTCGAGTTGCGCACCTTCCCCTGGGAAAGCTGCAGCTTGGCGCGCGCATCGAGATCGAGAATGTCGTTTGCGTAACCCAAAAACGCAAAGCCTTCGTCGCTCAGGCGCACGCTTCGGGTGCTGCGCACAAGCAAGGTGCAACCAAGCTCGTCTTCAAGCGCCTTGATCTGGTGGCTCACCGTCGGCTGCGAGACATGCAGGTGATCTGCCGCTTTCGAAAAGCTCAGCGTTGCCGCAACCTCTGTAAAGCACATCAGCTGCATCGTGTTCATGGGTATCGCTCCCCTCCTGACATCTATGCGCCGCGTGCACGGCACCTGCGCACGACGTCTGCGCGCCCGCGGCAAGCAGATGCACACACTTCGCAGCAGGCGCGCTACAGCGCGAGCAGCCTTGCATGCACATGGCTCGCACATATGCCACGCCCTGACCAGCCGTAGCCACAAACTCGCAAACCTCGCCATCACAGACCCAGGTGCCGTAAGCGGCCTTCCTGTACTTTACAACGTTTATTTATAAAAAATATCTATTAGTAATAGATAAATTAACAGATAGAGCGCTGTCTATGTTGCCAATAATAGCTGGGTCCGTGACCCCTTTTATAGCTCTTATCATAAAGGAGGCAGTATGGAAGCACTCGTCGCCCCGCTGGTGCGATATAAAAAAGAGACCGCGCTGAGCATCCTCGGCACAGTTGGCGAGGTCGTCATGGAGGTGCTGTTGCCCTTCACGATGGCATACCTTATCGACGAGGGTCTTGAAGCGCAAAACATGGGCGCCATCGCGCGCTACGGCATCATCATGGTGGTCATGGCCTTTCTGAGCATGGTCTTCGGCATGCTTTCCGGTTACTTCTCGGCCAAGACGTCGGTCGGGTACGGATGCAGCCTGCGCGAAGCCATCTTCGACAAGGTGCAGACCTACTCGTTCTCAAACATCGATAAATTCAGCACCGCCGGCCTGGTAACGCGCATGACCACCGATGTCACGAATATCCAGAACTCGGTGATGATGATCCTGCGCATCGCGGTGCGCGCGCCCATCATGCTCATATCGAGCCTTATCGCCTGCATGTCGATCAGTTTCGGCCTCTCGCCGGTCTTTTTGGTCGCCATCGTGTTTTTGGTCGTCGTGCTCGGCGTCATCATGTCCTCTGCACTACGCATCTTCGATGAGGTCTTCAATTCGTACGACAGCCTCAACGCGAGCGTGCAGGAAAACGTCGGCGCCATTCGCGTCGTGAAGGCCTTCGTGCGCGAGGCGTACGAAAACGAAAAGTTCCGCAACGCGGTGCACAAGCTCTATAAGCTCTACGTGAAAGCCGAGGGCTTGGTTGCGGCCATCAATCCCGCCATGATGCTCACCATATACGGCTGCATCATGGCGCTCTCGTGGCTGGGAGCGCATCTGGTGGTGGGCGGCTCCATGACCACCGGCGAGCTGACGAGCATGTTCAGCTATGTGATGCAGGTGCTCATGAGCCTCATGATGCTCTCGATGATTATCGTTATGGTGACGATGAGCTTGGCGAGCGCCCGGCGTATCTCTGATACGCTCAACGAGGTGCCCGACATCGCCAACCCTGCGGAGCCGGTGCGCGAGCTCGCCGATGGCTCGATCTGTTTCGACCATGTGAACTTCGCCTATGCCCACAGCGATGACGGTGACGTGCTTGAGGACATCGACCTGCGCATCGAGAGTGGCGAGACGATCGGTATCGTGGGCGGCACGGGTTCGGGCAAGTCGAGCCTCGTAAATCTAGTGAGCCGCCTGTACGATGCCACCGCAGGCACGGTGAGGGTCGGCGGACACGATGTGCGCGATTACGATCTCGACACCCTGCGCAACAACGTGGCCGTCGTGCTGCAGAAAAACGTGCTGTTTAGCGGCACCGTGGCCTCGAATCTCCGTTGGGGCAACGAAGAGGCCACCGACGAAGAGCTCGTCGCCGCTTGCCGAGCTGCCGCAGCCGATGAGTTCATCGACCAGATGCCGGACGGCTATAACACGCGCATCGAGCGCGGCGGCACCAACGTCTCGGGCGGCCAGAAGCAGCGCCTGTGCATCGCGCGCGCCCTGCTCAAGCAGCCCAAGATCTTGATCCTGGACGACTCGACCAGCGCCGTGGACACCGCCACCGACGCACGGATCCGCGAAGCCTTCAAGCGCTACATCCCCGGAACCACGAAGATCATCATCGCGCAGCGCATCTCAAGCGTGCAGCACGCCGATCGCATCGTGGTGATGGACGAGGGGCGCATCGTCGGCGTGGGCACCCACGACGAGCTCATCGCCTCGAACGACATCTACCGCAGCAGCTACGAATCGCAAGCGGCAGGCACCGGCGACTTCGACATCACCGCCGACCCCGCGCCCGCAAGCAGCGCAAACGGCGTTGCGACGGACTCCGATACCGCACCTGATGCCGGCACGGGTGAAGATCGCGCCCCATTACCAGGCGGCGCCGCAATCGGCACCCCCGTAGGCACCGCCTCCGCAAACGGCACCTCAGCAGGCGACACCGCCGTATCAACCGGAGCCGCCACATCCGCCGGCACCCCCGCATCAACCGGAGCCGCCACATCCGCC
>CAZUYD010000049.1:0-6947 GCA_964624825.1 uncultured Enorma sp. | reverse complement strand
GGCGATGATGGCCGAGATTCCTGTTGGCACCATACGCGCCATCTTGCGCTGCATGTCATCGTAGCCACAGACATCGGCCACCGGGCTTCCCGATGCAAAGGTGGCAGCAGGCTCCGCCTCGCGGACGGTGAGGTCGCCTTGCACGAAATCGTCGAGCGAACAGCCGAAGATCTGGCACATCTTGATAAGCTTATCCATTTCGGGATAGCTTTTCTCCGCCTCCCATTTTGTTACCGATTGGCGGGATACGCCGAGCAGCATGGCAAGCTGCTCTTGGGTCATGCGGCGCGAGGCGCGTAGGTGTTGGAGGTTGTCGCGAAAACTCATGGTTTGCCTTTCGATGAGACGTGAGAAGCATGGCACGCTGTGCGGACACGGCGCGCAGCCCCGTCAAACGAACGGGATACGATTGCCGGCGCCAATGAGTATGCGGGTGCAACGACACCGGTTCTACCAACTATCGGGCTGCAAATTTGGTTTACTGCTGGCAGCCAGAAGGCACTCGTTGGTTGCCTTGCGCAGGTAAATGCCCCGATACATGAAGGGTGCGATACGGGTGGCCGTTTGGGCGCCGCACGTATATGCAACGCATCCGGCTGACGTTCGGCAAAGCTGAGCGGGCTGCAGATTAGATGCCGGAGAAGCATGGCTAAGGCGGTGCAGACGAAAGAGAAAAAGCCTCAGACGGGCAGCGGTTGAGCCATCCCGAACGAACGACGCCGGCGTGCCGGGGCTGACCGCCAATGAGCATGGCTGTACTCGCGCCGATGCCCAAGCGAGTGGCACCGGCGTACCAAGGTCGATCGCCGGAATGCCCCGGGCAATGCGGCTGCCAGAACCCCTGGAGGGAAGCCGCAGCGCCCTAATGATGCAACGTCCTAATAGAGTTATGGAGAATCTATTGAGACGCAGTGATTCGTTCTTGCATTATGCATTCAAACGTCGTAACGTACTTCTTTGCACAAAGGTGCAGCCAGATATTGCGGGGTGGAGCAGTCTGGTAGCTCGCCGGGCTCATAACCCGGAGGTCGTAGGTTCAAATCCTGCCCCCGCGACCAAAAAAGCGCAGCTCGGAGACCATGTGGTCTCCGAGCTTTTTTGTTCGCGTACCATACGCGCACTGCAAATGCTCTGGACAGCGAGCAAAGAGCTTCCCACCTGCAACCCAGCGGGGCACCGATAGAAGAAAAGCCTAAGGTGGCTTTTCATATGAGCTAGATGAAACCGGGGTCACGCAACCCGGAGATGGTGTCCTGGTAGGCTCAGCAGGATTCGAACTTGCAATCCAGGGATTATGAGCCCGCGCGCTAGCCGTTGCGCCATGAGCCCGCGGCAACCCTCGTAATATCACACGGCCTGAGATGCTCGCAGATCACGACTGCTTACAACTTATATCATCGGCGGCTTCTTTGCCGGTGGGCTACCGCTGCGCCGCTACCCGATGCCACTCTTATCGTAGCCGCGCGCTCCCGCCGGCACGAATGCAATCCCACCACGGCATCAGATGCGCTGCACCAACCGTTTATCGGCCAAAACCTACCATTGAGCGGGCGCCAATTCGGAGGCAGCGTGTGCATCATCCGTACCTGGCATGAAATACGAGGCCGTTACCTGCTGTTATCGACAGAACCGATAACAAAGCCATAGCGTATCGCAACCTGATATTTCACGCGAAAATATGCACTCTATAGAATGAAGCCATCGGATAACGGATGGCAGGTGAGATGGGATATGGTCATCTAACCACAAGCATAGAGCGGCCATAGGGAGCCTATTACTTCAGTTGGTTTCAGCGGTGTATCTGAATAATACTATCAAAATTATGCATTCTGAAGAATGCTCTATGCATCTGTGCCGAGTACGAGGGACGTCCCGAAGAGCCAAGACGGCGAACCGGCGACTACGGAGCAGCAACCCCAGAGGCGGCTCTCCGCGAAGACCAAGGAGGAGCAGATGAGCTACAAGATTGTCCGCAAGGATGAGGCCACGTTCTACGAGGCGCCGGGGCACTACGACATGCGGCCCACGCGCCTGCATAACCCCGAAGACGTCAACGACGGCCGTCTGGTCATGGGGCTTTCCCACTTTCTTCCGGGTGGAGGGTGCGAATTCGGGTCGAATCCGCTCGAAAGCATCTATTACATCGTCGAGGGCGAGATGGACATCGAATGTGAAGACGGCACGAAAACGACCCTTCATGCAGGTGATTCCTTCCATTGCGGCCCCAACACCAAGAAGGGCATTCAGAACAACGGCCAAGTATCGTGCCAGATGCTCGTGGTACTGCTACCGCCGCAAGTCTAGGAGTCGCATCAGATTACGGAAAACGCGTTGAAACGTTGAAAGGAGCTTGAGATGGCAACCAACCTCTTCGATCTTACCGGCAAGAAGGCGGTGGTCGTAGGTGGCGCCGGGGGAATCGGCCAGGCGATCGCCGAAGGGCTGGCCGAGGCCGGTGCACAGGTGATGATCTCGGGTCGCAAGAAGGCTTCGCTTGAGCGCGCGGCCTCAGAGATCAAAGATGCATGTGGTGCGGATATTCTGCACATCGCCGGCGACGCATCGTGCGAGGCCGATGTCGAGGCGTTGCTCGCCGCGGCGCTCGACCAGATGGGCACCGTCGATATTCTTGTGAATTCCCAGGGATTCAACCGCAAGCATCCGGGCACCGAGTTTCCCGAGGACGACTGGGACGCCATGTTCGACGCAAACGTGAAGTCGCTGATGTTCACCTGCAAGCACTTCGGCAGATACATGAAGGAGAACAACGTCCACGGCAAGATCGTGAACGTGAGCTCCGTGCGCGGCGTGCGCGCCGTGGGCAACGGCGGCATGGGAAACGTCGGCTACTGCGCCACCAAGGGCGCGGTCGAGATGCTCACCAAGGCGTACGCCTCGGACCTTGGCCCGAATATCCAGGTCAACGCCATCGGCCCCACCATCACCTACACGCCCATGATGGTCGGCCTGCTGCCAGACGATGAGCGCGAGCGCAACGCGCTTGCGAAATCCATGCCTGCCCAGCGCATCGGGTATCCCGAGGATTGCAAGGGTCCGGCCATCTTTTTAGCGTCCGCTGCATCCGATTTCGTGACAGGCTCCACGATCTACCCGGACGGCGGCCTGACCGCAATCGGGTAGCGCAGCCCGAAAAGCCCGAAACCCTCCTCAAGAGAAAGGGGCGACTCTCGCATGGGATTCGCGTTTCAAAACGACAGAATCTATGAGATGCCCGTGTTCTTCGGTCCCTCCCCGGTGAAGAACCCAGACGAGACGGGCGTCTACCACCTCAACAAACCGGCTGACGTCGAAGCTGTCACCGTTATGTTCGAAACCGACCCGGCCCTGCTCGAGGCGCTGCTGCCCGCCGGCTTCACGCTTGCGGAACCCGTGCTCTCGGTGGCGTTCTGCAGCTTCGCCAACATCGGGAACTTTGCAGGCAACAGCTATAACCTCATCAACATCTCCACGCCGGTGCGCTTCGACGGCGAGCGCGACCACGTGCGCGGCGACCTCATCTTGGTGATGTACGAGAACCACGCCGAGCCCATCATGGGCGGCCGCGACCTCATGGGCTACAGCAAGATCTATGCGGACATCCCGCGGTTCATCCATAACGACCGTCGCTATCACTGCATCGCCTCCGACTGGGGCTTCAAGTTCCTCGACGTGCGCATCGACCTCGATGCGGCACCGGAGGATGCGGAGCGCATGCAGCGCATCCAGCGCGAGTCGGAGGGCAAGATCAACTGGAAGTACATCCAGGCGACGCCCGAGAAGGGGTCGTGGTCGCATCTGGCGGGTGCGGACGCGAGCTATCCCACGTTCAACCCGGCCGCATGGGAAAAGCCCGAGGGCTACCCTTACGCCCTTATGAACAAGCAGACGCAGCTCTGCGCAGGCACCGTCGAGTTCCACGAGCCTGCACCCGAGGATATGCCCATGTACGACCATATCCCGCGCTACCTCGCCCAGCTGCCCGTTGTGCGCTATCTGGGTGCGCAGCACACGCTCTATAACGACCCCGCTGATTACAACCACGTCTATCGCCTGCGGTAGGCGCAGCACACTGGGTTTTCAGTACAAACGTGAAGCGAAAGGATGCTCTATGTCAGTCGAACGGAAGAAGTACTGCGTCTACGGCGAGTGGCGCGAGTCCAAAACCGACGCCTACGTCCCGGTGACGAACTCGTCCACCGGCGAGGTCATGGCCGAGGTCCCGCGCTGCACCGCCGACGAGGTGGCCGAGGCGATCGACTCGGCGCAGCGGGCGTTCGAGAGCTGGTCGAGGGTGTCGATCTCGAAGCGCGTCCAGTACCTCTTCAGGTGGCGCAACGTCATCAGCGAGCACCTGGACGAGCTGGCCGAGCTCTGCGCGCGCGAGCACGGCAAGAACCTCAACGAGAGCCGCGGCGACGTCCTGAAGGCGCTCGAGCCCACCGAGCTCGCCTGCGCGCTGCCCCTCGCCATCCAGGGGTCGGGCGCCCTGCAGGTGACCACGGGCTTCGACTGCTCCACCTACCGCGCGCCGCTCGGCGTGGTGGCGGGCATCGTGCCGTTCAACTTCCCCGCCATGATCCCCTGGGGCTGGATGGTGCCGCTCGCGGTCGCCTGCGGCGACACGGTGGTGCTCAAGGCGGCGACCCCCACCCCGCTCACCTCCATGCGCATGCTAGAGCTCTTCTACGAGGAGGCGGGCTTCCCCGCCGGCGTGGTGAACCTCGTGACCTGCACGCACCGCGAGAGCGACGCCCTGCTCACCGACCCGCGCGTCAAGGCCGTGACCTTCGTGGGCACCACGCGCGTCGGCAGGGAGGTCTACGCCAGGGGCGGCGCGAACGGCAAGCGCGTCCAGGCCCAGACCGAGGCCAAGAACCACGCGCTGGTGCTCGAGGACTGCGAGATGGAGGCCGCGGCCTCCGCGATCATCAACTCCGCGTTCGGCTGCGCGGGCGAGCGGTGCATGGCGCTGCCCGCGGTGTGCGTGCAGGAGTCCATCGCCGACGAGTTCGTGGCGCTGCTCGCCGAGAAGGCCGCCGCGCTCAGGATCGGCCGCGCCTGGGATCCCGAGACCGACCTGGGCCCGGTGGTCTCCGAGGAGCACCGGCGGCGCGTGCTCGGCTGGATCGAGCGGGGCGTCGAGGAGGGCGCCGAGCTCGTGCTCGACGGCCGCGACCCTGAGGTCCCCTCGGGCTGCGAGGGCGGCTACTTCGTCGGGCCCACGATCTTCGACCGCGTGACCGAGGACATGTCCATCGGCCGCGACGAGATCTTCGGCCCGGTCCTGTGCGTCAAGCGCGTGCGCGGCTACGACGAGGGCGTCGCGGTCATGAACGCGAGCCCCTTCGCGAACGGCAGCTGCATCTTCACGCAGGACGGCTACTACGCCCGCCGCTTCGAGCTGGACACCGACGGCGGCATGGTGGGCGTCAACGTGGGCATCCCGGTGCCGAGCGCCTACTACCCGTTCAGCGGCAACAAGGACTCCTTCTTCGGCGACCAGCACGTGCTGGGCGCCGACGGGTTCCGCTTCTACACGCGCGCCAAAACCGTGACCAGGCACTGGTTCGACGACTCCGCCCGCGCCAGGAAGCTCGACTCCTGGGAGGGCACCGTCGAGCGCATCTAGCGGACGCACCCGTGGCTCTTGGGGCGCGCCGCGTCGCGCGGTGGCCTCAACGGCCACCGGCAGGTCTCTCAGCGTGCTGCGCCCCGCCCGTGTCTATGGCCAGAAAGCGAGGGTTTTATATGGCGATCCGTTTTCGGGCAGATCGGTCTTTTGCGCCCGCCGCCACGCGTCCGCCGTCTACGTCGCACGCGTCAGAGCATCCGGCGCCCGTGCGTGATTCCGCGCGCTGCTGGATGATGTTTTCCGTGCTCATGCTCTGCGGCATGACAATCGGGTTCTCGCAGCTCAAGACCACCCCGATTCTATCCGAGCTTGCTGCAGCGCTCGATGTCTCCACGACCGATGCGGCCTGGCTCACTAGCGTATTCACGGTCGCCGGCATCGTGCTCTCGGTGCCGGGGGCGAGCTTCATCGCGCGGTTCGGCTCCAGGCGCATGCTGCTGGTGGTGCTCGGGGCCATTGAGTGCGGCAACGTGCTCGGCGCCTTCGCCGCGAGTTTTCCCGCCCTGCTGGCAGCGCGCATCGTTGAGGGCATCGCCGCGGTGTTTATGCTCCCGGTTGGCATCGACCTCATCAACCGCTGGTTCAGCGGGCCGAACGTGGGAATCGCGACGGGCATCTTCATGACGGCGACGCCCATCGCGACGTTTCTTGCCACCAGCACGGGGCTTCCCATCGTACAAGCGCTTGGCAGCGTGAAGAGCCTCTGGTGGATCGTCGCGGCGATCGGGGCGGTGGCAGCCGTGCTCGTATTCGCGATGGTATCCGAGCCGCAAGCCCCGGGCGATGCACCGTCGCACCGTGAGCAGCCCCCGCAGGCGTCGCTTGTAGCCGATATAGCCGCTGTGTGTTCGAGCAGGCCGCTCGTCGCGCTCTGCCTGGCGATGCTCTGCCTGACCTTCGTGCTCTATTCGCTGATCACCTGCTATCCGCAGCTCTTCACCTACTACGGGCTCTCGGGTGAGCTTGCGAATCTACTCACGAGTCTCAATGGTCTGGTGGGCATTCCGATGTCGGTCATCGCGGGCATCATCGTGGGCAAGACGGGCAAGCCCTACGCCGTGGCGATGCTGGGTGCGGTGGGCGCGCTGGCGGTTTGCATCACGCTGCCGCACCTTACGGGAGATGCGGCCTATGTGCTCAACGTGGTGGGCTCGGCGGTGTTTCCCGGAGGCATCGTGATGGCGCCGATGTTCGTGCTCGCCCCGCTGCTGGTAAACCGCGCACGGCTCGCGCCGTTGGCGACCTGCCTAATCAACACCTTCTTCTATTTGGGGCAGCTCATCAGCACCCCGGTGACGACGATGCTCACCCGCGG
>CAZUYD010000048.1:0-7406 GCA_964624825.1 uncultured Enorma sp. | reverse complement strand
CATAGCGACATGAACTATCATATCGTTCATGAGCTGGGCGTCTTCCGAGTGGCCAGAAACGAGAGAGCGCCACACGCAGGCTTCAGGGCAGCGCATTGCCGCCCACGAGACGATGATCGACCACGTGAACTTGGCCAAGGTCGTGTTCCGTACAGAACTCGTTTATGGCGTTGAGGTCATAGTAGACCGTGCGCAGGGAGATGCCATGCTCCTTGGCTACTGCGGAAAGCGCAAGTCCGCCCGCAGTCTGTGAGAGCATATGAATCGTTTGAATTTGCCGACTGTTGAGCTTCATCGATCTCCTCCGTTCCAAGAACGCAGGTACACCTTGCTTCGCCATCTTTTATTATTCGAATCCACGAACAGCTGTTAATTACCAATTTGGTTCAAAATTCGAGCAGAATTATGTGCAAAAAAAATGTGCCGCAAGCAGCAAAACCCAAGGCGAGATGGCCGTAAGGACGCACGTTGCACAAGAGGCCTACGCGGCAACGAAGCGTTGTTGGCTGACAGGCAAATGGCTAAGCGACCTTGACGACAAGCGGTCTATGCGGCCGACGAAGCGCTGCCGGCAACCGATGGGCGGGAAGCAACAAGGGAGGAGCATGCAGACCAGCTCACCGATGACCCCAACGATCCCGATGAAGGCGCGGCACGGGAAAAGAACGGCATGTAGACCAGCGCATCTAGCATGCAAGCCAGCGCATTTATCATTATGGCTTTGCTTCAGCATGCCGAGCGCGCGTGGGTATCGCATTGGGAGCTACGGCCGGCTCCTACGCGCTACAATTGAACGCCGTTGTGCGCTGCGCATGCGGCGGCGGCACAACCCGCACGGTACGCATTGATTCTGCCCGGCGCGCATGGTTCAATGCAAGCTGAAACGCACGCGCGTCATGTTTCGTCGAATTCGGAGCAGCTTCCATGGGTTCTTCGCATCCCACATATCAACCAGCAGCGATGACACCGCTCCAGCGGGCTTCCCAAACGGTGCCGCAGCCGGCAGACGGTCAACCAGCGCCCCATCTTGCATCTTGCCCAAAACCCCCGTCGGCGCCCGCACATCAAACGTGCCCGAGCAAGCCTGTCGAGCTGCTCGCTCCCGCGGGAAGCCCTGGTGCCTTCGCAGCCGCGCTTGCCGCTGGCGCAGACGCTATCTATTTGGGCATGGGATCGTTCAACGCGCGCCGCAAGGCGGAAAACTTCACCGACGAGTCGTTTGCACAAGCCTGCCGCACCGCGCACCTTGCCGGCGCGCGGGTATATGTGACCGTCAACATCGTCATCAAGCAGCGCGAGCTGCCGGATGCCCTCGAGCTTGTGCGGCGCTGCGCCAGCTTAGGCGCAGACGCGTTCATCATCCAGGACTGGGGGCTCTTCGCCGAAGTTCGTCGCCTCATGCCGCACATCGAAACCCATATATCCACTCAGGCGAACATCCATGACGCGCGCGGCGTCGCCTGGTGCGAGCGGGCGGGAGCCGACCGCGTAACGCTCTCACGCGAGCTTTCCCTCGACGAGATCGCTCGGATTCATAGCGCATGCCCCGGCATCGACCTCGAGGTATTTGCTCACGGATCGATCTGCTTCAGCTATTCCGGCATCTGTTTGCTCTCGAGCTTCTGCCAAGCCGGGCGCTCGGCGAATCGCGGCATGTGCGCCCAGCCGTGCCGCCTCCCCTACGAACTAGAGGACGAGACGGGACGCGCGGTCTCTGCCCCGGGGCGGGGACGGCCGCTGTGCCCGCGCGATACCAACACCGTCGAGCTGCTCCCCCGCATGGTCGAGGCGGGCGCGGCGGCACTCAAGCTCGAAGGGCGCATGAAGGCCGCAGACTACGTGTATGCGATAACCGATGCGTACCGCCAGGAGCTCGATGACGTGCTTGCCGGCCGCATGCCGAGCGCAGAGGAACGCGCGGCGCGCACGCGACAACTCAAGCGCTGCTTTAATCGCGACTTCACGCACGCCTACCAAGATGGCGACTCTGGCGACGCGATGATGAGCTATGAGCGCTCGAATAACCGCGGCGAGACGGTCGGGCGCGTGGCCGGGTTCACCGCGCACCGGCCGCTCACCAAAGGCGAGCGCATGCGCGCCGAGATCAAAGGGCCTGCCGGCACCGCCCAGCTTGCGCTCGACGCACCGGTCGGAGACGGCGACCTGCTTGAATTGCGCGATGACGCCAACCCCGACACGTTTCTGACCACGCTCGCCCGCCGCGATGCTGTTGCCGGCGAAACGCTTGATGTGGAGGTGCCGCGCCCGGTGATCGTCGGGTGGCGCGTGCGCGTTATCCGCAGCCAAGCGGCTATAGACCGCGCCGATCGCGTCATCAAGCGAGCTGTGCCGCGCAAGCGGGCGGTACGCGCGCGCGTACGGGCGCGGCTGGGCGAGCCGTTCCGGGTAGAGCTCTCCTGTGCAGATACTCCGTCCGTCCATGCACATGCCACCGGGTTCACGGTGGAGGCTGCGCGCACGCGCGCCGTGACCGCCGCCGAGCTGGAAGAGCACGTAGGTCGTATGGGATCTACGCCGTTCGAGATGGTTTTGTGCGCAATTGAGCTAGACGAGGGCTGCGGCATGGGATTTTCCGCCGTGCACCGCGTGCGCGCCGACGCATGCAAGGCGCTTGAGCGGGCTATTCTGGCACCTTATGCAGATGCGGAGAACGCTGCAAAGCGAGTGAGCCTGCCGTCGGCACCGCAAGCTTACCCGACGCCATCACACGTGTACCCAACGCCGCCGCGCACCGCCACGCAAGCGGCGATGCTAAGCGATGGGGGCGAGCCCGTGCTCTGCGCGGTTGCGACCTCGCTCGATGCGGCAGACGCCGCGCGCGATGCCGGCGCCGCGCGCATCTACATGACGACCGACGACCTTGATGCCGCGGGCATCACACCGCCGCATGCTGCAAGCTGCGGCATCGTTCCCATCTTGGATGAGGTGTGCCGCGCGCGCGACCACGAACGGCTCGACCCGTGGATCCGTCCCGACGAGCCGCTCGCGGTGGGCAACATCTCTGAGCTCGCGCTGGCGGCAACGCGGGGCGCGGCGGCGGAGCTCCGTTCGTGCATTCCGGTGCACAGCGCCGCGTGCCTTGCATTCCTTGTCCAGCAGGGCGCGCGCGGCGCGTGGCTCTCCCCCGAGCTCTCGCTGGCAGAAATCAAGGAGTGGGCGCCCGCATCACCCGTGCCGCTCGGCATCATGGTATACGGCAAGCCGCGCGTCATGACGAGCGAGCATTGCATTCTGCAGGTCGCCGATGCCTGCATGCACGATTGCAATCGCTGCACGCTGCGCACGCAACCGCTGCTGCTTCACAACATCGACGACAAGCTGCTGCCCGTTCGAACAGACATCCATGGCCGCTCACGCCTGTATGACGCTTACGCGCTCGACCTTACGCCGCAGATCGCCGAGCTCCATGCCGCCGGGGTGTCGCGGTTTCTGGTTGACGGCACCCTGCTTTCACCCGACGAGCTTGCCGCCCAGGTCTCTCGCACGCGCAGGGCACTCGATGCCGCAGCAGCAGGGCACCATCCCGCGCCGCGGCAAAAGGGCACGTCAAGCGGGTGCCTCTTCGTAGGGGTTGACTAGCATGCAGCTGTCTCGCGCAAACGGCGGCGCATCCGGAACGAATGCCGGATCGACGCCGTCCCGACGCGCTGCCGGTGTGCGCGATGGCGCTCCGACGGTATCCCAAAACGCTACCGCCGGCTCGCTTCATTACGATGATGCCTGCGAGCCATCCGTGCTCTATGTGAGCGACGCGCTCATTGCCGTGGACAAACCAGCCGGCATCATCGTCCACGATGACGGAACGGGATCGCGCACGCTGACCGATTCCGTACGAGATGCAATCGCCGCCGGCCGCGTTGCCGGCATTCCCGCAAGCCACGCCACCGAACTGCAGGCGCTGCAGCGCCTCGATCGAGATACCTCGGGCATCGTGCTCTTCTCCCACCGCAAGCGAACGCAGGGCGCATACGACCGGCTCATCGCTGAGCGACGCATTGAGAAGCGCTACCTTGCCGTCGTGCGCGAGGACGTTCCGTGGAGCCAGCGCGCCTTTGATTGGACGATCGGCCGCGACCGCCACGACGCGCGCCGTATGCGCGTCAGCCGCACCGGCAAACCGGCATGCACGCAAGCGCGCGTACTTGCTCGAACGCATCTTGGCAGGAACCGCCTAACCCTTCTGGACATCCTTCTGAACACTGGACGCAAGCACCAGATTCGCGTGCATCTGTCCCACGCGGGCGCTCCCCTTCTCGGTGACGCGCTGTACGGCGCACCCGATGCGCGCGGGCTCATGCTCCACGCACGGCGCATCGCGTTCGACGACCCCGTATCGAATGAGGCGGTTTGCATCACCGCGCCCACGCCGTCCCGCTTCTGCGCGCTCTTTCCGCACACAGCGGTGGTCTAGCACCAGGTGACAGGCCACCACCTTACAGGACGGCGATGGCCTCGATCTCCACGCGGGCGCCCTTAGGGATGGCGGCAACCTGGAATGCGCTGCGCGCCGGATAGGGCTCGGCAAGGAAGCTCCCGTATACCTCGTTCACCGCGGCAAAGTCATCGATATCCGCCAGGAGCACCGTCATCTTCACCACGTTCTCGAAGCTGGCGCCGGCATCGGCAAGCACCGCCGCGATATTCTCCATCGCCTGATGCGCCTGCGCCTCAACACCCTCGCGCAACTCGCCAGACGCCGGGTCAATGCCCAACTGACCCGAAAGATAGAGCGTATCGCCCACCTTCACCGCCGATGAATATGGCCCCAGCGCTGCAGGCGCCTTTTTCGACACAATCGCTTCTTTGCGCATAGCAATCTCCTTCGTCGTAGCGGGGTGCGAACGTATTCTTCGGACCGGCGGGCAACCGACCCAAGCCCCCTTACAATTGTGCATCCTACCCAACCTGCGCCATGCATTGCGATGGGCATGCCGCGCGTTGCGATAAAGATGCATAAATGCGCGCCGCATGAGCACGAGACGCGAAAACCTCGTACGGGTTCGTTTTGCGCAATTAAGGGTTCGTTTTGCGCAATTATTGACCAATGTTCAATGATGAGATACCATGCTGAGCGGATACCATGCTGGCAGAAGGAGGTGCGGTCATGACAAGAGTGGTCAAAGCACCGGAAGAGCGCAAGGAGGAGTTGCTTGCCACGGCGATGCGGCTTTTTGCGGAGAGGGGATACGACAATGTGTCGGTGCGGTCGGTCGCGCGCGAAGCGGGCGTGGCACCGGGGCTCGCGTATCACTACTTCGACTCTAAACAGCGCATGTTCGATGAGGCGATCGGTGCGTACTCGCGCCGCTGCGCTGAGGCGGCCTGTGCGATACTGGATGACAGATCGCTTTCGCTCGACGAGAAGATCGACCGCGCGATTGACGTTATGACCGACCACGATGCGTTTCCCTATCGCGAGTTCTTTCATGAGAATAGTGACGGGGCGCTGCATGACCGCCTTTCGCTCGGTATCTGTGAAGCCGTCCAGCCGCATCTATGCGCGGCGCTCGAGCGCGACGCAGCGTTGCGCGGAGCCGAACCGGGCGATGCGGAGGCACTTTCCTCGATGATGGTCTACTCATGCGTCGGGCTCGCCTCGGGCCTTGGCATGCCCGACGAAGGGGCGACCGCCACCGCAAGGCATTACCTCAAGGCGCTTGTCGCTGAATTTAGGAGATAGTCCCAAGAACCAACCCCGGTTCATGCCGGCGCTTCTTTTTGCAAAGAATATTGAACATTGCTCAATAATAAGAAAGGAACCAAGATGAGGACACCGGACGAGAAGACGGCAAAAGTCTTGAAAGGCAAATCGCGGGATGCATTTGACGTGCAGGCCGCTACCTACGATGCTGACATGCACGGCTCCCATGCGCGGACCCTCTACCCTCATGTGATCGCCACGGTAAAGAGCGACGTCGAAGGTATCGACTCGCCCCGACTGCTTGACCTGGGCTGTGGAACCGGCGCGCTCGCCGAAGCGATGCTGGAAGAGATTGCCAGCGCCCGTCTTACATGCGTCGACCTTTCGCCGAAGATGCTGGAGTCGGCAAAGAAAAGGCTCGCCGGAAGGGCTAACGTTTCTTTGGCCGATATGGAAGGGCTGCCCTTCCCAGACAGCTCATTCGACGCCGCGTTGGTGCAACGACTCGTTCCATCACTGCCCAGATCCTAAAAAGGCGGCGTTTCAGATGTGGCGCGTTCTTAAACGAGGCGGCGCGCTTGTGGTAGGCGACGTTTGGCAGCCCGCGCCCGCACGCGCGATCATGAACGCATGGATTCCCTATGCTAATGAAGACGATGTGCGCATCTATTCCGAGTCGGAAATGCGCGCGATTCTGGGTACCTGGTTCAACGACGTGCAATGGCGCCGTATCGGGACGACGGCTTGTATTGCCGTGGCGAGGAAGTAGTCGCTTTAAAGAAATGCTCGTCATCACGGCTTTACGGTCAACCTGCACGACCCCTTAGGCGCCGCAAATAATCCCGCCCTGAGCGTTTTCGTCTGCGAGAAAAGGTTTCATCCGATTCAGACGAAACAAGTTTTTGAACTGCGGGAATGGGAGCTGCGACCAGGAGCCGAAGAGCTTCTCGTCGGTAGCGGTGGACGCCTTGCCGGCGTGCTCGAGGGCGGTCAGCTCCATCGTGCAGATGCAGCCCGCGACCTGGCTGAGCCCGCAGCCTGAGGAAGAAGCCAGCCTGCAGCGCCGCGTCCTTCGCGAGGGCGCAGCCGACGGCCTTGCGAATCGCCTTCGCGACCGGCCTCCGCCCGTCGGCGCAGTAGACCTCGGCGGTATCGAAGCACCGGAAGCGCGCCGGCCTGCCGAACGGGAAGCCGATAAGGCGCTTCCGCGTCGCGGCCGTTCAGCGACGGGAAGGCGTGGGACGGGATGCCGGGCATCCCCTTCCCTGCGAGCGAGCGCCCGTACAGGCGGGCGCCCTCGGATGCGTCCTCGCCCTGCTCGCGGAGCACGGGCGCGAGGAGGTGGCACCTGCCCCTCAGGTTGTCGCTTCCAGATCCGCCTATGAAGATGCTGAGCTCGCGCGTGACTCGCCCCCTAACACAGAGAAAGCCGGGGGAAACGCCCAATGTTATTAACTTAAGCGGATGACATACACGCCGGCATCGCTTAGAACAAGACCCGCGACGGAGCGAACCATTGCGGGTCTTTTACTGCCATTGCGATTCCGAAGGTTTTAGGCCAAAACGTGGTTAATGATTCCGATTTGCTTGCAGGATAACAACGGAGGTGTCACACATTGCGCTTCTCTTTCGCGCAAGGTCGCCTAGAACACCCTCTTGTGTGTATTGCTGTAGCTGTTGGCATACCTACGGCCAACCCCATCTCGGGAATACGTCCGTTTCGGGCGTATGGGCACAAGACACC
>CAZUYD010000047.1:0-7760 GCA_964624825.1 uncultured Enorma sp. | reverse complement strand
GCGGCGCGGCGCGTTTCGGGGAGGTTTTCCGCTGTTGCGCCGGAGACGATATCTCATAGGTGTTACGCATACCGCCTGCTTGCCGCTTTGAGGTGGTTTCGAGCACATTGTCGCCGCCCACGGCGCGAAGCGCGGCAGGCGAGATTGACAGAGAAACGTGAACACCCTAATACTTGACGTGTCGCACTGCGAAAATCAGCGTGTAGAAACACGGCGTGGCAGCAACGGGGGAGATGAACCGAGATGGAGGAGCCGAGTCGGCTCAGTCGCACCAACATCTCACGGATGATCGGGTTATTTGCGAGAAGAGCTCATGGTCACACAAGGGTCTGCATCTATGGAAACCGGGTGATCGCCCGTGTATGAGCTCAGGCGCATCATCGGCTACCTCGGTCCCTATACGCGCGACGCCGTTTTAGGCGTTGTGTTCCTCATCGTCGAGGGCGCCCTCGAGATGGCTATTCCCCTGCTCATGGCCGATATCATCGACGTGGGCGTGGCGAACCATGACCTCGATTTCATGCTTCGCCAGGGCTTCTACATGATTGCCTGCGCCGTGCTCGCGTTCATCACCGGGGCGCTCTACGCGCGCTTCGCGGCACGGGCGTCTTATGGGTTGGGCGCGCGCCTGCGCGCGGCCGAGTACGAGCGCGTTCAGGAGTACAGCTTCGCCAACCTCGACCATTTCGAGACGTCGTCGCTCGTGACCCGCATGACCACCGATGTGACGGTCATCCAAAACGCTATCAACGCGGGGTTTCGCCCTATGGTGCGCGGGCCGGTCATGCTTATCATCGGGTTTGGCCTCGCGTTTTATCTCAACGCCACGCTTGCCTTGGTATTCGTGGGCATATCTCCCCTCATGACCATCATGCTCGTGTTCATCATCCACCACGTGCGACCGCTCTACGGCGTGCTGCAGTCGACCGTTGACAGGCTGAACGACGTGGTGCAAGAGATGCTCACCGCGGTGCGCGTGGTGAAAGCGTACGTGCGCGGCGATTATGAATGCGAGCAGTTTCGCCAGGTGAACGAGGGGCTTGCAGAGACGAGCGAGCGCACGTTTCGGTTCGCGGTGCTCAACATGCCGGCGCTCTACCTGTCGCTGTACACCGCGACCACGCTCATCATGTGGTTCGGCGGCCAGATGATCCTTGCCGATACGCTCGAGGTGGGCGAGCTCACCGGCTTCCTTTCATACGTGATGCAGATCTTGAATTCGTTCATCATGATCTCGAACGTGTTCCTGCTCATCACGCGCTCGCTCGCGAGCGTTCACCGCATCTGCGAGGTGCTGGATGAGCCGATCGACCTTGCGTCGCTAGACCGGACGCGCACCGAGGTGCCGGACGGGTCGATCGAGTTTCGCGATGTCTCGTTCAAGTACCGGGCAGACGCTCAGGAGTATTCGCTCGAGCGTGTGAACCTGACGATTCCCGCGGGCGCGACGATAGGCGTTCTGGGCGGAACCGGTTCGGGCAAGACGACGCTCGTCCAGCTCATCCCGCGGCTTTACGACGCCACCGAGGGTGCGGTCTTTGTAGGCGGGCACGACGTACGCACCTATGACTTGGTGTGTTTGCGCGACGCGGTCTCGATCGTGCTGCAGAAAAACGTGCTCTTCTCGGGCACGGTACGTGAGAACCTATGTTGGGGCAACCCCAACGCGACGGCGGACGAGCTGCATACGGCATGCCAGCGGGCGCGGGTGGATGAGTTTCTCGACCGGCTTCCCGGCGGGCTCGAATACGATTTGGGGCAGGGCGGCGTGAACGTTTCGGGCGGGCAGAAGCAGCGCTTGTGCATCGCCCGCGCGCTCCTCAAGAACCCGAAGGTGATCATCTTCGACGATTCCACGAGCGCGGTCGATACCGCGACCGATGCGGAGATTCGCGCGAGTCTGCGCCAGCTCACGGGCGTTACGAAGATCATCATCGCGCAGCGCGTGAGTTCCGTGCAGGATGCCGACCAGATTGTGCTGCTCGACGACGGGCGCGTGCATGCCGTGGGCACACATGCCGAACTGCTTGCAAGCAGTAGCATCTACCGGGAGATTCACGATTCGCAGGTGAATAGCGGAAACGGTGAAGGCGAGGGGTCGAGCGTCGTGGCGCCCGCTTCCGTCGCGACGTCCTGCGCCGAGGCGCCCGCTGCGTCCGTTTTTTCTCCCGCGTCCTCATCGAGCGCTGCCGGGGGTGATCGCTGATGGCTGCACCGGGTAACAAGCCGCAGAACCTTTTCGCAACCTGCCGTGAGCTCCTTTCGTATCTGGGCGAGCACAAGCTGCTCTTCCTGCTCGTTGCCGTGCTCGTGACAATCTCCGCAACGGCGACCCTGCTTGGCACGTACATGATCCGCCCGGTGGTCGATTCCCTCGCAAGCGGTGAGTTCGACCGGTTCGTGCGCGGCGTTCTCCTCACCGCGGTAATTTACGTGATAGGCGTGGTCGCTGCGTTCGCCTACACGCAGGTGATGGTGCGCGCGGCGCAGAAGGTGCTCGTCGATATTCGACGCGATCTGTTCGCGCACATCCAAACGCTGCCCCTGCGGTATTTCGACACGCATAACCGGGGCGACGTGATGAGCTATTTCACCAACGACGTGGACACCGTCGCCGAGGCCATGAACAACAGCTTCGCCGTGGTCATCCAGAACTTCATCCAGATCGTGGGCACGCTCATCATGATCTTCGTGCTCAACTGGCAGCTTTCACTCATCGTGGTGCTGGGGTATGTGTGCATGTTCGCCTATATCGGGTATTCCACGAAGAAAAGCAGGTCGTTTTATCGGCGACAGCAAGGCGTGCTGGGCGAGCTTGATGGGTACATTGAGGAAATGGTGGCCGGCCAGAAGGTCATCAAGGTGTTCAACCACGAGGATGCGAACCTCGGCGCGTTTTACGAGAAGAACGAGCGCCTGCGCGTGGAGGGAACGAGCGCGCAGTCCTACGCCGCGTCGATGATTCCGGCGGTCGTTTCCATCAGCTATGTGAACTATGCGATCGTGGCCGTGCTCGGCGGCTGGATGGCTATCTCGGGCCTGACCGACGTGGGCGTGCTCGCAAGCTATTTGGTGTTCGTGCGGCAAACGGCGATGCCCATCAACCAGTTTACGCAGCAGTCGAACTTCCTGCTCTCGGCGCTTGCCGGTGCCGAGCGCGTGTTTTCCGCCATGCATGAGCAGCCCGAGGTGGACGAGGGGCGCGTGCGCCTGGTGCGCACCGGTCAGAGCTCGTGGGGCTGGCAGGTGCCCGACGGATACGGCATCGGTGCGTGGGGGTCTTTGGTACCGGTGGCCGCGCATGCGTCGCCCTCGGGCGACGAGGCGACGGAGCCCGCCGCAGAGGCGGCGCATCGTTTCGCGCAACCCATGACGCCGCCTGCTGCGCAACAGGGCGCCATCGCGCAGACGACGGCGCGCGGGGCGGACGGCACCGTGCTCGCTACAGGCCTCATCCCGCTGCGCGGAGACGTGCGCTTCCACGACGTGAGCTTCGGCTATGAAGACGAGCATGAGGTGCTTCACGGCATCAACCTCTTTGCCAAGCCGGGACAGAAGATCGCCTTCGTGGGTTCGACGGGCGCGGGGAAGACGACCATCACGAACCTCGTCAACCGCTTCTACGACGTGCAGCATGGCGAGATCACCTACGACGGCATTAATGTGAAGAACATCGAGAAGGATTCTCTGCGCAGGAGCTTAGGAATCGTGCTGCAGGACACGCACCTGTTTACCGGGACGATCGCCGACAACATCCGTTTTGGCAAGCTCGACGCCACCGACGAAGAGGTGCGCGCCGCAGCGAAGATAGCCAACGCCGACAGCTTCATCCGGCGCCTGCCGCAGGGGTATGACGCCATGGTGACATCTGACGGCGCGAACCTGAGCCAGGGGCAGCGCCAGCTGCTCGCCATCGCGCGCGCCGCCGTGGCCGACCCGCCGGTGCTTATCTTGGACGAGGCGACATCGAGCATCGACACGCGCACCGAGATGCTCATCGGCCGCGGCATGGATCAACTCATGCGTGGGCGCACCACGTTCGTCATCGCCCATCGGCTTTCCACCGTGCGCGACGCCGACGCCATCATCGTGCTCGAGCACGGGCGCGTAGTGGAGCGCGGCAGCCATGACGAGCTGCTTGCTCAGCGCGGTCGCTATTACCAGCTGTACACCGGCATGCTTGAGCTCCACTGATGCGATGGGCTCGTCATGCCGAGCGGAAATGCGCTGGGTTCCGTGTGCCGTTGGTGCACCTGGGCGTTTGCGCGCATCAAACTGAGCAAGTGCGGTAATCGCAGGGGCAGATAGGGTACACTGTGCAAATCGGGCGATAGGCTCGGCCACGTTGATCGGAGAATCTTATGAACGAAGTCGAACGCTACGAGCAACGCTACGACAGCCCCTTTTCTCAGGAAGCCCTTGCCCCCAAGGTCATCTCCCGCCGCCTGTATAACGCAGTGCTCACTGGGTTCATCGTGCTTTCGTTCGTCGTCATGGCGGTGTGCTCGAGCATTACGGGCACCTACGCGTTCGTACGCTTTCTTATGCAGAACCCCACGCTGTTCATGGTGGGGTGCTTGGTAGGTAGCTTTGGCGGCATCATCGTGATGAGCATCGCGCGCAGCAAGGAGAGCCTGGCCCTCGGGCTCATTGGGTATGCGATGTTCACGCTGACCTTTGGATTTACCACCGCGCTTGTGCTCGGCGCGTATGACATGGATGCCATTTCGCTCGCGTTCTCGGCGACGGCGGGCATCATGATCATTTTCGGCGCGGCGGGCATCATGTTCCCTAATGCCTTCGCGCGTATCCAGGGCGTGCTCGTAGTCGGGCTGCTCTCGATTATCGTGATCGAGCTGGTGCTCGCTATCATGGGTGTGCAGCAGACGCTTACCGATGTCGCCGTGATTCTGCTGTTCTGCGGGTTTATCGGCTATGACGTGTTCCGTGCCACCACGGCGGTGCCTACGCTGTCCAATGCGCTGTGGTATGCCATCGAGCTCTATCTGGACATCCTCAACGTGTTCCTGCGCCTGCTCTCTCTGTTTGGCCGCAGGGACTAGCGCCGCGCGCGGCTGCCCGGTTTGGCGCTGTTGAGCCTTGGCGGCTTCGCCTTGAGCAACATAGACGGCTAGAACCCGTTGCGGTTGGCGAACTGCTCGGCTGCTTCGCGCACCCCTTCGACGGATTCCGCCCACGGCATGAAGTCGGGCGTGTCCACGATGATGCCGTCTGCCTCCCAGACCGCCTGGTGGGAGCATTCCCACGATGCGTGCGGTATGGGGCGTACGGGCAGGTACGGGGTCATATAGGTGGGGTTGAGCAGAAAAAACGCCCCGCCGTCGCATCGGGTGACGAAGTCGCGCAGCGCCCGTCGCGCGGGTTTGCGGCGCCCCACCTTGTAAAGCAGCAGGGTGCGTCCGAGCAAAAACCAAGGGGAGTCATCGAGTGCGCCGCGGCCAGCCGGCGCGCCGGCGACGCCATCCGTCGGACTGCTGTGCTCAAGCGCCGGCGTGCTTCCACTCACGGGCATGTCACTGCCGGCTAGATGCGCATGGCTCGTTTCGAAGTCGCGGGCGAACGAGAAGAACCCGTCCTCGTCCTCAAGACGCGCAAGCGCCAAAAACACCGTGCCTTCCGCATGGCTGGGGTAGCCGACGGCGCGAAGCACCGTGCGCGCGTACCGTTCGGCTGCGCGATATCGCGCGCTTGCCAGGCATAGCTGCGCAAGCGCTTCGAGCGTGTGGAGCCATCCAACGAGCTCGGGGGTCGAGGCCGTGCGCGCACCCAGACGTGCAAGGCCGGTCGCATCGTTTCCGTCCCGCGCGTCCGCTTGCCCAATACTTGGCGCGTCCGTTCGGGCGGTATGCGCTGCGCCTGCCCGCGCAACGCGCTGCGTCGCGTTCTGTGGCTTTGCGTCATCGGGAAGATGCGCGCTTCGTGAGGGGTTGCCTGCCGCTCGCGGAGCTGTGGCATCGGGATGGGGATGCGCGGCGCAGAAGCGTTCATCCCAGAAATGTGGCGCGTCGTCCGAGAAGCCCGCAATGCCGTGTACAAGGTACTCATGGGCGCGCCGTTCCACTTTAAGCAGCTCGCCCAGGCAGGCATCGATGCTGATGTCGGCAAGGAGCGTTCCCACAAGGGCGGCGTCGATGCAGAGCTGGTCGGCGGCTGCGATGCGCGCCATCGTTGCCCGCGCTTCGTCGAAGGTCTGCGCCCGCTTGCGTTCGAATTCCTCGTCGGGAAGATCTTCGATGCGCTCGAGCGCGCGCATCATGCGCCCATGGGCGTCGGCATAGGCGACGAGTGCCTGCGCGTGCTCGGTCGGGGCGTATTTTTCCGGCCGCTGCGGCACGTCGTCATGAACAAGGGCGCGCGCTGCGTCGGTGAGCTCAGGATGCGTCGCAAGATACAAGCGCTCGAGGTAGGCAGCAACATACGAGCGCGGATCCATCAGTTCTCGCCCCCATTGGCTTGGCCGTGCGAGCTGTGCGCGTGAGCGCTCTGCTGTCCCAGCGCATCCTGGACAAGGTCGTGCGTGGCGATCCATACCGCAAGACCGGCGTTGTCCGGTGCTCCAAGGCCTTCCTGCAGCAGCGGCGTCGCCTCGCTCAGCGCGAGAATGAGCTCATCGTCGCTCCCTGGTTCCACGTTCACGCGGCCAAAGACGCCTTCAGGGAACTCCGGCTGGAAAAACAGGGGCTCTGCCGACCGAGGGTAGGCGCGCATCAGCGCGCGCAGCGCGCGCGTGGCGCCGGCAAAATCGAGTTCATGGTAGGCAATGGCCATCTCGGCAAGGCATTCCCACGCATCGGTCGGCTTTTCGGCAAGATGGTGCCGGCGGCGTGCGCCGACGGGCGAGCGATACGATGCTGCGTGCCGGGCGCGGAACCGCGCGAGGTCATCGCGCGCGTACTCAAGCTTTGCCATGGTGAGCATGGCGGTATGGCGCACGCCCGCCGGATCGTCGGGCGCAAGCGAAAGGCAATCCTCGGCCGCTTGCAGCGAAAGCCGATACTGCCCCGCTATGAGCGCGTGCGAAGCAAGGGCGGCAAGCCAACGCACGTACGGGCGTTTTCCTAGGTCGCGCGCATATTCTCGGCTGTAGGCATCCTGTGCCGCGCGCACGGTCTCGTCGTATGCGGCGCAGACCTCGGCGCGGTGGTCGATGAGGTAGGAAACATATGCATCATTCGATTCGGCCTCGAGCGCGGCGAGCATGCGATGCGCGTCCCAGTTGCTCGGATCGAGTGTGCACGCCTCGCGCAGTTCGGCTTCGGCCGCTGATGCCTCGCGGTCTGCGTCGTCGCCGTCGGGTATGAAGGGCAAGCGGTAGTCGATAGCTGCCGTTGCCTGAGCAACCAGGTGAAACGATCGCTCGCGGTCGTTCACGATGAGCGAGTTTGGGTCGCGGTTGAACCGCTCGATGTGCGATTCAATGAATGCGGCGTTCTCGAGCGGGTAGATGCGCTCCCGCCGCAATGCACCTAGGATGAGGCGCAGGCAGTCTTCCTGTATGGGGTCGTACGCCATGCACCCTCCTTTCACGGCGTGTCGCGCGCCGGCGATCGCATATGCAGGTATATGCAGGTGCCCTACGTTGAACTCAGTAGCATAGCACGTACCGATGTGTTTTGCCACGCGCGCCGATGTCCTCCACACGTACTGAATGAGCGCGCAGCGCTGCCTTGCTCGGCAGTCTCAGCGCGCCGCTGCGCGCCGAGATGGCAGGGTGCCGCAACGCTGCGACGGCGGGGTTG
>CAZUYD010000046.1:0-9762 GCA_964624825.1 uncultured Enorma sp. | reverse complement strand
AACGTAAGCATGCCGCGCCTCGGTTCTTCGATGATGCCGCTTTCAAGAAGGCGCCGCTTATACGTGGATACATGGCTCGAGCTTTTGCCAAGCCGCTCCTTAAGATCACGCTGCTGTATGGGAGGCTCGATTTCAGCCATGGCCTCAAGGAATGCAATGTCGCCAGGGGAAAGCTCGCTGAGCGTTGCATCGAACACGCGCTCCTCAAGCTCTTCCTGGGCAAGGCGGGCTCCACAGCGTACGTGTTCGAGCGATATCGTGCTGCTCGACCCTGCTGCGTTCCAAGAGCGATACCCCACCAACTGGAACATGAAGGGGAAGCCTTCAATGGCGTCGGCTGCGTATGCGAGGGCGTCAATGTCATTCATTTCTTTTTGCGTCTTTTACCTTTTTTAGCGTCTTTTACTTTTTTGAGGATTCTGGGCGTGAAGCAGGCTCGGCGTGCGCGCTGGAATTTCGTGACCGCGTGAAGTGCCTGTTTGCACCCGTGCGCGCCCATGCCTGCGCGCCTCGGTATGCGAGCAGCAGGATGGCACGCGCCCGACCCCATCGTGACCACGCCGCGCGCCAACGGCGTGCGAGTAGCAGGGCGGCAGGCATCTGTCCCGCATTCGTTTTTCGCCTGCGCGGGAGCTCGCAGCGGCTTTCAGGTTTCTTTGAGACGCTTCGCTATCATGCATCATAGGTATGCGATACATTGCAGGAGCTTCTATGCAGATCTTGATTGTTGAAGACGACGACGCGCTGGCTCAAGCGCTCGCATGCATTTTGCGCGAGGCTCGCTACGACGTAGACGTGGTGGGCACCGGACCCGATGGCCTCACCTGGGCAAAGCTTAAAACCTACGATGTTATCGTGCTCGACGTGATGCTACCCGGCATGGATGGCTTCGAGGTGGTGAGCGAGCTTCGGCGCGCCAACATCGCAACGCCCGTGCTGCTGCTCACCGCGCGCGATGCCGTGCGCGATAAGATTCGCGGTTTGGATAGCGGAGCCGACGACTACATGACCAAGCCATTCTCGCCAGCCGAGCTCCTGGCTCATCTGCGCGCCCTCTTGCGTCGGCAGGGCGAGGTCGTGTTCGAGGTCGCCGCCTTTGCCGATGTGAGCCTGAACCTCGAGACCGGCGACCTCTCGTGCGGCGACAAGACCATCCACCTGAGCAACCGCGAGCGCGATATCGCGCAGATTCTCATCACCGGCGCCGAGAGCGGTCGCGTGGCGTCGAAGGAGATGCTCATCGAGCGTGTTTGGGGTGCCGATTCGAACGTCGAGAGCAACAATGTCGAGGCGTATATTTCGTTTCTGCGCAAGAAGTTGGTATTTTTAGGTTCACGGGCGCACATCGATACGCTGCGCGGCGTGGGGTATCGGCTGGTCGACGGCGATTGGTAGGCCGCTATGCTGCAGAAGTTGCGGCGAAAATTCATCATCCTCAACATGGCGATGGCGACGGCGGTTGTGGTGCTCGGGCTCGGTGCCATCGGAACGTTCACATATCAGCAGAATGTCAGGACGGTGTTCAACCAGCTCGAGGACGAGCTCGCGCGTGTCGAGAAGGACGTGCTGCCGCATCTGACCGGGCTTGAAGGCAGTGCCTCCACTGCCGCGGAGGTCGCAGGTGATGCGTTCGACGGCTCCGCCACCGATGAGTCGGATGACGAGGCCGCCGCGAATACCGCTGATACAACGGACGCCGCCGGCAAGATGCCCGCCGACGCGGCCGATGACGTCGGCACCGATGGCACCAGCGCCGCCGATGCTAGCGCCGACGATGCCAGCGTTGACGGGACGGATGCTAACGCCGCGGCCGATGCCGACGAAGCGGCTGCCGAGGCCGCTGAGACATTAGCCGCCGATGTTGAATCCACCATGCTGACCTTGCCCGAAATCGGCGGTACCGCCGGGGGCGACCAGCGCATCCCTGTGGCGGTCTATCTGCGCACGCGAGACGGCAGCTTCACAGCGCTGCCGTCCGATATGTCGGCCACGCTATCCAATGACGTGCTGACGCAGGCTTTTGAGGAGTTAGATGCGAGCGCGAGCGATACCGGCACCCTCAGCGCGCTGGGGTTGTTCTATCAGGCCAAGACGCTCGATGACGGCTCGCTCATCGTGGCGTTTGCCGATATGGGGTCTGCCAGCTCGTGGCGGGCGCTCATCCCAACGCTGGTGGTTGCCGGCGTCTGCGTGCTGTTCCTGTTTTTGGCCATCAGCATCTTCTTCTCGCGCTGGGCGCTTCGTCCCGTCGAGGAGGCGTGGAGCAAGCAGCGCCGGTTCGTTGCCGACGCATCGCACGATCTGAAAACGCCGCTCACGGTCATTCTCGCCAACAACTCGATTCTGCTCTCGCATGCTTCGAGCACCATCGACGAGGAGCGCAGCTGGGTCGAAAGCACGCAGCGCGAGGCGCGGCGGATGCAGCACCTGGTGCAGGAGCTGCTCGAACTTGCGCGGATCGACGAGGGCGTGCATGCGCAGGAGGCTGTCGCAATCGACTTCTCGCAGGTTGTCGATGGCGAGGTGCTGCAGTTCGAGTCGATCGCCTTCGAGCGGGGCATCGCGTTTGAGACCGAGGTCGAGCCTGGCCTGCGGGTAACGGCGAGCACCGATGCCGCCGCTCGCTTGGTGCGCATCCTGCTCGACAACGCATGCAAGTACGCCGACCCTGCCGAGCCCGTCCGAATCCAGCTGACCCGCGCAGACGGCTCGGCGCAGCTCACGGTAGCAAACGCTGGCCCGGTCATCGACGCAGGCGAGCTCGAGCATCTGTTCGACCGCTTCTATCGAGCCGACCGGGCTCGGTCGCGCACGGATGGTGATGCGCAGGGTCACGGGCTGGGTCTCTCCATCGCCCATGGCATCGCCGAAGAGCTCGGCGGTTCGCTCGCGGCGACGAGCGATGCGGAGCACGGTACCGTGTTTTGCTGCAGGCTACCGATTGCCTAGCGGGCTTACGCGCGCATCGCAAGCAGATGGGCGACACGGGTCTTTCAGCAACTTTTCAGACCCCGTATCTACGATGACGCACCATGAACGTCATTGTCTTCCGGGGAGGTCCTATGGCATCGTTCGTTGATGTCTTCGAGCGTCGCGAGGTCAAATACCGTTTAGATGCGCACAGATGCCTCGCCATGCGCCGCGCCCTTGCAGAGCACATGGAGCTCGACGCCTATGGCCTGTCGCGCATATCGAGCGTCTACTTTGATACGCCCAACCGTGCGGTCATCGCGCATTCGGTGAGCAAGCCGGCCTACAAGGAGAAGCTCCGCGTCCGGTGGTATGGATCTTTGCGCTCGGGCGGGCGCGTGTTCATCGAGCTCAAGAAGAAAGCGCAGGGCGTGGTGTATAAACGGCGCGTCAGCTGCTCGCGCGAGGCGGCGGCAGCGTATATGATGCACGGGATGCCGTATGAAGCTGCCTGCGCGGCTTATCCGCTCGCAGACGGGCAGATGCAGGCCGAGGCGCTCTCCCCGCGCAGCGTGCAGATTGCGCGCGAGATCGATTGCATGGTCGAGCGATGGGGCGGGCTGGTGCCATCGATGCTTATCGCCTGCGATCGGCTGGCGTATGCCCCGGTACCCGAGCATGGACCCGATACGCCGGATGCCCTGCGGGTGACCTTTGATGCGCGTCTGGGGTACGCCGACCTTATGGCCTCAGGGCGGTCGGTCGATGACGCCCTTGCCGGCACCCTTGCCGATTCCTGCGCGTTCAACAACTTGTTTTGCGACGACGCCGAGCTCACGCCCCTTATCGACGCCTCCGAGGCACTGATGGAGATCAAGGTTCCCGGGGCGCTCCCGCTGTGGGTGTCCCATGCGCTCGATGCGTGCGAGGCTCGTCCCATCTCGTTCTCAAAGTATGGCGCGGCCTATAAGCAATGCTGCTGCGCCCAGGACGGCACCGCTCATGGGCAGGTGAGCACGGCGACCGTCCAGATACCTGCATCCGCATCGCCGCGTCATATGGCTGCTCGCCCCGTGCGCGGACAGCATCGTGCGCGCTTCGCGGCAAGCCGTCCCACTTCGGAGCAGGGCGCCGCGCGTCCCGCGTCGTATCGCCCAGAGCACGCTGCCCTTGTCCAGTAACCATCTACACGTGAAACCGTTTGCATCCGGTAGCCGAATCGTGTCCGGCAGCCGTTTACGACCAGTGGCCGGATCGCGCTCAGTAACCGTTTGATAGGAGCCCTCATTCATGTTTGATTCGTTTCTTACGTCGATATTTGCGTCGAGCAGCTCGCTGGCCTCGGATGTCTCGGCGGCGCAATTCATCCTGTGCTGCGTGGCCTCGATGGTGTGCGGCGCGCTCATCGCGGCGATCTATATGTTTCGCCATGCGTATTCTAAGAACTTCGTCGTCACGCTTGCCCTGCTGCCGCTCGTCGTGCAGATCACCATCGCGCTCGTCAACGGCAACCTGGGCACGGGCGTGGCGGTCATGGGCGTGTTCAACCTCGTGCGCTTCCGTTCCATTCCGGGTAGCGCGAAGGACATCGCGAGCGTCTTCGTGGCGATGGGCGTCGGCCTCGCCACGGGCATGGGGTATATCGGCGTCGCCGTGATCTTGGTCGCGCTGGTCGGCCTGTTGACCGTCGTGTACACGGTTACGTCCTTCGGCACGATGGGCGACCGGCAAAAGACGCTCAAGATCACCATTCCGGAAGATCTGCAGTACGAGGGCCTATTCGACAACATCCTCGATCGGTATGCGGTCGAGCATACGCTGACCGAGGTCTCGACCGCCAGCATGGGAAGCCTCTTTCAGCTGCGATACCAGATATTGATGCGCGAGCCGGGGCTCGAGAAGCAGATGATCGATGAGCTGCGCTGCAGAAACGGCAATCTCAAAATTTCGTGCGGCACGGCGGCGGCGAACAAGGATGTGCTGTAGATGCGCCCGGGTACCATGGCGCGCAGGATGCTGGGGTGGTGCGCCGTTCCCGTGCTGGCATCGGTGCTCATTGCAGGCACGGGCTGCGCAGCGCTGATGGGCAGCGATACAGACTCCTCGTCCTCGACGGATAGCGAGAGTTCGTCCGAGGCGACCGATTTCAAGGCGGTGGCCGAGGAATTCGATGTTGCGGCGCTCGACCTCGACTACACCGACCGCGACCAAGATGCCTCGTATGACGAATCATCGGCTACCACCATCGTGCTCGAAGAGACGACGGCCACGGTCGATGGCTCGGGCGTGTCGGTGGACGAGGAGACCGGGATCGTCACCATCGAGCAAGAAGGCGCCTACGTGGTGTCCGGCACGCTCACGGACGGGCAGCTTGCGGTCAACGTGAGCTCTGATGCCAAGGTGCAGGTCGTGCTTGCCGGTGTGACGATCCA
This sequence comes from uncultured Enorma sp., assembly GCA_964624825.1. GTDB lineage: Bacteria > Actinomycetota > Coriobacteriia > Coriobacteriales > Coriobacteriaceae > Enorma. The sequence goes on along the minus strand of CAZUYD010000046.1, from coordinate 4,420 downwards.
CAACGAAGACGGCCCTGCCATCTACGTGATGCAGGCCGATAAATGCTTCATCACGCTGGCTGAGGGCACCGTCAACACGTTGACCGACGGCAGCGAGTACGCGCTCGAAGACGATAGCGACGAGCCCTATGCGACGCTTTTCAGCCGCGACGACCTCACCATCAACGGCAGCGGTGAGCTGGTGGTCACAAGCTCGTATCGCCATGCGATCTGTTCGAAGGACGATCTGGTGATCACCGGCGGCACGTACACGGTGAGCGCCGTGGAAGACGCGCTGCGCGGGCGCGATTGCGTGAAGATTTTAGATGGCACGTTCTCGATCGTGGCAGGCGGCGATGGCATCAAGTCGAACAAGGACACCGACCCCGAGCGCGGCTTCGTGAGCATCGATGGTGGCACCTTCCAGATCGTAGCGGGCGATGATGGCATCCAGGGCACGACCTACGTGCAGATCACCGGCGGCGAGCTTTCGATCGAATCCGATGATGACGCCATCCATTCCGATCTCGAGCTGCTGATCTCTGGTGGAAGCCTGAGCATCGCGGCTGGCGATGACGCCGTGCACAGCGAGACGGTGCTCACCATCGACGGCGGAACGCTGGATATTACCAGCTGCTATGAGGGGATCGAATCGGAGAAGATCTACATCAACGACGGCGAGATCAGCATCGTGGCAAGCGATGACGGGGTGAACGCCTCGGCAGCCGACCTATCGTCAGGCGATGCGAGCACGACCGACGACGCCTCCGATACCGCCATCGACAGCACGGAGGGCGGCGGCGATGCCCCGGCGATGTCTGGCGGCGAAGGCCTAAGCACCGCTGGCGACGAGACGGGCGGATCGTCCGATACCGCTGCCGCAACGACCACGACGTCGGCCTTCACCGTGGCCGATGAGGAAGGTGGCCAAAGCGGCGGCGAGCTGTCCATCGCACCGAACGGCGGCGAGGGAATCGACGAGCGCGCGCTCAACGACGGCGAGCCCGATGGGGCGTTCGCCGAGGGCATGGGAGGCACCTCCGTCGCAAACGAGGACTGCTTGATTCAGATCAACGGCGGCTACCTCTATGTGGATGCGCAGGGCGACGGCATCGATAGCAACGGGAGCATCGAGATTACCGGCGGTGTCGTGCTGGTGAACGGCCCGGCTTCGGGTGCCGATGGGGCGCTCGACTACGACCTGACGGCCACCATCAGCGGCGGCACGGTGCTCATGGTCGGTGCGTCGAGCATGGCGCAGACGTTCACGAGCGGAACCCAGGCGTTTGCCTTCTCGCAGGTGAGCGGGCAGGCCGGACAGACGATCGCCGTGGTTGATGAGGACGGTACGGTGGTGGCGTCGATGACCGCGGTGCGCTCGTTTGAAATGGTGCTGGTGTCGAGCGCCTCCTTTGAGGACGATGGCTCGTACACGCTGCTCATCGGTGCCGAGATCGATGACGCTGATGACTACGGCTTCACCGACGAGGGCGAGGCGACCGGCGGTACCGAGACGTCCATAACGGTATCGACGACGGCAAGCGGCGGATACGGCGGGCTCGGAACCGATGGAAACCCGCTTCCGAGCGGCCAGGGCGGTGAGGTTCAAAACGGGGGAGGCCGGTAGGTTCGGTTGACTATGGGCGCGGGTTCCCGATCGAACTGGGTGCAAGCCTGCTTCGATATCGAGCACCCGTGCTGAACCGCTCGATCACGCTCCGGACTCCTGTTCGCGGTCGGGGTCAAGCCTGAATGCTCAAGTTTGTGCATCGGCACATGGAGATTCATGATTGCACCGACTCCGAACGCGGTACAATACAAGCGTATGTGGGTTTCGCCCATGGAGTACTTCCCTCATCGCCGAAGTTTCCATCGAGACGGCGCGCGTTGCGCACGCGCCGACCCTTTAGGCGGTTCCGCATTATGCAGAAACGTCCCGGTGCGCACGGGCTACCGGGAACCTGTGTACCTACACGAGAGGAGAGGGTATATGGCGCGTAAGTTCAAGTCTATGGACGGTAACGAGGCCGCCGCATACGTATCGTATGCGTTCACCGAGGTTGCGGGGATTTACCCCATTACGCCGTCAAGCCCTATGGCAGACCACGTGGATCAGTGGGCAGCCCAGGGCAAGAAGAACATCTTCGGCACCAAGGTGAACGTCATCGAGATGGAGTCTGAGGCCGGCGCGGCAGGCACCGTCCACGGCTCGCTATGCGCTGGCGCTCTTACCACCACCTATACGGCGTCGCAGGGTCTTTTGCTCATGATTCCCAACATGTATAAGATTGCGGGCGAGCACCTGCCGGCCGTCTTCCATGTGAGTGCCCGCACCGTCGCCAGCCACGCGCTCAACATCTTCGGCGATCATTCAGACGTCATGGCATGCCGTCAGACCGGTTTCGCCATGCTCGCCGAGACCAACGTGCAGGAGGTCATGGATCTTTCCGCCGTGGCGCATCTGTCCGCCATCGGGGGCCACGTGCCGTTCCTCAACTTCTTCGATGGCTTCCGTACCTCGCACGAGATCCAGAAGGTTGCCGTGTGGGATTACGACGACCTCGCCGACATGGTCGATATGGATGCCGTCCAGGCGTTCCGCGACCATGCCCTCAACCCGGAGCATCCGCACAACCGCGGCACCCACGAGGACGGCGATGTGTTCTTCCAGCATCGCGAGGCGTGCAACACCACCTACAACGAGCTCCCCGCGATTGTCGAGAGCTACATGAACCAGGTGAACGAGAAGCTCGGCACCAGCTATCACCTGTTCGACTACTACGGTGCCGACGACGCCGAGAACATCGTTGTCTGCATGGGCTCCTTCTGCGACACGCTCGAGGAGGTCATCGACTACCTCAACGCCCACGGCGAGAAGGTCGGTCTGGTGAAGGTGCGCCTGTATCGTCCGTGGTCGGTGGAGCACTTCATCGCCGCGCTGCCTAAGACCGTCAAGAAGATCGCCGTGCTCGATCGCACCAAGGAGGCCGGTTCCATCGGCGAGCCGCTTTACGAGGACGTCATCACCGCGCTCTATGAGTCCGGCCTTTCAAACATCACGGTCATCGGTGGCCGCTATGGCCTGGGCTCCAAGGACGAGCCTCCCGCGGCCGCGTTCTCGGTGTACGAGGAGCTTAAAGCCGACGAGCCCAAGCGCGAGTTCACCATCGGCATCGTGGACGACGTCACCAACCTGTCGCTGCCCATGGACGACGATGCGCCCAACACCGCAGCCGAGGGCACCATCGAGTGCAAGTTCTGGGGTCTCGGCGGCGACGGCACCGTGGGCGCCAACAAGAACTCCATCAAGATTATCGGCGACCACACCGATAAGTACGTGCAGGCGTACTTCCAGTACGACTCCAAGAAGACGGGCGGCGTGACCATCAGCCACCTGCGCTTTGGCGGCCAGCCCATCAAGAGCCCGTACTACATCACCAAGGCCGATTTCGTGGCGTGCCACAATCCCAGCTACATCACCAAGCACTTCAAGATCGCCCAGGGCGTGAAGCCCGGCGGCACGCTGATGATCAACTGCCAATGGGATTTCGACGAGCTTGCGCACCATCTCTCCGCGGAGGAGAAGCGCTACATCGCCAAGAACAATATCCAGCTCTACACCATCAACGCCATCGATTTGGCGGTGCAGGTGGGCATGGGCAAGCGCACCAACACCATCTTGCAGTCCGCGTTCTTCACGCTCGCCGGCGTGCTGCCGCAGGAGGACGCCGTCAAGTACATGAAGAATGCCGCCGAGAAGTCCTATGCCAAGAAGGGCCAGGACGTGGTCGAGGCCAACTGGAAGGCCATCGACGCCGGCGCCACCGCCTTCGAGAAGCATGAGATCCCTGCCGATTGGGCCGACGCGGTCGATACCGCGCCCGTAACCGAGCTCAAGGGGCGTGCCGAGCTGGTCAAGCAGGTCAAGAACATCATGGAGCCCATCAACCGCATGGAGGGCGACAGCCTGCCGGTCTCTGCGTTCATGGATCACGCCGACGGCCAGTTCGAGCAGGGCTCCTCTGCGTACGAGAAGCGCGGCGTCGCCGTCATGGTGCCGCGTTGGGACGCCGACAAGTGCATCCAGTGCAATCAGTGCTCCTATGTGTGCCCGCACGCGACCATCCGTCCGTTCGGCCTGACCGAGGAAGAGATCGCCGCCGCGCCCGAGGGCATGCGCACGCTTGACATCAAGGTGCCGAAGAACACCGGCCTCAAGTTCACCATGGCCATCAGCCCGCTCGACTGCATGGGCTGCACCAACTGCGCGAAGGTCTGCCCGAAGGACGCCCTCACCATGGTGCCCCAGGAGCAGGAGCTCGAGGAGCAGAAGACCTTCGACTACTGCGTCGCCGAGGTCTCTCCCAAGCCGGAGCTTCAGGCCAACAACGTCAAGGGCAGCCAGTTCAAGCAGCCGCTGCTTGAGTTCTCCGGCTCCTGC
>CAZUYD010000045.1:0-10213 GCA_964624825.1 uncultured Enorma sp. | reverse complement strand
CACGACCTGGTACTGGATGGTCTGCACGCCGCGGCGGATCTCGTCGCGCAGGCGCTCCTCCACCACATTGGAGATGCTCTCGTCGTCTGCCGCGACGCCCAGCTCCTCAAGCTCCCGCTCAACCTGGCCGCGGATCTTTTGCCGGCTCACATCCACAAAGGGCGCCAGGTGCGTGAGCGAAATGGATTGGCCGCCGTACTGGCAGCTTGCCACCTGCGCGATGATCTGCGTGGCTATGTTGCAGGCCGTCGAGAAGCTATGCGGGCGCTCGATGAGCGTGCCCGAGATGACGGTGCCGTTCTGCAACATGTCCTCAAGGTTCACAAGGTCGCAGTTGTGCATGTGCTGCGCGAAGTAATCCGAGTCGTGGAAGTGGATGATGCCCTCGTTGTGCGCCTCGACCACATCGGCCGGGAGCAGCACACGCTGGGTCAGATCCTTCGACACCTCGCCAGCCATGTAGTCGCGCTGCACCGAGTTCACCGTAGGGTTCTTGTTCGAGTTTTCTTGCTTGACCTCTTCGTTGTTGCACTCGATGAGCGAGAGGATCTTGTCGTCGGTGGTGTTCTTCTGGCGCTTCAGGCTCTGAACATAGCGATAGATGATGTACCGGCGCGCAACCTCGAACTTGTCGAGCTTCATGAGCTCGTCCTCGACCATATCCTGAATCTCTTCGACCGAGACGGTATGGCCGGCGTTCTCGCATTCCTCGGCGACGTTTTGCGACGCGTAGATTACCTGGCGCTCGGAAAGGCGATCGCCTGCCTGAACCTCGTTGTTCGCGGCGCGGATGGCGTTCTCGATCTTGGCAATATCGAACGCGACCTCGGTGCCGCTGCGCTTGATAATCTTCATGAAAAACCTCTTCCAAACCGACAGCGAGCCTTTATTGTACGCTCAGTTTTCCACTATATGGTGTAGATTATTTTTTGCGTACACTATATATTGTGTTTTTGCAGTTCAGAATAGCTATTCTTTTTTTGCAATGCATCCCCAACACCCGCGCGATGTGCGCACAGCTTGCCGCGGCGCGCGCCTCACCTGCACCGAAGCCGAAAAGCCCACGCGCGGCACCTCACGCCGTTTCCACAAACACGATCGCTTACCACCGGAAGAATGATCAAAAAAGCCCGAAAAATCCCTTGACCAAGATGTTGTGGCTCACGATCGCGAGCGGAGGTGCTTCCCGCGTGGCGTTTGCCGTGGCCGTAGCATAGCGCGGCTCACAATCGCGGGCGGAGGTGCTGCCATCGGTCAAACGTGCGACGCTGCGAGCGGGCACCGAACCCGCTACCCCACGTCACGCGCGCAGGCTTCCACTCCAGCTATACGCCGCAGAGCAGCGCAATCACCGGAATGCTTGCGATTGATAAGATCACGCTCAGAAAGGTCGCCTGCATCATTGGCTTGGTATCGCACCCGCATTTGAGGCAAAAGAGCGACCCGGCCGTGGCGACGGGCATGGCGCAATCGAGCACAAGCACTGCGCGCAAAAAAGTGCTCAGGGGAAGCAGCTGCACCGCCGCGATGCAGCCGAGCGGCACAAGCAACAACCGGCCGACGGCCGCGACGTACGCGCGCGGTTCGACGAGCATCTCGAGCACGCGGTAATGCGCCATCGAAGACCCCGTGATGAGCAGGGCGAGCGGTGTGGACATCTGCCCCACGATGGAGAGGGCATCGCCCGCCACGCCCAGATTCGTCACGCCGAGCAGCGTGAATATGAGAACGAGCACGCTGGCGGCAAGCGTCGGACTCTTGAGCGACGCAAGCATCGAGCGAAGTCGGGCAGCCGTAGACTGCTGCGATCGCTCGGCACCGGGCTCGTCAGCAGGAACGGTGAGCAAGGGTCCCACGCCATACAGTGACATGTTCGCAGGAATCAACACGATCGCCGCATAGAGCAGCGCCTCGTCCCCCAGAATCGCCGAGATGATTGGCAGGCCGATGAAGCCGCAGTTTCCAAAGGCGATGGCAAAACGAAACGACCCGCGAGAGTTCGCGGGGGCGCGCATGGCGGCTGTGAGCGCGAATGCGATGACAAGCGATATCAGGTAAAGGGCGAAGGTGCCCACGATGATCGCAACGAGCGTTGCGGCATCGGGAAGATCTTGCGCGCCATCGACCGAGGCGAGAATCGAGCAGGGCAGCGCTACGCTCAGCACCAGACGGGAGATGCCCGCCTCGAGCACGTCGTTCAATATGCCCAGCCTATTCAAGCACCAGCCCAGCAGGATGGGCAGCGATACCGCCACCATCTGTGAGGCCACAAACCCAAACGCCATGCCGTTCCTTCCCCTGCACGTCGCATCGCGCGCCGCCTGGCTGTACAAGGCAAGCTCGTCCAGCCAGGGCGCCGTCGACGTATAAGCATACACCGCAACCGTGCCTGTTGGCGCGCGGCACCCGACATGAAGATGCGCGCAGCAAATCGTAAACCTGCGCCGGGTTCGTTTCATCTATGATGGTGCAGCGGCGTTAAAGCAGAATCCCGTGCGTCTCATATCCAGCGATTGGTGCGTGGCCATGACCGATTGGCTTGTTCGACATTTTGCGAAACGCTCCGAAGACGCCGACGCGTCTGCGGTGCGCACGAGATATGGCCAGCTCGCCGGGCTCGTGGGCATCGTTTGCAACGTCATGCTCTGCCTTGTGAAGGGTGCCATCGGTATTGCCGCGGGTTCGGTCTCCATCGTGGCCGACGCGGTGAACAACCTCTCGGACGCTGCGTCGAGCATCGTGAGCTTGCTCGGCTTCAAGCTTGCAAGCAAGCCGGCAGATCCCGAGCACCCCTATGGGCACGGCCGGTACGAATACCTGGCAGGGTTGGTCGTTGCGGCGTTCGTACTTGCCATCGGCATCAACCTGGTGATCTCGTCGATTCAAAAAATCATCGAGCCCGAAGCGGTCGAATTCTCCGCGCCGCTCGTCGCGGTGCTCGTCCTTTCAATCCTTGTCAAGCTCTGGATGGCCGCGTTCAATCGCTCAATCGGGCAACGCATCGGCTCCGACACGCTCGAGGCGACTGCGGTCGACTCGCGCAACGACGTCATCAGCACCGCCGCCGTGCTCATCTGCGCCTGCATCTCGCAGGCAACCGGTATCGACCTCGACGGCTGGGCGGGGCTAGCCGTGGGCGTCTTCGTCTGCTGGAGCGGCATCGGCCTGTTGGGCGACACCGTGAGCCCGTTGCTCGGACAGGCGCCGAGCGCCGAGCTTGTCCGGCACATACACGATAAGATCCTCTCCTACCCCGGAGTGCTGGGCACGCACGACCTCATGGTGCACGACTACGGCCCCGGGCGGCAGTTTGCCAGCGCGCACGTGGAAATGGCCGCCGAGGCAGACCCCCTGGAAAGCCATGATCTCATCGACAACATCGAGCAGGATTTCAAAGCCCGCGACGGCATCATCGTGACGCTGCACTACGACCCCATCGTGACCGACGACCCGCTCGTGCAAGACATGCGCAATTGGATCGACCAGGCCATCAAGACCATCGACCCCCGGCTTTCCATCCATGATCTGCGCACGGTGCCTGGCCCTACGCACACGAACGTCATATTCGACTGCATGTGTCCGCACGACCTGAAGCTTTCACGTGAGGAGCTTGCGCGACGCATCGGCCATATCGTGGGCAAGCATTATCCGCGCACCATCACCAAGATTACGTTCGACGACAGCTATGTGAGCTCTGAACAGTAGCACGGGCGCGCGAGCCACATGGCACGCGCCATCCGAGCGCACGGGCAGGCCCGCGTGGTGTCCGGTTCCTCCATGCTACATGTGCGACGCGACGCCCATCTCAACCACGGGCGAGAGCTCGGCGAGCGCCGCCTCGTCCGCCGAGAAGCGCGTTCGGGCTTGCTCAAGCTGCACGGCGACCGCAGCGGGAGCCGTCCCGCCCTCGGTGGTGCGTGCCGCGGCGATCGCGTCGAGGTCGAGCGCTCCCACGATGCTCTCATCGAACAGCTCGCTCGCCGCTTTGAATGCCGAGAGCGGCAGCTCGGAGATGTCGCAGCCCGCCTTCTCGGCCGCAAGGACAAGATGGCCCACCACCGCATGCGCCTCGCGGAACGGCATGCCGCGCTTCGCGAGATAGTCGGCCACGTCGGTCGCGGCAAGATGCCCCCGCTCCATGCACCGGCGCATCCGATCGGCACGTACCGTCCACGTGCCCACCATGCCCGTCATGACCTCAAGGCACTGCGCGAGGGTATGCGCCGCGTCGAGTGCGCCCTCTTTGTCCTCCTGCATGTCCTTGTTGTACGCAAGCGGCAACCCCTTGAGCGTGACGAGCAGCTGCACCAAATCGCCCACCACGCGCCCCGTCTTGCCGCGGATGAGCTCGGCGAAGTCGGGGTTTTTCTTTTGCGGCATGATGGATGACCCGGTGGAAAACGAGTCCGAGAGCGTGATATACCCGAACTCCTGGCTGCTCCACAACACGATCTCTTCCGAAAGGCGCGAGAGATGCACCGCCATGACCGAGCAGGCATACTCCAGGTCGAGCAGGAAGTCGCGATCGGAGACCGCATCGAGCGAGTTCTCGATCACCCGGGAGAACCCAAGCGCCTGCGCGGTCATCTGCCGGTCGAGCGGGTAGGTGGTTCCCGCGAGCGCGGCGGCGCCGAGGGGCGACGCATCGGCCGCGTCGAACGCGGCGGAGAGGCGCGTGAAATCACGCGCGAGCATCCATGAGTACGCCAGCAGGTGATGGGCGAACAGCACCGGTTGCGCATGCTGGAGGTGCGTCATACCCGGAAGCAGCGCGCCTCCCGAATCTTGCGCGGCGGCGATCAGCGCCTGCCGAAGCGCTAAGTTACCCTCCATGAGGTGCTTTGCAAGCGCTTTCGCGGCGAGGCGCGTGTCGGTCGCCACCTGGTCGTTGCGCGACCGGCCGGTGTGCAGCCGCCCACCCGCTGCTCCAATGCGCCGCGTCAGCTCGCTCTCGATCGCCATATGAATATCCTCATCGGCGATGTCAAATGAGAATGCGCCGGCATCGATATCCTGTTCGATGCCGTCAAGCCCCGCGCAAATCGCGCGAGCGTCCTCGTCGCTGATGATCCCCTGTGCGGCGAGCATGGCGGCGTGGGCCTTTGACCCGGCGATGTCCTGGCGATAGAGCGCCTTATCGACCGGCAGCGACGCGCCGAACTCCTGCGTTACCGGGGCAGCGCCCTCCTCGAACCGACCACTCCATAGCGCCATGCGCCGACCTCCGAACCCTCGCATTCCTCACGCCGCCGTAGCCATCATGCCACAGCGGCCGGACATCTCGTAATCGCGCCCACGATCCAACAGGCAAACAACCCGAAGCTCAATGCCCTACGCGAGCGCACCTGCCGCCTCGGACGTGGGGCCTTGCATCTTCGCCCAGGTCTTGAGAGACAGCGTCTCGATCTGGATGAAGCCCTCGGCGGCCTTCTCTTCGAAGGTGGTGTCGCGGTCGTAGGTAGCCAGGCCGTAATCGTAAAGCGAGCACGGGCTCTTGCGACCCATCACCGTGCAGTGCCCTTTGAAGAACTTGAGGCGCACCGTACCGGTCACGAACTTCTGGGTCTCGGCCATGAAGGCGTCGAGCGCCATCTTGAGCGGGCTGAACCACTGGCCATTGTACACGCAGGTGGCCCAGGTCTGTTCCAGATAGAGCTTCTGGTGCAAAACGTCGCGCTCGAGCGTAAGGTCCTCAAGCGCCTTGTGCGCGTTGATGAGCGTGAGCGCCGCCGGCACCTCGTAGCACTCGCGCGACTTCAAACCGACCATACGGTTCTCCATCAGGTCGAGGCGGCCATAGCCGTTCTCGCCAGCCACCTGGTTCAGCTTCTCGACCAGCGCGGCGAGCGGCATCTTCTCCCCGTCGAGCGCGACGGGCACGCCCTGCTCGAAATCGATCTCCACATACGTGGGCGTGCCGGGTGTTTCCTCGGGGTCTTTCGTCATGACCCACACATCATGCGGGGGCTCGTTCCACGGATCCTCGAGCACGCCGCACTCGATGGCGCGTCCCCACAGATTGTCGTCGATGGAATAGGGGTTGTCGTTTGCGCCCTCGGGCACCGGCACGCCATGCTCGTGCGCATAGGCGACCTCGTCCGGACGGCTCTTCAGGTCCCACTCGCGCACCGGAGCGATGACCTCCAGGCTGGGGTCGAGCGTGAGAATCGAGGCCTCGAAGCGCACCTGGTCGTTGCCTTTGCCCGTGCAGCCATGCGCCACGTACTTTGCACCATACTGATGCGCCACGTCGACGAGCTTGGCCGAAAGCAGCGGACGCGAAAGCGCCGAGAGCAGCGGGTACTTGTTCTCGTACATGGAGTTCGCGGCGATCGCTTTGGTGAGGTACTCGTCGGCAAACTCGTCTTTGAGCTCGAGCACATGACAATCGATGACGCCCAAATCGAGCGCCTTCTGCTTTTTCTGCTCAAGACCATGGAGCTCCTGGCCGACGTTACCGAGCACGCAGATGACATCGAGGCCTTTTTCCTCCTGCAGCCACTTGATGCAGATCGAGGTATCGAGGCCGCCAGAATACGCGAGTACGACTTTGTCCTTGCTCATGATGGGTGCGTCCTTTCTTGGGAGCCGAACGAGATGAGCCCGAAAAGGATGCAGCCTGCCTGCCATAGGGCGCCGAAAAACGACGAGCCACGTTATGTACTTTGTTTCTTAGGGAGATACGTCGCTACGACAAGCGCGCAAGGCACGCAACGAAGACGGCATCACCGATGGGAAACGACGACAAACCTTATCGGAACTCTGGGGTGCGCGATAGCCGCGCGAACAGAGACGACCGATTATCGTCGTCGGGAGATTGCGCGCTGGCGTCGGTTCTGTGCATCGGCGATGCTCTGGCCGAGCAGTATGGCGCTAGCCGCCATGCCCGTAAATGTCGCCATCTCGGTATGCACGGGTTCGAACTCCTTGCCGGGTGCAAACGCAATCGATACGCTGCGAACGCCATCTGGTTCGCATTGGCTGGTATGTTACGCCATCACCCCCGCATGGCTCTGAACTTTTTTCAATGTTTCTCGTTTGTTACGAGCAAGGTGCCGGGCGAGGCGGCATGCGGCGCCGCAACACCGTGCGCCGCCCTGCCACCCCTCCAACCGGGCAGGTACCCAACGCACAGGTGCGCTTACTTTGCATCCGCCCAGGTCGCCCCAACAGAGACCTCGGCAATGAGGGGCACGCGAAGCACCGCGACGCACTCCATCTCCGTGCGCACCATCGCTGAAAGCCGCTCGACCTCATCGGCGGGGCACTCGAAGTCCAGCTCGTCGTGCACCTGCAAGATCATGCGCGCACGGAAGCCCTCATCGCGCAGGCGCCGTGCCACGCGCGCCATCGCGATCTTGATGATATCGGCCGCGCTCCCCTGCATGGGGTGGTTCATAGCGGTGCGCTCACCGAAGCTGCGCTGCGCGGGGTTGCGCATCTTGAGCTCGGGGATGGGACGGCGGCGGCCGAACATGGTCTCCGCATATCCGGTGCGCCTCGCCTCGGCCACGGTCTTGTCGAGATAGGCGCGCACGCCGGGATACGCCTCGAAGTAGCGGTCGATCATATCGCGCGCCTCGGCCATCGGGATGTCGAGCGTCTGGGACAACCCGTAGGCTTGCTGGCCGTAGACGATGCCGAAGTTCACCGCCTTCGCGCGGCTCCGCAACGCAGGCGTCACCTCCTCGATCGGCACGCCGAATACGCGCGCCGCGGTCTGTGCGTGGAAGTCCTCGCCTTCGTTGAAGGCCGCCACGAGGTGTTCATCGGCCGAGAGGTGCGCGAGCAGGCGCAACTCGATCTGAGAATAGTCGACCGCCACGAACACGCTTCCCGGCGCCACTGAAAACGCCGTCTTCACCGTATGGCCAAGCGCAGAGCGCGTCGGGATGTTCTGCAGGTTCGGGTTCGAACTCGACAAGCGCCCGGTCGCCGCGATGGTCTGGTTATAGGTGGTATGCACGCGACCATCTTCCTGGCGCATGGTGCCCAACGTATCCAGATAGGTCGACTTGATCTTCGTCTTCTCGCGATACTCCAAGACGAGCCGCACGAACTCGTGGTCTTTCGCCAGCTCCTCGAGTACCCGCGCGTTTGTGGAGTAATATCCGCGATGCGTCTTCTTGAGCCCCTTGGTGGGGAGCCCCATCACGTCGAACAGGATATGGCTGAGCTGCATGGGGCTCGAGATGTTGAACGAATCGTCGCCCGCCTGCTCGCGGATGCGCGCCGCGAGCTCGTCGATCTGCTCGCCAAGCTCGGACGCCAGCACATCGAGTCGCGCCGGGTCGACGAACATGCCCGCACGCTCCATCGCCACGAGCACGGGCACGAGCGGCATCTCGATCGTGGCGAACACGTCGAATGCGCCCTGCGCCTTCATCGCAGCGATCAGGGGGGCGGTCACCGCATGCGCGAGTGCCGCCGAACGCGCTGCGGGTGCAGGCGCATCGGCGGAAGCGCCCTCCTCTCCTGCCGCCGCCGGAAGCGAGACATGCAGGTAGGTATCGGCGAGATAGGCATCGTCGAAGCCCGAGCGAACCGAATCGAGCAGGTACGCGGCAACGGAGGTGTCGAAAATCCTCCCGGCGTCCACCGCGAGCGGGTCTTGTATCTCGGGAATCGCGGAATCGATGGGCGAGAGCTCGTGCAAAAGCGTCTTCAGATCGGGCGAGGCGACATGCCCGTGCTCAAACAGGTGCACGAGCACGCCCGCTATAAGCCCCGCGGAGCAGTCGATGCCCGCGGCAGCGGCAGCCGTGCTGAGTTCCGGCGCGCACGCAGTCGAACCCAGGGGCTCCTCGAATGAAAGCAGCGCGCGCGCCGTCGCCACCCAAAGCGTATGGGTAAATCCAAAGAGCGCGCCGGATTCTTTGTCGGCATCGAGTGTGGCCGCGACCCATTCGCGCGCATCGAGCGCGCGGGCGATCTCGCGAAACGCGACCTCGACCTCTTCGGACGATTCCGCGCGCACCGCATGCACAGGCGGAAGCTCGAACTCCGTGGACGCCGCCGAGGCCACGCCGTCTTCGCTCAACAGCGCAAGGAACCGGTTTTGCATCGACATGATGCCCAGCTCGCCCAATGCTACCGAGACGGCCTCCGCATCATACGAGGGAAACGCCGTATGCTCGAAATCGAGCGAAACGGGAGCGTTGGTCTGGATGGTCGCCACGCGGCGCGAAAGCAACGCGTCATCGATGTGCGCGCGCAGATTCTCGCCCATCTTGCCCTTCACCTCGCCCGCATGGGCAATCACCTCGTCGAGGCTGCCGTATTGCTCGATGAGCGCGCTTGCCTTCTTAGGGCCGATTCCCGGCACGCCGGGAATATTGTCCGAGGAATCGCCCTTAAGGCCGTAGAAATCGGGCACGAGCGCCGGCGTGATGCCGTGATAGAGGTCTTCGACGGTCTCGGGCGTCATGACCACCACGTCTGAAAGCCCCTTCTTGGTGCCCACGACCTTCACATGCTCGGTGGTGAGCTGGTACATGTCGCGGTCGCCGGTGATGAGGAGCATGTCGCACCCGGCCGCCTCGCCGGCGCGCGCGACGGTGCCCAAGATGTCATCGCCCTCCCAGCCCTCGGCTTCGAGAATCGGAACCGATATGCGCTCGAGCAGCGCTTTCACCATGGGGAACTGCTGGCGAAGGTCAGGATCCATGGGAGGGCGCTGCGCCTTGTACTGAGGAAGCATTTCCATGCGCGCGCGGGGCTTGCCCTTGTCGAACGCAACCGCCACGCCGTCAGGGTGAAACGCATCGATCATCTTCAGGAACATGTTGAGAAAGCCGAAGATGGCATTCGTAGGGCGGCCGTCGGGTGCGTTCATGGTAGGCGGCACGGCATGAAACGCGCGGTGCATGAGCGAGTTCCCGTCGATGACGGCGAACGTGCGGCGCGCAGGCGACGAAGCGCCTGCGCGGGAGGCATCCATCTTTACCGCAGCGGCAGGAGTGACCTCGGCAATGGAATCTGACATGCGGGTAATCCTCTCTTGCTGATTTACGCTACCCAGTCTACCCCATGCCGCGGACGAACGCCCGAGCCCCTTCCATCCGACATCGAACCTATGGTATGAACTGCGGCCGCCGAGATGGCCGGCGGGCGCATGCGCTGTGAAGCCGTGCGGCAAGGAGCAGGGCTATAAGATGCGCAGCAAGGCGCACGAGCACGTCCACCAGTAGCCGATAGAAACGCCCGATTGGAG
>CAZUYD010000044.1:0-10629 GCA_964624825.1 uncultured Enorma sp. | reverse complement strand
TTTTGAATCAAATTGGTAATTACCAGCTGTTCGTGAATTCGAATAGTATCGAATGGTGGAAAGACGGCGAGACAAGATGTACCTGCGTTCTTGGAACGGAGGAGATCGATGAAGCTCAACAGTCGGCAGATTCAAACGATTCGTATGCTCTCGCAGGCTACGAGCGGACTTGCCCTTTCCACAGTAGCCAAGACACATGGCATCTCCCTGCGTACGGCCTACTATGACCTTAACGCCATAAACGAGTTCTGTGCGGAACACGACCTTGGCCAAGTCCACGTGACTGGCCGTCGTCTCGTGGGTGAAGTAGATTGGGTGCGGACTCACCGCCTGCTCACGCAGGGCAAGCGTCTTTCCTTCTCTGCTTCCGAGCGCCGCGCCATGATGGTCATGCACATCGCCCTCTCGGGTGAGCGCATTACCATCGGCCACCTTATCGACACGTTCGAAGTGAGCCGCAACACGATCATCGCAGACATACGCGGCATTAAAGACCGCCTGCAAGACTTCGGCATCCAGCTTCAAAGTAGCCAGAAGACCGGTTACCAGGTCGTCGGCAAGGAAGCTTTTATCCGCAAGGTACTGTGGAATGAGCTACAGCGCTTTGAGAGCTCGGAATGTCTGACTGCCCTACGCGGCTTCTTGCAGTACTCGCTCGTCAAGAAGACGGGCGAGGATATCGACTTTTTCGAGCTCTGCCGCTGTCTCATTAAGCAGTATGAGAGCGATCTTGGGATTCGCTGCTTCCTTGAGGGCAACGGTCGCGAGAGCACCATGATTCAGATCTCCTGGCTGCGCAGCCTTGACGGGCATTTCATCGATATGGACCACGAGGAACAAGCCGCCCTCATGGATACGCTCTCGTATCGATCCATCTTGCGCAGTGCCAACAAGCTCAGGGAGAGCGGCATCCACCTGCCTTCTGAGGAGCTGCTCTATCTCACCTCGCTGCTCTTGGGCGTGAAGACGGCAGACTTCATCGGCCAGCGCGAGGAAGACGAGTACGTGAGCGATCTGGCAGAGCGCCTTGCCACTAATTTTGAGCACGTGAGTTGTCTGAACTACGTGGACAAGCGCATTGTGTGCGATCAAATTACGCACCATATCCGCCCCATGTACTATCGCATGAAGTATGGGCTGCAGGCGAACAATCCGCTCACCTCGGACATCAAGAAGATGTATCCGCTCACATATGAGTTCGCGCGCCGTGCCACGCTCTTGACCGGCCTCGATCAGCTCGATGACAACGAGATCGCCTACCTCACCATCTACCTTACGGCCGGCCTCGACAGCAAGATGTTCGAAGATGGCGACACGAGTTCGACCAAGGTACTCGTAGTGGGCGCGGCGAACATGTCGACCATTACGCTCGTCCGTCAGCGCATCACCGATGCCTGCGGTATGAAATTCGATTATTCCTTCATGGACATCGCCAAGTTGCGGCGTTGGATGATCGACCGCTACGCCCTCGTGATCGCCTTGAATCCGCTGCCAAGGCAGCTTCGGGGAGAGAACGTGGTCGAGGTCAGCCCGATGCTCAGCGACGAGAATCTGGCGAGCATCTTTGAGGTGCTCAAGAAGAACCTCATCGTCTCGCGCTTCAACGGCATGATAGAAGAGATCATCGCCATCTTGAAAGAGAACCTCCCCGAGCGCGATCATGCGGCGCTGGAGTCGGACAAGCTCTACTTCGAGCTCTTTCGCTACTTCAACGAGCGCGATGTGGGTGGGGCGGCGAGTGCGAACTGCCAGCCCGCGGAGCCTGAGTTCTCCGCCCGCATCGTGGGCGTATCCGAGCAGGAGACCTGGCAGCAGGTGGTGCTCGCGGGCTGCACGGCCATCTGCGAGGAGACGGGTTCAAGGCTGCTGGTGGACCGCATGCGCAACCTTGTGACGGGGCGGAAATTCCAGTGGTATCGCATGGCGGATGACGCCGTGGTGGTTCACT
Organism: uncultured Enorma sp.; assembly: GCA_964624825.1. GTDB lineage: Bacteria > Actinomycetota > Coriobacteriia > Coriobacteriales > Coriobacteriaceae > Enorma. The sequence continues at coordinate 8,681 of CAZUYD010000044.1, read as the reverse complement.
GCCCCATGCAAGGCGATGCGTGCGGCGGCGTGCACGCCCAGATCGTCGTGAGCTCTGGCAGCGGGATCGTGTTCCCCGACCGGAAGCGAGCGAAGGTCGTGTTCTGCCTGACGACGGTGGATCGCTACTCGCACTGGGGGACGCTCTACTCCATTTACACAACCTATTCTGACCCTGCGCGCCTGGCCGACTCTCTGGCGGCATGGAGGGCAGTTTCACGCCCCGTCGAGCATATCGAAGGTAGAGGTGAGCCCGGTGAGCAAAAAAGCCAAGCGTAAGCGCTACGGCGAGCCCGCCCATTGTCTATGGTGCGGCGTGGTGACCGATAGCCCGGAGTTCGTGGTGAACCCCGGCGGCACACCCGTTCTCAAGTGCTGTTGTGAGACGCATTTCGAGCAGGTCCAGCTGTTCATCGACCGCGATAATCGCTATCGACAAGCGTTCTGGATAGCGCTTTTCATCTGCTGCGTGGGCAGCATCGCTGTGTTCGCCCTGGAGCCTGAGGGCCCCGTCGCCTATCTTCCGCTCCTCGCGTTCTCCCTCGTGGTGATCGTGTGGCCATCGCTCTTCGTGCACTACGAGTTCTATGCCAACCTGGGGCTTGTGACGACCAGGCGCATCTTTCGCGTTCTTGCGGCGCTTATGGGGCTGCTGGCAATCTGCTCGGCAGTTTCCGCATGGCTTTCGACCTTATAGGCATCTGTTCGAGCAGCTCAGCGCTCTCGTACACGGGATACGGAGGGGAGGTGAACCCAATGGACAACCTACTAGACGAGCGGCTGGTCATCTTGGATGCAGACGTGAAGACCTCGGAAGAGGCCATACATCTCATGGCGAGCCGTTTGGAGGAGCTCGGCTACGTTCGTCCGGGATATGGTGACATGGTGTGCGAGCGCGAGAAAACCTTTCCCACCGGGCTGCCGGGCAAGACGATGGCTATCGCCCTGCCCCACACCAGCCCAGATTTGGTGAATAGGCCCGCGATCGGCGTCATCGTTCCGAAGCAGCCTGTCCCCTTCAAGATGATGGGGGCTCTTGATGACGACATCGTTCTCGATGTCGAGCTCATCATGCCTCTGGTCATCAAAGACCCCAGCACCCAGTTGAGCCTGCTCAAGGCCATGATGGGCGTCATCCAGGATAGCAGGCTGCTCGAGCGCATCCGCGCATCCCGTGACCCGGCCGAGATCATCTCGTGTCTAAACGTGCTTGAGGAAGCATCCCAGTAAGGAAGGAGCAAGTAAGCATGCGTCCCGTTCGAATTCTCTGTGTGTGCGGCTCTGGCACCGCGACATCCGCAATGCTTGCGGCCAAGCTTCAAGACGTGCTCGAGGAGCATGGCTACCTGTCCGAGACCGACGAGACCAACCCCCCGGGAGTCGAGATGGCCACCATCGGCCGTAGTTGGGATCTCATTGCCTTCACAAGCCCCGTTGAAGATCCCAAGGGTATTCCGACCCTCAACGCCACGGGCTTTTTGGTCGGTATTGGCGAGGACGAGTTCATTGAGCAGCTCATGGAGGCTGTCGGCAAGCTCGACCTGAGTGAGTAGCCCTATCCCGCCCACGCCCGCATCGCCCCGCGGGCAGGCATGACTGTATGAAGGGGGAATAATGGCCTTCTTTGACACTCTAAAGCTGTTCTTCGATACCTTCGGCAACTACATCACCGTACCGATCATCATCTTCATCATCTGCAAGATCTTCCGTGCGCCCACCAAGCGCGCCTTCCAGTCCGCCGTGCTCGTGGGCGTCGGCCTCATGGGCATGTCGTTCGTGACGAGCGCCTTCGGCGACGTGCTGACCCCGCTCATCCAGCGCATGGTCGATGCCTCAGGCATCGACAAGCCGGGTCTCGACATCGGTTGGCAGGCCGTCGCCTCGGTGGCCTACTCCACCGACATCGGCATGATGTTCATCGGCGCGGGCCTGCTGTTCCAGATCGCCGTGTGGTTCTTGAAGATCACTGACATCTTCATGCCGTCCGACCTGTGGAACAACTACTCCATCTCCGTGTGGGGCTCCTTCCTGTTCCTGCTCTGCGGCAACCTCCCGCTGGCCTTCGCCCTCATGTTCTTCGTGAACCTCGTGACCCTGCTCATCGCCGAGTCCGTGCAGAAGCGCTGGTCTACCTACTACGGCTATCCCAACTGCGCCATGACCGCGCCGCATCATAACGGCGATGCCCCCATGTACCTGGTGCTGAACATCATCTTCTCGAAGCTCGGCTTCGATAAGATCCAGGCCAACCCCGCCGCCATCAAGAAGAAGATCGGCTTCATAGGCGAGCCCATGTACCTAGGCCTCATCATCGGCATCATCCTCGGCGTCGTGGGCAACCTCGACCGCCTGAACACCATCGAGGGCTGGGGCGACGTTGCCTCCGTCATGGTCACGTGCGCAGCCGTCATGGCCATCTTCCCGCGTATCGCCGGCATGTTCGCCGCCGGGTTCGGCGCCCTCACCGAGTACTCCCAGAAGACGCTCGCCAAGTCCAAGTATGGCAAGGACCGCCAGTTCATCGTCGCCGTGAACGACGCCCTCGGCTACGGCGAGGCCGCCACGCTCACCTCGGCGCTCATCGTCATTCCGTTCGCGATCCTCATCGCCTTCGTGCTCCCCGGCAACGTGATCATCCCGCTCATGGTGCTGCCCTCTCTGCCCTATATGGTCGAGATTCCCACGTCGCTTTCGAATGGCAACGTTGTCAAGACCGTCGTGATGGCGCTCATCGTGTTCTGCGCGAAGCTCCTCATGGCGTCCTATTGGGCAGACACCTTCACGCAGGTTGCTGCTGGGACTGGCTTCGAGGCAGCTGTTGAGGCCGTCGCCGCCGGCACCTACGTCATCGGTTTCATCATGTCCAACTGCACCGCCGGTCTCATCACCATGGCGTTCCTGACCCAGAATCCGCTCATCATCATCGCGGTTGTTGCTCTCTACCTGGTTGTGTACGTGATCTTCAAGAAGAACAAGGTTCGTTTCCAGGACTATCTCGAGTTCCTGGCCACGGGCAAGCGTCCGGAACACGCCAAAGAGGCTGCCGCCTAAGTTCTCAAAACGTCTATCGATGCGGTGGGGCTTTTTAAGCCCCACCGTTCGGAAAAGAGGGTCATATGAAGATCGTGGTCATCGGCGATATCGTGGTGTCGTGTGACCTGCTTGTCGAAGCGGCGCAATCACTCGATGCTGCCGCCGAGGTCGTGGCCATCGAATGGCCGAACGCTTCACGCCAGGAGTTCCAGCGCCGCGCGCAGAATCTTGAGAAGAACGGTCCGGAGGCCGAGCCTGTGCCGCAAGCGGCCTATGAGGCGGTGGCTGATGCCGACGTGCTGCTCACGCACTTCTGCCCGGTTCCTCGGGCGCTCATCGAGACCGGCCAGAACCTCAAGCTCATAGGCACTTGCCGCGGGGGCATGGAGCACGTGGACGTGGCCGCCGCCACCGAGCGCAACATTCCCGTGATCCATTGCATCCGCAACGCCGAGGCCACTTCGGATTTCGCCGTTGGCCTCATATTCGCCGAGACGCGCAACATTGCTCGTGCCCACGCCGCGCTCAAGCAGGGAGAGTGGCGCAAGGAGTATGTGAACAGTGGCTACACGACATCGATGTGCGAGATGACGCTCGGCTTGGTCGGCCTGGGCAACATCGGCAAACTTGTGGCCAAGAAGGGCCTCGGCATTGGCATGAAGAAGGTTGTCGCCTACGACCCCTATATCACCCAGGAACAGCTCGACGAGCAGGGTCTCGACGTGACACTGGTCGATGAGAAAGAGCTCTTCCGCACTGCCGACGTCATCAGCCTGCACTTGCGCCTCACCGATGAGACCGCCGGTTGCATCAACAAGGATTTGCTCGGCCTTATGAAGCCCACAGCCTATCTCATCAACACCTCGCGCGCCGGCGTCGTAAACAAGAGCGACCTCATGGAGGCGCTCCAGGAAAGAAAGATCGGCGGCTGCGCGCTTGACGTGTTTTGGGACGAGCCCGTCTCCGCAGATGACCCGATTCTTGCGCTCGACAACGTCACCATGACCCCTCACAACGCGGGCAACGTGGTAGACGCTCTGCCCAAGAGCCCGCTTCTGCTCGCTCGCAAGATTCGCGAGTACTGGGAGAGCGGAACGAGCGACATGGTCGTGAACTTGAAGCAGCTTTCCTAGCGGCGCGCATCAAAGAGGCGCGAAGGTTTGAGCCCCGAGCGGACAGTGGTGCTTGGAGCCTAATCTGCCGCAGATAAGGCGGCGCAGAACAGAGAGGATGATCCCCATGCTTATGGAAGCAGAGCGGCAGCAGATCGTCGACTACGGTAAGAAGATGAGCTCTTCAGGACTCTCGGTAGGCACGAGCGGAAACATCTCAATTTACGACCCCGAGACGGGCTATATGGCGATCAGCCCTTCCGGCTTGGGCTACTTCGACACCGAGGCGAAAGACATCGTCGTCATGGATCTCGACGGCAACATTATCGATGGGGACCGCAAGCCTTCGAGCGAGCACGGCCTGCACACCATCGTTTATCAGAATCGATCCGACGCACGCGCGGTGGTGCACACCCATTCGCCATATGCGACCACGCTTGCCGGCATGCACGAGACACTTAAGCCTGTGCACTACGCCATGATGGGCTGCAATGTCGACGAGGTGCCGCTTGTGCCCTATGTGACCTTTGGCACACCAGAGCTTGCTGAGGCTGTGGGCGAGGTCCTGCGCGCCGTGCCCGACACCCGCGTGGTCCTGCTCGCGAATCATGGCGACGTCTGCTATCAGACGAGTCTGCCCAAGGCATTCGGCTTGGCAGAGAATATCGAGTTCACTGCACGCATCCAGTGGCAGGCCATGTGCGCCGGCGGAGCCGTCTACCTCACCCATGAGCAGATGGCCACCGCCCGCGAGCGTTCGAAGACCTACGGACAGCAGTCGAAGTAGGCGTACGGTACCGTCCTGGGCACGGTCGAGTTCTGGCTACGTCCTCAACGTTTGATGGGAGGCCGGCCACATGCTGAGCGCGGTTTTGTGGGATCGGCGTGATATCCGCATCGTCGAGGTGCCCATACCCGAGATTGGGCCCGGCGAGGTGCTTATCAAGAACAGGGTGTCCACTACCTGCGGAACGGATGTGAAGAACTACAAGCGAGGCTATCCTCTGCTCAAGCCGCCGCATCCCTTCGGACACGAGTTCTCGGGTGAGATCGTGGCGGTCGGTCGCGATGTGCGAGGCTTTTCCGAGGGAGATCGTGTGGCGGTGCACAACTCCGCCCCCTGCAACGAGTGCTATTTCTGCAAGCATGGGCAGCCGTCCATGTGCGAAAACCTCACGTTCAACCGAGGCAGCTACGCGGAATACGTGAGGGTGCCTGAGCCCATCGTGCGCCAGAGCATGTTCAAGATGCCCGACAGCATGTCACACAAGACCGCGAGCCTGCTCGAGCCCTTCTCCTGCGCGGTCTACGGCATGGAGAGCACGCCTGTCCATGCGGGTGACACGGTGGTCGTGAACGGTGCGGGCCCCATAGGACTCATGTTCGTCCGGCTTGCGGTGCTCAAGGGGGCATACGTCATTGTGACGGATCTGACAGCGGAACGGCTCGAGGTTGCCCGGCGGCTCGGGGCGCACAAGACGCTCAACCTTACGGGTGTCGACGACACGGTCGAGGCCGTACGTGCTTTGACCGATGCCGAGCGCGGCTCCGACGTGGTCATCGAGGCTACGGGGCTCATCGAGGTATGGAAGGCAAGCTGTCAGATGGCGCGAAAGGGCGGCTTCGTTCTGCTCTTTGGCGGCACCAAGTCAGGGAGCGTCCTGGAGGTCGATGCGACCCTTCTGCACTACTCGCAGCTTACTATCGCAGGGATCTTCCACACTACGCCGCTTAACGTAGCGCGCGCGTTCAAGCTGCTCGAGATGGGTGTCATCGACGAGCGGGACTTTGTGCAGCATGAGTATCGGCTGCCCGACCTCGAGGCGGCGATTCTCGAGCATGCGAGCGGCGCGGTCATCAAGAACTGCATCGTTTATGAATGAGGGAGACTCATGAAGAGCTATAAACTTGGGCCAGAAAAGATAGTTTGTGGCGAGGACGCCCTGCAAGCGCTCGCGGAGTTGCCGGCAAGCCGTCGCCGTGCATACATCGTGATGAGCGGCACCATTCAGGAAGAGCTGGGTCAGCTCGAGATGGTGACCGACGTGCTTGAGAGCGCTGGCTTCACCTGGAGGAGCTACACGGACGTCGAGCCAGAGCCCAGCTGGAAGACCGTGCTGCGCGGTGCGGAGGACATGAAGGAGTTCGAGCCGGACTGGGTGATCGGCTTTGGCGGCGGGTCTGCCATGGATGCGGCGAAGGCCATGTGGGTCTTCTACGAGAACCCGAGCTACACGACCCTCGCCGATGTCATGCCGCCGAATGAGATTGAAAGCCTGAAGGTTCGCGCCCGTGTGTGCTGCATTCCTACGAGCGCCGGCACCGGCTCGGAGGCCACGCGCGCCGCGCTCGTGAAAGACACCGAGGAGCATAGGAAGTACTCGATTCGCTGCCTGCGCGGGCGCATGGTTCCCGACGTGGCGATTCTCGACCCGGTTTTCTCGACCACCATGCCGTCATCGCTCACGGCGGGCTCAGGCATGGATGCGCTTACCCATGCCATCGAGAGCTATGTGGCCACGAATGCAAACCCCTTCTCCGACGCGCTTGCGCTCGGCGGCTTTGCCCACGGCTTCAAGGCGCTCAGGACTTGCTACGACGAGCCAGAGAACCTCGAGGCACGCGCCGAGATGCTCGAGGCATCCTGCCTCTCAGGCATCGCCTTCTCTAATGCCGCTCTCGGTATCGTGCATTCCATTGCGCACACGTTCGGCGCCGTCTACGGTGTCCCGCACGGCATGGCGAACGCCATCGTGCTGCCCTATGGCCTCTCCTTCAACGCTGGGCATAGCGAGCGTGCTGCCAAGCGCTACGCACAGCTTGCCGCGCTGGTGGGCGAGGACGACCTTATCGAGGCCATTCTCGAATTGCGCGCGCACCTGAACGTGCCTTCCTGCATGAAGGATGTCGTGCCTGACGCAGCCGAGGTCAAGGGAAGCATCGATCGCCTCGTGGCGCAGGCGCAGGATGACGTATGTACGCCCTGCACGCCCTATCGTCCCAGTGATGATGAAATGAAAGAGCTCATCCTGAGAGTCTATAACGGGAGGTAGAACATGAGAATCACGAGCGTAGACGTCGTCAAGGCGTTCAAAGAGCCGTCGATTCCGGCTGAGGTCGCGGTGGGAAACGTGCCTTGGCATCCAGTTTTCGTACGCATCAACACCGATGAAGGGATTTCGGGCCTGGGCGAGGTCGGCGTGGCATACGGCAACGCGCAGACCGCTGGCTTCGGTATGGCCGTTGACTTTGCCAAGTGCATCGTTGGCATGGATCCCATGAACAACGAGGAGATCTGGAACAAGCTGCACCGCATGACCTTCTGGGGCATGGGCAACGGCGGCGTGATCATGGCCGGCATCTCGGGCATCGATATCGCGCTCTGGGACATTAAAGGCAAGGCCCTCGGCGTGCCCTGCTACAAGCTTCTGGGTGGTAAGACCAATACGAAGTTGCGTGCATATGCGAGCCAGCTGCAGTTTGACTGGGGTAAGGTAAGCCATTCGCTGGCGAAGCCGGAGGAATATGCCGAAGCCATGCGCAAGGCGATGGCCGATGGCTTTGACGCCGTGAAGGTCGATCCGGTTGGCTTCGATAAGAACGGCGTGTGGATGGGGCGCAGTTCGCGCGGCATCCTGCAGCGCGACCAAATGAAGCTCGCTGTCGACCGCGTCGCGGCGATGCGCGAGGCTGGCCCCGACGTGGACATCATCATTGAGCTTCACGCGCTCACAGATGCCACGACCTCCGTGCAGCTTGGACGTGAGCTCTCCAAGCTGGGATGCTTCTACTACGAGGAGCCCACGCAACCGCTTAATCCCAACCTCTTCCGTGAGATTTCTGCCAAGGTTGATATCCCGCTGGCCGCGGGCGAGCGCATGTATACGCGCTGGGGCTATCGTCAGTTCTTCGAGGATCACTCGATCAGCATCATCCAGCCCGATCTGTGCAATACGGGAGGCATCACCGAGGGCAAGAAGATCTGCGACATGGCGCATGTCTACGACATCGGCGTGCAGGTGCACTGCTGCGGCGGCCCAGTCTCGGCGAGCGCAGCGCTGCAGCTCGAGGCCGTGATTCCAAACTTCGTGATTCACGAGCTCCATGCGAGCGCGATCATCGACGATAACATCGAGCTATGCACAAATGACTTTGTGGCGAAGGACGGCTACTTCGAGGTGCCGGAACTGCCCGGCATCGGCCAGGAGCTCACTGAGAAGTGCCTTGCCAACGCAGAGATCGTGACGGTCACAGAATAGCTGCTCCCAAAGCGGCATAAAGGCATCGCACCTGTTCGGGCGGAACCATGGGAACGGTTCCGCCCGGTCTTGTTAGCAGCAATGCGCTGCCCCGAAGCCTGCGTGGGCGCTTGTTCGTCTCTTACCGCTCGGGAGATGTTCAATCCGCTCTGCGGCGATGGGTGTTGCTGTGAAGAGCGGGCTCACAGGTCAAGGGGCGCACGACGAGCACAGGGCGGCAAGGTCCGTGCGTCCCGCGAATCCCTCGTGAGTGCATTTCATCGGGTGAGGAGCCACGG
>CAZUYD010000043.1:0-11259 GCA_964624825.1 uncultured Enorma sp. | reverse complement strand
ATATGGTGCCTTCGCGCGCGATCATCAAAAAGCGCCTGAGCGCGGTGAGTTCCATGCTTCCTCCTTCGTCGTACCGTAATGGTACACAAGCGCTCGCGGCGGGAGGGCGCATAATCGGGTAAGATGTTATCCTAGGTTAACTTATTAGACGATAACGGCCTCACGTTCGGCCGGTGCTAGGCTGTGGGGATAGTTCGAGTAGCATCCCAAGGAGGGGGTTCATGTTCGACGCGTCAACAACTCAGGCGCTTCTGTGGGCAGCTGTTGGTTGCGGGTTTACCTGGCTCATGACGACTGCGGGTGCGGCGATGGTGCTGCTCATGGGCACCGATCGCAACGCCGGACAGCTCAGCCACCATATCTTTTTAGGGTTCGCCGCCGGCGTGATGATCGCCGCGAGCGTGTGGTCGCTTCTCAACCCGGCAATCGAGCAGGCGGAGGAGCTCGGGCAGATCGGGTGGATTCCCGCTGCCGGCGGCTTCCTGCTGGGCGTCGCATTCCTCATCGCGCTCGATTCGCTGCTGCCGCACCTCCATGCCAGCGCAGATGAACCGGAAGGCATGCCCTCGTCTTGGAAGCGCACCACGCTGCTCGTCTCGGCCGTGACGCTCCACAACATCCCCGAGGGCATGAGCGTGGGGTTGCTCTTCGCGATGGCGTCGCAGGCGACCGGCGCCGCGAGTGACACCTATCTGGGCATGGCGCTCGCGCTCGCGCTGGGTATTGGCTTGCAGAACTTCCCCGAGGGGGCGGCTATCTCGCTGCCACTGCGTCGTGAAGGCATGAGCCGCGCGAAAGCGTTTGTCGCCGGAAGCCTTTCGGGCATCGTCGAGCCGATCTTCGGCATCCTGGTCGTGCTGGCAGCAGGGTGGATTTCGCCATATATGCCCTGGCTGCTGTCGTTTGCGGCAGGCGCCATGGTCTACGTGGTGGTCGAGGAGCTTATCCCCGAAGCGCATCTGGGGCAGCACTCAAACGTGGGCACGCTCGGCGTCATCGCGGGCTTCGTGATCATGATGGTGCTCGACGTGGCGCTGGGGTAGCGCATGCTGGCTTGAGGCGGGCGCAGGTCGTTCGTTTGGGCGAGGGTCAGCGTTGCGCGATGATGGCTCGTCCCGCCACACGATCGCGCACCGGGTTCACGTCATGTCGAACATGAGCAAGAATTCGTCCCGAGCATGTGGTGCGCTGGTACCATACAGCCGTGGCCATAGGGTAGGGACCGGGAGGATACATGATTAAACTGTTCGCAAGCGATCTTGATGGCACGTTGCTCAACGCGTTTCACCAAACGGATGCCGTCGTTCTCAAGGCGGTGCGCGCGGTTATTGCTGCGGGCGCTCACTTTGCCATCGCGACTGGTCGCACGGTTGCATCCGGCGTCGAACAGGGCTTCGAGGACATCCCCATCGACATCGTCTCTTCGAACGGTTCCATCATTCGCGAGGGCACCGGGCGCCTGATCGCCTCGTTTCCCCTCGACCCCGCCGATGTCGAAGAGCTGCTGCGTGCGTTTCCCGGCATCTGCTTCGATTGCGCAGCGCCCGATGGCACCTTCATAACCGGCACCGCCGAGGAGTTTCAGGCCACCTTCCGCCGCGACGGCCTGGTGCGCCGCATTATTATGCGCGGCATGCGGCAGCGAGGCAAAAACGACCGCACGCTGCATTTCGGGCAGAGCCTGGACGAGGTTCTTGCGCATCAGGTCTGCAAGGTGAACTGCCGCGTGCCCGATGCAGGGCTTGCGCGTGAGCTCACGGCGTATCTGGCGGAACACACCGATACGCTGGTGAACGAGCCGTTCAACCCTGTGATGTTCGAAATCTCTCGTGCGGGCGTGAACAAGGGAGCGAGCATAGCATGGCTCGCGCGGCACTACGGTTATACCGAAGACGAGGTGGCCGCGTATGGCGACGGCGGCAACGACCTCGCGATGCTCGAGCGGTTCCGCCACTCCTATGCGACGTCTAACGGCAGCAAAGAGGCGAAGCGAGCGGCCGGCAACGTGATCGGTAACTGCGCGCTGCATGCGGTGCCGCGCCACATGCTGGGCACCATCCAGCGCGAGCGAAACCGCGTCGCCATCGCCTAGCGTCGGCTTCGCTTTCGGTTGCGCCGTCTCTAACAGATGCCCATACGCATAGCGTCGCCGCGCGCGGTTCAGCGAAGATCAAGAAGTCCCGCAGAAACAAACCCGTAATGTTTCGTATCGGTGTCGGGATGCAGTACGGGATATGTTGTAATTTGTGCTGCGATAAACAGATTGGAGCTGCCGTGGAGAAAACCGAGATACAGGCGATTTCGTTTCAGCTTGTCGCTCATGTAGGCGAGGCGAGCGGGCATTTTACCGACGCCTTGGGTTTTGCCCGGAAGGGCGACTTCGAGGCCGCCGACGATTCGATTGCGCAAGGAGATGCCGCGCTCGTTGAGGCGCATAAGACCCAGACCGATTTGCTGCAGGGCGAGGTTCGCGGCGACGAGACCGGGTTCAGCCTGCTGCTCGTTCACGCCCAAGACCACTTGATGACCACGATTCTCTACGAGCGCGTGGTGAAAGAACTTATCGAGGTGTATAAGGAGCTGCGTCATGGGTGAGCATGCGTTTCTCTGGGGAAGCGCCACGGCCGCTTATCAGTGCGAAGGAGCCTGGCAAGAGGATGGCAAGGGGCTTTCGAACTGGGATGTCTTTTGCCACAGCGAGAAGAACAACGTGAACCCCGTGACGGGGGATGTTGCCTGCGACCATTACCATCGCTTCGAGGAAGACATCGAGATGATGGCGGCCGGCGGGCAGAACGCCTACCGCTTCTCGTTAGCGTGGAGCCGCATCATGCCAGACGGCGTTGGCGCGGTAAACGAGCGGGCTATCGATCATTATCGGCGCGTGATCGATTGCTGCCATAAACACGGCGTTGAGCCGTTGGTGACGCTTTATCACTATGACTTGCCACAACCTCTTTTCGAGCAGGGCGGATGGGAAAACCGTGCGACGTGCGAGGCGTTCGCTGCGTATGCGCGCGTCTGCTTCGACGCGTTCGGTGATCGCGTGCGTCTGTGGGCAACTGTCAATGAGCCGAATTACGAGACCCAGTGCTGCTATGCGGTGGGCAACTATCCGCCCAACGTTCAGAGCTTGGAGCGACGCTGGCGCGCCATGTACCACATACTGCTTGGGAGCGCCATGGCGGTCGCGGTGTTTCGCGAGGGCGGGTACCCGGGCATGGTGGGACTCGTGAGCGACTCGTATTCAATCGAGGCGCTGGTGGATGATGACGCGTATCGAGCGGCAGTAGAGGCCGCCGAGCTCTTCTACAATCGCTGCGTGAACGACACCTGCATCACGGGCGAGATGCCCGCCGCCTTCATAGAGCGCATCGTCGCCGACGGCTGCGACCGCAGCTACGCTCTTTCCGAGGACGATGCGATCTTCCGAGCGGGTACCGTCGACTACCTGGGCGTGAACGCATATTCACGCTATCTCGTGAAGCCCTATACCACAGGCGAGACCTGTCTTGTGGCAAGCAATACGGGCAAGAAAGGCGACCGTTCTTCCGCAGTGGTGAAGGGCTGGTTTGAACTCGATCGCGACGAGTCCGTGCCCACGAACGACTGGGATATGGAACTCTACCCGAAGTCTCTCTATACCTTGCTGCTGCGCCTGCACGAGCTCTATCCAAGCACGCCGTTCATCATCACCGAAAACGGCATGGGATACAAGGACGTGCTCGAGCCGGACGGTGCCGTGCACGATCCCTATCGCATCGAGTTTTTGCAGGGGTTCGTGGACTGGATGCTCAAGGCGCGCAATGAGGGCGTTGACGTGCGCGGGTACTTCGTGTGGTCGACGATGGACGTGTACAGCTGGATAAACGGCTATGCCAAGCGGTATGGCCTGGTGTATGTCGACTACGACCACGGCTGCAAGCGCATTCCGAAGGACAGCTACTACTGGTATCGAGACCTCATCGAAGAGAAGAAGGAGTAGGAGATGGAGAAGTTTACTTCATGGGTCGAGCGGACCGTTGCCCCGGTAGCCGGCCGCCTCGGCGCGAACCGCTACATTCAGGCGATCCAGAGCACGTTCCTTACGCTCATCCCCTTTATGACCATCGGGTCGATGGTCCTTGTCGTCATCTCGCCCCCGATGGACTACACCACCATGGATCCAGGGTTTGGCCAGACGTTCATGCAGGGCTGGGCGGCGCTCGCCGACTTCCTGTACCTGCCGTTTACCATCATCAACATGGTCACAACAGGGTGTCTTGCAATATGGGTGAGCATCGGGCTGGCCTACTTCTTATCGCGCCACTACAAGATGGACTCGTACCTGCCGGTCGCGCTCTCCGCTGCTTGCTTCCTCGCGACTGGTGCCATCGATGCCGAAGGCGCATTCACGACTGATTACTTCGGTGGTTCCGGTTTGTTCTGCGCGATCGTCGTCTCGATCCTCTCGCTCGAGCTTTACCGGTTCCTGTGCGATCACAACGTCGGGCGCATTTCGCTGCCCGGCATGGTGCCGCCGGCGCTTGGTGACTCCATGGCGCATCTTGTCCCTTCGGCCATTGTGCTGCTGGCTGTCGGCGTGCTCGGCACCGTGGCCCTCGACATCACCGCGGCACCGGTTGCGAACATCATCGCAACGATCGTGTCTCCGCTCGTCGGCGCGGTGAACAGCGTGTGGGGCATCATGCTCATCGGCTTCCTGATGCCGCTGTTCTTCTGGTTCGGCATCCACGACTCGGTGCTCACGAGCCCGCTCGATCCGTTCCTGTACACGGCTCTGTATGCCAACATGGACGCCTATGCTTCCGGCGTGGCCGCGACGGCGTTGCCCTATATCGTCACCCCGCCGTTCATGTGGTATTTCATGACCATCGGTGGCAACGGCGCCACGCTCGCCCTTGCCCTGCTCTGCCTGCGCAGCCGCTCCAAGCAGATTAGCGCGATCGGCAAGCTCGGCATCGTGCCTGTCTGTTTCGGCGTGAACGAGCCCATCATTTTCGGCTTGCCGGTCATGTACAATCCGCTTATGTTCATCCCTTCGATTTTGAATATGGTGCTGAACGCTGGAATCACCTACGGTGCCATGGCTTTCGGCCTTGTGAACAGCCCGTTTGCGTATCCGGGATGGAATGTCCCGGCGCCCATCGGCGCATTCCTATCGACGATGGACATCCGCGCCGTCGTGCTTATCGTGGTGCTCGTCGTTGTGAACTTGCTCGTGTACTATCCATTCTTCAGGGCATATGAGAAGAAGAAGGTTGCCGAGGAGGCCGCGATCGAGCCGGCGCCTGAGGCTGCGGCATAAGGTATAGGTGTGCGACGAGCGCGTTTGGGGCGCTGGCTCCGAGGTGCTCGCGAAAGGGTACGGTGATGTGTCCATGAAGTGGCTGCTGTGCTGCTATGCAGGTATGACGACGAGCCTTTTGGCCGTGAAGCTTGAAGAGGAGACGGCCTCGCGTGGGCTGGAAGTGCAGGTTGCCGCAACGCCGATCGCCGAGGCCGAGACGAGCCTTGACGGCGCCGATGCCGTGCTGCTTGGGCCCCATGTGCGGTATACGCAAGACTCCATCCGCAAGGCTGCAGGTCCCGACATGCCGATCTACGTGATTCCGCCGCAGGATTTTGGCATGATGAACACGAAGTCCATCGTAGACGCTGTGCTTGCGATGATGTAGGCATTTTCGAACAAGCGGGAGCCTAACGCTGGCGTTAGGCTCCCATCTTCAAACGTGGAAACTTGCACGCGCTACCTGGTGCGACGCTAGATGCTCGCAGGTAGCCAACGTGCAAGTTTTCATGATGAGGGAGCGGAGCCTAATTTGGCCGTCGATGACGGGATGTATGACCCGGGCGGCTCCAGGGTATCATGCGGCTCATGCACGCTCACTTGTTCCAGTCGGTCGCCTCAAGGCGGCTCGAGACATTCGCCCAGTTGACTACGTTCCACCAGGCTCCCACGTAGTTCGCCTTGACGTTTTGGTAATCGAGGTAGAACGCGTGCTCCCACATGTCGAGCATGAGCAGCGGCACGATGCCTGCCGGCACGTTGGACTGCTGGTCGAACAGCTGGAAGATCGCCAGACGCTTGCCCAGCGGCTCGTAGCCCAGCACCGCCCATCCAGATCCCTGGATTCCGAGCGCTGCGGCGGTGAACTGCGCCTTGAAGGCGTCGAGCGAACCGAAGTCGTGGTCGATAGCCTCTTTTGCGGCGCCCCCATAGGCGGCATCGCCCGCCTGATCTGCCGGAGCCATGTTGGTCCAGAAGACGCTGTGGTTGCTATGCCCGCCCAGGTTGAAGGCGAGGTTCTTCTCCAGCTGGTTGATTGTTGCGAAATCGCCGCTTTCGCGGGCTGCGGCCAGCCCGGCGAGGGCGGCATTGGCGCCGTCGACATACGCCTGATGGTGCTTGTCGTGGTGCAGGCGCATGATGGCGGAAGAGATGTACGGCTCAAGCGCGTCGTATGCGTAGGGGAGTTCGGGCAGCTGATATGACATGGTGTCCTCCTTATGGTCATGGTAGTTAGCCAAAGTGAACTTATCGAGCACTATACCCATAGGTCGGTAATTGTTACAACAAAAGTATCACTTTATGGTAGGAATGTGGAATAGGTTGCGCCTTCTTCGGCCGTTTCCGTGGGAGTGGAATCTGCCTCAAGCCGTTGCGATGGGTGTGGAAAGCGCTTCACATTGCCCGCGTGATCCCATTTCAAGTGTTTTATCTGTTTCACAAAACGAGATTTCAAGTTTGGCGACGCTTTTTAAGCATCTCCGAAGTAGATGTGAAACTGGCAAGCCCTGTAGCTGGGGTTTCTTCTGCAGCAATTGCCGGTGTACTTGACGAACCCGCGAAAAGCGTCGCCAAACTTGCAAAGTGGAAGCGGCGACCCTATGAAACAAGCTGAGACGCGTACTGATGCGCCGCATTTGCGTCATGCGCCGCATCAGTACGCGGCGGATCGACGCTTACGGCGTACTCCACAGCCAGGCGCATAGGGTTCGCATGCCGAGCATCGGTGCTTTTCGGACGAGTGCCATTTTCGCATGTTCGACAGCTAGATGCGCGTAGCCTAGTTGACGCCTACCGGCGCCTTGTCTCCGGTTTGAGCAGGCTGGTCGCTCCCGACCTGCCCAAGCCGGTACGCCCGCGGGGTAATACCGAAAGTGCGCATGAAGAGCCGGTTGAAGTAACTCTGTTGCGAAAAACCGCAGGCCTGAGAGATTTGCGAGACGGTTTCCCCGGTGCTACGCAGCATCTTTGCGGCAACCTGGATTCGATGGTCGATGAGGTATGAGACGGGGGTGCGTCCCGTGTAGCGCTTAAACAGCCGCGAGCAGGTGCTCTCGCTTACACCCCCAGCAGCCGCGATATCGGAGAGGCGCACATCGTCGGAATAGTGCGCGCGAATGAATTCGATCATGCGCTCGACGAGCGCGACGTTGGGGTCTGGGGTTTCGCAACGGCCATCCTTCTCGGAGAGCGCGAGGAAGAGCAAGCGGAATATCTGATGGCAGATAGCTACGACCTCGAGTTCAAAGGCGATAGGTCGCTCCTGGAGCAGGCGGTCGATCTTCTCGACGCATTCACGAACCTGGGTGGTGATGTCGCCGTCGCGGCCTACCAGCAGATGCGTGAAAGCGCCGTCTTCGAGGACGGGGTTCACATAGGCTTCGCGGAGGTAGGGGCTTTGCGCGATGGCATCCTGTCCGATGACGAGCGTGACGGCGCGGCCGCTCGACTTTTCAGCACGAGTGAGGCGGTGGATCTGACGACGGTTGATGAAGCAAATGTCGCCGTGGGTAAGCATGAGTTCGTCGTCGTTGGCGTGGCAGACGAGTGTGCCTTGCTCGACGACAACGAGCTCAAGGGATCTGTGCCAGTGCGCGAGCTCTCCCGCCTCTCCAAGGGATTCCGCGTCCTTGCGCTCAAGGAGCACCGGGATAGCCAAGCCGTTTTCTTTCATAGCTTCTCATTTCTATCTGATAAGCAATATAGTGCTAATTGTTAACGAATAAATTGAATATTAAGTAATACTATAACAAGATATTACTATATGCAACGTAAAAAGGGGCGTGGGGGGGCGGTAGCGAGATTCGCAACGAGCACGGGGTCATGGAGCCACGGCACCACATCGATTATGGATGTTTCACGAGGGCACAGGGCATACACATCTATTACACGTTATGTGCAATAATACTCGCTATGTGAAAGAACTATCTGTGGCGGTGATGCGCACCGAAGGCACGCAGGGGCGTGCAGGCATCCAGTCGCGTTATCCGCAACGGTCACGGACAATGAGGGAGGCGAGCATGTCTGCATCCATGTCTGTCGAGGTGTCTACCAAGCCCGTGCGCCCGGCGGCCGCCCCCGGCAAGTGCGACCGGCGGAGCCTGCGCTCCCAGAACCTTTTGCGCGCGGCTCTTGCGGCCGAGATCAACGAGGGACAAGACCTGACCACCATCACGGTGGCCGCCCTCACCGACCGCGCGGGGCTCACACGGCGCACGTTCTATACGCACTACCGCGATATCCCCGACTTCATCGAGCAGGTTGAAGAGGGCATCCTTGCGGAGCTGCGCGACCTCATCGCGGCGCTTGCCGCGGCCGATCTGCCCGCGCTCTATCGCAGCATCAATCAGCTGGAGCCCGCGCCCGGCTCGGTTGAGCTGCTGAGCTATCTCAAGCGCGACGGTGCGCTCATCGGTGCGCTGCTCGGCACGAGTGGCGACCCAGCATTCGTGCAGCGCATCATGCAGATCGCGCGCGACACCATCACCGACCGCATGAAGACGGGCATCTTTCCCGGTGCGCTCGGGACGTTTTTCGATTACTACCTTACCTACGTGGTCGCTGCAGAGGTCGGCATCGTGCAGCGTTGGTTTGCGGGCGGGCTTGCGGAAAGCCCCGAGACCATGGCGCGCATCATGACCGTGGCCGCTTTCGTGCGCCCGGGTGACCTCTACGGCAAGCCAATCGACATCAACGTGCCGGAATACGGCATGAAGCTCATGGGGCTCAACGTGCGGAGCACCTAAACCGGGCGCGCCCACGTTGGGCGCCGCGCACGCAGCAGACGAATTCAGCACCAAGGAGGATATCGATGGGCAAGATTCCCGCGAACAACGAGCAGGGCATGCATGAGGTGCCGTGCGCGACGGCGCCTCAGCACGCCGCGCAGGTCGTGCAGGCCGCGCCGAGCGAGCCAGTTGCCGCACAGGGCCCGCAAGCCGTCACCGCTCCCGAAGGCGCCCTTTGGTATCCCGAGAACGCCGTCGGTGACCTGCATCTGGGCATCGATGTTGGCTCCACTACCGTCAAGCTCGCCGTCCTGAACGACGACAACCAGATCGTCTACGCGAAGTACCAGCGCCATCACACCGACGTGCGCGCCTGCGCGCGCGACCTCTTTGCAGGCGCCGCCAGCGTTTTGCCCGAGGCTCGAATGACCTGCGCCATTACGGGATCGGGCGGCCTGCTGCTCAGCCAGTGGCTCGGGCTCGAGTTCGTGCAGGAGGTCATCGCGAGCAAGCGCGCGGTCGAGACGCTCATTCCCAAGACGGACGTAGCCATCGAGCTTGGCGGCGAGGATGCGAAGATCATCTATTTCGACCAGGGTATCGAGCAGCGCATGAACGGCACCTGCGCAGGCGGCACCGGTGCGTTCATCGACCAGATGGCGACGCTGCTGCACACGGACGCCTCTGGCCTGAACGACCTCGCAAAGGGCGCCACCACCATCTATCCCATCGCAAGCCGCTGCGGCGTGTTCGCAAAGTCCGACGTGCAACCGCTGCTCAACGAGGGCGCGCGCCAGGAGGATGTAGCCGCGTCCATTTTCCAGGCCGTGGTGACGCAGACCATCTCGGGCTTGGCGTGCGGCCGTCCCATTCGCGGCAACGTGGCCTTCCTGGGCGGTCCTTTACAGTACCTCTCTGAGCTGCGGAAGCGATTCTATATAACGCTCGACCTCGACGAAGGGCATCGCATCGTGCCCGAGAACGCGCATCTCTTCGTGGCGAGCGGCGCCGCCATGGCGCGCGAATCGAACAAACTCTCCTTCTTCCCCGAGCTCATCGCCGCCATCGACGCTCTTGGCGATACCCAAGGCTCCGAGGTGGCGCGCTTAGACCCGCTCTTTGCGACCGAGCAGGATTACCAGGAGTTCAAGCAGCGCCACGACCGGGAGGTCGTGCCGCGCGGTGATCTTGAGAACTACCAGGGGCGCGTATTCATCGGCCTCGACGCCGGCTCCACCACCATGAAGGCCGCGCTCGTGGGCGAGGACGGCCAGCTGCTCCATACCTGGTATGGCAACAACAACGGTGACATCCTCGGTACGGCCAAGATTATCATGGCCGATTTCTACGCGCACATCCCCAAAGGCTGCGTCGTTGGCCACGTGACGACCACGGGCTACGGCGAGGCGCTGCTCATCGAGGCGCTCAAGGCTGATTCCGGCGAGATCGAGACCGTAGCGCATCTTCGCGGCGCCAAGGCGTTCTTGCCCGGCGTGCAGTTCATCTTAGACATCGGCGGGCAAGACATGAAGTGCCTGCGCGTGGCAGACGGCGTCATCGAGCACATCATGCTCAACGAGGCGTGCTCCTCGGGCTGCGGCTCGTTCATCGAGAGCTTCGCCGTCTCGATGGACATGGGGGTCGAAGTGTTCGCTCGGGAAGCCGTCGCGGCGCTTCAGCCGGTCGATCTGGGCAGTCGCTGCACCGTGTTCATGAACTCGCGCGTTAAGCAGGCGCAAAAGGAAGGCGCCACGGTGGGCGACATCGCTGCCGGCCTGTCCTACTCGGTCATTAAAAACGCGCTCTTCAAGGTCATCAAGCTTCGCGATCCCAAAGAGATCGGCACGCAGGTGATCGTGCAGGGCGGCACCTTTATGAGCGATGCCACGCTGCGCGCGTTCGAGCTGCTCACCGGCGTGGATGCCGTGCGCCCCGATATCGCGGGCTGCATGGGCGCCTATGGCGCGGCGCTCCTTGCGCGCGACCGTGCCGGAAAGACGGGCGTCTCGACCATCCTTTCGGCCGAAGAGATCGCAAGCCTCACCGTGACCCAGCGCCACGCGCGCTGCGGGCGCTGCTCGAACAACTGCCAGCTCACCATCAACGACTTCGGCGGCGGGCGGCGCTTCATCACGGGCAACCGCTGCGAGAAGGGCGCGGGCAACCGCACCAAGAAGAAGGATGTTCCGAACCTCTTCGCCAAGAAGAACGAGCTGCTGTTCAGCCGCCCTGTGCTCGCGC
>CAZUYD010000042.1:0-11489 GCA_964624825.1 uncultured Enorma sp. | reverse complement strand
AGCAGCGCGAGAAGACCAACGAGCACGAGATCGAGAAGACGGGCAAGAAGATTCGCTCGATGTTCAGCTGGATTAAGAAAGACTAAGCCCCCGCGCTCATCGGGGCTTTATCGGTCGTGCTTCGTACGCCGCTGTGTCGCTCCCGATAGCTGTACGGTGCTGCGCTGCACTCCTCCAAGCGTGCACGATCCCATGTGAGCTGCTCGGTGGTTCAATACGGAATTTAGCTCGATTCGGGGCTTCGGTACAAGCCGAAGCCCCGTTTCCATGTCCATGCATCTCCGATTTCACCCACACGGACAAGAAAGGTGTCTGTGCAACAGCGTTTCACGCGTTTCACGCAACCACATTTCAAGTTTGGCGACACTTTTTAGAGATTTTGAAAGTAGCCTCGAAATCAGCGAGCTATCTACCTGCGGTTTCTTCTACAACGATGACCGGTATACTCGGCGAATCCGCGAAAAGCGTCGCCAAACTTGAAAAGTGGTCGCCGCCGTCCCATGAAACACGTTGCGGGATGTAGCGTCTCTCGCGTTTGTGTCACGCATATCACTGCCATGCAAGAATCGACTTAGGCATCACCGATTGATATCGCATCCTTTTTGCGCTGTCTTGACGCGAGCGTGAGCAAAGGGGCTATTGGCGCGAGTGATTGAGCGAATCAATAACAACGCTGCTCTTTGCGTTGATAGCACGGGACTCCATTTCGCTGAGTAATTGAACGATTCAGTCACAAACTGCCTGCATTTGGTTCTGCCGTCAGACCCCTCTTGGTTCTATGCGCTACTCCGGCAACTTGCAAACGTCGATCCAGCTGCAGGGTGCGCATACGTGCTCCAGCTCGTCTAAGGTAAGCTCGATGGCGCTGTTTGCGCTGCCGCAGGCGGGGAACACGGTCTCGAAGCGTTTGAGCGAAGCGTCGAGATAGACGTCGCAGCCCTCGTTGACCGCGAAGGGGCACACGCCGCCCACGGCATGCCCGATGAGCTTCTCGGCCTCCTCCGCCTTGAGCATCTTTGCTTTTGTGTGGAACTTCGCCTTGAACTTGGGATTATCGATGCGCGCATCGCCCGCGGCAACGACCAAGGCCACGCGGTCTCCCATATGGAAGGAGAGCGTCTTCGCAATGTGTTCCGGCGCACATCCCAGCGCGTGAGCGGCGAGCTCCACCGTGGCGCTCGACGTCTCGAACTCCAATATTCGCTCGTCAAGTCCATATCGTGCCAGGTAATTCCGTACCCGCTCAATTGCCATGTCGTGCCTCCAGTTTCTTGTTTTTTGCGCAATGCGCGTCTACGCGTTCCTATGCGCGTTCAGTCGTAAACCGCGCGAGCATGGTGCTATGGTACCAATAGATGTGCACGAAGACTTGTGTGGTAGCACTGAACCAGATGTAGTGCGCAGAGGGGGCGCCGTGAACACAAACCGAGACCTTGAGCAGAAACTCGCATCGATCGACCGGTGCGGATATCCGGCGTACAAGGCGCTGCGGGGCGCGTACGATTTCGGAACGTTCGAGCTTTCGGTCGACCATGTGCAGGGAGATCCTTTCGCGGCGCCGTCGCAGCTTACGGTCTATGTACCAGGTGATGAGGCGCAGCTGCCTGCGTCGTTGCGCAACGCGATGCACCGCCGGGTGGCAGTCGAGGACTTGTTGGTGCGTCGGTTTGCCGCAGAAGCGCGACGCGTGAGCTTCAAAGCGGGTGGCTCGGGCAAGAGCGGACTCATCGTTACGGTGGCGCCAGGACCAGAGGTGCTGGCGCGTTCTGCCTGCGAGATCGATTCTTATGGGGGAATCGTCCTGCGGCTTGAAGCGGGGCTGCCGGCGCATGGGCGCACCATTGATGGACGCGCCGCGGCACACATGCTGCTCGACCTTGTCCCCGCCTGCGTGGAGCGCGCGCTGCTGCTCGACGGTCGCGGAATGCGAGATGCCCGGGCGGCGGCCGATCTGGCGGACGACCAGCAGGCGGTGCGCGAGGCGCTGCAGGAGCTCGACCTGGTCGCGTTCGTCGCCGACGGTTCGGTGCTGCCCCGCGCAAGCGGCGTCTCGTCATGTCCACTCAAGGGCGCGCGCCCGTTTGCCTCGACTGCATCGTTGCAGGTGACGCTTGCGTTGCCGCATCGGGGGGCGGTTTCTGGCATGGGCGTTCCTCGCGGGGTCACGCTGGTGGTCGGCGGCGGGTATCACGGCAAATCAACGTTGCTCAAGGCGCTGCAGGAAGGCGTGTATAACCATATTGCGGGCGATGGGCGCGAGCTCGTCATTACCGATGCGACCGCCGTGAAGCTGCGCGCCGAAGACGGCCGGGTCGTGCGCTCGCAAGACATCTCGCCCTTCATCAACAATCTGCCCGACGGGCGCGATACCACATCGTTTTCCACAGACGACGCGAGTGGAAGCACCTCGCAGGCTGCCTCGACGGTGGAGGCGCTCGAGGCTGGCGCTCGCGTGCTGCTTATTGACGAGGATACCTCGGCCACCAATTTCATGGTGCGCGACGAGCTCATGGAGGCGGTCGTCGCAGCAGATCACGAGCCTATCTCACCGTTCGTCGACCATGTGCGCGAGCTTTGGGAGCGCGACGGCGTGAGTACCGTGCTCGTGGTGGGCAGCTCGGGCGCGTTTTTCCCTGCTGCCGATGTCGTGATCCAGATGGATGCCTATGAGACGCGTGACATTACCGCTCGCGTCCGTGCCGTTCTTGCCGATGCGGGCACATCGTTTCAAGGAGCGTCCGCGCATCCGGTGGAAGGCGTGCGGAAACGCAGCGGGCGTACCCCGCGCGTGGGAGCGGTCGCTGCGCGCAAGGGGCGCCTCAAGGTGCGCGTACAGGGACGCGACGGATTCTCGGTCGGTGATGCGTCGGTCGATATGCGCCATGTTGAGCAGCTGGTCGATACCGGGCAAGTGTCGGCGCTCGCTCAGATGGCACGCATCGTGCTCGAGCGGCATCTGCTCGATGGAACGCGTTCGCTGGCCGAGGTCGTCGATTCGATCTATGCCCTGCTCGATGAGCGCGGTTGGAGCGTGCTTTCTCCCTTCGGCGAGGCATCCTGTAGCTGGGTACTTCCGCGACCACAAGAACTGTTTGCCGCGCTCAACCGCGTCCGCATGCGATAAGGGAGGCTCGCTGGCGAGCCTCCCTTATCGTTCCGTTTCAGCGCTGAACAGAGCGTGCCTATTCGGCTTTATAGACGTGCTCAATCTCGCCAATATACATGGTGTGATGGCTTTGGTCGGGATACACTTCTTCGTCGATCTGCGTGTCTATGAACTGCTCCGGTGTGAACTGGCTTGCGTACAGCTTACGGCATACAAAGACGAGGCGCGCCTCTTCGAACGCGGTGGTTCCGTCGAGGAACAACGGCGTGAACCCTACCTCGGCTACCTTGTCGCCATCGCGTCCGCTCTTGGTGCCCAACACGCTGAGCGCGTGCTTATGTTCGGGCGCGTAGAAGGAAAGCGTAAAGCGATCGGCGGCATCTACGAACTGCTTGGTGTAGCGCTGGGGACGAATGTAGATCGTCACGACGTTTTTACCCCACAGCACACCCATGCCGCCCCAGCTGATCGTCATGGTGTTGAAGCCGTCCTCGTTGCCTGCGGTGACGAGCCCCCATTCATGGCCGATGAGCTCGAACGGGTTGATTGAAAGGTCGGAAAGGTTGATTTCCTCGAGCGCCATGCGAATGTCCCTTCTGTGCGAGGATCGAGCTGAACAGTCCGCTTATACCCTGCTCTTAGGATGAGGGTGTGCATCCGTTTCCATTGTTTCGCATTGTATGCTCAAGCACCAGAGAGGTGGTTGCATCAAGCTACTGGCTGCTTCATGCCATCACTTTTTGGGACGCGATTTTCCATTCCCCTGAAGCAGCCTCATTCGTTGCGGTTTTGGTTGCTAACCCATAAGTTCACTGAGCACCTCGGCGATGGCTCCATCGATGAGGATCGACTGCCGTTCGAGCGCTACCGGCGCCACCGCCTCACCGAGGTTGATGCATGCATAGGTTGCGTGCGGGTTCTTGTCGACCGCCTTCCAGAACGGGAACTTGATGATGGCGGGTGTGTTATAGCCCACCCCAAGCTCTAGGTAGAGCGTGCGCATTCCGGTGTGGCGACGCTGAAAGTCTGCCCAGCGCTCAGCCGCGCGGTGCCAGCCATCGTCTTCAACGAAGGTATCGTCGCTGCGCAGGTTCATCGCTATCGGTTTGCCGCAGACGGGGCAATGGGGCACCAGGTCACGCGCAATCTTCATGCGAGGCGTTGCCCCTGCGGGCATCCTGTACGTGCCATTCGAGTCTCTCGCATACCCCTGGCTTTCAAGCATGGCATAGATCGGTTCCTCATTGTCGTACGTGCGTGCGTGGCACGGCTCGCTACATTGCCAAAGTCCATAGTCTCCCTGGGTGTAGAACAGGCGGTGCTTGTCGAAGCCCGCGCGTTGGAATTGATGGTCAACGTTGGTGGTAAGCACGAAATAATCACGGTTGCGCACAAGCTCAAGCAGGGCGAGATATGGGGTACCCACCGACGCGCCATAGCGATTGCAGTAAATGAAACGGCTCCAGTACGCCCACTGCTCCTCGAGCGTATCGAAGGGGAAGAAGCCGCCTGCGTACATATCGTGGAAGTCGTACGCTTGCTCGAAGTCTGCGAACCACTGCATAAAGCGCGGTCCAGAGTACGCGAGTCCGGCTGCGGTAGAAAGCCCGGCTCCCGCACCGATAATCACAGCATCGGCGGTATTGAGCGCTTGTGCGAGGTGCTTGATTTGGTTGGGATTATCCTCGCGCCCCGAGGTACCGATAAGCCTAAGTGTTCCGTTCATCGCTCTCCATTTCGGTATGTATACGTCCCGCATGATGCCATGGCGCGCAGTGCCCTGTGCTGAGCTTTGCGTGCTGGGGCGTCATCGCCCTCCCAGTACGCGCCGCGCCGCGCTTCCGGTCACGCGGGGCGTGGCTATGATGCTGCCCTCCAGAAGCCTCCGCGCCGCGCTGCTCCGTTCCGGGGTGTTTTACCCTCAAGGTGCACTGCGCTATTCGGCTAGGAAGTCGATGGCGTATTGTGCAGCGAGCATGGCGCCGCGCGCCAGCACGCTTTCATCGACCGTATAGAAGCAGGAGTGCTGGGGGAACGTAGCGCCGATCGCAGAGTTGCGCGTGCCCACGAACACGAGGACGCCGGGCACGCGACGTAGGTATTCCGAGAAATCCTCTCCCGAAAGCGTGCCGCGGTAGCGTCCCGTTGCGTTCTCGCCCAGCACCTTGACGATCGCCGTGCGGCATCGTGCCGCCGCGCGCTCGTCGTTTATCACTGCGCCATGTGCCACGGTGTATTCGGTGAGTTTTGCCTCGGCACCCAGCGCGGCGGCCGTATGTTGGGCTATCTGCTCGATGAGCCGGGGCATCGCCTCGTGCGCAGTATCGCTATACGTGCGCACGGTGCCCGTGAGATACGCCGTGTCCGCGACGATGTTGCGCGCTGTGCCACCATGGAGCTCGCCTACGGTGACCACGGCGGGCTCGTAGGGATCGAGGTTGCGGCTTACGATGGTCTGTAGGTTGCTTACGATTTCGGCCGCCGCGACGATTGCATCCGCCCCGCGCTGCGGCATGGCGCCGTGGCAGGATGTGCCGCGCACGTCGATGCGGAACCAGTCGGTGTTCGCCATGCGCGGACCCGCCTCGCACGAGATGGTGCCTGCGTCGACTTCGCTCCAGATGTGTGCCGCATATGCGCCGTCAACGCCTGCGCATACGCCCGCGTCCACCATCATCTTGGCGCCGCATCCGTTTTCTTCAGACGGTTGAAAGACGGCGCGTACTTCGCCCTGCAGCTCATCGCGCATCTGGGTAAGGATCCGCAGCGCCCCGAGTTGCATGGCGATATGGCAATCGTGCCCGCACGCATGCATGAAGCCCTCGTTCTCGCTGGCATAGGATATGCCGGTGCGTTCGATAACGGGCAGCGCGTCGATGTCCGCGCGAATGATCAGCCGGCGCCGGGGCGTGCCGTCTGCGCGATAGGCATCGGGCGCCGTTCCGGCAAGCGTGGCGACAAGTCCCGTTTCGAGCGGCTGCTCATAGGGGATGCCCAGAGCATCAAGTTCCCGTGCGATCGCCGCCGTCGTTTCGAATTCCTCGAGGCTTGGCTCGGGATGACGATGGAAGTAGCGGCGCTGCTCGATGATGTATGGCTCCATCTCGGATCCGAGCGCTTGGATGCGCGCGGTCACCGTTGCCTGCGGTGTAGCCGCTCCGTGCGCTTCATGGCGTTCCGGGTTTGTCGCATCGTGCTTCTGTTCATTCATGTCTACCATCCTAAACGCTGCGATGTGCCGCCTCGCAACGAGCCCATCGGTAAGCTCGCCGCCCCGCGCGCCGCGCCGCGCCGTTCTGCCGTTGGTCCTGCGTCGTGCGGAGCGTTCGCGTCGTTTTGTTTGCGCGTGGTTCGCGCTCGAGCGTCGGGTTGGAGCGGATCTGCCGGCGCACCGAGTAGATTGTGGATTCGAATCATCAAAACCGCAGGTTGCGGTTGATCAGACCCCTTTTGATCAAACCCCTTTTGATCAAACCCCTTATCTACTCGGGCAAACGCGAATTCCGCTCTGATCCGGCGCGCGAATGGGATTGGAAACGAGTGAGTCGGTCCGCCGAGCCCCATCTCCCGCCCCTTTCGGAACGATTCCTCGCCTATACTGGTCAAGACCATATTGTATGCCAGCTGTTGCGACCGGGCGCCGGCGCAGAGGTGCTAAGCGGGAGGGGCGCGTTGTGCCAAACGGGAGGAAGAACGCGTCGTACCAAAGTGCTCGGAAAGTGCTCGGCCTCGCGCGTTCTAGCTGGCGCGAGATTGCTAAGCGGGAGGATGGACGCGCATGAATGCAATGCCTGCCGATGCCGCGCGCACAGCATATGTGGTTCGCTCGCGCCGCGTGTTTACCGCCGCAGATGGTATAGATGGAGCGCGTGACCTCGCATTTTTCGTGTCAGGCGGGCGCATCGCGCTCGTAGGCGCCCCCGATGATGTAATCGCCGCCGTGCCCGCCGGTACCCCCGTGCACGATTTTGCAGACGCGTTCGTGTGCCCCGGCTTTCACGATGCGCACCTGCATTTCTTCCACACGGCGGTCTACAACTCGCCTTACGTGCTCATGTGCATGGGCAGCAGCGAAGCCGACCTCGTTGCCCGCACCACGGAATTCGCCCGCGCCCTGCCCGCTCATGCCTGGGTGGTCACCCAAGGGTGGCGCGACTACCGTTGGAACCCCCCCATTCCGCCCACTAAGCGCTCGCTCGACGCAGCGTTCCCAACCCGCCCCTGTGCCATGTGCTCGGGCGACGGCCATACGCTTTGGGTGAACACCTGCGCGCTTGAGATGCTGGGCATACACCGCGATTCCATACCGCCAGCGGGCGGCATCTATGATAAGGACGAGGCGGGCGAGCTCACGGGCATCATCCGCGAGGCGGCGGCGATGGAGCTTCAGTCTCGGCTGCTCGAATGGCTCACCCCGGCAGATATCGAGCGCGCCTACACCGACCAGATGGCGCGCATGGCAGAGCAGGGCATCACCGCCATCTGCGACATGTCGCTCATGCCCCTTCCCGGCTGCGATTTTATTCGAGAGGATATCTACGAGGCGCTTGAAGCACGCCAGGCGCTCACGCTGAGGGCGCATCTGTTTCCCACGCTTCTGGACGATATGTCGCGTCTGGAGCACATGCAGAAGCGCTTCGCGAACAGCGAGCTCATCTGCGCGCCGGGATTGAAGCAGTTCTTCGATGGCGTTTCGAGTCAGCACACCGCCTACCTGAGCGAGCCGTATGCGAATCCGCGTTACCCAGGCGACCGCGGACATCTTACGGTGAGCGCCGAGCGCATGCGCGCACTCGTGCTGGCTGCCGCGGAGCGCGGGCATGCGGTGCGCATCCACACCATCGGCGATGGTGCCATTCACGCAGCACTCGACATCTTTGAGGAGGCGCAGGCGCGGTTCGGCATGCCGGATCAGGGACACAACACGCTCGAGCACCTCGAAAACGTGCTGTCTGAAGACCTGAGGCGCCTGCACGACCTGGGCATCGTCGCCTCTTCTCAACCGTGCCATATCACCCTGGACCCAGGCGGCCCTGAGCGCGATCTGGGGCCGGAGCGCATAAAGACCATGTGGCCGTTTGCGACGTATAAGCGCCTTGGTGTGCGCCAGGCGTTTGGCACCGATTCTCCTATAACCCCGGTGACATCGATGAACGTACTCTATACGGCCGTGACGCGCCAAGACCCGACGAACCACGAGCCGCCGGGAGGCTGGCTTCCCAGCGAGCGAATCGGCATGGCGGATGCGTTGCGAGCCTATACGCTGGGCGGTGCGCACGCTGTAGGGAGAGCGCGCGAGCTTGGCAGCCTTGAGGCGGGCAAGCTGGCCGATTTCGTAGTGCTCGACCACGACTTGCTTGAGTGCGCGCCCGACGAAATCCAACAAACTCGCATTCTCGCGACATATGTGGGCGGGCGTTGCGTGTTCGAGCGCTGATGCGCGCTCGATTGAGTCCAGCAGGGAATTGCATGTTCGACCGCAGGTGCCATGCATCCCTGCGGGCGCCGCGCGCCTGCGCGGGCTTCATGCGTCTTCGCAGGTGCCGTGCATCGTCAGGCGGTACGCTTCCGGATTTTTGCGCGCCGCAAAGTTCTTCCGCTGCCGCGATCATGCGTCCTTTCAAACCGCCGCGCTCTCTTGTCTGCCACCGCGTCCACCTGCTCGTGAACGCTCACAAAATCTAAGCGTCGATTCATAAGATTTTTTGCCATCGTGTTGTATAAGTTCGCGCGGCTGGGTACTATTCATGGCGTACGTAACGGAAGAGGTGCTGCGGGGCACAGGGAAACCCCGACAACCGATGAAGGAGGAATCTTCTATGAGTCTTAAGCCGCTTGGTGATCGCGTACTGGTCAAGCCTGCGCCCGCTGAGGAGAAGACCGCGTCTGGCATTTACATCGCGAGCAACGCGCAGGAGAAGCCGCAGCGCGGCGAAATCATCGCTGTGGGCGAGGGGAAGCTGAACGATAAGGGCGAGCGCATGCCCATCGATGTGAAGCCCGGCGATACCGTTATTTACGGCAAGTTCGGTGGCAACGAGGTCAAGATCGACGGCGAGGACTATCTTCTCATGCGCGCCGACGACATCTATGCGATCGTCGAGTAGCTTCGCTGCCCATCGGTTTCTTAATTGCAGATATACACGGTAATGGAGGGTGTAAACAATGGCTAAGGATATTACCTTTGACACCGCAGCGCGCACGAAGCTCGCTCAGGGCGTGAACAAGCTTGCTGACGCCGTGACCGTCACCATGGGGCCCAAGGGTCGCTATGTTGCGTTGCAGCGTTCGTATGGCGCGCCGACCATCACGAACGACGGCGTCTCCGTTGCGAAGGAAGTCGAGCTCGAGGATCCCATCGAGAACATGGGTGCCCAGCTGGTGAAGGAGGTTGCCACCAAGACCAACGACACCGTGGGTGACGGTACCACCACCGCAACCCTGCTCGCCCAGGCCATCGTGAACGACGGCCTGCGCAACGTCGCCGCAGGCGCCAACCCGCTCGCTATTCGTCGCGGCATCGAGAAGGCCGTGAACGCTGCGGTGGACGAGATGAAGAAGCAGGCCGTGCCGGTGGAGACCAAGGAGCAGATCGCTTCCGTGGGCACCATCTCTGCTGGCGATTCCAAGGTGGGCGACAAGATCGCCGACGCCATGGAGGTCGTGGGCAAAGACGGTGTCATCACTGTCGAGGATGGCCAGACCTTCGATATCGAGATCGACACCGTCGAGGGCATGCAGTTCGACAAGGGCTATGTCTCTGCGTACTTTGTGACCGACAACGACCGCATGGAGGCCGTGCTCAAGGATCCCTACATCCTCATCACCGACCAGAAGATCTCGAATGTTCAGGACATCCTACCGGTGCTCGAATCTGTTCAGCGCTCTGGCCGTCCGCTGCTCATCATTGCCGAGGATATCGATGGCGAGGCTCTGCCGACCCTCGTGCTCAACAAGATTCGCGGCGCGCTCAACGTCTGCGCGGTGAAGGCGCCCGGTTATGGCGATCGCCGCAAGCGCATGCTCGAGGACATTGCGGTGCTGACCGGTGGCCAGGCGGCTCTTGATGAGCTCGGCATCAAGGTTGCCGACATCAAGCCCGAGATGCTTGGCTCTGCCAAGACCGTGACGGTCACCAAGGAGAACACCACCGTCGTGGGCGGCGCCGGCTCTAAGGATGCCATCGACAACCGCGTGGCGCAGATCAAGGGCGAGCTCGACCATACCGACTCCGATTTCGACCGCGAGAAGCTTCAGGAGCGTCTGGCCAAGCTCTCCGGCGGCGTTGCTGTCATCAAGGTTGGCGCTGCAACCGAGACCGAGCTCAAGGAGGTCAAGCATCGCGTTGAGGATGCCCTGCAGGCGACTCGCGCTGCCGTGGAGGAGGGCATCGTCGCTGGTGGCGGCGTGGCCTTCATGGACGCGGCTCCTGCGCTCGACAGCATCGAGTTCGATGACCCCGAGGAGAAGATCGGCGTCGACATCGTGAAGAAGGCGCTCACCGCTCCGGTCGCGACCATCGCTCAGAATGCTGGCTTCGAGGGAGCCGTCGTGGTTGACAAGATCGCCTCGCTGCCTGCGGGCGAAGGCCTGAACTCTGCGAACGGCGAGTGGGGCAACATGATCAAGATGGGCGTGCTCGACCCGGTCAAGGTCACCCGCACCACGCTCCAGAACGCCGCCTCCGTGGCCTCGCTCATTCTCATCACCGAGGCGACGGTTACCGACGTGCCGAAGAACACTTCGCTTGAGGACGCAATCGCCTCTGCAACCGCTAACGCGCAGGGCGGCGGCATGTACTAAGATTTGACGAAGCCTGAGGACTTCGCTGCGTAGCCCCCGGTTTCTCGAGGAGCGTGCTCTGCCGCGACGCGGAGCTTGTTTCTCGAAGCCGGGGGCTTCTTTGTGCCTCGGTAAGCTACGGCAAGCGGTTGCGGTGAGCCCTACTCATCGGTTCGGCTGCGGATACCGATACGGGGAAGCGGTTGCGGTGGATGGCTACCGCGCCTACCGTACGCAAAATCGGTTCAGTGGCCAAAAACATACGATAGGTTGCACGATTTCGTGCGTATTGCCTGTCATGGATGGACTCCCGGGCGCATGCACTCTAGTTTTGAAGCGATTTTTAGCGTGTTAGCAGTCTCCTAGCGCCCTCGCCCGGCTAAAAACCGCCTCGAGGCCTCTCAAGAGCAGGCGTCGGAGCGGCGGATTCCGCCTCGGAGGCGCTCAAAAGCTGCGCTGGCTGCAACCTATCGTATCTTTTTGGCCAGCACGGCGAAAAGTAACACTCGCACACCGGGCACAACGAGCATGACGCTCCCGTTTTATGCGCTCGAAACATGTGGGACGAAAGCCAGCAACAAACGACCGGTACCCTACTAAT
>CAZUYD010000041.1:10421-11781 GCA_964624825.1 uncultured Enorma sp. | reverse complement strand
TCACAGCGCGCATGCCGGTGACGGTCTCCTCGATGGACTCGTTGCGGGCGTCATACTCGCGGAGCACGGCGCGGAAGATCGGGTGCACCGTGCGCACGACCTTGTACAGCCCGAAGCCCAGAATGGGGACGACGATGACGAACACGAGCGCCATGGGGCCTGCCATGATGAAAGCCATCGCGATGCCCGCGATGAGCAGCAACGGGCAGCGCACGGCCGTGCGGATGATCATCATGTAGGCGAGCTGGACGTTCGTGATGTCGGTCGTGAGGCGCGTGACGAGTGACGATGCCGAGAACTGGTCGATGTTCGCGAAGCTGAAGCGCTGGACGGCGGCAAAGACGTCGTGGCGCAGGTTCTTGGCAAAACCGCACGATGCCTGCGAGCAAAACAGCCCCGCACCGACGCCGAACGCGAGCGAGGCGAGCGCCATGCCCACAAGCGCACCCGCAAAGGGCAAAAGCTCAGACAGGGTCGCTCCCGCCTGGATGGTGTTGATGAGCTGGGCGGTGACGAAGGGGATAGCGACCTCCATGACCACCTCGCCCGTCACGATGATCGGCGTGGCGATTGCCGCTCGCTTGTATTCTCGGATGCTTGACATGAGCGTCTTTATCATGCGAGTCCCTCCCAATGTGCATGGACCTTGCCCAAGAGCGCGATGAGCTGGTCTTGTTCGTCGGTCGATAAGACGGAGAACGCTACGCAGCGGAAGCGCTTCTGCGCTTCGAGGGCGCGGATCGCCTCCGCCCGTCCCGCCGCGGTGAGGTGGACGAAGAGCTGGCGGCGGTCGTTTGGGTCGCGCGTGCGCTCGATAGCGCCCGACGCTTCCATCTTGGCGAGTATCTCGGAGAGCGATCCGGGTTTGAGCTCGAACTTCGCGCCCAGTTCCTGCTGGGACATCTGGCCGCCCATGCAGTGGAGCACGCAGAGAATGGGGTCGCGCCCCGAGCGCCCGCCACTATGGAATCGCAGGTAGTGGCCGCAGTAAGCGAGCTCGTGAATAATGGTGTCCGCGCGGCTGTGTTCGGATGAGCCTTCCCGGGAGGCTTGCGCGTGGTCGCCGCAAGGTTGCGCGCCATCACTGGCGGCGGTGCCGGTTGCGAAGGTGCTGGCGTCTGCGGTCATGCCTTCAACCGCGGCGGTGCCGCCGGCTGCAGCGGCGCCATCGGCGGATGGCCGCACACGCCCAGGCTCTTCCGGTGCCGTTGGCAGGGAAGTGTCCATGTGCTGTGATGCCTCCTTTTTGAGCATGCAACGAGTGGATTCGATAGCCGTAATAGTCTACGACTGCATATATGAATGTCAAGGTACCAAAATAAAATAAAATCCCATGGTTGCAGGCCGTATTTATGAGATA
>CAZUYD010000041.1:0-10321 GCA_964624825.1 uncultured Enorma sp. | reverse complement strand
TCAAGGTACCAAAATAAAATAAAATCCCATGGTTGCAGGCCGTATTTATGAGATACCGTGAGATGCCTTGCGCAGCAGCTTTCATGGCGGGCGCCGCGCAGGCCGGCCTAGCAGGCGGACAACGGATGGTATGCGGGTGAGCCTGCCCTCGGCTTCGGTTTCCCTCGCTCGCGCCGGCAGGCGGGCAACGGATGGCGTGCGGGTGAGCCCCGGTAGCGCTTCGCCTAGGCGACGCCTCCGCATCCGTGCAACGCCTCGCAAGCACCCGTGCGGCCAGACAGCGCCCTGCATCCGCTCACCCAAAGCGCAGCGCTCTGCAAGCGCCCCGTGCGGTCACGCAAAAAATCCCGACAAAATACAAATTTGCCCTTGACTGTATTCCAGCAACACACCACAGCATAGCGCTTGAAGGCACGCCCTTCGGGCGTGAGACATTGGCGGGTACAGGGTTCTTGTGGAGCACGGACAGCCTCTCGCCTGCGGCCTGCCACCAAGACACTCGAAAGGGGAGTGGGTCATGGCGCAAACTATTTCGGCCGGACGTGCGCCACGCAAGATCGGCAAGCGCGAGATCGGTTTCGTGGCGGGCATCATCGTCTTTTTGCTCGTTAAGTTTCTGCCGCTAAGCGGTTTGAGCGAGACGGCGCTTACAGAGGGAGGCCAGACCTGCCTCGCCCTCACGCTCGGCACCGTCGTTTGGTGGGCATGCGGCGTGGCACAGCCCGGATTCGTGGGCTTGCTCTACTGCGTGCTGCTCATCTTGTTCCAGGTGTGTACCGACGATGCGGGCGATCCGAGCCTGAGCGTGACGGTTTCGAACACCTTTAGCTCGTGGACGAAGGCCACCATGTGGCTCGTGATAGGCGCATACCTCATCGCGAGCGCGGTGAAGGACTCCGGTCTGGGCGAGCGCATCGCCTATGCGTTCATGCTCAAGTTCGTGAAGGGCTATACGAGCCTTGTGGTCTCGATTTTCGTCCTCACGCTCATCCTCGCGCTGCTTATTCCGCATCCGTTCCCGCGCGCCTTCCTCATTTTGGCCGTGGTGTCGGTTATCGCCGAGTCGGCAGACTACGGCAAGGATGACCGCGCCAAGCTTGGCTTCCTTGTGTTCGCCGCCGCGCCAGCCGCGTCGACCTTCTTCCTCACCGGCGACTCGACCCTGAACCCCCTTGTGGCGCAATACAGCGCCGAAGCCGGTGGCGCCAACCCGGGCTTCATCGATTGGTTCATCTATATGAGCGTGCCGATGCTCGTGGCGCTGCTCGCAACGCTCTTCTTGGGGCTTTTGCTCTTCAAGCCCAGCAAGGAACTCGTCTACGACCGCGACGATGTGCTCGCCAAGCAGGCAGCGCTGGGCAAGCTGAGCGTCAAGGAGATTCGCACCATCGTCTGGCTCGTCATTGCCATCGTGCTCTGGCTCACGGTGTCGGGCGACTACATCGGTTGGGTGACGCTGATCATCGGTGTGTGCCTGTCGCTGCCCATCATCGGTGAGGTGCTGACGCCCGCCGCGTGGACCTCGGTCGATGTGAAGTCGCTCATGTTCTTGACCGCCGCGATGGCGATCGGCTCCGTTGGCGGCGCGACCGGCATGAACACGTGGATCGCAGACGTGGTGCTGCCCTCTTCCGTGCCGGACAACATCTTCCTGCTCGCGCTGCTCATCGCCGTGCTCACCATGATCATCCACATGTTCATGGGTTCGGTCATGGCCGTGCTCGGCGTGTGCGTGCCGGCCTTCATCGCCTTCACCGCGGGCACCGATGTCAGCCCGCTCGCGGTTGCCATGATCGTGTTTTCGGCCATCAACATTCACTACATCCTGCCCTTCCATAACCTGCCGATCCTTATTGGCGAAGGCGAGGACGGCGGCGGTTATTCCGCCAAGGAGGCCATCCGCATGGGCGTGCCGTTGACGGCGGTCGTGCTCATCGTGGTGCTGGTCGAGGCGTTCTGGTTCCACCTGCTGGGCTTGATGTAAGGCATTTGCAGCGCGCGCCCGCGTGTCCTGCCGACGCGCGGGGCGCCCCGCGCCGCCCGGTTCGCTACGCCCCGCGCCGCGCCTGCATATAACCCAGCGCGCATGGATGCGCGGTACATGTTCTTGTATTACACGGATCATCGACCAAAACGGCACATCATCTCTTGAAAGGAGATCGCAATGACAGGCAACGACGTACACGATCTGAGGAGCGCGCTCGATCTGCTCGAGGGCATGCCCGGCCAGCTGCTCACCACCGATACTGAGGTGGACCCCGACGCAGAGGTCTCGGGCGTCTACCGTCACGTGGGTTCCGGCGGCACGGTGCCTCGTCCTACCAAGGAAGGCCCTGCGATGCTCTTCAACAACGTGAAGGGCTTCGATGACGCCAAGGTGGCGATCGGCCTGCTTTCGAGCCGCAAGCGCGTCGCCGCGCTGCTTGGCATGAACGAGCAGTTCCTCGGCCTCGAGATGGGCAAGATGCTCGAGCGCACCATTGCCCCTCAGATGATCGCGGAGGGCGCGCACATCGACTGCCAGGAAGTCGTGCACAAGGCGACCGATCCCGACTTTGACCTGTTCAAGCTCGTGCCGGCTCCCACCAACACCCCCGAGGACGCAGGTCCCTACATCACCATGGGCCTCGTGATGGGCACCGACCCCGAGGACGGCACCTCCGACGTGACCATCCACCGTCTTTGCATCGAGAGCAAGGACGAGCTGGGCATGTGGATCACGCCGGGCTCCCGCCATCTGGGGGCGTTCTTCGACAAGTACTGCGCGCGCGGCGAGGACATGCCCGTTTCCATCTCCATCGGCCTGGATCCCGCGGTGTACATGTGCGCGGGCTTCGAGGCACCCACCACGCCGCTTGGCTACAACGAGCTCCAGATTGCCGGTGCCATGCGCAGTAAGCCGGTCGAGCTGGCCGACTGCCTCACGGTGCCGCAGCGTTGCATCGCCAACGCCGAGTACGTTATCGAGGGCTATCTCTGCCACGACAAGACCGTCCGCGAGGACATCAACTCCAACACCGGCAAGGCCATGCCCGAGTTCCCGGGATACACCGGCGACGCCAAACCGGCGCTGCCCGTGATCAAGGTCACCGCGGTGACGCATCGCGAGCATCCCATCATGCAGAGCTGCATCGGGCCTTCGCACGAGCACGTCTCGATGGCGGGCATCCCCACCGAGGCTTCCATTTACAAGATGGTCGAGACCGCGATCCCCGGCCGCCTGGTCAACGTGCACGCGGCACCCTGCGGCGGCGGTAAGTTCGTCGCCATCCTGCAGTTCAAGAAGTCGTCCAAAAACGACGAGGGACGCCAGCGCAACGCCGCGATGCTCGCCTTCTCGGCCTTCTCCGAGCTCAAGCACGTGTTCTTGGTAGACGAGGACGTTGACATCTTCGACATGAGCGACGTGATGTGGGCGATGACCACCCGCTTCCAGGCCGACACCGACATCGTGACCATTCCGGGCTGCCACTGCCACGTGCTCGATCCGTCGAACGACCCGGCCATGAGCCCGTCGATTCGCGAGCACGGCATTGCGTGCAAGGCGATTTTCGACTGCACCGTGCCGTACGACCAGAAAGATAACTTCCACCGTTCGCGCTTCCTCGAGATCGACGAGGATAAGTGGGCAGCTGAGCTGGCCTACTAGTACCCTTTATGGCCGCTCGACCTCTCTGGCGCCGTTGCGCCCGAGGTCGAGCGGCGCTCTGCGTTCGCCTTGCATCTTGAGAGAGGAGCCGCCCGTGAGCCAGCAGACGTCTGGTCAGCACCCGCAGTCCACCCGCCGCCGCATCGTGGTAGGGGTGAGCGGGGCGAGCGGAGCCGCCCTGGGGCTTGCCTGCCTCGACCAGCTGCGCGCGCTCGATGTCGAGAGCTGCTTGGTGCTCACCCGCGGCGCCGAGCTCACCATCAAGCAAGAGCTGGGGATGGAGCCCGACGAATTTGCCGCGCATGCCGACATGGTGTTCGACAACGCCAACATCGGGGCGGCCATCGCGAGCGGCACCTTTAAGACCGATGGCATGATCGTGGCGCCGGCGTCTATGAAAACGGTCGCGGGCATCGCAAGCGGCTATAGCGAGAACCTGCTGCTGCGTGCGGCCGACGTGACGCTCAAGGAGCGCCGCCCGCTCGTGCTCATGGCGCGCGAGTCTCCGCTGAGCGCCATCCATCTGGACAACATGGCACGGCTCGCACGCATTCCGGGCGTAGTGATCATGCCGCCGGTGATGA
The DNA here is from genome assembly GCA_964624825.1 of uncultured Enorma sp. Taxonomy (GTDB): domain Bacteria; phylum Actinomycetota; class Coriobacteriia; order Coriobacteriales; family Coriobacteriaceae; genus Enorma. Next base: position 6,088 of record CAZUYD010000041.1, on the reverse strand, counting down.
CCTTCTATAACAAGCCGACCGCGATCGACGACATGGTGCACCACATCGCGTGCAAAGCGCTCGACGTGTTCGGCCTCGAGCCCGCGAATTTCCGCCGCTGGAATCCCGCCCCCTAACGCGCGGCGCTTCAGCGCTCGTCGCTGCGTTGTCGCTTGCGAGTCGCAACGGTGCCGTCCGTACGGATGGCGAATCCACTCAGCTACCCAACTATGGAGTTGAGCACATTTCTATACCCAAGCGCCTCGGAGATCTCTTGTGCGAGCGCAATAACCTGGGATGCCAGTTCATCTTCGTGCTCTTCTATATCTTGAGCGAACGTCACCACGCCCACGGCCGACTCGCATACGCCTTGGTGGTTCCAGATAGGCGCTGCGATGCTGCCGAACCCCGGAAAACGTTCGTTGATGTCGGTTGCAAAGCCGTTCTTACGCGTGTGATAGATTACATCTCGCAGTCCCTGCTCATCCTGCAGAGAGGTAGGCGCGTACTGCTTATAGGAAAACGATGCCACCAGATTGCGCAGCGCTTCGTCCGGCACGTTTGAAAGAATGGCTCGCCCCATGGCTGTGGCATATAGAGGCGCGTTCATGCCTATGCGCATGGTAACTTGAATATCGCTTTGCGCCCGCTCGATGTGTAGCGTTGTCACGCGATTCCGGCTCATGCGTCCAAGGTGCGCAGATCGGCCGGTTTCAAGACTGAACCGCTGCATGGCAGGCCTGGCAACGTCGACTAAACTTTGTCGCTCGGCCACGATGTTGCCATAGTAGAGCAGGCGCAGCCCCAGGCTGTAGCGCGCGTCGGCATTCTTGGTCACAAGGTCGTGCTTTTCGAGCGTATACATCATGCGAAAAAGGCTTGCTTTGTCGAGTCCGGTCTTGCGTGAAAGCTCGGCGAGTGAAAGCGAGTCGTAGTGGCAGAGTGTGTCGAGCAGCCCGAGCATATTGTTCGCCGAGCTGAGCAGGTACTTGTCCTTGCCGGTAGATCCACCATCTTGTTTCTTGCTGCGCGCGCGGCGCGGCCTATCCGGTTCTCCAGCCATTGCGACTCCTTCGTTCTTTGTATAGCGTTTCTTATATCGAAATAAAGTATAGCTCAAAAACCCGTCGAAATGCCCTCAATCCATTTCGCATACGGAAATGTTTTCCACTGAACAAATAAACCGTTTACCTGCCGAAAAGCATATAAGATGCGGCAAGTACGCGTGATATATTTTTAAATGAACATCGACGTTTCTCATACAGAAACGCTTAGAAATATATAAAGCGTTTCTGTATATAAAACAGCGGCGGAGAAACGCGATGGATCGCCTGGAGACATCGTCTGGAAAGGAAAGGTGTTAAAGCATGAGTGAACAAGCTACTGCTCTGGTCGAGAAGACCAAGCGGCGCAACTACGCAGTCGATTTCTGGCGCGTGTTCGCAACGCTCGCTGTATGCTGGGGGCATCTGAACGTTGCCTACCGCATGACGGATGCGAGCTACGATGGAGCCCTCTTCACCGAAGGCAACATTCTGGGGGTCTTTCTCATTTTCTCGGGATATTTCCTGATGAAATCCTACCAGGGAAAGCGCCTCCGCGGCCAGCTTGAGGGAAAGACGCCGCGCGTCGCTGCCGTTGAATATCTTAAAACCCGTTATTTCGGCTTGTGGCCCGCGCTGGTTGTCGGCCTGCTTATTGGCTTTGCTGTTAACTTCTACGGCTACGTGACGGGTGCATGGGAGAGTTCCATGCTCTCGGTCGACGCTATGACGCAGAGCGATTTAAACTTGCTGCAGGTGTTCCAGTATAACTTCCTTGGGTCGCTCGCGTCCTTCCTCGGTCTATCCTCGACAGGCTTCTTGGGCAACCTGGGCATCGCGTACGCCTGGAACGTTCCGCTGTGGTACATCTCGACCATCATGGTCGGCGGCTACTTTCTGTATTACGGTCTGTGCAAGAACGAAGATCTCATGACCGGGTTTATCATCCCTGCGATTCTCATCATCTGCCCGTCCGTGTGGTGCCTGAGCGAGCTTGAGATGAACGACCGCCTTTCGCTGTTCTGCGGCCTGTTCGACAACGCCCTGGCCTTTGGCGTGTGGGGCATTGCGCTGGGCATGTTCCTGTTCCATCCGTATGAGCGCTTCCGCAAGATGAAGATCGGATCCAAGGGCAAGACCTGGCTCACCATCATCAGTGCCATTCTTGCCGTGGTGCTCATCTGGTGGGAAGTCAAGCCCGGTGGCAACTACTGGCGTGGCACGTACGAGCTGTTCATCGACCTGTATCTTGTGTTCCTCTTAGCGTTCTGCGTGGCACAGCAAGATGGCTTTACCCAAAAGGTGCTTAACCGCAAGGTGTTTTCCACGCTCGGAGAGTTCTCGCTGTACTTCTTCATCTGCCATCAGCCGGTCATCGAGGTCGTCTCGAGTTTCATGAAAATCAACAGCACGACCGATTACTACATTACCCTGCTCGTGGTTATCGCGCTCTCTGCGGTCGGCGGCATCTTGACGCAGCTTATTTGCAAGAAGGGCATCATGCCGCTCATGCACCGGCTTGACGACGCGATTCGGACGGCAACGGAGCGCGGCGAGGAAGCGGCGCTTGAAGCGAAGCGGCAGGCATAGGAGCGAGCTATGCAAGACGAAGTGATTCGCGCCCTTGCTATCAACCTTGGATCGACGAGCACCAAGATTGCCTATAGCGTCAACGGCGCCATCAAGGTGAAAGCAACCATCGCTCACGGTGCCGAAGAGCTTGCGGCTTGCGGTACCGACATCTGGGCGCAGTACGACGTGCGCGAGCACGCGGTGCTCTCCTTCATGGAGCAGTACGGCGTCTCGCTAAACGACCTCGATGCTATCAGCTCGCGCGGTGCCAACATTGAGCCCACAGCGGGCGGCACGTACCGCATTAACCAGGCCATGCGTGCTGAGGCGCGAAGCTGCCAGTGGGGCACGCACGTGAGCCATCTGGGTGTCGAGATCGCGTTCCGCCTTGCCGCTCGCAGCGACCACGCGGTGCCCGTTACCACCGATTTACCGACTACCGATGAGTTTGAGCCGCTCGCACACTATTCTGGTCTTGCCGAGATCCGGCGCGAAAGCAAGTTCCAGGTGCTCAATCACCGCGCCATGGCGCGCGCCTATGCCGCAAGCATCGGCCGGCCGTACGAAGAGCTCAACATGGTGGTTGTGATGATGGGCGGCGGTGTGACCGTTGCAAGTCACTGCAGGGGGCGCCTCGTTGATGCGCAGGACGGTCTGGGCGGCGACGGCTCCTTCTCGAATAATCGCTGCTGCGGTTTGCCTGCGGAGGCGCTCGTGCGGCTGTGCTATGAAAGCGGCCGCACCGAAGAGGAGATGCTGCGCCATATCAATGGCGAGGGCGGTCTGATGAGCTATGTCGGAACCACTGACATTCGCGAGCTCGTTGCCCGTGCCGAGTCCGGTGATGAACAGGTGGCCGAGGTGCTTGCCGCCATGTGCTATCAAGTGGCTAAGGACATCGGCGCGCACGCGACGGTGCTTAAGGGCAAGGTCGATGCGATTCTGTTCATCGGCGGTATGGCCAACGCTACCTATCTTGTCGATATGATTCGCGATCGCGTGGAGTTCATCGCTCCGGTAGTCGTCATGCCAGGCGAACGCGAGATGGAGTCGTTATGCGAGAATGCGTATCTTGCGGTGACGGGTCGGATCGAGCTCAAGGAATTCGAACCTCGCGCAGAAGTGCCGGAATGGGTGTGGTAGCGATGTATCGTTCATTTGATGAGATCGAGGATGCGCTGCTGGAGAGTGCGGCGTCGAGGCGTCTCGTACTTGCAGGCTCGCAGGACGACCTCGCGCTTGAAGCCGTGGTACGGGGCAAGCGCGCGGGGCTGCTCGAGGCCGTGCTCGTGGGTGACGAGACGCGCACCCGTGAATTGCTTGCGCAGATGGGCGAGGACGCGGACGCATACGAATTCGTGCCTTGCGATGATGAGCGTGAGTGCGCGCGCATCGCGGTACGCATGGTGCACGAGGGGTACGCGGACATTCCCATGAAAGGGCTCATGCAGACCGCGAGCTTCATGAAGGCCGTCCTCGACAAAGAGTGGAGTTTTGTGCCCGCGGGCGGCTTGCTTTCACAGGCTACCGTGCTCGAGTGGCCGGCTGAGAATCGCATGCTCGTGATTAGCGACTGCGCGGTCAATATCGCGCCTGACCGAAGCGACAAAGCAAAGATCGCCCGCAATGCTATCGATCTGGCGCACGTGCTGGGCGTCGAGATGCCGAAGGTGGCGATGCTCAGTGCGGTAGAGGTGGTCAAGAGCAGCATCCCGAGCACTGTGGACGCTGCGGAAATTGCAGCGCTGACGTGGGAAGACGCGGTGGTAGGCGGTCCGTTCGCGCTCGACAACGCCATTGATGCCGCGTCCGCTGCGCATAAGGGCATCGACCATCCGGCTGCCGGCGCCGCTGATGTGCTCGTGGTTCCCGACCTGTGCTCTGGCAACATCTTTACCAAGAGCCTCACGTTTTTTGCGCGCCTGCGCAGCGCCGGCGCGCTCTGCGGCACCACCTCGCCGGTGGTCATGACGAGCCGCACCGATACGCCCGAGGATAAATACCTCTCCATCCTCGTGGCGCTGCTCAGGGTGGCATAAGCTGCCGATTAGCTCGCAAGGGGCCAATCATCCGTTCGTTGGGGGTTGGTGCAGCCCTATCTCGGGACGGCGACATTCGCATGGGTCGTCGTCCCGTTTGCGTTTCATGCAGCACGCGCGTCTTCATGGGCATCTCTTTTTGTGCCGGACCTTGCGCGTCTCTTTACAATGCCACAGTTTTTGCTCCTCTTCAGATGCCTCGCTTTGCGCATCGGCGACCGAAGTGACGATTCCGTTGCTTCGTCAACCTTCTACAATAAATAGCGCGTCCCCTGTTGGTGTCGCGTTCCTGGAGAGGTGGCTTATGGACGGCTATTACGCCATCAGCGAGATGGCGCGCATGTTCGACCTATCGCGCCAGACGCTCATCTACTACGACCGCATCGGCTTGTTTCACCCGGCGGTGGTCAACGACGAGGGCTACCGCTTCTACGCACCGACCCAGATTCCGTTTTTGCGCCTCATCTGCCTGCTGCGCGATATGGGCGTCGGCCTGAAAGGCATCGCCGAGGTCATGAAGCAGCGCGACATCGCGCACATCGTTGAGCGCCTGGACAACCAAGAACGCGCGCTGACCGCGCGCATCGGGCAGCTCGAGCGCAAGCGCGAGCTCATCAACCATCGCAAGCGTTTCTACGATACGGTGGCGCACTGGCAATCCATCGGCGAGAAGCCCGTTATCCAACACTTTCCCGAGCGGGTGGTCGTCTTTGAGCCGTGGGGAGTCGGAGGGGATGCCATGGGCAGGTCGAAGCTGCACCCGGCGCTCATGCGCGCCGTCCAGCGGCTCAAGGCCGCCAATGGCACCGTGCCGGTCGCCGGATGGGGAACCATGATCTTGCATGAGTCCTTTGCGAAAGACGATGTGCTGGAGGGCGCGGGCTCGTTCGTGACCGTTCCGAAGGGCGTCGATGCCTCGCAGGTTCCGAACAGCGTCGTGATCGCCGAGGGCGAATATGCCTGCCAGTGCCGCTGGGGCATGCCCTATGACCCGGCGGGCGTCCGGCGGTTGCTGGCGTGGATACGCGAGCACCGCTTTGAGCCGGCGGGCGACGCCTTCGATTTCTGCCTGCTCGATACGACGTCGTATACCGAGTCGCACACCGAGGACTTCTGCGTCATGCAGATCAGGCTCGCCTTCTAAGGCATCGCCGAGGCGCGCCGCCTCGTTGCACCGTGCCGCGCGCCGGCGCCCGGCCGTCTTTCCTGCTTGGGCTCCGAGGGCGCCGCCCCTCACGGCATCGGGCTGCGCGCTGGGAGAAAACAGCGATGCGAACCTGCCGGCTGGGGTACACTCAAGCGTATCGTATGAGTTTGGTGCGCGTGTGGCGCGCCTGCTGCACGGCTTTCGCGCGCTCGCTCATTGCCGCTGCCCATCAGCAACCGTCGCACGCCCCATCAGGTAAGGAGGCTGCTATGGGTGCGCCTAAGACAGGTAATGTGAGGAACGTGGTT
>CAZUYD010000040.1:0-12161 GCA_964624825.1 uncultured Enorma sp. | reverse complement strand
AGCAGCTCTGAACAAAAGGCTCCGGAATAATCTCCGGAGCCTTTTCTTATCCCATTGCTTTACTCAAGCAGGCTGCCGACGTTCTGAAGCAACGCTCAGCCAGAGATGCCCTCTCGAAGTGCCCTCTCTGGCTGAACAGGGCTTTGGAATCGTTGGGGGCACCTGAAATCCGGCTGGTGGTGCGCGGGACGCGCTTGCGGCGCGCGAAGCTCGGCTCGCGGTGCGCGAATCCAGTTATGCGCTGCATAGGACCCGGCTAGATGCCGTACGGTCTCGCCCTCAGCCGTGCCATACCAGATAAAACGCATCGGGTACGAACTCGATGGAACGGGTACAAGGTTGGCGTATGTGTGAGCCGGTAGGAGGGGCGCCATGACACAAGATACCGCATTCGATGACGAGCAGCCTCGCGAGCATATGGAGCAGGAAGAACTGCTCGAAGATGCATGCGCTGAAGACGATGGGGAGCGCCTGGCTCCAGGTGACGAGGGCGAGCACGATGCCGAGCTGCATGAGGAGATCCTGACGCAGGAGACCGTGTGGCGGGGCAAGATCTTCGACGTCGATCGCATGGAGGTCAAACTTCCCAACGGACGCTGCACCGTTCGCGATGTGGTGCGTCACTGTGGCGCGGTGGCCATCGTGGCGCTTACGGAGAAGGGCAAGATTGCGCTGGTGCGCCAGTATCGCACCGCGCTCGACCGCGTGACGGTCGAGATTCCGGCGGGAAAGATAGATCCAGGCGAGGACCCGCTCGATTGCGCGAAGCGTGAACTCAAAGAAGAGACCGGCTTCGTCGCCGGGCGCATAGCCTATCTCACCACGATCGCCACGTCGGGCGGCTTCACCGATGAGCTCATCCACATTTTCCTGGCAACGCAGCTTTCGTTTGAGGGTGCCGAGCCAGACGAGGACGAGTTCTTGAACGTTGACCTCGTGGATGTGCAAGAGCTCGTCGATGCGGTGCTCGACGGCAAGATCGAGGATGCGAAGACGGTGGTCGGCGCGCTGGCGTGTGACGTGATGGCGCGCCGTCTTGCATCGGATGCCGCGCAGATCGTGGACGCCATGCCGGCGGACGAAGCATAGGCGTGAGCAAAGGCGTCGCGTCCAGCTGACGCAATGAGCGGAAGGCGTAAAGGCCGCGAGTGCATGCACGGTGGCTCGCGGCCGCTCTATCTCGCTTCGAATTATGGAAATAAACGCTGCGAGACGCTATGGCAACGGCTGGTAGGGTGATGGCCGTTATGACATCGGTCGCATGGCGCCATTCACGTGGATGCTGCGCAGGCGCTTGCCAGGCGCTTGCATGGTTGCGCCCGCGCTGTTGAGCCCGTGCGGTTGCACCCGCGCGGTCAAGCCTGCACGGTTACTCCCGCATGCGCTTGCAGATCTCGGCGATGCCTTTCAAGGTGAGATGTCCGTCGAGGACATTGAATACATCGGTTGAATTTGCCACGAGCGGCGCGAGCCCGCCCGTTGCGATAACGAACGCCTGCGGCGCAGCAAGCTCGTCTCTGATCCTGCGCACCAAGCCCTCCGTCATGGCGGCGGTGCCGATGATCGCACCGCTTTGCACCGCTTCGGTTGTCGTGCTGCCGATGGCGTGCGCCGGGGTTTCGAGCGGAATACTTGCAATGCGCGCCGCGCGCGACACGAGCGCGTCCATGGAGATTCGCAGCCCCGGGGCGATCGCGCCGCCGATATAGTATCCGTCAGCATCTACAACATCAATGTTCGTCGCCGTGCCGAAGTCGACGACGATAGACGGCGTTCCATAGAGCTTCTCGGCAGCAACGGCGTTTGCAATGCGGTCTGCGCCAACTTCAGACGGATTGGGCGCACGAACCTTGGTAACGCGTGCGGTGTCCGGTCCGATGGCAATGAAATGCGAGGCGATGCGGCTGGCGACGCTGCGCCACTCGCGCGAAAGCTGGGGCACCACGCCCGCGAAGGCGATTTCATCGATGGAGCTCACCTCGAGATGGTACATCTGGAGGTAGCCGTTCAAGCGCATGTGAATCTCGTCCGCGGTAAACGTGCGGTCGGTTGGCATGCGCCACGATTGAACGAGCTCCTCGCCATCAAAGAGCCCGAGAGCGGTTTGGGTGTTTCCCATGTCGATTGCAAGAAGCATGAATCTCCTTCGGGTAATGACGCGGTTTGCGCGCGTTGAAGTTCGCCATGCACGGTTCATGGTACCAAGATTATGGCTCATCGAGGGGTCCTCGTGTCGTGTGCGACGCCTCGCGATCCACGCGGGTTTACTCGGCTGAGTGTCGAATTGCGGCGAATGAGGGGACTCACCTATTAAAGCGTTTCAACTACTTGCTATACTGCAATCACCAAAGATGATAGGAGTCCTATGGGTAAGGTGCGAATCGCCGATGTCGCGCGCGAGGCGCGCGTGTCGCTGGGAACGGTCTCAAACGCGCTCAACCATCCGGAGCGTGTGCGTCCCGAAACTCGGAAGCTCATCGAGGAGACCATCGAACGCTTGGGATATCTGCCCAACCAAAATGCCCGTCTGCTCGCGGGCGGAAGCAACGCCGTCGTTGGGTTGGTGCTGCCATCGCTCAGCCATGGCTGCAGCCTCCAAATTGCAGGCGGTGCCCGAAACGAAGCCCTGCGGCACGGATTCGACCTGCTTATCGTCGATACCGAGGGAAACGAGGAGCTGGAGCGCCGCTACATTCGCTACTTTGCCAGCATGCAGGCGATCGGGGTGCTCGTGCATCCTGTCGCGGGGGTCGTAGGGCAGGCACCGTGCGATGCGTCCGCGTCCATTGTGTATTTGGGGGCGGTTGACGTGCCCGCGAAGGCGCTTTCGGTTTCTGCCGATTACGCTGCGCAAGGACGCTTGGTAACCGAGCACGTGATCGAGCGCGGTGCACACCACATTGCGCTTCTCGGCCGCATCGATGCTCCGAAGTATGCGCAGCGCCTGGCTGGGATGCGCGGCGCGGCGTCGGCGTATCCCGAGGTTACGCTCGAGATCCTTGATCGCGGTCGGTGCGAAGGCTCGAGTGATGGCGCGCGGCTCGGCAAGCAGCTTGCCGAGCGCCCAAAGGCCGAGCGCCCCGATGCGGTAATCTGCCTGAGCGACGCGCTGGCGGCCGGAGCGATTGCGGGCATTCGCGCGGCGGGGCGCACAGTACCCGATGACATAATGGTCGCGGGCTGCGACGGCAACCCGCTCGCGTGGGGAAGCCCCATTGCGCTCACCACGTGCTCGCCGGCCGGCTATGAGCTGGGGCGCAAGGGCGTGCAGCTTCTTGCCGAGGAGTATGAGGCGATGCAGCAACCCGAAAGCTCGCGCGGCACGCACCGCGGAGCAGACCATGCGGCGGTCAGAAAGCAGTCTGCACGCACCCGTGAGATTCTCAAACCGTTTTTGCTGGAGCGCGCGAGCACGATGGGGTCTCAGCGTTTGTCTGGGGACGCGGACGATTCCGGGCGGGATGGTGCAGCGGACATCCGCGAATACGATATGGGTGTGTACCTGTAGCCGGCCTTTCCGGTAGGACGGGCGCGATGCATCGACTGCCCAGCTGCCAATGCATCGCTGTTGACCAGCAGCGTGCAGCGAACGAACGGAGGGCGCGCTATGGATGCACGTCAAACAGAGAGCGAGCAGAAGCTTAATGCACTGAAGGCGCTGCTTGAATCTTGGGATTCGGTCGCTATCGGGTTCTCGGGCGGAGTCGATAGCACGTTTCTCGCCGCGGTTTGCGCGCAGGCCATTCCAGGCCGGGCGCTCTTAGTGCGGCTCGACACGACGCTTGCGGGCACGTCCGAGCGGGCATCGGTCGCAGCGTTGTCGCAAGGGGAGCGGGGCAGGGTGTTTGGCCTGCCCTTATGCACCATACCGGTTGACCCGCTCTTAGATCCGCTGGTGGCGGCGAACAGTCCCGACCGTTGCTATTGGTGCAAGCGCGCAGGGTTTGCAAAGATAATCGAGGTGGCGCGCGAGCGCGGTTTTGCGGTGGTTGCCGATGGCAGCAACGCCGATGACGCTGGTGATTATCGTCCGGGCATGCGCGCGCTGCATGAGCTCGGCGTGCGGTCGCCGCTCATGGAGACGGGCTGGCGAAAGGAGGAGGAGCGCGCCTTGCTTCGCGCGTGGGGATGTGACGTGTGGAACATGCCGGCGGGAGCGTGCCTGGCCACGCGGGTACCTTGTGGTGAGCCGCTTACGCAACATAAGATCGACGTGATTCGCGCATGCGAGGATTACTTGCACGAACAGGGTGCTTTGCAGGTGCGTGCGCGGCTTGTCAAAGGGCGCGTGTATGTCGAGATGGCGGCAGACGATATTGCGCGGTTTGGAAACAGTCTGTCCGATGTGCAGGTTCGTGAACTGGAGACGCGAGCAGGGTGCCCTGTTGAATCGACGATTCGTCCCTATGTGTCTGGTGCAATGAACAAGTGATAAGCAAGTGGCAGCGAGCGAGGGGTTTGCGAAAAGCCCGATGCCGTGATGGGCACCGGGCTCAAGAGTGATCATGGCTGGGGCAGAGGGATTCGAACCCCCGTAACCGGCACCAAAAACCGGGGTCCTGCCACTGGACGATGCCCCAATATCCATTCCGCGCGCTTTAGCGCATCATGTGTGCGAACGCGCCTAAACAGTGTACCTAATCGCTCAGTGCATCGCAAATGCCGTCAAGAAGGAGCACTGCGAGCGCCTGCGCATCGCTTGAGGTGAACGAGCCATAGCGCGAGATGCCCGTCAGCTCAAAGCGGATAAGAGCGGGCTGCGCAGCTGCCGCGGCGATCGCCGTGTGAATGCGCTGGGAGGGGTTCGGGCAGTCGGCGAGCACGATCGTGGCGCGTGGGGACGCATCGTCTGGCAGGTCGGAACTCGCGATCTCGAAAATAATCTCGACGTCGTCGGGCGCCTCGCTATCGCAGAGTAGCATGCCGCTTCGGTCGGTTGTCGCCGAGGCGATGTTCCACATGCGTGACGCGACGTTGCGCGCGATGGGATCTTCGCCGATCACCGCGATGCGATGTCGCTCAAGCACGCTGGCGGCGCGCGCAAATCCTGTGCGCTCTTCGGCGTCGCTCACCGCGGGTTTGCCCTCCCATATGTGGCGCAGCCGATGAATGTAGTTGTAGGTGTCCTGGAAGGCCATGCCGTCGGCAAACAGCCCTACGCTTTCCTGAAATTGCTGAAGCGCCGCTTCGGTGTGAGGCCCGAATATGCCGTCTGCTTTGCCGCAGGAGAAGCCGAGCGTGTTGAGGGCGTGCTGCAGCTGTACGACATCCGCGCCGTGAAAGTTGGGAAGGCGCAGGTACAATGTGCGGTCACCCATCTTGTACGAGGCGTCGACCAGCTTGCCCCAGCATTCGGTGTCCACCACATCCGCAGGGGCAAGGTCGGAATCCCGACGGAACGCCTCAACCGCTTGCTGGGTTGACGAGCCGAAATTCTGCGTTGACCGCTCGCTCTCCGCGATGGTGTATCCAAGACTTACGAGGCGCGTCTGCACGTCCTCGACAGCCGGTCCCTGCATCCCTGCGCAAATAGGTTCCATGCTGCCTCTTTCTATAGGATTGCATCGGCCAGCGCGCGAAGCGCTGCGAACACGACGAACATCGATACGTATGTGTCTCTAGTGTAGCAAGTTGTGGCGGCAGGCGCGCGGTGCAGAAGCCTAGCTCAGACGCTCAACAAAGAAATCGGCCATGGCAAGGAAGAGCTCCCGGCATTGCGGATCGAGCTCGACGCAATCGAGTGCGCGCTTTGCCTCGGCGGTCTTCTCGAGCGCGAACCGATGCGCGTAGTCGAGAGATCCCGCTGCGCGGAATATATCGACCGCCCGTGCCAGCTGCGTCGCGTCGGTCGTGCCCGACTGCAGAATCGCCACCAGCTCATCGTGATGGCGCGCATCGTTCAGTGCGTGAACGGCGACGAGCGTGCGCTTGCCCTCGGTGATGTCGCTGCGGAAATCCTTGTCGCCCGCATCGCCGATCAGGTTGAGCAGGTCATCTTGAATTTGGAACGCCAAGCCACAGCCCAGCCCAAAGGCGCGCAACGCCGCGACTTGCTCCTCGCTGCCGCCTCCGATGATGGCGCCGCAAGCGAGCGGCACCGCACCGCTGTAATACGCGGTCTTGAGGGTTGCCATGGTGAGGTAGTCATCTACGGTGAGGTCGAAGCGTTCGTCGCGCACCCAGCCCAAGTCGAGTGCCTGCCCTTCGATGGTGCGAAGGGTCATCGTGGTGAGCTCGTCGAGCACGCGAAGCTTGGTGTCGGGATCGAGTGCGGGGTCGCGAAGCACCGAGGCGGTGACGAGCGTGAGGTCGAAATCGCCTGCGTTGATGGCGAGCCCGACGCCTTCGGTGAGGTGCAGGCACGGCTTCCCGCGCCTGAGCCGTCCGTTGTCCGCGATGTCATCGTGGATGAGCGCCGCGCTCTGGAAGTGCTCGATCGCGGCTGCCGCGCTGCGCGCCCGCCTGGGCTCGCCGCCTACAGCCTGCACCGCAAGCATGCACATGAGCGGCCGGTGCCGCTTACCTCCGTTTTCGGCAAAGGTGCGCAGCGGCTGGTAGAGATAGCGCTCAAGGTCATCGTTGTCGCACGCGCTGTCGAAGAACGACATGAGGTAGCCGTCTAAGTCGGTATGGTGCACGTGCAGATATTCGGCAAAGGCATTCGCCACGATGCAGCTCCCTATTCACGATGAGGCGTATGAGAACGCCCTGTGCGGCTACGGCATGAAGACGCGGGTCGCGCTTTCTCGCCCCAGTTGCTTTTCTATTCGGCGGCGAACCCGTCTGGGTTCTTAGACTGCCAGTTCCAGGAGTCCCGGCACATATCGTCTATATCGTACTGGGCTTTCCAACCAAGTTCCTGCTCGGCCTTGGTGGCATCACACCAGTTGGCGGCGATGTCTCCTGCGCGGCGCGGGCAGATCTGGTAGGGCAGCTCGTGGCCGCACGCCTTCTCAAAGGCGCGGATCACGTCGAGCACCGAGGAGCCGGTGCCGGTACCCAGGTTGAAGATGCCCACCTCGGAGCGACCGCTCATCCATTCAAGGGCTGCCACATGCCCCCGCGCCAGGTCGACGACATGGATGTAGTCGCGCACGCCGGTTCCATCGGGTGTGGGATAGTCGTCGCCGAACACCTGCACGTACGGCCGCTTGCCAACAGCGACCTGCGCCACGTAGGGCACGAGGTTGTTCGGAATGCCCTTCGGGTCCTCGCCGATCAGCCCGCTCGGATGCGCTCCGATGGGGTTGAAGTAGCGCAACAGCACCACGTTCCACGCAGGATCAGCCGCATGCAGATCCATCAAGATCTGTTCGATCATCCATTTCGTCCACCCATAGGGGTTGGTCGCGGGCTTCTTGGGGTCGAGCTCCGTTACGGGTGGGTTGTCCGGGTCGCCGTACACGGTTGACGAGCTCGAGAAGATGATGGACGTGCAGCCATGATCGCGCATGCACTCGCAGAGCGTGAGCGTGTTGCCGATGTTGTTGCGGTAGTACTCGAGCGGCTTGTGAACGCTTTCGCCCACGGCTTTGTAGCCTGCAAAATGGATGACGTGCTGAGGGCGCTCGGTCTGGAAGATGCGATCGAGCGCCGCGCGATCGTTCACGTCGGCCTCATAAAAATGGAGGTTGCGCGCGTGCTCGGCGCCGACGATCTTTTTGATGCGCTCGATGGCGACGGGGCTGGCGTTGTAGAGATTGTCTACCACTACGGTGCGATAGCCGCGCTCAAGCAGCTCGACGCACGTATGCGATCCGATGAACCCCGCGCCTCCGGTTACGAGGACGCAGGTATCTCGCGGTGCTAGCGTTTGTGCCATGGATGACTCCTCACGTGTCAGTCCGCTTACTCGATGCATGGGTCGCCACCCAGAAAGTATAGCGTTGTCGTGCGACATGGATTGCGCGAAAGGATTGCGAGAAGGGGTCTATGTGAGGGACTCATCCGACGCGTGTATTTTCTCGTACGATGAGCTATCCTATGAAGCGATCGCGGGGCGCTATGATTGCCGCGCGATGCACATGGTGGACGCTGAAACACACATTAAACGGAGCCTGTATGTCGCACCAGTACCACTCAGAGCATTTGCTCTCGTCGCATGCTACCGGTGAGCATGCGGATGTCTCTTCGACCCATCAGCTAGCAGACGCCTTGGCCGATGTGACGCTGTGCTCGCGTCGAGCCGCGCTGCGCGCAGCGCTTGCCGCGGCGGGATTTGCTGTGCTTCTGGGTAGCCCAGCTGCGGTCTTTGCGGCCGAGGCATCGCAGGAGACGCTCGACGCGCTGTCCGATGCGGAAGAGCGCCTTGAAGAGGCCGAGGCTCAACTTGATGAGATTGCCGAGCAATACCAGGAGCTCAGCAAGCAGCAAGACCAGACCATTAGCGAGATCGAAGCCGTCGAAGACCAGATCGAGCAAACGCAAGACGATATCGACCTGAAGCAGGAAGAGCTCGAAGAAAAGCAAAAAGAGCTGGGGGAGCGCGTATCGGCGAGCTATAAAAAGGGCGGCACCGAGGCGCTGAGCCTTCTGTTCTCCTCCGATTCGTTTGACGAGCTCCTGGCGAACGCATACTACATCGAAAAGGTGAACGAGCAAGATCGCGCGGCGATCGCCGAGGTCGAGCAGATCCAGGAAGAGCTGGAGCAGCAAAAGCAGAATCTAGAGGATCAGAAAGCCGAGCTCGAAGAACTAAAAGAGCAGCAGGCCGAGCAGCTTGCCCAGATGCAGGAGAAGCAGCAGGAGACACAGGAGCTGTACGACAGCCTCGATGATGAGGTTCAAGAGCTCATCGCCCAGCGCGATGAAGAGATCGCGGCGGCTATCGAGGCTGAAAAAGAAGCGGAGCGCCAACGGCAGCTGGCGCTGCAGCAAAGCCAATCGAGCACGTCCTCGACGGTAACGATACCGGCGGCCGGCAGCGGGCAGGACTATAGCGCGGCGAGCGCGGCGCAGAAGCGCGTGGTCGACTCGTGCTATTACACCGCATCTCCTGGTCAGGGTTGGTGCGCCGCATGGGTGAGCTATGTGTTTGCCAACGCCGGGTTCGGGTCGGTGTCGGGCAATGCGTGCGACATGTATAACTCGTGGTGCACGAGTTCAGATAAGTCCGACCTCCAGGTGGGCATGATCATCGCCGTGTCGACGCACAGCCTCACCTATGCGGGTGCGATCTACGGGCACGTGGGCATCTATATTGGAGACGACCAGGTGATGCACAACATCGGCCCGATTGCCACCTACACGCTCAACCAGTGGATCAGCACCTACGGCACCACGGTGACGCCGCGTTGGGGCTGGGCGAACGGCATCGATCTTTCCAAGGAGAGCTAACGCGCGCGAGCGTTTACGCCCGTCTCGCAGGGGCGGCGTCCTTCTAGCGCTCGGCACCCACCTGCTGGGCGGTGCCCTCGTGCGCCTTTTCGCCCTTCTGCTGGGCGATGAACTGTTCAACGAGCGCTGTTATCTCGGTCAGCTGCCGCTCTAGGTCTGCCACCTGGCCCTCGAGCTCCTTGATACGTCGCTGGTTTTCGCGGATCCCCTCGCGATTCAGCCGCGATTGCTCCTCAACTGGGTCGGGCAGGTTCTCGCGGTGCCGCTTCTTGTTGAACTCTTCCTCCACGATACGGCATCCGTTGCGCCGCACCACGCGTCCCGGAACACCTACAACGGTGCAGTCGTTGGGCACGTCTTTGACCACGACGGAGTTACCGCCCACCTTCACGTTGTCTCCCAGGTGGATGTTGCCGAGCACCTTCGCCCCGGCGCCCACCGTCACGTTGTTGCCGAGCGTGGGGTGGCGCTTGCCGGTTTCCTTGCCGGTGCCGCCCAGGGTGACGCCTTGATAGAGCACGCAATCATCGCCCACCACGGTCGTTTCGCCAATGACCACGCCCATCGCGTGGTCGATGAAGAAGCGCCTGCCGAGTTGCGCCGCAGGGTGAATCTCCACGCCGGTGAAGAGTCGCGTCACCTGGCTGAGCACGCGGGCGGGGGCGCGCAGGTTGTGGTTCCACAGCCAGTGCTCAGGCGTGTGCATCCACTTGGCGTGAAGGCCGGGGTAGGAGAGAAAGATCACGAGGTCGCTTTGGGCGGCCGGGTCGTGCGCCTTGACGGTGTCGATGTCCTCGCGGACGGTTTTGATGAAGCTCATGCGGCATCCCTCTAGCGCGATGGTCGGGCACATTCGATGCAATGCGTTAAGTATAGCGAATTGGTAGGATTAACGTATGGGAGCAATGCGGGCGCAGGGCAAACGGTGGGTCTTTGCATGGGCGGTGAGAATCGAATCAAGAAAAATAGCCCAGCACGGCGTCGCGCTTTACCTTGCTGAATTCGAGAGCAAGGAACTACCATGCACGCCAGCCATGCGCCCCACTCGTTAATAAATCCCATATACCTAAGATACGCCTTGGAAACAAGCGCCGAGGGAGTACCATGATGAGCGTGCGACAACTCGCTTATTCATGCTATGAGGGGAGCAAGCCATGGCGGCAGAGAAGAAGGATATCGATTGGGGCAATCTCGGGTTCGTGTACCAGCCCACCGATTACAGCTATGTGTGCAACTATAAAGATGGTGCATGGGAAGCGGGTGGCCTCACAACTGACCACAGCATCACGCTGTCTGAGTGCGCGGGCATCTTTCATTACTGCCAGGAGGTGTTCGAAGGTCTTAAAGCGTATACCACCAAGGACGGCGACATCGTCTGCTTCCGCCCCGACCTCAACGCCGCGCGCATGGCCGATTCTGCCCGCCGCATCGTGATGCCGCCTTTCCCGGAGGACAAGTTCATCGAGGCCGTGAAGATGGTCGTCAAGGCCAACGAGGCGTGGGTGCCTCCGTTCGGGTCGGGTGCCACGCTGTATGTGCGTCCGTTCATGGTTGCGACGGGCGAGGTCATCGGTGTTTCGCCGGCAGACGAGTATCAGTTCCGCATCCTCGTGACTCCGGTGGGGCCGTACTATTCTTGCGGCGTCAAGCCCGTGGCGCTGAAGGTTCCCGCATATGACCGTGCGGCACCGCACGGCACCGGCAACATCAAGGCCGGCCTCAACTACGCCATGTCGCTCTATCCGAGCGTAGAGGCGCATGCCGAGGGCTTTGCCGACAACATGTTCCTCGATCCTCAGACGCATACCTATGTCGAGGAATCCGGTGGCGCGAATTTCCTGTTCGTCGATACGGAGGGTGCGCTCGTGGTGCCCAAGTCGGCCACCGATTCCATTTTGCCGTCCATCACCCGTCGCTCACTCGTCTATGTTGCCGAGAACATGCTTGGCATGAAGGTGGTCGAGCGCCAGGTGACGTTCGAGGAGGTCGCTTCGGGTGCATTCACCGAGTGCGGCATGTGCGGCACGGCGGCTGTGATCAGTCCCGTGGGCAAGGTCGTGAACGGCGATACCGAGGTCGTGTTCGGTGAGGGCGGTATGGAACACGTGGGGCCGGTCATGGCCAAGCTTCGCGAGACGCTGACCGGAATCCAGGACGGTGAGATCGAAGCTCCCGAGGGCTGGATCGTCAAGGTCGCCTAACCATTCGCCTGCCATGCGGCGATCTCATACAGGTGCTCGATTGCCGCCCATAGCTACCTGCGAGTTGGTAGTTTAACATCAGGCGTTGAACTACCAACTGCAACCTCGGTCGCCGTCGGTTAGCTCGCGCCCTCTGCAAGGTTCGAATCCCCGCGCGCGGCAGCAAGAAGCCCGCCGCCGTGCGGGCAGCGGGCTTGGGATCGGGTGGCGGAGAGAGGGGGATTCGATGCGGCGCTCCGCGCCGCCGTGCGCTTCGCCGGCTCCGCCGTCTCGCGCGCTCCGCTGGAAAACGCTCCGCGTTTCCCGAGCTCCGCGCCCTCCCGGGGTTCGAATCCCCGCGCGCGGCAGCAAGAAGCCCGCCGCCGTGCGGGCAGCGGGCTTGGGATCGGGTGGCGGAGAGAGGGGGATTCGATGCGGCGCTCCGCGCCGCCGTGCGCTTCGCCGGCTCCGCCGTCTCGCGCGCTCCGCTGGAAAACGCTCCGCGTTTCCCGAGCTCCGCGCCCTCCCGGGGTTCGAATCCCCGCGCGCGGCAGCAAGAAGCCCGCCGCCGTGCGGGCAGCGGGCTTGGGATCGGGTGGCGGAGAGAGGGGGATTCGAACCCCCGAGACGCTTGCGCGCCTAACG
>CAZUYD010000039.1:0-14617 GCA_964624825.1 uncultured Enorma sp. | reverse complement strand
TACATCCCGTCATGGAAGGTGCGCGAGATAACCTCGTCCTGCTGCTCCTTCGTGAGATTATGGAAGTTGACCGCATAGCCCGACACGCGAACGGTAAGCTGCGGGTACTTCTCGGGATGCGCCTGGGCATCGAGCAGCGTGTCGCGATTGAACACATTCACGTTTAGATGATGGCCGCCCTTTTCGGCGTACGCATCGATCATATTCACCAGGTTATCGGCCTGAGCAGCGGGGACATCCTTGACCTGCATGTGATCCTCCTAAAATCAAACCCACGATCTAAATGCTATAAGCACTATATCATTTATCGAGACCCGCCAAGCCGGCGGAGCGTCCAACATGATTCCCGTAGATTCACAATCTCTGCGACGACGCTAGCAATCTCCGCAGGAAGGCACGGGGTTCTCGAACGTCACCTCTCCCAGGTCGACATCGCCAAAGAACACCTGATCCTCTTTGCCGAGCGCACCCGGCACGATGGAGAAGGTGTTGGAGATGCCATCCTGCGCATCGCGGAACGGCAGCTTGGATACCGAGGACAGCGACGCGATGGCACCGTGGCTGTCGCGCTGGTGCATCGGGTTAGCGCCCGGCGCGAAGGGCACGCCCGCCGCGCGGCCGTCCGGCGTGGCACCGGTCTTCTTGCCATACACCACGTTCGAGGTGATGGTCAGCACCGACGTCGTGGGCACCGAATCGCGATAGGTGTCGTTCATGCGGACATACTCCATGAACTGGTGCACGACATCGTGCGCGATCTGGTCCACGCGGTCATCATCGTTGCCGTACTTGGGGAAGTCGCCCTCGATGGTAAAGTCAACAATCACGCCATGCTCGTCGCGAACAGGATGCACCGCGGCGTATTTGATCGCGCTAAGCGAGTCGGCGACCACGGAGAGGCCAGCGATGCCCGTGGCGAACCAACGGTGCACGTGCTTGTCGTGCAGAGCCATCTGGATCCGCTCATAGCAATACTTATCATGCATATAGTGAATGACGTTGAGCGCGTTCACGTACACGCCGGCGAGCCACTGCATCATGTCGTTGAACTTCTGCATCACGTCATCGTAATCAAGCGTGTCGCCCTCGACCGCGCGGTACTTCGGCCCGACCTGCTTCTTGGAGATCTCGTCCACGCCGCCGTTGAGCGCGTAGAGCAAGCACTTCGCCAGGTTCGCACGGGCGCCGAAGAACTGCATCTCCTTGCCGATGCGCATGGAGCTCACGCAGCAGGCGATGGCATAGTCGTCGCCATGGTAGATGCGCATGAGGTCGTCGTTCTCATATTGGATCGAGCTCGATGCGATGGAGGTCTTGGCGCAGAACTCCTTGAAGGCGTGCGGCAGGTTCTTCGACCAAAGCACGGTGAGGTTGGGCTCCGGCGAGGTGCCCATGTTCTCGAGCGTGTGCAGGTAGCGGAAAGCGGTCTTGGTGACGAGCGTGCGGCCATCGACGCCCATACCGCCGATCGATTCGGTGACCCACTGCGGATCGCCGGAGAACAGGTTCTGATACTCGGGGGTGCGCGCGAACTTCACCATGCGAAGCTTCATGATGAAGTGATCGACGAACTCCTGGATCTGCTCTTCGGTAAAGGTGCCGCGCTTCAGGTCGCGCTCGGCGTAGATATCGATGAAGCTCGAGGTGCGCCCCATCGACATGGCGGCACCGTTTTGCTCCTTCACGGCGGCCAGATACGCGAAGTACGTCCACTGGATGGCTTCTTGGGTGTTCTTCGCCGGGCCAGAGATGTCGAACCCATAGAAATCGGCCATCATCTTGAGCTCGCCCAGAGCGCGGATCTGCTCGGCAAGCTCCTCGCGGTCGCGAATGTTGTCCTCGGTCATGACTACCGGGGTCGAGGCTTTCTGAGCCTCCTTGTCCTTGATGAGACGGTCGACGCCGTAGAGCGCCACGCGACGATAGTCGCCGATGATGCGGCCGCGGCCGTATCCATCGGGCAGACCGGTGATGATGTGCGCTGAGCGGCAGGCGCGCATCTCGGGCGTGTAGACATCGAAAACGCCCTGGTTGTGGGTCTTGCGGCGATAGGTGTAGTTTTCCACCACCTCGGGATCGATATGGTAGCCGTGCTGTTCGGCCGCCTGCACCGAAATGCGAATGCCGCCGTTCACGTGCAGCGCGCGCTTGAGGGGCTTCTCGGTCTGCAGGCCGACGATCGTCTCGTACCCGGGATGATCGGGGTCAATGTAGCCCGCCGGATGGCTCACGATGCCCGTGACCACCTTGGTGTCCATGTCGAGGCAACCGCCCTTTTTACGCTCCTCGTCCATGAGGGCAAGCACGTAATTCCAAAGCTTCGTCGTGCGCTCGGTAGGACCGGCGAGGAACGACTCGTCGCCCTCGTAGGGAGTATAGTTGCGCTGGATGAAATCGCGGACGTCAACCTCGTCGGTCCAGGTACCGCCCTCGAATCCTTCCCATGCTTCCTGCATCGTGTGACCACGCTCCTTGGACGTGCGCGCCGGCGTCGCCGGCATTTCCCTATTTCTCGGGCGGCTGAATTTGACGCTCGCGGAACAACTTCGACCGCTCACCGAGAACTCATTTAACCAGAGGATACCATAGGCTATTTACGCCAAAAGCTACGTTTTCGAAGCAATGTTATTTGCCACAACAGCAGCGGTATCTTTCTTCTGATGAGGGCGCACGGACGCGGCGGCGCGGGGCCGTTTGCCGCCGTGCCGGCCGAAGCGGTGCGAAGGGCATCTGTCACCGGCTGGGCGTGAGCAATCGGCGAACGGCGGTTGACATGATTGCAATGTGATATCACAATGAAACCACCATACGACAGGAATCATACGGCTGGGGAGCTGACACCACCCGAAGCCGAAAGGGGCACCGCCTGCCGGCACGCTGTTGCAGGCGCATCACGAAAGGAATATCCATGAGCGTTGAAAAGAAGATCAGAGTTGCATCTGGATGGGGCATGCTGTTTGGCTGCCTCGCTACCCTGGCCGCTGACATCGCGCTGTTTGTTTGCGGGTGCCTCGTTGACCTCAACGCCGATGCCGCCGGTACATCGCCCGCACTTGCCGTCATGCTCATCGTCGTGAGCATTGTCCTCTTCATTGCCTGGTGCATCGTCATCTCTGGCTTCTTCACCTTGCAGCCGGGGCAGGCGCGCGTCTGCATTCTCTTCGGCAGCTACAAGGGTACCGTCCGCGACGAGGGCCTTCGCTGGGCGAACCCCTTCTATAGCCGGTCGATGGGCGGCAGCGGCGATGAAGGCAACGTCGTTGACGCGATAAGCAAAAGCGACCCCTCGATTGGCAAGAAGACCAGAAAGGCCATATTGGGCAGAAGCTGCAAGGTCTCGGTACGCGCCCGCACGCTCAACGGCGAGATTTTGAAAGTGAACGACAAGATGGGCAACCCCATCGAGATCGCCCACGTGGTGGTCTGGCGCGTGGCCGACACGGCGAAGGCGCTCTTAGATGTGGACAATTACGAGCAGTTCGTGGCCACCCAGGCCGAGACGGCACTCCGCCACGTCGCGAGCATCTACGCATACGACCACGCCGAAGACAACTCGGACTCCATGGACGCCATCACGCTGCGCTCGAACATAGAGGAGGTCTCCACGGCGCTCAAGCATGAACTGGCCCAGCGCCTTGCGCCCGCCGGCGTGGCCGTGGACGACGCACGCCTCACCCACCTCGCGTATGCGCCAGAGATCGCCCAGGCGATGCTTCGCCGCCAGCAGGCAGAGGCTGTCATCGCCGCACGCAAGAAAATCGTCGAGGGCGCCGTCACCATGGTGGAGATGGCCGTTGACGAACTCGGCCAGAACGGCAAGATCGAGCTCGACGAGGAACGCAAGGCGCAGATGGCATCGAACCTCATGGTGGTGCTCTGCGGAGAGTCCGAGGCGAAGCCCATCATCAACACGGGCAGCCTGTATTAATTCTGCTGGCGCTTCGTACGTCGGCAGGAGCGCCAACACCCCGCGGCGGTAATGGAGCGCCCGGCGCAAGATTTCCGCCCGGATAGCATGCTGAGCAGCAGGTGAAACAGTATGGCACGCAAACAATATCCCCTTCGCATAGATCCCGCGATCTGGGAGGCCGTCCAACGCTGGGCAGATGACGAGATGCGCAGCGCAAACGGCCAAGTGGAGTGGATACTGCGCGATGCGCTCAAACGCGCTGGACGCCTGCCGAAGCAGCGCAACGATACCAACCGGCTCTCAGACGACGACTCGTAAGGCATCGGTGCTCGCGTGCTTGCGCACCAAGACACCCCACGCGACCTGCCGCGGCAGGTCGCTGCAACCCGCAACTCATAGGAGACGCGCTATGGATGCTTCTTCTCAGCCCATTCTCGAAATCTCGCATTACCAGAAGCGCTATGGCAGCACGGTCGCCGTGCACGACCTCTCGCTCGTCGTCGGGGCTGGCGACATCTACGGCTTCATAGGTCATAACGGCGCTGGTAAGACCACGCTCATCCGCTCCATCGCGGGCGTGCATCCCATCGACGGCGGATGCATCCGCGTGAACGGGATCGACGTCGCGTCCGATCCCGTCGCGGCAAAGCGCGCGATCGCCTACGTGCCCGACAATCCCGATGTCTACGAGTTCATGACGGGCATCCAATATCTCACGTTCATCGCAGACATATTCGGCGTGGAGCGCACCGTGCGCCAGCAGCGCATCGAAGCGCTTGCGGAGCGGCTCGAGCTCATCCCCTTCTTGGCGAACTCCATCGGCAGCTATTCGCACGGCATGCGCCAAAAGCTCGTGGTCATCGGGGCGCTCGTGCACGAGCCGAAGCTACTCGTGCTCGATGAGCCCTTCGTGGGACTCGACCCGCTCGCATCGCACGAGCTCAAGACCATCCTCCACGAATTTGCAGCCCGGAAAAACGCGGTCTTCTTCTCCTCGCACGTGCTCGAAGTGGTCGAGAAGCTCTGCAACAAGGTCGCCGTCATCCGCCGGGGCGAACTCATCGCGGCGGGCGATACCGATGAGGTGCGCGGCAACGCTTCGCTCGAGGACGTCTTCTTGGAGCTGAGCGACATGGATGCGGACGGCGGCGCGAACGCAGCGAACAGGAGCGCAGCCGGCACAGATGCGGCACGCGGCTCAAGCGCCGTGCGCTCACGAGGAGACAACGACCATGCATAGCTTTCTCATCCTCATGCGCGTGCAGCTGCGCGCGCTCATGCACTCGCTCGCGCCCGGCAGGAAAAGGGCCGGTATCGTGGCGGTCGCCCTGGCGCTGGCCGCTCTCATCGCCGGCGCCGCGTTCTACGTCTTCTCGCTCGGCCTCATGCTCGTGAGCTTCGGTCTTACCGCAGCACTCCCGGCCTTCGCGGTTGCGGCCAGTGCCATCGCAGGCGTGGCCTTCACGTTTCTCAAGGCGAACGGCACCCTCTTCAATCTCGCCGACTTCGACCTCGTGATGTCGCTGCCCATCTCGCAACGCGTGGTGGTAGCCGCACGCGTCGCCACGCTCTATGCAAGCGCAACCCTCGTGGGCGCCGTGATCTCGATACCCCTCTGGGTTGTCTACTTCATGGCTATGCCGTTTTCTGCCTGGGCACTCGTCTGTGCGATCATCGCGACCGCCCTCGCGCCGGCGATCCCCACCGCGCTCGCGGCCTTCCTCGCCTTCGGGGTGAACGCAGTCGCCTCGCGCTTCCGGCACGCGAACATCGTCTACATCATCGTCTCGCTCATCGCATTCAGCGCGCTCTTCTTCGCAGTCTATGGAACCTCGTTCACGGCGGGGTCGGGCGGCGGTGAGATTGCCGCCGAGCAGCTTGAAACCGGGCTTTCCGCTATGAGCGACATGCTCAGCATGGGCTGGCCGCCTGCTGTCTGGGCGGGAGAAGCCATAGCGGGATCGGTGCCGGCGCTGCTCGCCTTCGTCATCGCCTCGATCGCCATCCCCGTCCTCGGCCTCGAGATCATGCAGCGAAACTACCTCGACATCACCGCGGCGCTCACAGCGCGGGCGCGCACCCGCGCGCTCAACTCCGGCGAGCTTCGCCGTCGCAGCGGCAAGATCACCTCGCCCTTCATGGCTATCGTACTCAATGAGTATCGCACGCTCCTCGGCATCCCCTCCTATGCCTTCAACACCCTCATCGGCTATATCTTCATCCTCGGCATCGCGATCGCCATCAGCGTGGTCGGGCTCGAGCAGATCATCGTATCTGGCGCCGTCGACGGAATTCAGATAGAACCGGAGGAATACCAGCACGTCGCTGGATTCATTGCGAACCTTTTGCCCTGGGTATTCGTCTTCTGCGCCATCATGTGCCCCAGTGCGGCGTGCTCCATTTCCATCGGAGGAAGGAACGCTTGGATCTTCGCGACAGCGCCGTTAAGCGCCCGCACGATCCTGGGCGCCAAGCTTGCGTCGAACGCGGTTCCGGTCGCCGCAACGCTTACGCTAGGCACGCTCTGCATGCTCGTATTCGGGGAGGTCGATGCGCTCGGCGCGCTCGAAGTGCTTCTCACAGGGTACGGCGTGTTCTTCCTCATGGTAAACGTTGGCCTCATGCTCGACGCCCGCAAGCCCAACTACACATGGACGTCCCCCAACGAGGTGGTGAAGCGCGGGCTCCCCATGTCGATCGTCGTCATCGGCGGCATGGTTGTCGCCTTCGGGGGAGGAGCTGCGGCCGTCCTGCTCTCGCTCAACGTAAGCGTGACGGCGGGGATTGCATGGAATCTGGGTATCGGTCTGGCGTGCCTGGTAGCCGGCTGGCTTATCTTCCAGCGTTCGTGCCGTCGGACGACCTTCTATCTAGAAGCGTAGATGGATCCTGCGAGCGCGGTACCTGCCCCGCGGCGAATGCGAGACGCGGCATCATCCTGCAGGGCACGGTTCATCCGGCGGCGGAGTGCGACGGCCCGCAGACCGTACGGCAGGCTTTGGAGCTAGATTCGGCACCGTACCCGGCAGCGGGTCGGCGCCGATCCTGCGACAGGCACCGCACCCGCAACTGTACAAGCTGGCACCCTTACACGCTCCGGCGGGCGCGCACGGCATCGCGGATGATGCCTGCGCTCATGAGATAGGTCACGAAGAAGTAGCCACCATAGGCCACGAGGAAAATGGTTCCCGTGAAGACGACGGTACCAGCGATGTCGAAACCGCCGAAGAGCTCCACGAGGTCGGTGATGACCGAAAGCGCCACCGCTGAATGCGCGATGCCCACCACGAGCGGAAACACGAAGAAGATCGTCTGCTGCGCGAGCGCAGAGTGCTCGACCTGCCGCGTGTCGATGCCGAGCTCTGCCAGGGTGTGATAGCTGCCGCTCGCATCGGCCACGCCCGAGAGCTGCTGGATGGTGAGAATCGCCGCACAGGCCACCACGAGCACAAAGCCGATGTAGATCGCCAGGTAGCTGGTGAAGCCGTTCATGCTGTCAACGCTCTCGTAGGTCGCGGTGCGCGTGGCCTCCGTACCCCAACCGGCCACGATGTCGCCGTCTGCGTTCAAGATCGCCTCGTAGAGGCGCGGCGCGCTTATGAGGGCATCGCCCTCTTCGACCGAGACGCCTTCGGCGTAGTCCATAAGCAGATAGCTTTCGTAAAGCGGCAAGTCGAGTTCGTCGATGAGCTCATCGGGCACGACAAGGGTACCTGAGTTCATGCCGAACATCGCGTTCGTAAAGGAGCTCGCATCCTCGTTGACCGCATCCTGCACAGGAGTCAAACGGTAGCCGCCCACATCGATTGCAACACCCTCCGCGAGCACCGCATTGTAGATGTCGCATATCGTGGAGCCCATGTCCGAGACGATGGTGTAACCGCTCTCACCCAAACTGATCGGCTCAAGTCCGCGAAACTCCAGGTACTCGTTGTAGCTGCTCTCGCTCACAACAGCAAGCCCGAGCGTGTTCGAATCCGAGGTCTCCATGCCGGCGGGTAGCGCCATCCCCACCGCCTCACAGAGATCGCCCAGGCTGACCAGCGGCGTGCTCCCGCCGCGCGGCGTCGAGCTGTAGGTATCGACCTGCACCGAGGCGCCGGCGATGGAGGACAGGTCGAAGGGGCGGGCGTCGTCCGTGTCGTAGTCCACCGTGTCGTGCGCACTCGCTTCGAGCAGGTCGATGGGCTCGGTCGCCACCGCATAGCGTTGGCTGCCGTCCTCCCCCGCATCATCGTAATCCTCCGCCTGCGCGTTCATCTCTGCCACGGCGTCCTCGTCGAAGTAAACCATGACGCGCGTATAATCCGCCGGCGTGCCGCGCTCCACGCTTTCGTTCATCACGCTTGCGAGCGACATGCCCGTCGTCACGGACGTGATGGCCAGAAACAGGATCATCGCGATGACCGACATCGAAAAGCTCACGGTGTTCACCTTCGCGGCGAGCTGCCGAAGCGTCACCATGTTGAGGCCGCGCCAGTAGAGGCCGCGCGCTGCCTGGAAGACGCGCAACAAAAAGCCTGCGAGCCCGAAGAACACGAAAAACGTGCCCGCTATCACGATACCCGTGGTGATGAGAAACTTCTGCATGCTCTCGGCACGGCCGTCGTATGGGAGGCCGTCGTTGAGCAGCCGCGCATACGCGATGCCGACAAGCGCCGCACCCACCGCAAAGATCACCGCGGCGACCCAGGGGTTCCGCATGCGAATCTCCTCGCTGCGACGACCGGCGTTCATGAGGTCGATAATCCGCGCTCGGGCAACTACCCGCAGATTGAACACGAGCGTCACGAGGAAGATCGCCACGAGACAGCCCAGCGTGATCAGAAGCGCGCTGAGCGAGAAGAAGAAGTGAAAATCCGCGATCTGCGTCTTAAAGGCCGAGGCCGTGAAGAAGACCATGATCTGCGAGAGCCCGAGACCCATGATGACCCCGAGCACGAGCGCGGCGCCAGACACGAAGAGCGTCTCGAGCGCCATGATGCACGCCACCTGCCCTCGACTCATACCAAGCACCTGGTAGAGACCGAACTCCTTCTTTCGGCGCTTCATGATGAAGTTGTTGGCATAGACCATGAGGAAGCCCATCACGAAGGCCAAAAAGATGGTGAGGCCGTTGATGGTGGAGCCGAGCAGCTGCCCCGTGCCCGCGGTTTTCGCGTTGACGCCGGCGATATCGACCTGAACGGATATGGTGTTGAACGCGTAGAACACCATGACGGCGAGCGTGAGGGTGAGCAGGTAGACGAGATAATCCCTGCCGGCACGGCACACGTTGCCGAAGGCGATCTTACAGAGCATCGGAGCCCTCCCCACCCATCATGGCGACGACGCCCATGATGCGGTCGAAGAAATCCTGGCGCGAGGCATCTCCCCGGCGAAGCTCAGTGAAGATCTTGCCGTCACGAATGAAGAGCACCCGCTGCGTGTAGCTCGCGGCAAAGCTGTCGTGCGTGACCATGAGGACGGTCGCCTGAAACGCGCGGTTCATGGCCTCGAAGCTCTCGAGCAGCAGTCGAGCGTTCTTGGAGTCGAGCGCGCCGGTGGGCTCGTCGGCCATGATGACGGCGGGGTTGGTCACGAGGGCGCGCGCTGCGGCGACACGCTGCTGCTGACCGCCCGAGAGCTGGTAGGGATACTTATCGAGCGCTTCGCGGATGCCGAGCCGTCCGGCGACCTCGTCCACGCGAGCAAGCGCTTCTTTGGCGCCCACGCGACCGATGGTGAGCGGAAGGGCGATGTTCTCGCGCGCGGTGAGCGTGTCGAGCAGGTTCGAATCCTGGAAGATGAACCCTAGATGCTCGCGGCGAAACTTGGTGAGCTTGTGGCTCTTGAGCCGCGTGACATCCTCGCCGTTCACAAAGATATTGCCGCTGGTGGCCGAATCGATGGTCGATACGCAGTTGAGCAGCGTCGACTTGCCGGAACCTGAAGCGCCCATGATGCCTACGAAGTCGCCGCGCATCACCGTGAACGAGACGTCGCGCAACGCGTGCGTTACGTTGTTGCGGCTGCCGTAGACCTTCTCGACGTGCTGAACGTCGAGCACGGGCGCCTCCACCGTACCTGCTGCATGTGATGGGGCTGTTTGTGCCGGCGCCTGGGTGGCAGAACCATGCGCCGCCCAGGCGCCACCGAAACTCGTAGGTTCAGAATCGTATGTACACGGCATAGCGTTTCCTTTCGTCATAGTATTCAGCATAGCCTCTTGGCGGCCGCATCGGGACCTTCTGCGCGCGACTCCGGCTCATCACTTCGACACATGCCAGAGCATGATGATCATGCACACGAAGAGCACCGCCATGATCACGAGCCAGACAACCGTCTCTATGGCGGACATGCCGACGCGCACGAGCGGATTTGCCGGTGGGCGCTCTTCGCATAGGCTATAGGGACTCACACCGGCAGGCTTCTCGACCGGCGCTTTCGTGTTCGTGTACTTCATCACGACCACCTCCTGAGCCTATAGTGGCAGGAGGCGTTTGCCGGTACCATCGATTTACCTTACGCTTCGCTTGCGTTTTTGTAAGGTTTCCCGCGGGCGGTAGCGGAATCGCTTGCCCATCGGTTCACGTCTGAATGACCTGGCACGCTGTTCAGCTGAGCCATATCGCAAACTGGCAGCCTCGAATTACCGGTCACTAGCGACCTCGAATTACCAGTCGTCGCCCAAACTGGTAATCTGAAACCACCAGTTTTGTGAAGGCGCTTAAAACAGGGGCAAGCGGAACGCCCAAGACGCCGGCGATCGCTGCCTCGCGACGATGCGAACCTGAATGCGCGGCGCTCGAATAGCATCTTCTGCATCGAAGGGATTGGGGCTGGTGTGAAAACGATACGCGTGGCCGCCGGCATAATATGCGAAGGCGCACCTGATGCCTCTCGCCCGAATATCGATGCGTCTTGTGAGGCTCATTCGGAAACTCAACGCAATGCCCCGTTCGACGCGAGCGCATCTGTCGAAGGCTGCCCGGATGCGCAGCACGGCACCCTGTTCGATCAGGGCGCGCCTGCCGAAGATGGCCCAAAGCCGCAACGCAATACCTTATCTGGCTCGATCGCCGCCGATGATGGCTGCCGGGAATCGCAGGGCGACACCGCGCTCGGTTCCAGCGCATCGGAAGGCGCGGTAAACCCATCGAACGAGAACCCCGAGCGCATACTCGCCGTGCGACGCGGATACGGCGACATGAAGGGGCTTTGGGAGTTCCCCGGCGGCAAGGTGAAGCGCGGCGAGACACCGGCCGCGGCATGCAAGCGCGAGCTAGCCGAAGAGCTCAAGGTTCACGTCACCGACCTGCGCGATATCTACACGGTTGAATACGACTACCCCGATTTTCACCTCTCGATGGAATGCTTCACGTGCCGCATCGAAGCGGGCGTGCCGCAGAAAAGCGACCGACAACTTGAGATTCGCTGGGTAGAGCGGCGCTCGCTCGCCAACCTTGAGTGGATGCCCGCCGATGTCGAGCTCGTCAAGGCGCTCTCAAAGGCACCGGGCGAGCAGGAGCTCTCGGCGCTCGCCAAGCGCCGACACGATAGCCGCCATTCAATGCAGGGGAACAAGCGCCAAAACACCAAGCCGGAGCTGCTCGTTCGCAAGCGCCTGCGAGAAGCCGGGCTCACCGGGTATCGCCTCCAGTGGAAGAAAGCCCCCGGAAGGCCAGATATCGCATTTCCCGGGCGAAAAATCGCCATCTTCGTCAACGGATGCTTCTGGCATCGCTGCCCCCACTGCAGCCCCAGCATGCCCAAACGCAACGTCGAGTTCTGGGAAGCGAAATTCCGCCGCAATGTGGAGCGCGACAAACGCGCTATATCCGAGCTCGAGGCGCTTGGATGGACGCCCATCACCATTTGGGAATGCGAGCTCAAGCGCGACAAGATCGACAAAACCATGGAACGCGTCATCGAACGCGTGCAGGCCGCACGCACAAGGCGAAGCGCATCGCCGAAACCCGTAGAAGACCGAGGCGCTTGAGCGCGACAGCCCCTAAGTGCTTGAGCTCGCAGAGCCGCAGCTTATATGGTCAGCTCGATCTGGTTGCCCTCAAATCCGCAGATGCAGCTTTCGTAGTATCCGTCGCCCGTGGTGCGCGGGCCGCTTAGCACCTCATACCCGTCGGCGGCAAGCTGCGCCGTCAGCGCGTCGACCTGCTCGGCACTGCCCACGCTCAGCGCCAGGTGGATGAACCCCGTACGATTGGGCGCCTTGGGATCATCCTGCATGGCCGGCAGCGTCATGACCTCAAGCCGCGCCCCCTCATCGAATGTGAGAAAATATGACATGAATCCCGTGCGTTCGTTGTGATAGCGCGCCCCTGCGCGCGCCCCAAAATACCTGCAGAAAAACTCGCGCGCCCCTTCAAGATCGCGCACGTACAGCGCCACGTGTTCAATACGCATACCAAGCTCCTCCCACAACATAGCTCCCACACGGACATCATATAGAAATACTCACTCCATATACTGAGAAGTTATGAAAACAACAGTCGATTCAGGCTGAAAACTCCAACGGACACCTTGACACGAGCGCATGCAAACGAGGTACATGAGTATGATCATCTCATCTGAAATCATGGAACTTGCGAACACGTTTTTCGCTCGCACGGTGGAAAACAATGAAGTCATGATGGTGAAATGGACGTTTCCCCATGGCGAACTGCCCGACTTGTCGCTTGAGCGCGCGGAGCGCGACGCCCTATATGCCGACGAGACCGAACGGCGCGCAACGCAGCTGCTGGCAGCGGCAAACAACCATACCGACGAGATGATCTTGAAGATCCTCATACGATACTGCTCATACATTCGCAACAATCGGTACAACTATTGGCAGCGCTTCGACCTCAACAGCAGCTATCGCACCATTCCCACGCTTGTTGAAAAGATGCTTGCGCTGCCCATAGATACGCCTGAAGAGCGCGGTCTATACCGGCAGGTTCTCGATAACTTTGCCCCCTTCGTACGCCTTTTGCACGAAAAGCTCGTTGAACAGGCGCGTCGCTATATTCGCATGCCGAAGCGTTCATGCGATCTGGTGCTCCAATCGCTTTCGGCAAGCGCGGTAGCCGTCGCGCGATCAGCCGACCGGTTTGGTGGATGCGAGAGGCCAGCACGCGCCCTGTTTGCCGAGATTCACGCGCTAAAGGAAGAGATCTCGGGCGAATACCGCACGCTGGCTCCTACGATCCTCGGCATGGGTCAGTACCCCGGTGGCGCTGAAATGTACCAACGGGAAATAGAAACATACATCTCGTGCAGCGAGACGCCCGAGACGATCATGGCGCGTGGATATGAGGAACTCGCCCGCACTGAGGCTGAGATGCTCGAGGTCGCCCGATCGATGGGCTACTCCGGCTCCCTGCGCACCATCATGGACGATATACAAGCCGACCCGCGCTACCGCTTCGACACGCCCGACGAAATGCAGCGGGCCCTTGAGGGTCACCTTGAAAAGATACGGCCGCTCATGCCCCGTTATTTCGCGCGCATGCCATCGGCCGACTGCACCGTCGCACGCACATCCGAAGCAGACGAGCAAACGTCGAGCTGGGGATATTACAACGTGCCGGTACCCGGGGAAAACGATAAGGGCGTTTACTATTACAGTGCCGCCGAGCTCGACAAACGTTGCCAGATTCGCACTTGCGCCGTGGTATACCACGAGCTCTTGCCTGGCCACCATTACCAGATGAACCTCGTGCAGGAAGATGAGACCCTGCCAGACATCGTTCATCATCACTATGACACCGCCTATGCGGACGGCTGGGCGGAATATGCCTCGAACTTCTGCCATGAACTCGGCCTTTATGAACCCATGGAGTACTTCGGCCGCCTGTCGTGGGACGCCTTCCTGTGCTGTCGCCTTATCGTAGACACCGGCCTCAACGCGCTGGGATGGACATATGAGCAAGCACGGGACTTCCTGCTCGAGCACACCATGTTCACCGAACTTGAGATACGCACCGAGCTCGTTCGCTATACCTGCGGCATGCCCGCGCAGGCGCTTGCCTATAAATGGGGAAGCCGCTTCTTCTGCGATCTGCGCGAACGGACTGAGCGAGCGCTGGGCAGCAATTTCGATATAGCTCGCTTTCACGACGCCGTGCTTGCCTTTGGCGCGATCCCCCTCGATATTCTTGACGACCACATACATTGGTTCCAAGGGCAAGAGCTCATGCGCGCGGGCAAGAGATAACATGGCCGCAACGTTGAAAGACATCGCCTCGATAACCGGCCTTTCGATCTCGACCGTCTCGCGCGCGGTCTCGGGCAAAGGGTATGTATCGGAGGAAGCGCGCGAGAAGATCGAGAAAGCCATAAAGGAGGTTGGCTATACGCATCGCAAGCGCAACCGGCGCTTCCCCGACGATTCAAGCGAGCAGGTGCTGGTCATCATCGGCGGCGTGAGCAACTCCGTTTCGTCTGGCTGCGTCGAGCTTGTCTGCGACGACCTCGACCAGCGGCGCAAGCAGCCGCTCGTAGGGCTGACGCACTTCTCCCCCGATCGCGAGTTCGCCTACCTCAGCATGGCTGCCGAGCGGCGCTTCTTCGGCGTCATTACCTTTACCCTCAGCAATGCTGAACGCACCGCGCGACTGCTCCAACACTACACCTGCCCGCTCGTCATGCTCGGAAGATACCTTCCCATGAAGCGCATCGACTGTCTGCATGCCGACTACTACAAGATGGGCTTCGACTGCACCG
>CAZUYD010000038.1:0-15059 GCA_964624825.1 uncultured Enorma sp. | reverse complement strand
CACCCCCCGTGGGTCCTGCCCTTGGTGCTGCCCAGGTTAACATCATGCAGTTCTGTCAGGCGTTCAACGCCGCGACGCAGGACAAGGCCGGTGACGTCATTCCCGTCGTCATTAAGGTCTACGAGGATCGCTCGTTCGATTTCGAGTGCCATACGCCTCCGGCGGCGCACCTCATCAAGAAGGAGCTCAAGCTGAAGAGCGGTTCTGGTGTCCCGCAGCGCGACAAGGTCGGCCAGCTCACCCAGGAGCAGCTTACCAAGATTGCCGAAATCAAGATGCCCGATCTGAACGCGAACGATATCGAGGCTGCTAAGAAGATCGTTGCGGGTACCGCTCGTTCCATGGGCGTGACGATCGCCGAGTAACATGTTGGTAAACGGCGGCTGAGAGCTGCCGCCGTGTCTGCGCGCAATGGGGCGCGCGATCGATGTGGGAGGGCACGAGCCCTGTGACCACAGGAGGTAGAATATGCCAAAGCATGGAAAGAATTTCCGCGCCGCTGCGGAAAAAGTCGACAAGTTCAATCTGTATACCCCGCTTGAGGGCGTGCGCCTGGTGAAGGAGATCGCTCCCGCCAAGTTCGACGAGACCGTCGAGGCGCACTTCCGCTTGGGCATCGATACGCGCAAGGCCGACCAGAACATTCGCGGCTCCATCTCGCTGCCGCACGGTACGGGCAAGAGCGTGCGTGTGGCCGTCTTCGCCGAGGGCGAGAAGGCGCGCGAGGCTGAGGAGGCCGGTGCCGACATCGTAGGCTCCGATGAGCTCGTGGCTGCCATTCAGGGCGGCGAGATCAACTTCGACGCTGCGATCGCCACCCCGAACATGATGGCCAAGGTCGGTCGTATCGGTAAGATCCTCGGCCCTCGTGGTCTCATGCCGAACCCGAAGCTCGGCACCGTCACCATGGATGTGGCCAAGATGGTCGGCGAGCTCAAGGCCGGCCGCGTTGAGTATCGCGCTGATCGGTATGGCATCTGCCATGTGCCCATCGGGCGTGTGTCATTTGACGACCAGAAGCTTGTTGAGAACTATGCAGCGCTCTACACTGAGATTCTGCGCGTGAAACCGTCTTCCGCTAAGGGTCGCTATGTGAAGAGCGTCACTCTCGCCTCCACCATGGGCCCTGGCGTCAAGATCGACTCATCCATCCAGCGCGATTTCATGGCTGAGTAGCCCCAGCTTTCTCATATTGAGCTTGTATGAGCCCAGTTGCCTTCGGCGGCTGGGCTTTTTCGGTTTTAATCGCGCTTCTATTCGAAGCATTTTCCTGAACCGATGCATGCGCTCGCAGGCGCCTGCTCTAATGCGTGCTGGTCAACTGATGTGCACATGGATGATGGGAGCACCGTTGATTCGGACAAGATGCATCTAGGATGATCCTTGGAGCGGTAATGTGGCTCGTTACGACGATTGCTATGCCGTTGTTAAAAGTGCCCGGCACATCGAAGAACTCTCGCTCGAAAGTCATGAGAATGGGCTTATTGCCAACCAAGAGTTCGAAGTGTCAAGAGACGCAGGCTTCGATGATGACGGTTGCCTCATATCGAATGTAACGATGGAATACAGGTGCTGGGACTTGGGCAACGAGGGGAATATCAATGTCTTGGAGGGAAGTCATGAGGGAACTTGGCGCGAGGACAACTTCCCCGAGGAGCTGTTTGAAGTGTTTCTGTCACTGGTAGAGGACAACGACTGGCTGGCCTCGCATTTGACTTGCTCTCATAACTAGCAAATCGGTGCGTAATCGCTATTTTTCAGGCTCGTGGCCAAAAACATACGATAGGTTGCACGATTTACTCTTCAGCTCGCGTTTCAGACAGGGTACAACGCGCATTTGCGCTTCACGTGAGGGTATCGCGCCACATTTTAGCTCCCGAGGATGCTGTAAAAGCCTGTTTTCACCTTCCTAGAGCCGCAAAGCCTTTTAATTATTGCAACCTATCGTATGTTTTTGGCCACTTGCGCAAAAAGTTACGTAAGCCGAAGCGCTGTTCGGGGCCGCACGGCGCTTCGGGCCGATAATCTACAATCAGTTTTCTCGGCGGCAAGCTCGTTTTGCACCCAGCGGGTCTCGGTGACGGGGTTTCCGAGCTCATTAATTACTCTCAGCTCAAATAAATATATTTCTAAAAAAGTATATCGACACACATAGTACTCTGTGTTACAGTAGCATCAAGGAAGAGGAGCATGGGGTTGGGATTGTCGGGCATCTGGATACTCGAGTACGAAGGCGCACTCCAGGTGTCGAGAGATCATTTCCGGCGCGTGCTGTGCCACAGAGTAGGAGGTGACTGGCATGTCGACACGAGACGCGGTGAGTGACCTCATCAGAGGAAACATCGACGCGATCATCTTGTGCACCCTCAAGGACGGTGATAGCTACGGATACGAGATCCTCAAAGATATCGCTATTGCCAGCCATGGGGAATACGAGATGAAGGAGCCCTCGCTTTATACAAGCCTCAAGCGCTTGGAAGGGCAAGGGTTCGTTGAGAGTTATTGGGGCAGCGAGACCCAGGGCGCGCGGCGAAAGTACTATCACATGACGTCTGAGGGCACTGTTGAGCTTGCAGAAGCGACCGACCGATGGGTTCGCGTACGCCGCATTATCGACCGATTGCTCAAGCAGAACGGGGGAGACCAATGAACGAGCTTCGCATGTACGTCGAGCGCCTTTTCGAGGGTCGGGTGCTCACGGCAGAGAACATTGAGCTGAAAGAAGAGATATACGGAAACCTTATCGCCCGCTACGAAGACTACATCGCGGATGGCATGGATGAGGCGGATGCACTGGCCAAGACCATGGCGAGCATCACGAGCATCGAAGACGTGCTCGAAAGCGGAGCCAATGCGACTCAGGCTCCATTGCCTGCGGCGGATGCTGACGACAAGGCAGAGAAGCCTGAGGCGGCAACGCTGGATGCGGGGATAGGCGTTGAGGCCTCGCACGATGGGGATGCCGCGGCCGAGAACGTCACCGAAACGCAGCCTATGCCGACCGTGAACGAATCGGAAGACCAGAAAGACGAAACGAGCCAGGTACAAGATCAGAGCACACCGACCTCAAAGGAGAGCGCCATGATCGCCGGTATGCCCCGCAAGAAATTCTTTACCATCGTCGGAGTCGTTGTCGCCATACTGCTTGCGTGCACAGGCGCCATCTATGCGATCAGCTATATGGGTGGGCAGGACAGCGGCGTCGATGCTGTCGCGACGCAGCGCGAGCAAACCGCTCAAGGTTCCGCCTCGTCCGCAAGCGATAATACGGCCGCTCAAGATACCGGCCAAGACACAAGCGCCAATACGACCGATACCAGCTCGACGAGCGGCAGCGCTTCCAACACGAGCAGCTCTACCATCCAGCAATACCTTGATCCAGAGGACCAGCGCGAATATGAGGCCACGCTCGCTCTGTTAACGGAGCTCGACGAGAGCGCGGTGTCAACGCTTCAGAACGCCGCAAGCGGCAGCTCAACCGTCACGCAGCTGTTCAAGGCGCTTCCCATGGGAAGCTCGATCAACAGCGTGAGCACGGGATCGAACGGTACGGCGTTGAGCGTCTCGTATACGAACGTCTCGGAGGACTGCGATGACGACGCGGTGGAGGCGGTGCTGGTGTATAACGCTACGGCAGCGTTTGCCGTCTATCCGGATGTCGACACGGTGAAGATCTCGGTTCAGGAACAGCATGACAGCGCACACGATGCGGATCACTACGTCTTCATGCGCACGAACCTTGAGAACGGTATCGCGAGCGCAAGTTCGAACGCCATCACGCAGCTGAACAACACGCTTTTCGATTCGAGCGATTCTTGGAACCAGGTGCGCACCTATGTGACCGCCCATCGCTTCGCCGACCATCAGATCGACCTGGCCGATATATACGACTAGAGTGCTTGTTGAAAACGGCGGTTCGTCAGGCGTTAGACACGCTACGCATTGTAACGGTGCGCGAACGATGCAGTTGCGGTCGCACGGCGGTCGCGCGAGTGCATGCCGGGATGATCTCGCCGCGCTGTGCACGATGAGTGCGCCATAGCAAGCTCCCCCGCCCCCAGCTGTTCGTCGACATTCGGCGGCAGCTGGGGGTCCTTTGGTTCTCTTGATGTTGGCAGCGAACGAGGCTTGGTTCCCGATGTTTCGGCATCGGCTGGGGTCTGCAGTCGTTGCTGTTCTCCAGCAGCGAAGACTTGCTGTTGGGTGAACCGCGCCGGTAGCTGGAGGTCTATGGCTGTCGCTGCTCGGTAACAGCCGAATGCCTCCTGTTGGGCAACCTTCGCCGGTGGCCGGGAGTCCCGCCGGGTAAGCGCTTCAGGCGGCAGGAGCTCTCTGCTGGGTACGCGTTGTTGCGCCCGAGCGCTCTTCGGCTACCGAAGCTCAGCGGCCAGAAGCCTCCTTTTTCAAAACATCCGCGGCCGCCGAATAATCGCTGTTTGCAGAATTCAAGCCTTCTGGTACACTTTGCCGTAATGCAGCGCCCCCGCGAGGCGTTGCGCGAAGGGATGGGATTATGTTGCTCACAGCGCACAGCGTGTATATGGTGGCGTCTGACGCTGCCCGCGCGCTGACCCTATCCCTAGACGAGCTACTACTAGGCGCGTGCGCGTAGGGTACTTCGTCTTATATCGGCCAAGCCGCATTTGTTGGAAGCACCCCACGCGCAAAAGACGCCTTGCAGGGCGTGACGCGTGACGGGGTGCTTCTCGTATATCGTTTCTCTGCACACGCATCACCTCCTTCAGGCAGTACGGATGTGTCGGGCAGTTGCCGTGCCGGCGTAGATTAGGAGGAATCGACCATGACCAGAAAGATTGCGATCTTCGACACCACGCTCCGCGACGGCGAGCAGTCGCCTGGCGCCAGCATGAACACCGAGGAGAAGCTCATCATCGCGCGCCAGCTCATTCGCATGAATGTGGATGTCATCGAGGCGGGCTTTCCCATCTCGAGTCCGGGCGACTTCAAGAGTGTTTCCGAGATCGGTCGCATCGCAGGCGATGCCTGCACGGTCTGCGGGCTCACGCGTGCCGTGGATAAAGACATCGAGGTCGCGGCCGAGGCGCTCAAAACAGCCAAGCGCCCGCGCATTCACACCGGCCTGGGAGTGAGCCCAAGCCATCTGCGCGACAAGCTGCGCCTGACCGAGGACGAGGCCATCGAGCGCGCCGTTCATGCGGTCAAGCTCGCCCGCAGCTTCGTCGATGACGTAGAGTTCTATGCCGAGGATGCCGGCCGCGCCGACCAGGACTTCTTGGTGTGCATCATCGAGGCCGCGGTCAAGGCGGGCGCAACCGTGGTGAACATCCCCGACACGACGGGTTACAACATGCCGTGGGCGTTCGGCGCCCGCATCGCCGATCTGCGCGAGCGCGTGGACGGCATCGAGGACGTCACCATCTCGGTCCACACCCATAACGATTTGGGTATGGCCACCGCCCTTGCCATCGAGGCGGTGCGCAACGGCGCGACTCAGGTTGAGTGCACCATCAACGGCTTGGGCGAGCGCGCGGGCAACACGGCGCTCGAAGAGGTGGTCATGGCGATTCGCATGCATGGCAAGGAGCTCGATGCCCATACCGATATCGTGACACAGGAGCTCACCCGTGCCTCGAAGCTCGTCAGCTCCATCACCGGCATGAACGTGCAGGCGAACAAGGCCATCGTGGGCGCCAACGCGTTTGCGCACTCTTCGGGCATTCACCAAGACGGCGTGCTCAAGGCACGCGACACCTACGAGATCATCGACCCGGCCGATGTGGGCGCGGGCGGCTCGCAGATCATCCTCTCCGCGCGCTCTGGTCATGCTGCGCTGCGCCATCGTATGGGCGAGCTGGGATTCACGTTCTCTGACGAGGAGTTCGAGGAGGTATACCAGGCGTTCCTCGAGGTCGCGGACAAGAAGAAGGAGGTCTACGACGAGGACCTGGAGTCCATCGTGCACGAGCGTGAGCGCGTGAGCACAGCCGTTTGGAATCTCGATGCGGTGCAGGTCTCCTGCGGCTTCCCGCTCACCCCGACGGCGACCATCACCCTGACCAAGATGGACGACACCACCTACACCGAGTGCGCCTACGGCACAGGGCCCATCGATGCGGCATATAAGGCGGTCGATAAGATCGTGGCCGTGGCGAACGACCTGGCCGAGTTCTCGGTGAAGGCCGTGACGCGCGGCATCGATGCGCTGGGCGAGGTGACGGTGCGCGTGACCGCCGAGAACGGCGACGTGTATATCGGTCGCGGCTCGGATGGCGACATCATCGTATCGTCCACGAAGGCGTACCTGAACGCGCTCAATCGCCTGATCTCCGATCAGCAGAAGTAGGCGAGTCTTCTATGGGGCGCGTGCCGTAGTTTGCGCATTGCTCGGCCACGCCCCCAAATCGAAAGGAACAGAACATGCCACGTCCTATGACCGTTGCCGAGAAGATTCTCGCTGCCCATGCCGGCCTCGATGAGGTACGGCCGGGACAGCTCGTCGAATGCGACCTCGACCTGGTGCTTGCGAACGACATCACCGCGCCCATCGCCATCGACGTGTTCCGCGAGCTCGGCTCCTCCGAGGTGTTCGACCGTG
The DNA here is from genome assembly GCA_964624825.1 of uncultured Enorma sp. GTDB lineage: Bacteria > Actinomycetota > Coriobacteriia > Coriobacteriales > Coriobacteriaceae > Enorma. Next base: position 8,482 of record CAZUYD010000038.1, on the reverse strand, counting down.
GCCGGGTATGCTTGGTGCCCGATCACTATGCCCCCAACAAGGACATCAAAAGCGCCGAGCAGACCAAGAAGATGCGCGATTTCGCTCACGAGCAGAAAATCACCCATTACTGGGAGCAGGGCTGCGCGGGCATTGAGCACGCGCTGCTGCCCGAGCAGGGCGTCGTGGTTCCCGGCGACTTGGTGATCGGTGCCGATTCTCACACGTGCACCTACGGCGCGCTCGGCGCCTTCTCCACCGGCGTGGGATCTACCGACGCTGGCGTCGGCATGGCGACCGGGCGCGCTTGGTTCAAGGTTCCGCCCACCATCAAGTTCGAGATCGAAGGCGAGCTTACCGATGGCGCCACGGCAAAGGACGTCATTTTGCATATCATCGGGCTCATCGGCGTCGATGGCGCGCTGTACCAGGCGATGGAGTTTACCGGCTCGACCATTCGCTCCCTGTCTATGGAAGGCCGCATGACTATCTCGAACATGGCGATCGAGGCGGGTGGCAAGGCGGGCATCATGGAGGTCGATGATGTGGCGCGCGCCTGGCTCGAAGGGCGCTGCCAGCGTCCACCGGTCGAGTACCATGCCGATGCGGACGCCGCGTACGCGCGCGTGGTGCATATCGACGCGGCCGACATCAAGCCATGCGTGAGCTGGCCGCATCTGCCGAGCAACACCTATCCTGTGAGCGAGAGCACGCACATCGCCATAGACCAGGCGGTGATCGGGTCGTGCACGAACGGGCGCATCGAAGATATGCGCGCCGCGGCCGACGTGCTGCGCGGTCGCCGCGTGGCCGCGGGCGTGCGCTGCATCGTGATTCCAGCGACCCAGGCGGTGTTCAAGCAGTGCATGGCCGAAGGGTTGGCCGATGCGTTCATCGACGCGGGCTGCGTGTTCTCGACGCCTACATGCGGTCCTTGCTTGGGCGGGTACATGGGCATCCTCGCGGCGGGCGAGCGCTGCGTTTCCACCACGAATCGCAACTTCGTCGGCCGCATGGGCGATACCAAGAGCGAGGTCTACCTTGCATCGCCAGCCGTTGCCGCAGCGTCTGCCGTCGCCGGCCACATCGCCGCTCCGTCCAGCCTGTAATATGGCATTGACCAGCGTAGATAACAGCGATTGCGTTTTATGCCATACCGTGAGGAGATACTGCCATGCATTTTGAGGGAACCGTTTTCAAATATGGGCGCGACGTCGATACGGACGTTATCATTCCGGCGCGCTATCTGAACAGCTCGGACCATGCGCATCTGGCGGCGCATGCCATGGAGGACCTCGACCCGACCTTCCATGAGCGCGTGCAACCGGGCGATATCGTTGTAGCCGACGAGAACTTCGGGTGCGGGTCATCGCGCGAGCATGCACCGGTGGCGCTCAAGGCGGCGGGCGTCTCATGCGTCATCGCGAAGAGCTTCGCGCGCATTTTCTATCGCAATGCGATCAACGTGGGCTTGGCGATTCTCGAGTGCCCGGAGGCGGTCGACGCTATTGCCGATGGCGCCCATGTGACGGTGGATACCGAAACGGGCACCATCACGAACCGCGACACCGGCGCGACGTTCACCGCCGAGCCGTTCCCGCCGTTCATCGCTGAGATCATCGAGGCGGGCGGTTTGGTTGAGCGCACGAAGCAGCAGATGCGGCAGGCGGGGCGCGCCTGAGTCTTTCGTGATACGGCTAGTAGCGCTGGCTAGCCCCTGCTAGTCGTTGCGAAAGACACCTGAATTGTTCGGTTGCGCTTCGGCATGTTTCGGCCACAGCGTCAAACGGATTGTCATGGAGAAGCGGGAGTTTCAACGTGGAGAAGACATATACGATTTGCACCTTGCCGGGAGACGGCATCGGTCCTGAAATCATCGCGGAGGGCAAGAAGGTGCTCGCGGCGGTGGGCGCACGCTATAGCGTTGCGTTTACCTGCGAGGATGCACTCATCGGCGGGGCTGCGATCGATGCGACGGGAAACCCGCTGCCCGATGAGACACTTAGCGCCGCGCGCGCGGCCGACGCCGTGCTGCTTGCATCGGTCGGTGGCCCCAAATGGGATACCACCGACCCTGCGGCGCCTCGTCCCGAGCAGGGGCTGCTCAAGATTCGCAAGGAGCTGGGCCTGTACACCAACCTGCGCCCCGTGCAGATCTTCTCTGCGCTAGCGGGTGCCTCGACGCTTCGCCCCGAGGTTATCGATGGCGTGGACATGATGATCGTCCGCGAGCTCACCGGCGGGCTGTACTTCGGCCGGCGCGAGCGCTTCTACGATGAACCGGGCGCCGGAGCACGGGGAGCAGCGGGGCAGCGGGCGTACGATACGCTTGAGTATCGCGAGTACGAGGTCGAGCGCATCGCACGCCAGGCGTTCGAGACGGCGCGCAAGCGCCGCGGTAAGGTGTCAAGCGTCGATAAAGCCAACGTGCTCGAGACGAGCCGCATGTGGCGCGAGATCGTCCACCGCATCCACGATGCGGAATACGCAGACGTCGAGCTTGAGGACGTGCTGGTCGATAATGCGGCGATGCAGCTCATCAACCGTCCCGCATCGTTTGACGTGGTGGTGACCGAGAACATGTTCGGCGACATCCTCTCGGACGAAGCGGCGCAGATTACCGGGTCGCTCGGCATGCTGGCAAGCGCGAGCATGGGCGACGGCGTCGCGCTGTACGAGCCGAGCCATGGCAGCGCGCCCGATATCGCAGGGCAGGGCATCGCGAACCCGTTGGCTCAGATACTCTCGGTCGAGATGATGCTGCGGTACAGCTTCGACATGGGCGCTGCGGCCGATGCGGTGCGCGCGGCGGTGACCACCGTGCTCGATGAGGGCTGGCGCACGCGCGATATCGCAGATGCAACGACCCCGGCCGACCATGTTCTGGACACCGAGGCCATGGGCGATGCGGTCGTGGCGAAGCTGTAGCCCTATGCGCTGTGGTTCGCGTCCTGCACCGGTCACTCGCCGCCCCCGCAGAGGAGTCTCATGAATATTCAGATCTTCGGCACGAAGAAGAGCTTTGACACCAAGAAGGCGCAGCGCTATTTCAAAGAGCGGCGGATTCCGTTTCAGTTCATCGACCTCAAGGAAAAGGGTATGAGCAAGGGCGAGCTCACCAGCGTGATGCGCGCGGTGGGCGGCCTTGAGGCGCTGCTCGATCCCAAGGCGAAAGATCAGGATGCCGTCGCGCTCATCACCCATCTTGCCGAGTGCCAGAAGTTCGAGAAGCTGCTCGAGAACCAGCAGGTTTTGCGCGAGCCGATCGTGCGCAACGGACAGAGGGCGACGGTCGGCTACGAGCCGGACGTGTGGAAGAGCTGGGAATAGCAGCTACGAGACGCTATGAGACCTCGCGGGCAATCGCGCGAACGACTGCATCATGGGCTGCGGAGGCCTTTGCGGCGTCTTGCACGGTGAAGATGACCTTGCCCTTGATGGTGGACTTGCTGATCTCGGAGAAGAGCACGTTAGGACCATCGGTTAGCGGGGATATGGTCTCCGCCGCAGCGCGGGCGCTCGCAACGATTGCATCGCTCAGTTGGTCGATATCGACAAGCTCTTGCTTCGGCGCGGCGGTTGCATGCGCTGAGGCGGTGGCGCCCGGCGTGTCGGGCGCATCGGCGACGCGATAGCGCGGAATGGCGAACGGCACCGTAACGCGGTTCGCTGGCAACCGGTGCACGAGCGCTGTCGTCGAGATGATCGAGTTGGGGATGATTATCGTTTGACCCTGCGAATCGCGGATGGTCGTGTGGCGCCAGGATACGTCTTGCACCACGCCGCTCTTGCTGCTGACCTCGATGTTGTCGCCAGGCTTCACGATACCCATGAGCGTGACCTGCAACCCGCCGATGAGGTTGGAAAGCGTGTCTTGAAAGCCGAGCGACACGGCGATACCGCCGACGCCGAGGGCGGTGATCAGCGAGCTGGTATCGATACCGAAGCACGAGTCGAGGATGATGCTTCCGCCGACGATGAGGATGAGCGAGCGCACGATGTTGACGATGATGCTCGAGGTCGGCAGCGGGTTGCTGTCGTGGCGGAGGAAGTTCGATATGGCGCGGACGGCAACCTTTGAGACGGCCAGCGTTATAACCGTGATCGCCACGCCCCAGAACAGGTTGCGGAAGAGCGTGCTTTCGATGACTGCCTGAAATGCGGAGAGCGCGTCGTTCATGGAGGTTCCTATCGTTTCGTCGATGTGCCGAAGAAGTGCGGGCACATGCTTCGATGCAATCGTTTCGTTGCGCCGGGTGCGGGTACCGCGCCCGGCGCGCTTGCGTGGAGCGCGCGCCGGACATGTGGTGCCGCCGGTCACCGGCCGCTTCATCCATGATACCCAAACGCCTGACTGACCACAGGGGATGCATATGCGCCGGACGAGGCTTCGAATGAGGTTCCAGATGCTCGTCCCCTGCATTCAGGCATGTGGGAGGAGTTGAGGCGAAAGTTCTCTCGAAGGAGCTGAGCCGGGATCTCTTCCGAAGGAGCTGAGCCGGGATTTCTCTCGATTTGGCCTTCATGCTTCACCGTCGCATCTCGATGTGCGGCTTTATGCGGCTTTGTAACAGGCTGTGCAGCGCGAGGCGCCCATGGGCGAAAGCTATACAATGAATTTTAAGCCGTTGAATGGGAGAGCGAGATGAAGATTAGGCTGTATGAGCTGCGGGATAACGAGAAGGTTCCGCTGGCAGAGGTCTCGGCGCGCGCCGGCGTCAAGGATGTCGTGACGATTGAGGCGACTCCCGACGCGTTGACCCCCGAGAACGCGGATGAGGTTCAGGGATATGATGCCGTCATCATCTCGGGCAGAAGCGCCATGACAGCCGATGTGCTCGACCGGCTCGTTGCGCGCGGGGTGACGCTTCTTGCAACGCGCACGGTAGGCGTCGACCATATCGACATTGCGCATGCGCGCGCATGCGGCTTGCGCGTGTGCAACACCGGGTACCCGCCCGAGGGCGTTGCGGAGTTCGCCGTCATGCTCATGCTTATCGTGTTGCGTCGCTATAAGCCTGCGCTCTGGCGCCAGCAGGTGAACGACTACTCGCTTGCAGGTCTTGAGGGGCGCGAGCTCGGACGGCTGACCGTCGGTATTGTGGGAACGGGGCGCATCGGCCAGTGTGTCGCGCGCATCCTGCGTGGCTTTGGATCCACCGTGCTCGGCTATGACCCGTACCCGAGCGAGGCGGTGCGCGCGGAGGGTGTTGAATATGTTACGTTGGACGAGTTGTATCGGCGCGCCGACGTCGTGACGTTGCATGTGCCGCTCACGGTCGAAAACCGCGGCATGATCGATGCGGTGGCCATCGGCAAGATGCGCGATGGCGTGGTGCTTATAAACGTGAGCCGCGGCGAGCTGATGGACGTGCCGGCCGTGACGAGCGGTATCGAGTTCGAGAAGATCGGCGCGCTCGCGATGGATGTGTTCGCCGATGAGGCGGGTATCTACCACGAGAGCCGCGTGAACGACATTATCAAGAACCGCGACATGGCGTATTTGCGGCAGTTCCCAAATGTGGTGCTCACCCAACATATGGCGTTTTACACCGAGACGAATGTGCGCAGCATGGTTGAGCAGAGCGTGCAGGGCGTGATCGCGATGGCTCAGGGCAGCTGGCAAAACGAGGTGTAGGTGCGGGTTTGGGCTTGGGCTCGCGGCCGCGCGTTCGCGAGCGCTGAGGAAACCGGAGTGCTCATTTCGCAAGCCGTGTCAGCTGCGTCGTGCATGTCGGTGCTCCCGGGCTTTGACTGCTCCTTCGGGCGGCGCGTGCGCCGCAAGTGCTCTTTGCGCCTCAGGTGTCCTCGTGTTCTTGCTCCTGTGTTTTCCGCATGCTTCACGTGCGTCTCATGCACGCCTCATGCACGCCTGGACATTTGAGTTTGGGAGTTGCGCTCAATGTGTTTTCGTGCGTGCCCGCATATTCGAGTTTGGATTCGCGTTCAGGTTCATCCGGCGCATCGCGCTGTGCTTCCATGTGCTCCCGCACGTCTTGTTTGCGCCGTGCTCGACGTTGTCTCACGTGTGTTATACGCACGGTGATATATGGGCGCATCGCGGGAACCTCGGTGTTGTATGATGGCGGGAGTCCCGTTGTGCTTCGGATGATTCGGACGATGGAAGGAGCGATTCGTGAAGGATTCCAAACAGAAGGTGCTCGTGCTGGACTTCGGCGCGCAGTATGGGCAGCTCATTGCCCGGCGCGTCCGCGACCTGCATGTGTATTCCGAGATTGTTCCTTGCGATATCACGGCCGATGAGGCGCGCGCGCTTGAGCCGTCTGCGATTATCCTTTCCGGTGGCCCTGCAAGCGTATATGCGGCGGATGCTCCTTCCATCGATGCCGGGCTCTTCGATCTGGGGGTTCCGATGCTCGGCTTTTGCTATGGGCATCAGATTATGGCGGTGACGCTCGGCGGAGAGGTCGCTCATTCCGAGGTGGGGGAGTATGGCCCGGCGACGCTTGAGCGCGACGTCGACTCCGCTTTGTTCGACGCGACTCCTGCGAAGCAGACCGTATGGATGAGCCATCGTGATGCGGTCAGCCGCGTTCCCGAGGGCTTTCGCGTTACGTCGCGCACAGACGTCTGCCCGGTCGCCTCGATGGAGTGTCCGGAGCGACGGCTTTATGCGACGCAGTTTCATCCCGAGGTTCGGCATTCTGAATACGGCCAGCAGATTCTTTCCAATTTTCTGTTCGGCATCTGTGCGCTCGAGCCCGATTGGACCATGGAAGGGCTTGTGGAGAGCCTGACCGACCAGATTCGCGAGCAGGTGGGTGGCGACCGCGTGATCCTGGCGCTTTCGGGCGGTGTGGACTCAAGCGTCGTGGCGGCGCTGTGCTCGCGAGCCATCGGACGTCAGCTGACCTGCGTGTTTGTGAACCACGGGCTTTTGCGCAAGAATGAGCCGGAGCAGGTGGAAGAGGTTTTCACCACGCAGTTCGACGTGGACTTCATTCACGTTCACGCCGAGGAGCGCTATGCGGCGCTGCTCGATGGCGTGACCGATCCCGAGCAGAAGCGTCGCATCATTGGCACGCAGTTCTGGGAGGAATTCTTCGCGGTGGCACAACAACTTGCCGAGGACGGGCGTCCGGTGAAGTACCTGGCGCAGGGCACGATTTACCCGGACATCATCGAGAGCGGCGCGCGCAAGACCGGCGGCAAGGCTTCAACGATCAAGAGCCACCATAACTTGATTCCCTTCCCCGAGGGCGTTCACTTCGATCTGATTGAGCCGCTCGACCATTTCTTCAAAGACGAGGTGCGCGAGCTGGGGCTTACGCTCGGGTTGCCCGAGCATATCGTGTTTCGCCAGCCATTCCCCGGACCGGGCTTGGCGATTCGCATCATCGGCGCGGTGAGTCCCGAGAAGCTCGAGATCTTGAAGAGCGCCGATGCGATTGTGCGTGAAGAGCTCGATGCCTATAACCAGCGCCTGTTCGAGCAAACCGGCGAGCGCAACAGCGAGCATAGCTGCTGGCAGTATTTCGCGGTGCTACCGGACATCAAGAGCGTGGGCGTTATGGGTGACGAGCGCACGTATGCGCGACCGGTCATCCTGCGCGCCGTGGAGTCGAGCGACGCGATGACCGCGGATTGGGCGAAGCTGCCGTATGAGGTGCTCGGGCGCATCTCGAGCCGTATCGTGGCGGAGGTGCCCGGCGTGAACCGCGTGGCGTACGACGTGACCTCCAAGCCTCCGGCGACGATTGAGTGGGAATAGCAATCAACTCATTTCGAGGGAGGTCGGAGACGGCCTCCCTCGTTTTTTATATGCAATGGGATGTAGGTCGTGGAAGGCTTTCCTTCCAGTGTACGCAAGCCACTCGATAGTATCTACGTGCTATTTTTCTAGCTTTATAGCATTCTATACACGAATGTTGGCCGATTTCGGGCACTCGTTTCGAGCATGTCTTTATGCGATGTTGTCTTGATTAGGAAGTTTGGGCTGAGGCGGGGATTTGCCGGTTTTGGTACTCATTCGGTACTCACGCGGCGATTCCGATGGGTGTTTGGCACTCATGGCGCAATAGATGGCGATGAATCTCAAGCTAGAGGGTCTGTTGAGGATTATTCTGCCCGTGAGGACGACGCTTCCTAAGACGAGAACAGCTCCGAGTTGAAGAACTCCCCGAGCGTGACGCCCAGCCCGCAGGCTATGCGATCGATGTTCTCGACTGAAACGTTCCTCTTGCCCGTCTCGACCTCCGCGAAGTACGTGCGCGACATCTCGATCGAGTGCGCGAACGACTCCTGGCTGACGCCCAGGTTCGCACGAAGCTCCTTCACCCGTAGGTCGACGCGCATCTGTGCATTCAGCTTGGTCATTGGCACCTTCCATCCCCTGGCACCAATTTTCTGCTTCGTTCTATATAAGTCACCCCTATATAAGTGACAATCTGCACTACGATGGATTCCAGCACATACCCGAGAAGGGAACCTAACTTTCCATGCTCACTGCAGCACTAAGTGCAACCTTGCCGACTTAATGCAA
>CAZUYD010000037.1:0-15305 GCA_964624825.1 uncultured Enorma sp. | reverse complement strand
AACGCCGACGCAGAGCTTAACGTTGTTGCTACCGATGAGCTTACCCTTCAGGTTACGCTGAGCAACGCCGTTTCCTACTGGGACGAGCTGCTTGCTTTCCCAACCTATTTCCCGGTGCGCGAGGATGTTGTTGCCGACGAAAGCTGGGCAACCGATCCTTCAACCTATGTTGGCAACGGTGCTTACACCATGACCGAGTGGAGCCACAACAGCGTCATTACTCTTGAGAAGAACGAGAACTACCATGACGCCGATTCGGTCACCATGGAGACGCTGAACTTCTATCTGTCCGATGACGCCAACAACATGCTCACCAATTTTGAGAACGGCAGCTGGCAGCTCATCGACAGCGTGCCCACCAATGAAATTTCAAGCCTGCAGGAAGAGTATCCTACCGAGTTCTTCGTGGCAGGACAGCTGGGCACCTACTATGTCTCCTGGAATGTCAACGAGACCATTCTTCCTGCTGACAGCACGCTTACCGGTGCCGAGAAGCTTGCAGCCGAGAGCGAGATTCGCAGTGCCCTGGGTCTTCTGCTCGACCGTAACTACATTGTTGAGGAGATCGCACAGGGCGGACAAGTTCCTGCATCTTCCTTCGTTGCAATGGGCTTGACCGACGTTGATGGCAATGAGTTCTATGAGAACGCCGGCGACAGCAGCGACTACATAGGCTACTTCGATACCTCTGAAGAGGCCTACGAGGACAACTACGCAAGTGCTATCGAGACCTTGAGCAAGTACTACGACTACGATGAGTCCACGGGTACGTTCACCAATGTTCCGAGTATGACCTACCTCTACAACACCGATGAGGGTCACCAGGCCATCGGTGAGTACATCCAAAGCGCCTATGCTGCGGTGGGCATCACCTTGAACCTCGAGAACCAGGAGTGGAACACCTTCCTGAACACCCGTAAGAACGGCGACTACACCATCGCTCGTAACGGCTGGCTTGCCGACTACAACGACCCCATTTCCTTCCTGGATATGTGGACTACCAACTCCGGTAACAACGACGTTCAGTTTGGCAAGGGCGATCATGCAAGCATTGCCGCATACGATCTTGACCTCACTGAATATGGCTACGACGTCAGCGTTACCGACGGCACGTGGGCTCAGACCTACGACGTGCTGATCTCCACTATTAAGAGCTGCACCGATGAAGAGACCCGTTATGCCCTCATGCACCTTGCTGAGGATATGTTGATGGAGACCGGAGCGATCACGCCGCTCTATTTCTACACCGACATCTACATGCTCGACGACAGCGTCGACGGCTTCTTCGCCAACCCTCTCGGATACAAGTACTTCATGTACTGCACCGTTTCCGAGTAGTTGGAACAGATGAGCGGCAACGTGCAGGCTGCAAACGAGTGGCGAAACACGTGTCGCGAAAAGGATCATGTTTGATCCGACTTATGGCGGGGGCCAAGCGGCCCCCGCTTTTTGTTTGTCGCTCTAGAGGATGTCCCGTGGAGATGGCACTCCCGGACGCTTTGCCGCAGGCGAGCCCCTTCGGTGTTTGTCGAGGGTCGTGCAAGCCCTTCAAAGGCACGCGATCCGCTGCTTGTGGCTGCGTTTTACAAAACCGGCGACATCGCGGCAGCCGGGACGGTCATGCAGAGCCAGCGGACGACCTTATCGTGCCGCGGTGGGACGGATGGCGAGCTCGTAGCTCGTGAAGCGCTCGGGCACCTGGCGTGATTCTGTGTATTCGATCATGACGCCGGTGGTGTCGAACGTGTGGGAGCGCAGTACCCCCACGGCGTTGAATTCGCCGAGGTCAAGTACGGCTCGGTCTGTGTCGGTTGCCGCTTCGACCGTGATGACGCGCTTGCTTGTGCCCACTTTAATGCCAAGGGCTCCTTCAAGGTATGCGTAGACAGAGTCTGCTACGATTTCGGGGCTTAGCCCAGGTACCTTTTCAGTGAGGTAGTAGCTCTCGTCCGATGAGATGACCACGCCGTCTGCCGCGCGGGATCGTAGGATATGCGTGACAGAGTTCCCCATGCTGAAACCGGTGGTCTCGGCGAGAGCCTCGTCTGCAACGATTTCCTCGAAGACCAGCACGCGCGTAAGGGGCTTCCACCCCTTACGCGCAGCGAGCTCGTTGAAGGTCTCAAGGCTATTAAAGGTAGGTGGATCGACCACGCGAGGATTGTGGATGACGCGCACTCCCTTGCCCTGTTGAGACTGCACGTAGCCGTCGGCCGCGAGGTCGGCAAGGGCACGGCGCACGGCGCTGCGCGAGCAGTCATAGAGTCGGGTGAGCTCTGTTTCCGAAGGCAGGTATGACTGATAGGGATACGTGCCGTTTTCAATTTTATGCTTAAGCTCGAAGTAGATGGTTTGAAAAACAGCTTTGGGCATGATGATCCTAAATCGTTCCTCCCATGTGCCATATGCGGTGCGTGCGCACCTGCGTACGATGCCGATGCGCGCGTACGAGCCCCGCGTTCTTGCCTTTGCGCGTAAGGGGCATATGCTCGCGTGCAATATCGATACTATGGCATTTTACACCGCGCTTCGCCGTCGCGAAAGGGAAGGAACCCCGTTAACAACCGCAGGAGGCTCGTTCGCTTCGCACGCCAAGAATGCCGTTCACCCCCAAGAACCGACCGTTCGCAGAGCGAAGAAATGATTCTCAAACATGTACGAACAAGTCGAATATACTATCCCCGTATTACTTGTACGAACAAGCTAGTGGTTTTACGAGGCGCCGCGTAGACCGTCTGGCTGTCGTAGGCATGTGTACGGAGCAGCGCGGGTGACGCATCGCCTCGCTCCCGCGCTGGTAAGGAAAGGGGATTCCCTGCCATGATGCAGAAAATCCAAAAGTTTGGAGGGGCTATGTTCACGCCCGTCCTGCTGTTCGCCTTCGCTGGCGTTATGGTGGGTCTGGGAACGCTCTTTACGACCGAAGTCATCTTCGGCTCCATCGCCGCCGCCGACTCCCTGTGGTACCAGTGTTGGAATGTGGTGCTGCAAGGCGGTTGGACGGTCTTCAACCAGCTGCCCATCCTGTTCGCGGTGTCGCTGCCGATCGGTCTGGCCAGCAAGCAGAATGCGCGCTGCTGCATGGAAGCGCTCGTCGGCTATCTGACCTTCCAGTACTTCATGAACACCATTCTCACCCAGTGGGGCGGCGTGTTCGGGGTCGATATGTCGCTCGAGACCGGCTCCGACTCTGGCCTCGCTATGGTGTGCAGCATCAAGACCCTCGACATGGGCATGATCGGGGCTCTCATGATCTCCGGCATCATCATCGCCATTCATAACAAGTTCTTCGACTTCGAGCTGCCCGACTGGCTTGGCGTGTTCAATGGTTCCGTCCTTGTGTACGTGGTGAGTTTCTTCGTGCTGCTGCCGGTGGCCGTCGTCTGCTGCTTCGTGTGGCCGCATGTGCAGGACGGCATCAGTGCCCTGCAAGGCTTCCTAATGGGTTCCGGCCTGGCGGGCGTGTGGGTCTTTGCGTTTCTCGAGCGCGCGCTCATTCCGTTCGGGCTGCATCACCTGCTCTACTCGCCGCTCTATTATGACAACGTTGCCGTGTACGGCGGCATCTACACGGCCTTCGCCAACGCCCTGCCCGAGATCGCCGCGTCCTCCGAGTCGCTTGCCGACCTTGCCCCTTGGGCTCGCTTCACCTGCACCGGCTGGTCTAAGATCTTCGGCTGCACCGGCATCGCGATCGCGTTCTACTCCACGGCCAAACCCAACAGGCGCAAGGAGCTCCTGGGCCTGCTTATCCCCATCACGTTGACCGCCATCGTGTGCGGCGTGACCGAACCCATCGAGTATACGTTCCTGTTCATCGCGCCTCCGCTCTTCGTGGTGCACGCTGCGCTCGCCGCGACGCTCGCCACGGTCATGAACGCCTTCGGCATCGTAGGCGTGTTCTCCGGCGGCCTGATCGAGATGAGCTCTCTGAACTTCATCCCGCTCATGGCGAACCATTGGGGGCAGTACCTCACGGCGTTCATTATCGGCCTGGTGTTCGTAGCCATCTACTTCGTCGTGTTCCGCACGCTCATCCTCATGTTCGACTTCAAGACCCCTGGTCGCGAGGAAGACACCGCCGAGATCGAGTTCAAGTCGAAGGCCGACTACCGTGCCAAACAAGCTAGCAACCAGGTTGATGGCGCATCCAAGAACGCGCTGCTCGCTGCCGGCATCCTCGACCTTCTCGGTGGCGCCGAGAACGTGAAAGACGTCACTAACTGTGCGACCCGTTTGCGCTTGAACGTCTTCGATGAGACGCTCGTGGCCGAGGATCCCGATTTCAAGGCTGTCGGCACGATGGGCTGCTCAAAGAACGGCAAATCGGTCCAGGTCATCGTTGGTCTGTCGGTGCCGATGGTGCGCGAGGAATTCGAGCGCCTGCTGCCCTAGCGGCCGACCAGCTGCTGCCGCGCAGCACGACGCGTCCAGGTGGTGCATGCAGGATGCGCTGGTCAGGGTCCGATCGGACGCCAACAGCCCATGTCGCCCCCAGCGGATGCACTCCGTTGCGCGGAGCCTCGCAGAGCCGCCGCTCTGCAAATAGAAGACTGCGCGTGCCGCATGTGGTCGCGGCGGCACGCTGGGTCATCCAAGGCATATTCGAGCGACCGAAACCTAGGGAGGAATGGTATGTCCAAAAAGTCATATGCGGTCACCATCGCCGGAGGCGGATCGACGTTCACTCCCGGCATCGCGCTGATGCTGCTCGAGGAGCGCGACCGCTTCCCGGTGGACAAGATCATCTTCTATGACAACTTCGCCGAGCGCCAGGAGGTCGTTGCCAAGGCGTGCGAGATCTACTTCAAGGAAAACGCGCCCGATATAGACTTCAGCTACACGACCGACCCCGAAACCGCCTTCACCGGCATCGACTTCGTGCTTGCCCATATTCGCGTCGGCCTCTACGCCATGCGCGAGAAGGATGAGAAGATCCCGCTGAAATACGGCGTGGTTGGCCAGGAGACCTGCGGGCCTGGCGGTATCGCGTACGGCATGCGCTCCATCGGCGGTGTTATCGAGATTCTCGACTACATGGAGAAGTGGAGCCCCAACGCGTGGATGCTCAACTACTCTAACCCGGCCGCCATCGTGGCCGAGGCATGCCGCGTGCTGCGCCCCAACTCCAGGATCATCAACATCTGCGACATGCCGATCGACCTCATGGACAAGATGGCGCATATGTGCGGCATCGAGGATCGTCGCGAACTGCAGTACAGCTATTATGGCCTCAATCACTACGGCTGGTTCACCGCGATCTACGACAAGGACGGCAACGATCTCATGCCGCAGATCAAGGAGCACATGGTCGAGAACGGCTATCTCGACGGCATCAGCCACGAGGCCGGGCAGGAGCAGCACATCGACGAGTCTTGGGTGCACACCTTCGGCAAGGCCAAGGATGTCTATGCTCTCGACCCCGAGACCATCCCCAACACCTACCTCAAGTACTATATCTTCCCCGACTACGTGGTGGAGACCTCCAACCCCGAGTACACCCGCGCCAACGAGGTGATGGACGGCCGCGAGAAGCGCGTCTTCGGCTCGTGCCGCGCGGTGATCGAGAAGGGCACCGCTGAGGGCTGCGGCTTCGAGGCGGATGCGCATGCGACCTACATCGTTGATCTCGCCTGCGCGTTGGCGGAGAACACCATGGAGCGGTTTTTGCTCATCGTTCCCAACGACGGCGCGGTGTCAAACTTCGACGAGACCGCGATGGTCGAGGTGCCCTGCATCGTGGGCAAGAACGGCTACGAGAAGATCTGCCAGGGCAAGGTGCCGCAGTGGCAGAAGGGCATGCTCGAGCAACAGGTGTCCGTCGAGAAGCTCGTCGTTCAGGCGTGGGTCGAGGGTAGCTACCAGAAGCTTTGGCAGGCGCTGTCGCTTTCCGCGACGGTACCCTCCGCGAAGGTGGCGAAGCTCATTCTTGACGACCTCATCGAGGCGAACAAGGGGTACTGGCCCGAGCTGAAATAGAATGGCCGGCGAGAGCGGTCTTATACGTATGGCAGACGCGGCTAGCGGGCGCGTCGGATGATGTGCGCTTCCAGAGCGATCGAGTGCGTATGGCGGGCGTGCATGCGGAGGCGCGCCCGCTTTGATATGGATGCGGCAACCGTGATGAGAGGCGGCAACGATGGCAAAGCGGAGCAGGGCAGCGGAGGCGGCGCGGGGAACCAGGCTCGATCCCGACCGGGTGGCGCGTGAGAAGGGTGTGCCGGCTGCAGCTGACCCGTCGGCTTCAAGGCGCCCAGCAACCAAACGCGAGGCGCTTACGATGCGCATGTTCGCCATCATTACCGTGCTGCTGATCGCTGTGCCGCTGGTGATGGTTGCCTATCTGTGGACCATGGGTGGCGGCTCGCTCGACGGGCTGCGCGACGCCATGGCGGAGGACGCGCAGACTGCCATTTCGTTTGTCTCGGCCATGTGCCAGGTGTTTGTGGCATGGCTGTTGCTCTATGTGCGTCGGCACTATGAAGCGGGTGACGGCGGCTATGCCCTGGCTAATCTGGTGGGACTTATCTGCGGCGAAATTATGCTCATGAACGCGGTGGGAATACTGGGTTGCGCGGTGTTGCTGTGGCGCACGTGGCGAAGCGCTTCCGGTGAGTTTGCCGCCTGGCGGAAAGAACGCGGCATCGGTGGGGCGCTCTTTGACATCTCGGGGTCGCTTCTCGTGTGCGCAATGGGTGCGATCTGTGCGTTCGCGACATGGCGTGTCGGACTGGTATAGCCCAGCCGGCTCGTCTGTGACGCGGCGCGTGGTTTTTTACGCCTGCGGCATGTTTCACGATGCGTTCGCACTCACTTTTCAAGTTTGGCGACACTTTTTGGGGCCTTAGGAAGTAGCAGGAAAAACAGCAGACGTTCTACCTGCGGATTCTTTTGCAATGATGCGATGCATACTCGGTCAATCGGGATAAAACGTCGCCAAACTTGAAATCTCGTTCCATGAAACATATGAAACGCATTCGCGTTGCCGTCTGGATGAGTAGGGTCGTTCGCATGTGGTCGCCCCGCGCAGGGAGCGCATCAAAAAGAAGACCCCTGCGGTGATGCGAGGGTCTTCTTTTGCGCAAGCAATGCTGTAGGTGGTGCTGCGAGCTGCGGTGACACTATGGTTCAACGTGATAACGTCGGCACCATGACGTCAACGCGCATCAGGGTCGTGCACACCCAACCGTGCCTATGCCGCCTCGACATCTTTGGTGATGATGACGTCGGCGCCAAGTCCGAGCACATTGGGGATGACGACATCGCCCTCATGCACCGGTGCCGACACCTCGACCGCGCGAATCTGATCCATAACGTCGAAGATGCGATTTTTAGGGATGACGTCGGAGAGACGCACGCTGGCAAGCGGCAGTTCGCCGCCATCGACAAGCACCGATGTCGCGATGTTGCGCATGGGACGCTCGATTTCCTGCGTTACATAGTCGGCTCCCTTGGCGCAGCGGTTGCCGTCGATCTTGACGATCGCGCCATCGTCCAGCGTAACGTTAATGTCGCAGCCCTGCGGGCACATGATGCAAGTGAAGCTCCTTAGCACGATACCGTCACCTCCAGGTCGTCGGTTGTGTTGAGCTTTTCGGCCTTGATGGCAATTTGCACCATCTCGGCAGGCAGCGCTTTGGGTATCCGGCGCCGCGCCACGAGCGCCTCGCCTTGGCGCAGTTCGACCGTGCAGCTGCGCAGCGGTCGGCGCACACGGAACGATACGGTGACGTCTCCGGTGCCGCTGATGCGCGAAGGCGTTAGGCCGCCGACAAGCTCGTTGCCTCGCACGGCAAGCGGGCATTCGGGCAACTCGCTTTCGCGAATATAGCGCGCCGCGCCGTCGGCCAGCGCCTCGGCTTCGAGCGATACGAAGTCCACGAGGTCGTGCACGTGCAAGACGTTACCTGCGGCAAAGATGCCGGGCACAGTGGTCTGGTAGTTCTCGTCGACCGCGGGGCCGCGCGTGCCTCGATCTTCGGCAGCGCCCGCCATCCAGGTCAGCTCGTTTTCGGGGATTAGACCGACGGACAAGATGAGCGTGTCGCATTCGTATTCCTGTTCGGTTCCAGGAATCGGCTGCAGATGGTCATCGACCTTAGAGATCACGACGCTTTCGAGGCGCTCAGTGCCGCGAATATCGGTTACGGTATGCGAGAGCGAAAGCGGGATCTGGTAATCGTTCAGGCACTGTTCGACGTTGCGCGGCAGGCCGCTTGCATAGGGCTGAACCTCGAACACGCCGAGCACCGTGGCTCCTTCGAGCGTCATGCGGCGCGCCATGATCATGCCGATATCACCAGATCCGAGGATAATGACGCGCTTGCCGACCATTTTGTTTTTGAGGTTGATATACGCCTGGGCAACGCCGGCTGTGTACACGCCGGCGGGGCGCGTGCCCGGGATGCTTATGGCACCGCGCGTGCGCTCGCGGCAGCCCATGGCAAGTACGATGGCGCCCGCTTGGAGCTCAATCATGCCGTGTTCCGACGACGAGGCGGTCACCATGCGATCCGGTGTGATTTCGAGCACGGTGGTGTCGGCGAGGTAGGGGATGCCCAACCGCTCGACCTCGCGAACGAAGCGCGCAGCATACTCCGGGCCAGAGAGGGTCTCGCCGAACCGGGTAAGCCCGAAGCCATCATGGATGCATTGCCGCAGGATGCCGCCGAGCTTTTTCTCGCGCTCGAGAATCAAGATGTCCTCGATGCCCTTGTTGTGCAACTCAATCGCCGCGGCAAGTCCTGCTGGGCCGCCGCCCACAATAACTGCGTCTACGTGCTTCATTATGCCGTCACGCTCCCTTCGGTCGTTGCCAGCGGCTCGCGCACGCGTCCGCAGAACATGTAGGAACCGGGCTTAGAGAAGCGGACGTTCTCGGGGCGCAATCCGAGCTCCTCCTCGATCATGTCGGTGATGCGGGTTTCGCAATAGCCGCCTTGGCAGCGTCCCATGGTTGCACGGGTGCGATTCTTAATGCCGGTGACCGTGTGCACGCCAAGCGGGTTATTGATGGCACGGCGAATCTCGGCGCGCGTGACCGTTTCGCAGCGGCACACGATCTCGCCATATGCGGGGTCGGCCTTGATGGCGGCCTTCTGCTCCTCGGGCGTCATGTCGTAGAAGCGCTTGGGCGTTGGGCGAACCGGGTCGAAATCCTCGTTGACGCTTGGGTGAGCCACATCGACCAGCTTTGCTACGGCGCGTCGGGCAAGCGGCAGGGCGCAGGTGACGCCCGGCGACTCGATTCCCACGAGGTTGACGGTGTTGGGATTGTTCTCCTGATCGCTTTCGAGCTTGAAGTCGAGGACGTTGCCTGCCTCGTCGATGCGCTTCCAGCGTATGCCGGCAAAGTTGCGGATGTAGTAATCGGGCCGCATCTGCTTAAACATCTTTGAACCATCGCGCACGAGCCCGTCGAGGCGCTCCTTGGTGACCTTGTAGTCTTCCCATTCCTCGGTTACATATGAGTCGGGCCCCACCAGTACGTTGCCGTCGATGGTGGGCGTGGCGTGCGTAGAGAACCCGCCGCGGTCATTCGGCGCCGGGTAGACAGGAATCTTAAGATAGGCGCCGGCCTTCTTGTCGAGCACGAAGTACTCGCCCTTGAAGCCGCGCACCGGATAGTTTGGATAGCCGAGCCATTCGGAGACCTGCGAGGCATAGGCGCCGGCACAGTTGATGACCCAGGTGGTACGGAAGGTCTCCTGCGGTGTGGAGACGAGGTAGCATCCGTCTGCTGCTGAGCGCTCGATACCCGTAACCTTGTGGTCGAAGAAGAACCGTGCGCCGTTCTGCGCGGCGTTTTCGGCCAGGGCGATGGTGTAGGCCATGGGGTCGAGAATGCCCGATGAGGGTACGAGCATGGCGAACTCTCCGCCGGCATGCGGTTCGATGCGATCGATCTCGTCCTTATCGATCATGCGCATGCCTTCTACACCGTTTTGTTCGCCGATGCCCTTGTACTTGAGGATGTTTCGGTGGTCGTGCTCATCAAAGCCTACCACGAGCTTGCCAGTTCGCTTGAATGGCACGCCGAGTTCGGCTGCCACGCGGTCGAACTCCTTGTTGCCTTCGACGGCGCACTCCGCCTTGAGTGAGCCGGGCTTGTACGTGAAGCCCGCGTGCAGCATGCCGGTGTTTCGACTGCTGTTGCCGCATGCGACGTCGAGCTCCTTTTCAAGTACTGCGACGCGCAAGCGGTATCGGGTGAGCTCGCGAGCCACCGCCGAGCCCACGACTCCTGCCCCGATGACGATGACATCCCACGGTTCCATATGATCCCCTCCTTATTGTGGTGGATCTCGTCTTCATCATTGTATGAAAGGGCTTTAGCTCTGTATGTGGTACCGATGCTAGAGATTAGGGGTCACATGCTGTGCTTTTTGACAGGTACCATAGTCGCTTGCTTCGTATGCCGAGGCACCTGCCCGCGCATGAGGCGCTGGCGTACCACGCGCGGGGCGCGCAGCTGTGTTTCACGTGTTTCATGTTGTCACTTTTCGAGTTTGGCGACAGTTTACGCGGGTCTGCCGAGTATGATAGGCGCCGTCGCGAAAGGAACCGCAGGTACAGGGCTTGCCGTTATTCAGACTACTTTTAGAACCTAGCAAATGTGTCGCCAAACTTGCAAAGTGGGCGCGGTGACCCTGTGAAACATGCCGAAAGGCGCGAGAATCGCGTGCTCCTCACTCGATCAAGGTGGCGCTACGGCTTATGCGGGGCTTTTCGGGCGTGTTCTCGTTGCTGGTCTACTTGTTCGTCTTTTTTGCCCTGTTGCTTGAGCACGCGCATAGATGAACTATATATCTATAGCGCAGCGCACGGTTTGCCGCATTATCATACGATAATGCGGAGCAAATCTTCAAAGCGTATAACCAATTCAACAACCTGCGATATGCGTATTGTGTAGGGAGAGCAACCGTCGAGGGGTGATTGCGTTGGGCGCGACTGCGACCTTTGGCCAGCTGTCGAACCACTTCGGCACCAACGACGGCATCACGCTCGTGGAGCGAACCGAGGTGTTGCCTGCGGCGAGCCTAGCCGGGGAACAAGTGGCTGGCGCGAAAGGCTGTTTCACCTGCGTCATGCCGGGTATCGCGGGTAATCGGTTTTTATGGTTATGCGGGACATCTTCGGTATAGGAGGTCATGATGTTTTGCCCCCATTGTGGAACACAGCTGTCCGACGGAGCGGCGTTTTGCTCCTCATGCGGTAAGCCGACGGGCGCGGCGTCTCAGGGCGCTAGCCAGGGCATCGGCCAGGGTACACCTTATACGCATGTGGGCGGCACCACGGGATCGCAGGGGTACATGCCCCCTCAGAACGCCGCTCCGCATGCGACCAACGGCATGCCGCGGCAGGGGGGTATGCTGTCGTTCCTCAATGGGGTCACGCTCTCGGTTCGTCTGATTCTCGCAGGCATCTCTGCGCTCGTGTTTCTCTGTGCGGGACTGTGGCTTGTCTTCAAGGGTCTCACGAGCTTCGGCACGCTCATGGATCGCCTGTATTACTACGACGGCTTCGAGGAGCTGTGGGGTGTCGTGATGTACCTGCTTTTCACGGTCGGTGCCGGCGTGAGCGCCGTGCTGGCCGCGGTGCAGACGGTCGCTGCCGAGAACCCTACTGCATTGCCTGCGCTCAAGCGGCGCGCCCTCTCGAACGCCGTGGGCGCATTCGTCGTTGTGGCTGCGGGCCTTGTGTTCGGGGATGCAGCCTTTGACACCTTGAGCGGAAGCGCTTTGACTCAGGTAGGGTTTTTCACCTTTGGTATCATTACCGAGTATCTCGATGCCGTGCTGCTCCCCTTCGGCGTCGCAATGGTGCTGCTGCTCATTTCGCGGTTTGCGCCGCTTGATGGGGGAGATGTCGCCGGCGTACGGTAGGAGGCGGCGCAATGAGACGATGCAAGCGATGTGGAGGCCCCCTGGCAGACAAAGACCGGTTCTGCGGTGTTTGCGGTGAGCCGCAGGCATCCGGCACCGCGCGCAAGCAGGCGCCGTCCGGCTCCTCTCCAAACCGCTCGCGTCGTCGCCGGCGTCTCGTGATTGCCGCCGTCGTGGTGCTGCTCATCGCGGCGGTCGGTGTCGCGGCATACTTCTTCGACGCGCCGGGGCGCGTGCAGGCATTCGTCGCAGGGCTGATGGATTCCGACGCCGCACAGACCGAGACCGCTGCGGCTGGTGATACTTCGAGCGACGGCGATGCCTTCGTCCTTATGGAAGCGGGTTGCACGGATCAGGTGGTGACGGACGAGGCGAGCGCACGCGCGGCGCTCGCCGACGTGGCCGACGCGCTCGGAATCGAGGATGTCTCGAGCGAGCTCGCGGACTGCACCGAGAGCTCCGCGCTCGATATCAGCTATTGGCGCTTCAGCCAGTATTATGAAGGCATTCCTGTGCTCGGGCGCAGCGTGGCCGTGGGCGCCGACGCCGACGGCCAGGTGGTCGCGATTACGAGCACCTTTTACCCGCTCGACGACGTGTCCACCGAGTCAACGATCGCGGCCGACGAGGCCGAGGAGGCCGCGATCGCGCATCTCGATGGGTCCACCTGGTCGTTCGCGGCGTCGACCGCCGTGTACGCGGTCGGCGACGAGACCCCGTGCCTTGCCTGGATTGTGCCCACCGGGTCGGACGAGAGCGCCGAGATTGTCTATGTGAACGCGCAGACGGGCGAGGTCATCGCTTCGGAGCCGTGTCTGGATGCCGGCACCGCCGTCGGGACCGGAACGAATACATCGGGCGAGTCGGTTTCGTTCAACATCTGGCAGGATGACGACGGCACGTATCGGCTGTTCGACAACGAGCGCAACATCAACGCCTATGACGCGAACACCTGCACTTTGCAGATTATGGTTGTCCTACAGGGCGATGACGGCGTTACCTACTATTACAGCCCGGGTGCCGACGAGGATGATCGATGGAGTACCGACGCCGGCTCGGTTTCGTTCAGCAGCATTCCCGATTGCACGTATGTGGGCATGACCTACAGCGTGAAGGCGTTCTGGGGCTCAGTCGATACGATCACGAGCGATACGACGGAGTTCGATGACGAAAAGGCCGTGACCGCCTACGTGGGCGCGCAGACGGCCTACGATTTCTACGCGAATACGCTCGGACGCACGGGATTTAACGACGCCGGCGGAACCGTCGATATCTTCGTGGACAACTTCAATGATTGGGATTTTGGGAACTCGTATTCGTGGTCGAATTCGGAGATCGGCTCGATGGCGCTGGCGTTTGGTTGGACAGCAGACCTCACGGTCGATCTTGTTGCCCATGAATACACCCATGGCGTCCAGAAGTCAATCTGTTCTCTCGGGTCCTCTGGCGAGCCAAAGGCACTGGCTGAAGCGCTCGCCGATTTCATGGCCGAGCTCGTCGAGGATTATGCGAACGATGGCCGTCTCGATGGAGACTGCGATTGGGTCGTAGCGGGGCGAAACCTCGCCGACCCGTCGCAGAGTACGACAAGCGAGAACGGGCGCACCAACGTCCATCCGAGTACTTATGAAGACGAGTACTGGGGCGACACCTCATCGGATTATGACAATGGATACGCGCACAACAACAGCACGGTGATCTCCCACGCGCTCTATCTCATGTGCACTGATGAGGACGGGTTGCTCGGGTCAGCGCTTTCCACGGAGGACATGGCGCGGCTGGTCTACGGAACCATGTATCTGCTTGTGGACAATGCGGACTTCGCGCAGTTCCGCACGTGCATGGAACTCGCCGGTCGCACCATGGCCAACCAGGGATTGCTGAGCAACGACCAGCTCGTGCGCATCGCCGCGGCATTCGACGCGGTGAACGTGGACTCCGCGTGGGCGGCGAGCTCCCTGCGCACCGATGATTCCGGAAGCGCGGACGCGGTCGTGGACGAGGCTACCGATGCGATGACGGCCGTGCAGGACAAGATCGACATCGTGCTCGTGCTCGACACGTCGAGCAGCATGTCTGGTGAGCCTATCGAGGCCATGCGCGAGGCGGCGTCGAGTTTCGTCCAGACGGTCGAGTCGAGCACGGTGCGCGTGGGGCTCGTCTCGTACGGGAGCACGTCGGCTGTGCTTTCCCCGCTGACCACCGACTCGTCGTCGCTTTCCTATGCAATCGGACAGCTCGGCGCGGCGAACAGCACCAACATGGACGCCGGGCTGCAGGATGCCGCGGGTCTTCTCGCAACCGATGACGACCGCACGCGCATCATCGTGCTCATGTCCGACGGCATGCCGAACGAAGGCCGGGTGGGCGATGAGCTCATCGCCTACGCCGACGAGCTCAAGGCGGACGGCATCCACATCTACACCCTCTGCTTCAACGCCGGGGCGGAGCAGCAGGCGCTGCTCACGGCGATGGCCGATGAGTGCTGCGATTATTCTGCGACCGAGAGCGATGAGCTCGAAGGCTTCTTCACCGACATCGCGAGCTTCATCGCGGGCGAGCGCTTCCATTACGTGAGCTTCGCCTGCCCGGTCGACGTGGAGGTGACGCTCGGAGATGAGACGCTCTCCTCCCGCGAGGAGAACCTCTGCACACGGACCTCGTTCGGCACGCTGTCTCTCCGGGAGAGCGATGAAGATGACGGTACGATAAAAGTGCTCCGCCTGCGCGACGGGGAGGAGTATGAGATCGTGGTCACCGGGTACGCCGATGGCACGATGGACTATACTGTCGGGTTCTGCGACGAGGACGGCGTCTACACCGACCAGCGCACCTTCACGGCGATTCCGGTGACCGAGACGATGAGCGCGTACACGACAGTAGCGCGAGAGGACACGACGGAGCTTTACGTGGACGAGGACGGCGACGGCGTGATTGACATCGCGTGGCGCGCGGGGGCAGGCGAGGAGGCCGAGACGTTCGACAACCGCATCATCGCGTGGGTTATCGCCACGCCGGTTTTGGTTCTTTTCGCAGCGATAACGGTGCTGCGCTTCGTCTCCTTCGGGCGACTTGTGAAGCGCGGTGCTAGCGGGGCGCGTACATGAGCGGTGACGTACGGCGATCTGCACGGACGGACATCCCGTTTGTATGAGACTACGATGGAGGCACGGATATGTTCTGTACACGATGCGGGCACGAACTTAAGGACGGCATGCGGTTCTGCACGAGCTGTGGGGCGCCCGTGCCAGGTGGCAGCGATGATGCGACGGTCGAAGCGTCGCCTGGGAACGGGGGTGGCGCGCCGCATGAGTCTGATGAGACGTGCGCGCCCAATCTCGATGAAGAGGTAGCCAGCGACGCGGAGGAGACGGTCGATACCGGCGACGCGGGGGCGACGGAGGACGCCTCCGACGCGGA
>CAZUYD010000036.1:0-16160 GCA_964624825.1 uncultured Enorma sp. | reverse complement strand
AGGTAAGGAGGCTGCTATGGGTGCGCCTAAGACAGGTAATGTGAGGAACGTGGTTCTCGTAGGCCAAGGCGGGGTGGGCAAGACCTCGCTCGCGGAGGCCATGCTCCACCTTTCCGGTAAGACCGCCCGCCTCGGCGGCCATGCGGGCACCAAGCCCACCCTTGACTATGATGCCGAGGAGGTCAAGCGCGAGTTCTCGATTTCGACCTCCGTGGCGCCGATCGACTGGAAAGACGTGCGCATCAACGTGCTCGACGCTCCGTGCTACCCAGATTTCATCGGCGACGCCTATGCCGCGATGAGCGTGTGCGAGACCGCGCTCTTTGTGGTCGATGCGGCTGAAGGCCCTCAGCCCACCACCGTGAAGCTTTGGTATGCGGCCGAGGACCTGCGCCTGGCGCGCGCCGTGTTCATCAACCGCATCGACAAGGAGAACGCAGATTACGACACGTGCATGAGCAAGCTGCGCGAGCGCTTCGGTGCGCGCTTGGGCGCGGTTACCCTGCCTTGGGGCACCGGTGACAGCTTCGAGGGCGTCATCGACATCGTGCGCATGAAGGCGCGCCACTGCGAGGGAACCACCCAGACCGAGTACGATATCCCCGAGGAATATCGTGCCGCGGCCGAAGAGGCGCGCGAGCAGCTGTGCGAGCTGGTCGTCGAGGCGGACGATGAGCTCATGATGAAATACCTCGAAGGCGAGCCGCTTGACCAAGACGAGGTCGAGGGGTTGCTCACGACGGCCATCGCCAAGCGCCTGTTCGTCCCGGTGTTTGCGGGATCCTGCACGCGGGAGCTGGGCGTCCACTCCGTCATGGACGATATCGCGAGCTATTTCCCCACGCCGACCGACTACGGCGAGATGCCGCTCGTCGATGGTGACACGCTCAAGATCTCGTCCGAGGACAATCGCCCGGTCGCCTTCGTGTTCAAGACGCTGAACGACCCGCAGCAGGGGCGCATCAGCTTCCTCAAGGTACTCACCGGCACGCTGACGCCGGGTATCGAGCTGGTGAACGCGCGCACGCGGAAGGGCGAGCGCCTGGCGCACCTATATGTGATGTGCGGCAAGGATATGACCGAGGTCGGCAAGGCCGAGGCGGGCGACATCATCGTGACCACCAAGATCTCGGCCGATACCGGCGATACCCTCTCGGTCTCGGGCAAGATCGAGGCGGCGGCCTTCCAGTTCCCCAACAGCCAGTACCGCATCGCCATCGAGGCGGAGAACCGCTCCGACGAGGACAAGCTGTTCACCTTCATCGACCGCGCGTGCGAGGCCGATCCCACCATGAAGATCGAGCGCGACGAAGAGACCGGCCAGACCATCATTTCCGCCGTGGGCGAGGCACAGGTCTCCGTGCTGCTCAACCGCCTGGAGGAGCGCACGAAGGTTTCGGCGCACATCGTGCCCATTCGCATCCCGTATCGCGAGACCATCCGCCGCGTGGCGAGCGCCCAAGGCAGGCACAAAAAGCAGACCGGCGGTGCCGGCCAGTTCGGCGACTGCTACCTGCGCGTGGAGCCGCTGCTCGATGGCACCGATTACGAGTTTGTCGATGAGGTCGTCGGCGGCCGCATCCCGCGCGCGCTCATCCCGGCTGTGGACAAGGGCGTGCAGGAGACCATGAAGGAGGGCGTCATCGCGGGCTATCCGCTCACCGGTATTCGCGTGGCGGTGTACGACGGCTCCTATCATCCCGTAGACTCCAACGAGATGGCATTCCGCGCCGCGGCGCGCATCGGGCTCAAGAAGGCGTGCGCCGAGGCCGACCCGGTGGTGCTTGAGCCCATGGAGAACATCACCGTCACCATTCCGGAAAGCTACGCCGGCGCGGTGATGGGCGATGTCTCGGGCTCGCGCGGCCGCGTGACGGGCATGGACACCGACGACCGCGGCAACACCGTGGTGACGGCGACGGTGCCCTATGCGGAGCTCGTCGATTACGCGACGCGCCTGCGCTCCATCACGCGCGGCACGGGTGATTTCACGATGGAGCCGGCCGGGTACGAGCAGGTGCCCTACGACGTGCAGAAGCACCTGGTCGAGTTCTACGAGGAGTCTCGCGCCCAGGGCCACTAGCGCGGCGCGTGGGGTGCGCCTGGCTTTGAGCGCATCCGGGTTTGAACGACGATATTGATTGAAGGCGCCGCGGGAGGTTGCTCACCCGCGGCGCCTGTGTTGCCGGCGCCGCCCGCCCGGAAGCTGGCTCGAAAGATATGGGGTGCATATGTCTGAATTCGTTACCATCTCGGCCGGCGACCTCGCCGCGCGCATTGACCGGCGCGGCGCGCAGCTCACCAGCCTGGCGCTCGGCGGTCGCGAATACCTATGGCAGGGAGATTCCGCCTGGTGGAACAAGCACGCGCCGGTACTCTTCCCCATCGTCGGCACGCTGCGCGCCGGGCGCGCAACTTCTGCCGCGGGCGCGGTGCGGTTGGGTCGCCATGGCCTTGCGCGCGACTTTGACCATGCGGTCGTGCAGCAAGGCGCCGCGTCGGTCACGTTCGAGCTCACCGATACGCCCGAGACGCGCGCGGCCTACCCGTTCGCGTTCCGCCTCAACCTTACCTACGAGCTCGCGAGTCCGGCGCGCCTCACGCAGACGTTTCGGGTCGAAAACACGGGCGAGACGCCGCTGCCGTTCTCGGTGGGCGGGCATCCGGCATTCAACGTGCCCGCGCCGGGCACGATGGGCGAGCGCTTCGATGACTATGAGCTCGCGTTCGCGCGCCCTTGGAGCTACGAGATGCCCGAGCTTCGCGGCGACGGCCTCTTCTCCTATGCGCGCACGGAGCCGGTCGTCGCGAATTCCGCGGTGCTCCCGCTCACGCACGAGCTCTTCGCCTGCGACACCATCATGTTCGAGCACGTGCCCGAGAGCACCGTGACCTTGCGGAGCCGGGTATCGGGGCATGGCGTGCGCGTCGATTTCGAGGGCTTCCCGTACCTCGGTGTGTGGAGCGCTGCAAACGATGCGCCCTTCGTGGCGCTTGAGCCCTGGACGGGGCATTCGACGCTCGATACCGAGGACGATGTGCTCGAGCACAAGCGCAACATCACGATACTCGATCCCGGCGCCGTGGACATCCGCTCATTCACGGTCACGCTGCTGTAGGCGCTTCGTGTGGGGCGCGCTCGGTCGCAGCGCCACGCTCTTCCGCGCGCGGTGCAACGTTTTCGCACGGTATATGCGTTACATGCGTGTAACATGCCTGCACAGCTTGCCGCAATGCATGCATTTGCGCTATTCTCCCTGGTTGTGCGCGGAACTTTCTCGCATTAGGTTGCAAGGGGGAGGGGAATGGGTCCCCTCCGGTTGCGCGCGCGGAAGGGGTTTACACAACACATCAGGGAAGGATCTATCATGAGCGAAAGCACCCCCATCTCTACGGATTTATCGACTGTCGGCTGCTCGCGCCGCAAGTTCCTGAAGCTTTCGGGCATCTCCGCAGTCGGAATGGGGAGCATGATGTTCCTCGCCGGATGTGGCCCCGCTGCAGAGAGCTCTGGCAGCACCGATGACGCGGCCGATGAGACCTCCGATACCGCCGGCACCGGCGTGCTCGGCGACGGCGAGACCCTGCGCGTTGGCATGGAGGCGGCCTACGCGCCCTACAACTGGCAGGTTTCCGAGGAGTCCGAGTACACCATCCCCATCGAGAACGTCGACGGTGCCTATGCCGACGGCTATGACGTGCAGGTGGCGAAGATCATCGCCGATGGACTGGGCATGGATCCGGTCGCGGTGAAGCTCGATTTCTCCTCGCTCATCGACTCGCTCAACAACGGCCAGATCGACATCGTGTGCGCCGGCATGTCCGTGACGCCTGAGCGCGCCGATTCCGCCGACTTCTCCGATTCCTACATCGACGATGACATCGTGCTCATCACCACCGAGGACTCGGCATATGCGAGCGCGACGACCTTCGCCGAGCTTGAGGGCGCGTCGATCATGGGCCAGGCCGCCACGATGTTCGATGACGTCATCGATCAGATTGCCGACGTGGCCGATATCAACCACATGACGCCGGGCGAGACGGTTCCGGCCGTGGTCGAGAGCCTTGCCAGCGGCACGTCCGACATCATCACCTATTCCGAGCTCTCGGTGCCGAGCCTGCTCGAGGCCTATCCCGACTTCGTCGAGCTCGACATGACCGATGCATTCGACGGCTCGGAGATGCCCGACAACGCGGCCATCGCTCAGGGGCAAGAGGACATCCTCGAGCAGATCAACGAGATCATCGCCGGCATTTCGCAGGACGAGCGCCAGGAGATGTGGAACGAGTGCATGGATCGCCAGCCGGCGTAAGATGATGGATTGTCATTCGGCCTGAGCCAGATCACCGGCTGGGATAGGTAGGATTGCCAGCCGGTGCAAGGCAGGGCGCCGGCCAGCGTTGGCCGAGCTGAGCGCCGACGTTCGCCGGACGGCTCCATAGACAATCGCGGTATACAGGGAGAATCCCATGGATTCGAGTGGATCTCAGCCGAAGGGCGATCGCGCGCGCCGTGGTCGCCTTGCGGCGTTTGTGTTCGACGATCACCGGTATGTGCTGCTCGGCACGAGCGTCGTCGCCTTCATAGGCATGCTGCTTTCGAGCTCGCCGCGCCCGGCGATGAGCTTTCTCGCCCACGCGTACACGGCCGAGTTCGTCATGTACTATCTGCTTGTCGCGTGGGTGGTGGTGAGCGCCCTCGCGCTGGTGATGAAGATCGCGCGGTGGCGCGCCTACGCTACGACTGCCCCCTTCGTAAAGCCGGGTGTGCGCCGCGCGCTGCGCTATGCGTCGTACGCGGTGTGGGCGATCACACTGGTGCTGGTGGTCGACCGCGTGGTCATGGGCGTGGCGTCGGCGTGGAGCGCGGCGATGGTCGCGGTCGAGGTGGGCAAGCGCCCGAGCGAGGACATGCTCCAGAGCATGCTCTACATCCTCTACCAGGGGCGCAAGACATTCATCACGGGCTTCATCACCACGGTCGAGCTTGCCGTCTTCGGTACGGTCATTGCGTTTTTCCTGGCGCTGCTGCTTGCGTTTTGCCGTATCCAAGCGATCGATCGTCCCGATAACGACTTCGTGCGCTTCTGGAAGGTCGTGGGCGCGGGCTTCGCGAAGCTATACAGCACGGTGGTGCGCGGCACGCCCATGATGGTGCAGGCCATGATCATCTACTTCGGCGTGTTCGGCATCTTCCATATGACGAACCTCACGACCACGCAGATCAACTCGATCTGGTCGACGTTCGTCGCCGGCTTGGTGACCATCACGCTGAACTCGACCGCCTACATGATGGAGGTCCTGCGCGGCGGCATCGAGTCGGTTGATCCCGGCCAGATGGAGGCGGCGCGCTCGCTCGGCCTGTCGCAGTGGCAGGCCATGGTGAAGGTCGTGTTCCCGCAGGGGATCAAATACGCCATTCCAGGCCTGTCCAACGAGCTCGTCGTGAACATCAAGGACTCGTCGGTGCTCTCGGTCATCGGCACGTTCGACCTCATGTTCGCCACGACCACGGTGGCGGGCATCTACTACCAGAACTTTCAGACGGCGCTCATCTCGGCCGTGGTGTATCTCTTCCTCACCATGGTGGCATCGTGGCTGCTCGGCAAGTTCGCCAGGCATTTCGACGTGAAGCCGGAGCCGGTCTTGAGCTCGTCTGATGCGAAGCTTGCGCTGGACGAGGCTGTCGGCTCGGCCGCGGGCGATCGAAGCCGCGTGTAGGAGCAGGGGAGGTACGCTATGACCGCTCAGAATACCATCACCCCGGAGCAGGGCGCGGGCGCGCAGGGTGGCGCCGAGGCGCGGCGCGCTTCCGCCGTGCAGGGCTCGCCCGCCGCGGCAGCGGGCGTGTCCCAGGGCGAGCCGATGGTGCAGGTCGAGGGGCTGCGAAAATCCTTCGGCACGCTCGAGGTGCTGCGCGACATCAACCTGTCGGTCATGCCGGGCGAGGTGGTCACCATCATCGGTGCCTCCGGTTCGGGCAAGTCCACGCTGTTGCGCTGCATCAATCTGTTGGAAAGCCCCGACGCCGGCCACGTGTGGTTCCATGGTGCCGATCTGGCCGCAGAGCATGTGGACGTGAACAGCCTGCGCGAAAAGATCGGCATGGTGTTCCAGGGGTTCAACCTGTTCAACAACATGAACGTACTCGACAACTGCACGCTCGCCCCGGTCACGCTTAAAAAGCGCGGCAAGGCCGAAGCCGAGCAGATCGCCATGGAGCATCTGGCGTCCGTGGGCATGGCAGATTTCGCCCGCGCCCGCGTGAACACGCTTTCCGGCGGGCAGAAGCAGCGCGTGGCCATCGCCCGCGCGCTGTGCATGAACCCCGACCTCATGCTGTTCGACGAGCCCACGAGTGCACTCGATCCCGAGATCGTGGGCGAGGTGCTCGAAGTGATGCGCCGTCTTGCGTCCGAGGGCATGACGATGGTCGTGGTGACGCATGAGATGGCATTCGCGCGCACCGTGTCCGATCGCGTGGTGTTCATGGACGAGGGCGTTATCGTCGAGGAGGGCTCGCCCGAGCAGATCTTCACGGCGCCAGGACATGCCCGCACCCGCACCTTCCTTGCGCGGTATCTAAAGGATTAACCGCGCCCGCGTATCTTGCGCTCCATGTCCCGCTGCACGAAGTTCATGAATCTTTTGGCGACATCCGATGGCTCCTCGTCTTTGAGCCAGACGAACCCAAGCGTTGAGGGCATGGGCGGGTCAAACGATACGCAGGCGATTTCATCGGGCTGGGTAAACGAAGAGACGAGCCGGCGCGAGAGCACCGAGACGCCCATGCGCTGTTGAACGGCCTTGGTGATCATGCGGTGTCGGCTGTGATGCAGCGGCGCGTTCGGCCGAAAGCCGGCTTGGTGGCACCGCTCGAGGAATTTGCGGGTAACCCACGATTGCTCGACCAGCAAGATAAACGTTTTATCGCGCAGGTCGGAAACCTTCACGGCATCCCTTCGAGCAAGGATGTCTTTTGCCGAGCAGATCAGCGTCAACTCGTCATCTATGATCGGCTGGCACTCAAACCAGCTATCGTCGAGGTAGTCGATTCGGGCAAGCGCGATATCAACCTTGCGGCGCTTGAGCTTGTCGAGCAGATCCCCTTGGTTGCGCTCGACATATTGCATGTCCGTCGAGGTGTTTTGCACCCAATAGGAACTGAAGGAATCAGCAAATCCATATTCCTCGGTAAGGGGCAACGCCCCCACGATGAGGGGGTGGGTCGAGCCGTCCTGAAACGCCTTGAGGCGAGACACCGCATGCTGATATTCAGGTACGGCCTTGCGAACGTAGGCGTAGAAGTCTTGGCCTGCTTGGGTGAGCTCGATGCCGTTGCGCGTTTTCTTGAATAGCTTCACGCCGAGTTCTCGCTCAACTTGCGCCATCTGCTTAGAGAGAGAGGACTGCGAAATGAAGAGTTTTTCGGCGGCGGTCACGAACTTTCCGGTGTGAGCCAGGGTGAGAAAAGCTTCTAACTTTCTGAAATCCACAGAACCCTCCTTCGCCGATGCATGCGGTCTTCACGGTTCGGTGGCAGCATGCCCTAACGTGACGATACGCCCGGACTCCCTCGTGTGGGTGTCCGCCGAGGGCGCGGGCGGCCTGTGAAGGTGCGAATGGCCTCTAAGAGCTCGGAAGGCCTCCGAAGGAGCGGCTTTTGCGGGGCGGTTTTCTCAGAGACTCAGAGACGACTTCCCATGGAGGCTATCGCGCGTTAGAGGTTCGGATGATTACCATGGTGGCGGACGCCTGTCACGAGCGCTAGCGCTCGTCAAAGACTCGGACGGTCGCAACATAAGCTCCTTGGACTCCGGGCTTCTTTGAGGTCCGCAGCTTTGCGCGGTATCGTTTCGGCTGCTGGCCGAGCGCGCACCGCGTCGTCGGCTACCCCTCAAACGCATCTCAAATATATAGTCTCAAATATATACCTACTATACAGTCATATGGTTCAGCGGCGTATTCAATATTTGCTCAATGAGTTTCAATTTACAGAATAATCGCAGGTTATTAGCGGATTTGTAGAGCTTTCCTCTTGGGAAAGCCGTTGTTCCATCAATGAATCGGGACGGGCGAGGTGGTGTCCCACAATAAGGTAGAGGCAGTTTTGGACGCTAGAAAGGAGTTCCCATGCCGAAGGTGTATCAAGACCTGCGTACGTTCCTCGAGGTGCTTGAGGAGGAGGGCCAGCTCATTCACATCACCGAAGAGGTGGACCCCGATACCGATATTGGCGCCGCTGGTCGTGCCGCTAGTCGCATCTCCAACGGACCGGCCGTCATGTTCGACCACATCAAGGGGTATCCTAAGGGTCAGAGCGTCGTCACGAACGTCCATGGTTCCTGGGCCAACCATGCGCTCATGATGGGCATGCCCAAGACCACCTCGACCAAGGATCAGTTCTTCGAGCTCAATCGTCGTTGGGATCTGTTCCCGGTGAAGCCGAACGTCGTTGCGCGCGAGGATGCCCCCTGCAAGGAAAACACCATCGACGAAGACATCAACCTCTTCGATCTGCTGCCGCTGTATCGCATCAACGAGCAGGATTCCGGCTGCTTCATTTCGAAGGCATCCATCATTACCGCCGACCCCTCAGACCCGGGCAACTTCGATAAGACCAACGTCGGTACCTATCGCATCCAGGTCAAGGGCAAAGATCGCATCGGTATGCAGTGCCTGGCCATGCACGATATCGCCAAGCAGCTCTGGGAAGCTGAGAAGAAAAACGAGCCCTTCCCGGTCGCCATCACGCTCGGCAACGCGCCCCTCGTGACGTTTATGGCGTCGACTCCCGTCTCCTATACGCAAAACGAGTATGAGTTCGTAGGCGCCCTGAACGGCGGCGTGCCGGCCGACATCGTGAAGTCCGACCTGTACGATCACCTCTACGTGCCCGCCGGGGCAGAGATCGTGCTCGAGGGCTACATCATTCCGCGCGTCCGCACCTGCGAAGGCCCCTTCGGCGAGTTCCCCGGATCGTACTCCGGCGCGCGCTCGCAGTGCGAGGCCAAGATCACGCACGTGACGTATCGCACGAACCCCATCTTCGAGAACCTGTATCTGGGCATGCCGTGGTCAGAGATCGACTATCTCATGGCGCTGAACACGTCGGTACCCATCTACAAGCAGCTCAAGCCCGACTTCCCCGAGGTCGTCGCCGTAAACGCGATGTACACCCACGGCATGGCCGAGATCATCTCGATGAAGCCGCGCTATGGCGGCCAGGCCACGGGCGCTGCGTTCCGCCTGCTCTCCACCCCGCATGGCATGCCGTATTGCCATGTGGTCATCGTGGTTGACGACGTGGTCGACCCGTTCGACCTCGAGCAGGTCATGTGGGCGCTTTCGACCCGCGTCCGCCCCGACAAGGACGTCAAGGTCGTTCCCAACTGCGCCGGCATGCCGCTGAACCCCACCGAAGAGGTTCCGGGCATCACGGCCAAGCTCATCATCGACGCCACCACGCCCGTCAACCCCGAGCCGAACAAGCGCTCGGTCGAGCTGCTCGCAGACCCGGTGCGCACGGCCGACTACACCAAGATCATCACCGATCTGCTCGCTGGCAAGTAATACGGGTTCCCGCGTCAACCGATACATTCTGAGGAGGAAAGCTCATGAAGTGCCCACGTTGCGATCATGAAGAGATTTCGACCATTGCGACCTCTCCCGTAGAGGGCGTCTGGGAGATGTATCAGTGCGATACATGCTACTACTCTTGGCGTTCCACGGAGAACCCGCGCGTAAGCGATGTGTTCAAGCTCGATGACGAGAAGATCGCGAACCTTCAGGTCATCCCGCCGCTGCCGCCGCTCGAGGCGTAACTGACGCGGGTGAGCCGGGAGGCTTGAGTATGCGACGCGGGTGAGCCGGGCTGCGGCTTGGTTCACCCGCGGTCGCAGGAGACAATCAACTCCTCATATGCAGTTCGACTGAGAGAGGTGATGATATGAAATTTGGCAAGAGGGAAATCGGCTTTTTAGCGGGCATCGCGGTTGCGCTCATCGTGTGGTTCGCGCCATTGCCGAACATCGAGGGCAACGCAAAGCTCATGCTTGCCTTTACGCTCATGACGGTGGTCTGGTGGGCTCTCCAGATTGCTCAAAACGGTTACGTTGCTGGTGTCTTGCTCGCGTTGATGTGCATATTCCAGTTAGACGATCCGGCTGAGATATTCTACGCATGGACCGGCACGACCATGTGGCTGGTCATCGGTGCGTACCTTATCGCGAACACCGTGAAGACGTCTGGTTTGGGCGAGCGCATTGCATACAGCTATATGCTCCGGTTCGTGAACGGATATAAGAGCATCATCATCGGCATATTCGCGCTCACGGCCATCCTTTCGCTGCTTATTCCGCATCCCTGGCCGCGCGCCTTTTTGATCATGGCGGTCATGACCGTCGTCATCTCGAGCTCTGGCATCGAAGCCAAGGACGCAGTGAAAATCGGGTTCGCGGTCTTCGCTGCCTCAGTGCCGTGCTCGCTTATCTTCCTTACGGGCGATGCGGTCATCAACCCGTTGGCGGCATCGTATGCGGGCGGCGCCGATTTCGTCAGCTGGCTGCAGGTAATGGGTCCTCCGGCGGTCATCCTTTCCATCATAACGCTGCTGCTGTTCCTGGTTCTGTTTAAGCCGACCCGCGAATACACCATCGACAAGGACACGATTCGCACCAAGCTCGACGGCATGGGCAAGATGAGCAATGTGGAAATCAAGACGCTGGTATGGGTGGTCATCGCTATCGTCTTGTGGTTCACCGAGTCCATTCACGGCATCAGCATCGGCTGGGTAACGTTTGCCGTAGGCATGCTCATGAGCATGCCCATCATCGGCGGCCTCAACGGTCCTCAGGATTGGGGCGCCGTGCCCATCCACGTGCTTGTGTTCCTTACGGCTGCTATGGCGATTGGCCATGTCGGCGAGGATACGGGCATGAACGCGTGGATCGCATCGTTCATGCCGAGCTCGGTGCCGGACAACATGATTCTTATCGCCTTGATCATCGTGGCGCTGAGTATCGTTATCCATATGCTGCTCGGTTCGGTTATCGCGGTTATGGGCGTGGCCGTTCCCGCCATCCTGGCGTTTGCTGAGCCTCTCGGCGTCGATCCCATGGTCGCCACCATGATCTGCTACCTGGCGGTTGCAGGACACTATCTGTTCCCGTTCCAGCACCTCAACACGCTGGTGGGTGCAAGCCCCGATACGGGCAACTATACGCAGAAAGAGACACTCAGGATCGGCGTCGCGCTCATTCCGGTTCTGTTCATCATGGCAGTTGTCATGGTTGGGTGGTTCACCATCATCGGGTTGATTTAGCGCCTGGGCAAGGAGGCCGATCATGAACAAGCGACGCATCATCGTAGGCGTGAGCGGAGCAACCGGTGTTCAATTGTCGCTCTACCTCATGCGTGCGCTTGCCGAACAAGAGGCAATCGAGACGCATCTCGTGGTGAGCGACGGCGCGAAGCGAACCTGGAAGCTTGAATGCGCCGAGCCAATCGAAGAGCTCTATGAGCTCGCCGATGTGGTGCATGACGTGCGTAACTTGGCGGCAGCAATTTCGAGCGGATCGTATGTGACCGACGGCGCAGTGATCATGCCCTGCTCCATGAAAACGCTCTCATCGATAGCGACGGGGTATGCGGACAACTTGATAGCGCGAGCGGTCGATGTGTGCCTCAAAGAAGGGCGCCGTGTGGTGTTGGTGCCCCGGGAGATGCCGCTCGGCAAGATTCACGTGCGGAACATGCTCGCTGCCGCCGATGCGGGCTGCGTGCTCGTGCCTCCTATGCTCACCTTCTATAACGGCCCGATGACTATAGAGGATCAGATCAACCACGTAGTAGGCAAGGTGCTGCACCAGCTCGGCGTGGAGCCGCGCACCTTCCATGCATGGGAGGGTGTCGAGTAGCGGCGCCGGCTGGCATCTGTAACGAAGCGCCCCGAAAGAGATGGGCTTAAACGGTCAAATGACGATAAGGGAGGACGATGGTTATGACCATAAAGGTAAACGACTTGAGAAGCGCCGTTGAGTTGCTGGAAAGCATTCCTGGGCAGCTAGTCGAGACCGATGTTGAAGTTGAGCCGCTGGCCGAAATTTCGGGCGTGTACCGCCATGTGGGAGCCGGCGGAACGGTGATGCGCCCCACCAAAGAGGGTCCCGCGATGATCTTCAACAACGTGAAGGGCCATCCCGGCGCGCGTGTTCTCATTGGCTTGCTGGCGAGCCGCACGCGTGTGGGCCATCTGCTCGGTTGCGACCCCAAGCGGCTGGGGTTCCTGCTCAAGGACGCGGTAAGCGATCCCATTGCCCCGGTGGTCACAGACGAGCCGGCTCCGTGCCAGGAAGTTGTGTATAAGGCCGATGACCCGGATTTCGATATCCGCAAGCTCATTCCGGCGCCTACGAACACCGAAGAGGACGCTGGCCCCTATGTCACCATGGGCATGTGCTACGCCAGTGACCCAGAGACCGGCGAATCCGACATCACCATTCACCGCCTCTGCCTGCAGAGCAAGGACGAGATGTCGATGTACTTCGTCCCGGGCGCTCGCCATCTTGCGGTGTTCCGCGAGAAGGCCGAGGCTGCCGGCAAGCCGCTGCCCATCTCCATCTCCATCGGCGTTGATCCGGCAATCGAGCTCGCCTCGTGCTTCGAGCCGCCTACGACACCGCTGGGCTACAACGAGCTCGGTTGCGCCGGCGCCCTGCGCGGCGAGCCGGTCAAGCTGGCACCGTGCCTCACCATCGACGAGAAGTGCATCGCCAACGCCGAGTACGTCATCGAGGGCGAGCTTCTGCCCAACGTGCGGGTGCGCGAAGACCAGAACACCGATTCCGGAAAGGCGATGCCCGAGTTCCCCGGCTACACCGGTGCCGCGAAGCCCGAACTGCCGGTTATCAAGGTGAAGGCAGTCACCACGCGCAAGAATCCCATCATGCAGACGGTGATTGGTCCCTCGGAAGAGCATGTTTCCATGGCAGGCATTCCCACCGAGGCCTCGATTCTCTCCATGGTCGAGCGCGCGCTGCCGGGCAAGGTGCTCAACGTCTACGCAGCGTCGCCGGGTGGCGGGAAGTACATGGCCGTGCTGCAGTTCAAGAAGTCCATCCCCTCCGACGAGGGTCGTCAGCGCCAGGCCGCACTGCTCGCGTTCTCAGCGTTCCCCGAGCTCAAGCATGTATGGTTGGTTGATGAGGACGTAGACCTGTTCGACATCAACGATGTGATATGGGCGATGAACACCCGCTTCCAGGGCGATGCCGACGTGGTGACGATCCCAGGCGTGCGGTGCCATCCGCTCGATCCTTCGGCCGATCCCACCATGGATCCGTCCATTCGCGATCACGGCATCTCCTGCAAGACGATCTTCGATTGCACCGTGCCGTTCGATCAGAAGCACCGGTTCCAGCGGGCGAAGTTCAAGGACGTCGATCCAACGCACTGGACTGACGCCTAAGCCTACGCGCGAGCGGGTCGCACGTCTGTGTGACCCGCTTTTTTCAGGGCTGTGCTCGCGATGTGCGCCATGCGGTATATTGACGGTGCGAAGCACACCGGCGCCGCGGCGCGTCGGCGTACGGCATATGAATGGGTTGCGCTGAGCTTGCCGTCCAATACGAGCGCGATGCGGCGGCGCGGCTGCAAGTGGGTAAGGAGAGGCAATGGACGTTCGCAGCTTTTGCGTGGGAGAAGGGCTGTTCAAGCTCGATGTCACGATGGTCGACACGGGGCGCGGCATCACGGTGACCGTAGCCTCTGCAACGCCCGGCGCTGCCCATGTGGGCGCGACCGCTCAGGCCATTCCACGTCCCGAGCCGGGACGCACCGCCACGGTGAGCATCCTTGCCGTGCCGTGCCATCGCGACGAGGTGCCGGCGCGCGATATCGCGGCCGCCGTCGCAACCGAGCTGAACGTGCCGGTCGTTGCGAGCTGCGGCATCCATGTAGACAACGCGACCAAAGATGACATCGCCCAGCTGATAGGCACCGCTCGAGAAGCCGCGCAGCAGGTAATCGAGCGGGCGCGGGCATGTTCGCGGGCGCGGTGGGACGACGAAGATGCCGTCATCGCCGTCTCGCGGGCGGGCGAGGCCATCGGTGCGGTCGATCGCCTTGAAGCCCATGGTGGCGAGGGCATCCTGCACCAGGCATTCTCGACGTTTCTGGTCGAGGGCACCGGCGATGACGCGCGGCTGCTACTGTGCCGGCGCAGCGCCCTCAAGCGCCTATGGGGCAACGTGCTGGCCGATACCTGTGCCGGCCATCCCCAGGTGGGGGAGGAGCTTGCTGCGGCGGCTGAGCGCCGGCTGGCAGAGGAAGTCGGCGTCATGAGCGCCCTGACGCCGCTCGGGCACATCGTGTATCGCGAAGACCACGGCGACGGCCGGTGCGAGTGCGAATGGTGCGGCATCTTTGCTGGACGCCTTGCCCCCGGCGAGCTGTTGCGTGTGAACGAGGAGGAGATCTCCGAGGTCCGGCGCGTCTCGCTTTCCGAGCTCGATGGCTACATTGCCGGCCGTCCGGAGCAGCTGGCGCCTTGGGTGCGGCTGGCGCTCGAGGATCCTGCCGTTCGCAGTGCGCTTGAGCGCTTCGTTCAGCACGATGCGGATGCGACCCGGTCGTAGCGCGGAGCGGCTTAGGCTCTGTACGACGGCTTGCGTTCTATGAGGTTTCGAGTCGGTTCGAATGGTTAGAAGGGACAGAGCATGAAGCTATCATATGCACACACGGGTATACCCATCGACCACCAGGTTGATGGCATGCGTTACGTCGCTCCTTTAAAGCTATGGGTCTCTAACGTCTCTGACTCGCCAGACGGCATCGAGTACCTGTACTTCGAGGACGGCTCACCCGCCCCCGAGGTCATGAAGACGCATCGCCACGTTGCGCTCGCAACGGACGATCTCGATGCTGCGGCAGCATGGTGCGACGAGGTCATTCTCGGCCCTATCGAGGATACGCCTGAGCAAGATGTGATGTTCGCCCTCAAGGACGACGCACTGTTTGAGTTCTGCTGCCAGAAGGGCTGATCGGTAGCTCCCAGCCGACATCACATCCTGCATCTTCCCTGGTAGGCCTACCTAAAATGAGCAGGGCGGGAATGGTCGGCACAATCTAGACCCCGCGCCCGATCTGCATCCCGTGCAGTTTTGACGAATTTGCGAACGTGGAGCCCGCGCCGCGCGCCAAGCTTGCTTCGGCGTGCGGCGCAGGTATGATAGGTGGGCGAGCAAAGGGGGTTTATGCGCATGTATCTCAAGCTTGATATGTTCTAGCTTTCTTTGGTGCCGTATGCGGCGCCTTTCACCGTTGCAGCGCATGCTGCCATGTCAAGCCATACGGCCTCGGCCGCTCTATCAGAAAGAGATGCTTATGCGTGACAAGCTCGAGAAACTCATTGCTGCCTACGAAGAGCTCGAGAAGAGGCTCTCCGATCCTTCCGTCGTCGCCAACCAGAAGGAATACACCCGCCTCGCCAAGGAGCACGCCAAGCAGGCCGAGTTGGTGGCGCGCGCCCGCGAGTACCTCAGCGCGCTCGACGACATCGATGCCGCCAAGGAAATGCTGCGCGAGACCTCCGATGCGGACGAGAAGGCCATGCTCCAGGAGGACATCGCCGCAAATGAGGAGAAGCTTCCCCAGCTTGAGGAAGACATCAAGTTCATGCTCATCCCAGGTGACCCCAACGACGAGAAGAACACCATCGTCGAGATTCGCTCCGCTGCGGGCGGCGACGAAGCAGCCATCTTCGCGGGCGACCTGTTCAAGATGTACCAGCGCTTCTGCGAAAGCCATGCCTGGAAGCTCGAAGTGCTCGATGCAAGCCCGAGTGATGCGGGCGGCTTCAAGAGCATCGAGTTCAAGGTGTCGGGCGACCGGGTGTACTCGGTTATGAAATACGAGAGCGGCGTCCATCGCGTGCAGCGCGTCCCCAAGACCGAGAGCCAGGGGCGCATCCAGACGTCCACGGCGACGGTGGCGGTGCTTCCCGAGGCAGATGCGAGCGATATCCAGATCGATCCGCCCGCTCGGCGCAGCGACACCTACTGCGCGAGCCGCCCCCGCGGCCAGTGCGTGGACACCACCTATTCGGCGGTGCGCATCACTCACTTGCCCACCAACACGGTGGTGCAGAGCCAGGAGCAGCG
>CAZUYD010000035.1:0-16386 GCA_964624825.1 uncultured Enorma sp. | reverse complement strand
GTCAGCCCGTGGGAGGGCAGGGCGCCGCTGACCGGTGGACGGCACCGAGCCGGACGCAGAAATGAAAAGGGTTTCTGGTTATGCCAGAGACCCTTTTTCTGTTTACCGATACAATATAGTGCCTGATGCGCAAACGAGCATATCTTACGTGGGAGGTGTCGATGTCCGAGGCGGGTATAGGAGTCGATATCGTTGAGATTTCTCGTATGGAGCGGATTCTCAAGCGCACCCCAGCGTTTGCGCGCCGTGTCTTTACCGACGAGGAGCGCGCATACTGCGATGGCTTGGCACGTCCTGCCGTGCATTATGCGTGCCGGTTCGCTGCTCGGGAAGCCGTGCTGAAAGCGCTGGGCGTGGGCTTTTCTGAAGGCGTCGGGTTTAAAGACGTCTTCGTCTCTCGAGATGAGCGGGGTCGTCCGCATGCGGTGCTCACGGGACGCGCCCTTGAATTGGCGCAGGCGCGCGGTATCGTTGAAGTGGCCCTTTCGCTTTCACATACCAATGACCTTGCGATTGCCAACGCCATGACCATCACCGCGCAGGCTCGCCCGCGGCCGAAAGAGCGGCCGAACGATGAACGCGCAGAACTTGCGAAATCATTCAAAGAGGCTCGCGGTATCCTAGATGAGCTAGACCAGGCGCAAGAAAACGAGTTGCGCTCTCTTGCGAGCGAGACCAATATAGAGCACGGAGGCACGCATGAGACCAGTTCTGAGCTGTGAAGAGGTACGGCGTCTCGAAGACATCATCGAGCATGAGGGCACCACGAAGGCAGAGCTCATGGAGTTCGCCGGCGAGTTCGCCGCTGCCGAGGTTGAGAAGGAGAAGCCGAGGCGCGTGCTCGTCTTGACCGGTTTTGGTAACAACGGCGGAGATGGATGGGTTGCCGCAGATATTCTGGCGCAGAAGGGTGTCGCGGTTGACGTTGCGACGCCTGTCGAGCCCGATGAGATCTCGTCCTCCCTCGCGCGCCATGTGGCTCGGCGAACCGCCGGGCGCGACGTCTCAATTTCTGTCGGCCCGTCGCGCAATGAGCTGAGCGAGCTGATTTGCAAGGCAGACGTTGTAGTCGACGCGATTCTGGGCACGGGCTTTCACGGCACGCTGCGCCCGCCGTTTTCCATTTGGATTCCCACCCTCAACGAGCTCGCAGCGAAGGTCATCTCAATCGACGTGCCGTCTGGTTTGGATGCTCAGACGGGCGTCGTTGAGGATGATTGCGTGCGCGCTACGCGGACAGCTACGATGCTCGCGCCGAAGATTGGCCTCTATAGCGCTGACGGCCCCGAGTATGCAGGTGAAATCGTCTGCGGCGAGCTGTATGAACGTCTCGATGAGGTTATCAACGATGTCGAGCATGCGGCCGAGATCGTTAGCCCGGGCGACCTGACCGATTTCTTCGAACCGCTTCCCGCAAACATCAACAAGTACACGCGCGGCTCGGTGCTCGTCGTCGCGGGGTCAGCGGTATATCCCGGAGCGGCAATTATGGCGGCTAAATCGGCAGCGCGCGCGGGCGCGGGGTATGTCGCCGTTGCAGCGCCTTCTGCCTGCGCGAATCTCGTTCGCTTGGCGCTTCCCTCGGTGCCGGTCATCGATATTCCGTGCGACTCGCGTGGTGCATTTGGGGCGCCGGCGCGCAAGGCGGTATGCGAGGCGGCGAAGAAGTTCTCTTGCGTGCTCTGCGGCCCGGGCATCACGACGGCTGCGGGCTGCATCGACGTGGTCTCGGGGCTCTTGAAGCTCGATGTGCCGCTGGTGCTCGATGCAGACGCGCTCAATTGCCTGTCGAAGGTCGCGATCGACGGAATCGACCAAACACCCGAGCTGTATCGCCGTGACGCGCCACTGGTGTTGACTCCGCACCATAAGGAGCTGTCGCGCTTGGTGGGCGATAAGCCGGTGGAGAATCTGGGAGAGGCGATCGACGCGGCACAGCAATTGCTGTGGGCCGCGGGCTCGAGCGACATGGTCGTTGTGGCGAAAGGCCCGGTTACCGGGATCGTTGGCGTCGAGCGGGTGCTTCTTCCGCTGTCTGGTCCGGCAGCGCTTGCGACGGCAGGGTCGGGAGATGTGCTCGCCGGGATCTTGGCCGGCGCGATCGCGCTTGCTCGCGGATACGATGGTCCGTGGGAGCTGCTGTGCGCCTATGCGGTGACGGTTCACTCATATGCCGGGTTTGCGGCCGAGGCTCAGTATGGCGAGAAGAGCGTTATGGCGACCGACCTTATCGATCTTATCGGCGATGCGATGCAGATCGCAGCCGAGGCGTCGCTGAGTGACCTCGATGCATCGGATGCATGAG
Organism: uncultured Enorma sp.; assembly: GCA_964624825.1. GTDB lineage: Bacteria > Actinomycetota > Coriobacteriia > Coriobacteriales > Coriobacteriaceae > Enorma. The sequence goes on along the minus strand of CAZUYD010000035.1, from coordinate 14,081 downwards.
AGGGTACGGTGTCGGCATAAGGGGGTGCGCTATGGATATGCGGAAGGTGCCCGAGACGCGCTGGGCATGGATCGAGATTGACCGGGGAGCGCTGCGCCGCAACGTGCGCGCGTTCAGGAATCGTTTGGACTCGCGCCAGCGTCTGTGCTGCGTCGTGAAGGCGGATGCATACGGGCACGGTGCGGTTGAGTGCGCCCGGGTGATGCATTCGACCGGTGCGGACATGTTCGGGGTGGCGACCGTCCGCGAGGGCATCCAGCTTCGCGAGGGCGGTATCACCACAACGCCTATCCTCATCCTAAGCGAGCCACCCGTCGAATCCGTTCCGCTGCTGCTCGAACATAACCTGGTGCCGACCGTCTATACCATCGAATTCGCGCTGGCGTATGGTGAATGCGCCGCGGGTGCCGGAACGGTCGGCAAATACCATCTCGCGATTGAAACAGGCATGAACCGCATCGGCGTGCACTACGCAGACGTGGTTGAGTTCTGCCGCAGCATAGGCTTTCACCGGGGGCTTGAGTGCGACGGGGTGTTCACGCACTTCGCGACTGCCGACGATATCGACGGTTGGGATTACAAGTTGCAGTGCAAGCGCTTCGACGAGGCGGTCGCCGCCCTGGAAGATTCCGGGTTCCCCTGCGGGATCGTCCACTGCAACAACACGTCGGCCACCATGCTCGATTCGGTGATTCGCCATGATATGGTTCGCGTGGGAATCGGTCTGTATGGCCTGCAGCCCTGTGAGGCTTCGCGCATGCGCATGGCGCTCGAACCCGTTATGAGCGTGCGCGCCCGCGTGACGCGCACCATTCACCCGGCGATGGGTGAGGGCGTGGGATACGGATACGCGTATCGGGTGCCGCGGACGGCCGTGCAGATCTGCACGCTGCCGATAGGCTATGCAGACGGCCTGGCGCGCACGCTTTCCAACCGCATGGAAGTGCTCTATCGCGGGGAGCGCATCAAGCAGGTGGGCAATATCTGCATGGACCAGTGCATGGTTGCGATCCAGCAAAGGCCGATCCACCAGATCCCCGAAGCCGAGTACGGGGACGTGATGACCATCGTCGGGCGTGACGGCGACGCGGTGATTACCATGGATGAGATGGCACAGCTGCGCGGAACCATCAACTACGAGGTTGCCTGCGGTTTCGGCATGCGGCTTGAGAAGGTATATCTGTAGCACAAGCTGACGCAGCGCATGTGCTGCGGCGTGCAAGGAGGAACCATGGGCGTTATGCAAATTCCCGGGCACACCAAGCAGGCGCCACGCGAAGTCTCGCTTGATGAGATCCGTGCGGTGCTGGGCGATTGTCGGCTCTGCGAGCTCGCCCAGACGCGCACGAACATCGTATTCGGTGTGGGAAACCCCCGGGCACGGGTGATGTTTGTGGGCGAGGCGCCGGGGCGCAATGAAGATTTGCAGGGCGAACCGTTCGTGGGGCGCGCGGGAGAGAACCTGAACGGCATTCTTTCGCTTGCCGGGCTTACGCGCGAGGAGATATACATCGCGAACGTGCTCAAATGTCGTCCGCCGGGGAACCGCAACCCGAAGCCGGATGAGGTTCTTGCGTGCTCGCCGTTTTTGCGCGAGCAGATTCGAAGCATCTGGCCCGATGTCGTCGTGACGCTGGGGAATCCCGCCACGCATTTTGTGCTTAAGACCGAGACCGGCATCACGCGGCTGCGCGGGCGCTTCCACCAGACGGGTCACTTTACCGTCATGCCTACATTTCATCCGGCGGCGGCGTTGCGCAATCCGGCATGGCAGGAGCTCCTTGAGGCGGATTTTCGCATGTTGGGCGATTGGCTCGCACGGCATCCGACGGCCGAGACGCCAGCACCGCGCGCGGCGGACGCATCGACCGAGCCGCGCGTGGCAGTCGATGCATTCGCGTCGCATGTGCCTGCTGACGCGCCGGCACCGTGCGCCGCGACGGGTTCGGACGCATTGCCGCAGATCGACGAGTAGGGCTGGGGAGTTTCTATGGCATTGGAGCGCGCGGCCGAGGGGCTGTATCATAGCGCATCGCCGGCCGATACCGAGCGTATTGGGGAGCTCATCGCCCCCGCGCTCGCCGACGGGGACGTGCTCATTCTCTCTGGCGGCTTAGGGGTGGGAAAAACTCAGTTCACGAAGGGCGTTTCGCGTGGATTGGGCGACGAGCGCCCTGTGACGAGTCCCACCTTCGCACTTATGGCGGTGCACGACGGGGGCCGCATCCCGTTGTTCCATTTCGACCTGTACCGGCTTGAGCACGCTTTCGAGCTCGAGGATACGGGCATATACGACGTGCTGGGATACGAGGGCGTGTGTCTTTTGGAGTGGGGCGAGCAGTTTCAAGATGAGCTCGCCGACGAATATCTGGGCGTGATAATCTCGCGAAGCGGGGAGCAGGCGCGCGCCATTGCGCTTGAGCCCCATGGTGCGCGCGCAGAGCATTTGGCGCACGCGATCGATGAGGCGGTTCAACGCGCGCTGCGGTGAGCGCGCCTTTCAGGATGCGTTAGGGCGAGCTCGGGCGCAGTCTTCAACATGCGCGCGCTGCGCAGGCCGTGCGTGCAGGCCCCCTGCGCAGCGTCCCTGCACAGGATTTTTTGATGAGGCTTCGGAGGTCTATGCGATGAGGACAGGTCTCGAGTCGCGCCTGGCGGTGGCGCTCGATACTTCGACCGATATGTTGGTGTGCGCGGTAGCGCGCCTTGGTGGCGGCGAGCCCGCGGTTGAGGTGCTTGCCCGGGGCGACCATATGTGTCGTCGGCATTCAAACATCGAGCTGATCAACACGCTCGATGCAACGCTCGTCGCAGCGGGTGTGGCGCGCGAGGACATCGACGCGTTCATCGTGGGGCGAGGCCCGGGATCATTCACCGGGGTGCGCATTGGCATCTCGACGGCAAAGGGGCTGGCGCGGGGCGCAAATCGGCCGTTGTATGGCGCATCGGCGCTCGACGCCTGCGCGTGGACGTCGTGGCGCTCAGGGGTGCGCGGGCTGCTCGGCGTTGCGGCCGATGCCATGCGTGGCGAGGTGTATCCGGCGCTCTACCAGCTCGATGAGGCGGGCGTGCACCGGCTGTTCGAGCGCGAGCATGTCGTGAAGGCTGCAGATGCCGTGGCGGCGTGGGCGGCGCGCGACGATGCCGATGCGCTCCAGCTGACGGGCGATGGCTTGGTGCGCTATGGTGCGGTGTTCGATGAGGCGGGACTGACGCGGCGGGTCGATCGCTCGCTCTGGTGGCCGAGCGGTGATGGGTTGCTGGATGCGTGGTGCGCGGCGCGAGGGGAAGCCGGTTCGACCGTGGCGAACGGTGACCCAGCGCTGGTGCTACCCATCTACACGCGTCTTTCGGACGCCGAGGAAAACGAGCGCCGGCGGTTGGGGCTCACGCAGAGCGCCCGAAGCGCGCTGACCGGTGTTGCCGACGAGCTGGCCGGGCGCCATCTGCAGCTTCGGCCCATGGGTGCCGCGGATGCCGAGGCGGCTGCGGCGCTTGAAGGGGCCAGCTATGCCGGAGCCGCGCACACGCCCTGGACGGCTGCGCAGTTCTTGGACGAGCTTCGCGCGAACGCCTCCGTGCCGCGCAGCTGGTGGGTTGCGCACGATGCCGGCGAGCTCGTGGGGCTTGCCGGCGGCATGGTGGTCGGGCAGGATGTCGAGATCCTAGACGTTGCGGTCGCACCCGAGCGCCGCCGCGCCGGTATCGCGCGAAAGCTTCTCTCGCACGTGAGTTATGACGCGCAGATGCTTGGCTGCACGGCGGCCTTGCTCGAAGTGGAGCATGGCAACGAGCCGGCGCGGGCGCTTTATGAGTCGTTGGGATTTGAACAGGTCGGTATGCGGCCGAACTATTATGGGCAGGGCTCCGATGCCGTAATCATGCGCGCGCCGCTTCCGCTGAAACTCCCCGTCGAGGCGGCATCGCCGGAGCCGACCACGGTGGCGGTACGCGCCTGGCCGCTTCCCCCGGTGCAACGCACCGAAGAGGAGCGTGCGGAGCTATGCCGTCGCAAGCCCATACTGGCAATCGAAAGCTCCTGTGACGAGACGGCGGCCGCCATAATCGACGCCGATGGCACGATGCTCGCCAACCAGGTGTCCACACAGATTGATTTTCATGCGCGCTTCGGCGGCGTGGTGCCCGAGATCGCTTCGCGCAAGCATGTCGAGGCCATCGTGGGGGTCGTGGATGCCGCGCTTGAAGAGGCGAGCGCGACGCTCGGTCTTTCTGGCGGGGCGCTCGAGCCGCAGGAGCTCGCGGCGATCGGCGTGACGCAAGGTCCAGGACTTGTGGGAGCGCTGGTGGTAGGCGTCGCCTTCGCCAAGGGACTCGCCTACATGGCGAATGTGCCGCTCATCGCGGTGAACCATCTGGAGGGGCATCTCTTCGCGAATGTGCTTGCGCGGCCCGATCTTACACCGCCGTTCATATTCACGCTGGTATCGGGCGGGCACACCATGCTCGTCCATGTGCGCGACTGGGGCGATTACCAGGTGCTGGGCGAAACCCTCGACGATGCGGTGGGCGAGGCGTTCGATAAGGTCGCGAAGGCGCTGGGGCTTGGGTATCCGGGCGGCCCCATCATTTCGCGCCTCGCCGAGACCGGAGACCCGCGGGCGATCGACTTCCCCCGGGCGCTCAACCGCAAAGGGGATTACCGGTTCTCGCTTTCGGGGCTTAAGACGGCGGTGGTGAACTACATCGAGCAAGAGAGCGCAGCCGGCCATACGATGCACCTGCCCGATTTGGCGGCGTCGTTCGAGGCGGCGGTGTTCGACGTCCAATATAAGAAAGCGTGGAACGCCCTGCGCGAAACGGGTGCGCGCGAGTACTGCATCGGCGGCGGCGTTGCGGCAAACCCGCACCTGCGGCAGATGATGGTGAGAAAGCTCGGTCGTCAGGGCGTGCGCGTGACGCTTCCGCCACGCGATGCCTGCACGGATAACGCCGCGATGATCGCCGAGGTGGCGCGCCGTAAGTTTGAGCGCGGCGAGTTCGCGCCATTCGATATCGATGCCGACCCGAACATGACGCTGTAGCGCCCCAGGATTTTCCTATTCTGTGTCGCGGCTGTCCGTTGCGCTGCGGGTTGCTTGTCGAGCTGTTACAACTCGATCGTAAGCGTGACGGGGCAGTGATCGCTGCCAAAGATGTCCGAGCGTATGCCTGCGTCGCGCACGCGGTCGGCGATGGAGTCGCTCACCAGGAAGTAGTCGATGCGCCACCCCGCGTTGTTCTTGCGCGCGTTGAAGCGGTAGCTCCACCAGCTATAGGCGCCCGCTTCGTCGGGATGCAGATGGCGGAAGGTGTCGGTGAAGCCTGCGTCCAGCAGTTCGGTGAACTTACCGCGCTCCTCGTCCGAGAAGCCCGCGTTGCCGCGGTTGGTTTTCGGGTTCTTCAGGTCGATTTCCTCGTGTGCGACGTTGAAGTCGCCGCAGGTGACAATGGGCTTTTCCGTCTCGCGCTCAAGCGCTTTTAGAAAGACGCGATACGCATCGTCCCAGGCCATGCGCGTCTCGATGCGCGCGAGCTCGTTTTGGGCGTTCGGGGTATAGACGTCTACGAACCAGAAGCGATCGAACTCGAGCGCGCAGATGCGCCCCTCGGTCGCCGCGGCCGCAACAAGCTCTGCCGCGTCGCCCTCACCGGCTAAGGGCACCAGGCTCTCGGCATGACGAACCGTGCGCGGCGCCCCGAGGGCGTCCTCGCGCACGAACACGGCGGTTCCCGAATAGCCCTTGCGCTCTGCGTAGCTCCATACCTGCAGGTAGCCGGGGAAATCAAGCTCAACCTGCCCTGCCTGCAGCTTCGTTTCCTGAATGGCCAGAATATCGACGTCGAGCGCGTGCATCACCTCTGCGAAGCTCGGCTCCTTCTTGAGGACGGCGCGCAGGCCGTTCACGTTCCACGACGCAAAGGTGTACGTGCGCTCGGGCGCTGCAGGGACGATGCGTACCATTCAGGCTCCTTATACCGTGGTAACCTAACACCAGGTGCTAGGTTACCATGTTGCGGGAGCGGGGTGGAACGCTATGGCGAATCAGGGCCGGGCAATCACCGATTCGCATGAGGCGGCCGAGAAGCTTCAGAAGCTGTTTTGCGCGCACAGGCACGCGGTGTTCTTTGGTGGCGCGGGGGTCTCCACGGCAAGCGGCATCGCCGATTTTCGCAGTGTTACTGGGCTCTATAACCAGCAATTCGAGTACCCGCCAGAGGTCATGCTCTCGCATACGTTCTATCAAACGCACCCGGCTAAGTTCTTTCGATTCTATCGCGCGCGCATGGTCGCGCTTGGGGCGCAGCCAAACCAGTGCCATCGGAAGCTGGCCGAGCTCGAGCAGGCGGGTTCGCTTGACGCCGTGGTGACGCAGAACATCGACGGGCTGCACCAGGCCGCGGGCAGCCAGCGCGTGTTCGAGCTTCACGGTTCGGTGCATCGCAATATCTGCCAACGGTGCGGTGCGGTGTATTCGGCCGAACAAGTGGTCTCGCGCGAGCTTGAGGACGAAAACGGTATTCCGCGGTGTTCGACGTGCGGCGGAGCGGTCAAGCCAGACGTGGTGCTCTATGAGGAAGCGCTCGACCAGAGCGTGCTTGAGGGGGCGATATACGCCATCGCGCACGCCGACCTGCTCGTCATCGGCGGGACGTCGCTTGTGGTGTATCCCGCGGCGGGGCTCATCCAATACTTCGGCGGCGACGCGATCGTCATCGTCAATCGCGACCCGACGCCGCAAGATGCCACGGCAGACGTGCTCATCTCGTGCGACATCGCTCGGGCTTTTCACTTCTAGCGGCAGGCGTGCGTGCTTCGCCTCTATGTCGCTGGCAGCGGATGCGCCGTCTCCCTCTTGGTGCCGGTTGCGGCGATACCGCCCTGTTTTCCGTGCCGTCGCTGGTATCGGCGACAACGCCGGTTCAACCCAGCTGCCGCCATCGGTTCTGCCGGCTCTACTGGACGCCGTCTTCCATATGTCTGGCACTTCCCATATAGGCGGGATGCCGCGTGCCTTGCCGTGCCGCGCACGCATTCTTATTTCCTGTAACCTAGGTTCGTGCGTTTTTGTTGGGCGCGGCGCCGGATACAATAGAAAAAGCTCTGTATCGACCATCTGCGCGGCGATTCGTGCTGCGCAGATGCGGCGAAAGGAATGTCATGGCTTACGACACCAAGGCTTGGCGCTGCGGAAACTATACGCTCACGTTCGATCGCCCGCGCATCATGGGCGTGCTCAACGTCACCCCCGACTCGTTCAGCGACGGCGGAGAGCATCTCGACCCCGATGCGGCGATCGCGCGCGGCCTCGAGATGCTCGACGAAGGAGCCGACATCATCGATGTGGGCGGCGAGTCAACGCGCCCGGGCTTTCGTCCCGTCAGCCCCGACGAGGAGGCGCATCGCGTGCTGCCGGTGGTGCGCGCCCTCGCATCGCATGGGGCGATCGTGTCCATCGATACCCGCCACGTCGAGGTTGCCAAAGCTGCGGTACGGGTGGGCGCTTCGATCGTGAACGATGTTACGGGCTTTACCGATCCCAAGATGGTCGAGTTTATAAAAAATACCACCTGCGGTGCGATCATCGTGCATGCGGGCGCGGTTTCCGAGCAACCCTCTCGCTCGCGTACCGCGGTGCAGCTGGACACCTCGGCTGCGGCGTACGTTGCCGAGCGCGCGCGGGAAGCCGAGGAAGAGGCGGCGGCAAAGGGCGGAAGGCAGGGCAAGCGCGGCCGTGGCCGCGTGCTGGGCGCCTCGAAGCTCGCAGGCGGTTTGGTGCAGCAGCAGCTTCCGCTCGGCGACGCCCCCAACGGGTCTGCGGCCACTGCGACGGAGCCTGTTCGGGCAACGGATGAAAAGCTTGAGAGCGAGAACGAGGCGGCGGACGAGGCCGGCGCGAGCGCCGTAACCGCTGCGAGCGACGATGCCACGGTGTCGAGCGACGCCGAGGCTGCGGCCGACGGGCTCGTCGCGGCCATGCGCCGCTCCGCCCGCCATGCCGAGGCATATGTGAGCACCTCTCAGCTGCGTCGTTTCACGCTGCCCGATTCCGCTCCCATCATGCGCCGCGTGATGGGCTTTCTTTCCGACCAGGCGCGCGCGCTGATGCACGCAGGGGTGGAGCGCGAGCGCATCTGCATCGATCCGGGCGCAGGATTTGGCAAGTCTGCGAACGAGGACGTCATCATTCAGCGCGAGACCGCCAAGATGGCTTCGCTGGGGTACCCGCTTGTGTGCGCGGTGTCGCGCAAGCGGTTCATCGGTACCATTTCGGGCGTGCGGGAGGCATCCGACCGCGATGCCGCGACGTTCGGCGTGTGCCTCGGCGCCATCGAAAACGGCGCGAATATCGTGCGCGTGCATGACGTTGCGGGGTTTGCCCAGTTCTTGAACGGGTTCTGGGCGGTTGCGCGACCCCAGCCGCGCCGTGCGTTCGTAGCGCTTGGCTCAAACATGGGGCAACGCCTTGACAACATCCGTGCGGCGCGCGACCTCATCGCGGAGATTCCGCTCACGTGCGTGTCGAACTGCTCTCGAATCTACGAGAGTGAGCCGGCGTACGAAACGCGTCAGGCGCCGTTTGCGAACGCGGTGATCGAAATCAAGACGGAGCTCGCGCCGCTGGTGCTTCTCGATGAGTTGTTGGCGGTCGAGAACGAGCTGGGGCGCAACCGCACCAAGAGCGCGCGCCCAAACGGCCCGCGCATTATCGACTGCGACCTGCTGTGGATGGACGGCGAAGCGCACGGCGGCAGCAAGCTACAGCTTCCGCATCCTAAGCTGGGGGAGCGCGACTTTGTGCTCATCCCGCTCGAGGACTTGATGCACGATCCCGCGCGCTTCTTCAGGCACGAGGGCGTCTCGGTGCTTGAACCCGAGAAGCGGATCGGCCACGTGGTGGGCGAGCTGGGAGCCATGTAGCATGCGGCGCGAACAGATGGCGTTGACGGCGTCTCCGGTTCGGCGCTGGCAAGCTGGTGCGCGAAGCATGTGGTGCGAGCATGCGGGTTCGGCGATGACCGGCTGTGGTTTTTCTGGCAAGGCGCGTGACGACACGCTGCGGGGCTCGTCGCTTTTGCTATGCGGCATAACTGGCGGTCTGCTGTTCAGAGCGGAAGGCAGCCTGATGCATGGCGCAGCTGACTGGCCTTGTCGAGGAGTTGCGCGATGACGCGGGATGAAGCGCTTGCCGCGCTCGGCCTTTCCGAGGGCGCGTCACGTGCCGAGATAACTGCGGCGCACCGCGAGCTTGCCCAGATGCTTCACCCCGATCGCTATGGAAGCAACAAGCGGCTCCAGGCGCGTGCGGAGCAGCAGATGAAGCGCATCAACGAGGCGCGCGAGGTGCTTTTGGGTGGAGCCGGCCGCCAGGGCGGGCGTCGCGCCGCACGAGCGCGAACGCCTTCAGGCGGTACCTCCACGGCCGAGGATATTCGATTCGAAGCCGAAGCCAGGGCGCGCGCGGCCGAGACCGCACGGCTGTCCGTTGCCGCCCAGGCGCGCACCATGCGCGAGCGGCGCCGCAGCATGGGCGGCATGGTGGCCGTTGCCGCGCTGGCGATGCTTCTGTGCTCGCGCATGCGCGGAACGGTCGGCACGCTGGTGTTCTCGGTGGCATCCATGTTGGTTGTTTGGGGCATTGTGGACGTGGTGAGCCTGTCGGGGCAGATCGCCACGCTGCAACGGCGCGCCGCGGAGCTGCTCAGCCAGCGTGACGCCGCGCGCCGCATCGCCGAAGAGGCGGCAAGGCTCTAGACGGACACGAAACGTAAGCATATACGTCGCGCGATGCATGGGCTGCGCAGCATGCGGCCTTGCAGCCGCGCATAGCATCCTTGCGGGCTGCCCGCTATGCAAGTGCGCGGACGCGCAGTCGGGCACCGCACGGCCTCTCAGGCGCATGCCATGCTAGAATGAGCGGCAAGGAGGGCACATCATGGCAGATGGCACAACAAATTCAGTATCGCCCCAGCTGGACGAGATGGTGTGCGATTTCATCGGTTATCTGCTCGATGAGCTCGCCGCGGGAAACGATGTGGGCGTCGCGGTCTGCATGGAGGACGCCCAGGGAAACCGAAGCGAGGCGACGCTGGGCGACGATGGCGAGGAGGCTTGCCTCGAGGCCGCGCGCAACCTGGTTTCCTCAAGTGCGGCGGGAGCCCCGACCGAAGACCTCGACGTGCTCGAGCGATATGCCATTGGGTATGTGGGTGGCGTCGAGCTGGACGATGGCTTTCACGACGCGCTGCTCGTGAGCTTCTACGAGCGCGGCATGCTTGACGAGAATGGCAGGCCAACGGGATATTCTGCCTATGTGCTCTTTGATGGCGTCGGCGAAGGCGACGATTTCGCCTGGAGCGACCCCTGCCCGGCGGGTGAGGAACCGCCGTTGATCTGATCGCCGAGTCTTGCGCGCTCGTCCTTCCTTCAAGCGCCTCGCGTGATCGGCATCCCGCTCGCCCGGCGCCTTTCACGTGGCAGCCCCTTGCATGGATGGCATGTCGTTGCGCGCTCGGTTCTTTTCGCATCCGGCGCCTTGCGCGCCGTGCACCTTTATGCGGCCGCGCACCGCGCGCCTGTTGCCCTGCGCACGGCAGTACCCCGCGATAAATCGTTCACAAAGCAGGCATCCTAGGCATGCCCGGCTCCCATGTTGCCATTTGGCGCTATAATCTGCTGGTTCGCCGAAATGGAACTTGATTTCTTGAGCACGGGGAGTAGGAATGCGCGTCGAGAATCTGCGGAATATCGCTATCATCGCCCACGTCGATCACGGTAAGACCACTCTGGTGGACAAACTCCTGCGCGCCACGGATGCATTTCGCGCCAATCAGCAAGTCGAGGAGCGCGTGCTCGATTCAAACGATCAGGAGCGCGAGCGCGGCATCACCATCCTTGCGAAGAATTGCTCGATCGAGTACAAGGGCGTGAAGATCAACATCATCGACACGCCCGGCCACGCCGACTTCGGCGGGGAGGTCGAGCGCGTGCTCAAGATGGCCGACGGCGCCCTGCTGCTCGTCGATGCCTTTGAGGGACCCATGCCGCAGACGCGCTTCGTGTTGCGGCACGCCATAGACACCAACCTCGCCATCATGATCGTGCTCAACAAGATCGACCGCCCCGGCGCCGACCCCGAGAAGGCGTACAACGATTGCCTTGACCTGATGGCAGACCTCGGGGCGAGCGATGAGCAACTCGAGTTTGCCATGGAGCACGTGGTCTATGCGAGCGCCGTGAACGGCTACGCACGCCGCGACCCCAATGACGGCACCATGGATATGTATCCGCTGCTCGACATGATTCTCGACGACATGCCTGCGCCCGAGGTTGACGAGGACGCACCGCTTGCGATGCAGTGCATGACCATCGACCATTCCGCCTATGTGGGGCGCATCGGCATAGGCCGCGTGTTCTCGGGCTCGCTTCACGACGGCGACACGATTCTCGTGGTGAAAAACGACGGATCGAGCTCGACGGCGACGGTCAAGCAGCTCTATACCTTCGACTACCTTGGCCGTGCCGAGTGCGACGAGGTTCAGGCAGGCGACATCGCCGCGGTGGTGGGCATCGAGCGCACCGATATCGGCGACGTCTATACCGACCCCGAGCATCCATTGCACCTCGACCCCATCGAGATCGATCCTCCGACCCTCTCCGTCGTATTCGAGGCCTCAACCTCGCCGCTCGTTGGCCGAGATGGCGACATCGTGGGTGCGCGCCAGCTCAAGGAGCGTCTCGAGCGCGAGGGTGAGAACAACGTGACCATGCGCATCTGTGAGCTCGAAGATAAGAGCGGTGTCGAGGTATCTGGTCGCGGCATCCTGCACCTCTCCGTGCTGATGGAGACCATGCGCCGCGAGGGCTTCGAGTTCCAAGTGGGCCGTCCCCGCGTGCTCTTCAAAACCGATGACGCCGGCCACAAGCTGGAGCCGGTGGAGCAGGCGGTCGTCGAGTGCCCTGACGAGTTCTCGGGCAAGGTCATCGAGGTGTTCGGCAACGCGGGCGGCACCATGGTGAGCATGCAGTCGGGTGCCACGGTGACGCACCTTGAGTTCAAGATTCCCACGCGCGGCATCATGGGTCTGAGGAACCGCGTCCTGAACGTCACTCATGGCGAGGGGGTGTTCTACCATACCTTCTTGGAATATGGCCCCTATGCGGGCGAGCTGGGCGGGCGCAACAACGGCGCGATGATCTCTATGACGACCGAGAAGGCCGTAGCATATGCGCTCGGTACGCTGCAGGAGCGCGGCCAGCTGTTTGTCGAGCCGGGCACCGAGTGCTATGAGGGCATGATCGTGGGCGAGCGCAGCAAACCGGGCGACATGGTGGTGAACATCGCGCGCACCAAGAATCTGGGAAACCAGCGCTCCTCGACGGCGGATATCTCCGTGCAGCTTACGCCGCCGCGCGTATTCACGCTCGAAGAGGCGCTTGAGTACATCGCCGACGATGAGCTCGTTGAGGTGACGCCAAAGAACATTCGCCTGCGCAAGCGCATCCTGAATGCGACCGACCGCAAGAAAGCCGCGGTGCGTGCCGGACAGGTGAGCAAGTAGGGCTATCGGTGCTCCTCGTGCTGACGCTCCTCGATGTCTGCGAGGGCGCGTTCGCGACGTTCGGCAGGGGCTTCGGCTGAGCGGGCGGGAGCCTCGCCTCGAGCTGCGATGGCCGCCTCGTTTGCGCGCCTGCGACGGGGAACCATGCGAGACAGATCGACTTCGGTGGGGGAGAGGATGTTGTAGCGCATGGAGACCCAGCGCAGTGCCATGGTGACGAAGGTACTTGTTACGAGAGCGAACATGCTGTACAGGCCAAATCCGTCTACGAGCAGGATGTATACCGCCGACCCGGCGATCGCCGCGATGGCGTAGAAGTTGCTTCGTTGGAAGATGTAGGGCGTTTTGGCCAGGCAGATGTCGCGTAGCATGCCGCCGCCGACGGCGGTGAAGAACCCCATCATGACGCAGACGGTGGGCTCGAAACCATAGATCATCGCTTTGTCGGCTCCCATAACGGCATAGAGGCCGACCGAGAAGATATCGAGCACCTCAAGCAAGCGATCGGACTTCTCGACGATTATGGGGAACACGAAGACGACGGTCGCCGCGATGAGCGATATGGGAATCGCGAGCGGTTCCTGCAAGATATAGACATCGCCGACTTGCAGGATGACGTCGCGCAGCAAGCCGCCTCCAAGTCCCACGAGCAAGGCCAGCCAGAGCGCGCCGATGTAGTCGAGTTTGTTTTGTCGCGCGGAGAGCGCGCCGCTTGCAGACGATACGACGACAACAAAGAGCTCGATTCCGAGAGGAATCGGTGCCTGCTGTGACGAAGCGTCTGCTACAGCCGCGGCTGCGGCAGGCAATGCGTCTGCCACGAGGGGAAACATCGAAACCGCTCCTTTCGGCGCATGTGATATCGCAGATGGTGCCGACAGCATCGCTGCTATCTTACCTGCTTTAGATGCAGAAAAACACCGCACGGGCGCATTGTGGATATCAACGAGAATTGAGGCGAGCTGCGCGCGATCGTGCGCAGCGTATGAGGCAAATGCGCGTTCCGGTAGGGCGTTCGTTCCAATCGGGGCGGAGGGCGCGGCGGTTTCGCGGTTTGCGGCGTGTTTCATGAGGCTGTTTTGATCGCTTTGCAAGTTTGGCGACACTTTTTGGGGTTTCTGGGAGTAGTCGGGAAAACGACAATCCCCGTACCTGCGTATTTTTTAGCAGCGATGACCAGTATGCTTGGCAAAACCGTGTAAAGTGTCGCCAAACTTGCAAAGTGGACGCGTGAAACGCATGAAACACGTGAAACATGGCCATGAGCGGCTCCGCTCGCGCAATCGTCGATGTAAAGCGCCGCGTTCGCTTCGACGGTTCCGCCGTCTTGCGCACTCCACCGGGAAAGCTCCGCGTTTCCGTAGCTTCGCGCCTTTTGGCTTATAGGACAAAAAGTGCGTCTAGCTAGCCCCAATCCATCCGATAGGGCTCTGGGTGATGAAGCTCCGACCACGCGACGGCATCGCCCCACCTTGGAATAGTTCCTTCTAGCTTGTCTCTTTCATCTAGGCGTTCGTATA
>CAZUYD010000034.1:0-17072 GCA_964624825.1 uncultured Enorma sp. | reverse complement strand
GTCAGCCCGTGGGAGGGCAGGGCGCCGCTGACCGGTGGACGGCACCGAGCCGGACATTGAATGTAGAGGACCCTTTGGTTTTCCAAAGGGTCTTTTGCTATCTCGATTTCCTACACTGCTGGTTCATGTTCTTCGCGTACCATCATGTAGGTACTTTCTCGTGGTTATGGAGAGGAGTCTCTCGTGTATACCGCGTTTTTCATCGGCAATATCGCTTCGGGCAAGACGACGGCGACGCGGTATCTCGAATCTTTAGGGGCGCATCGCCTCGATCTCGATGCTATGGCAAAGCAGCTGTATGTCCCTGAATCTGCTATCGTATCTCAGCTTGCCGAAGCGTTCGGCTCTGATGTTGTGGATGCGGCCGGCGGCATTGATCGAGCCGTGCTTGCCCGGCGTGCATTTGCTTCAGACGAGGCGACTCAGCGCCTGAACGCCATAGTTCATCCAGTCTTGCGCGAGAAGCTTTTATGTACGGTGTTTGCCAATCAGGCGGGAACCGCATATTCCCCTGCTCGTGTCGATAGCGAGCTTACCATCATCGAGGTTTCTGTTCCCGATGCGGTTCGGGACTTGTTTTCGCTCGCTAATGAGACGGTTGCCATCTCTGTTCCGCTTGATGTTCGTCGCGAACGTGCGTCTCATCGAGGAATGTCGCTTTCAGATTTCGCCGCTCGTGCGGATCGGCAGCCTTCTGAAGATGAGCTCTGCGCGCTTGCATCGACGGTGATTCGCAACGCAGATACCCCTGCTGCGTTGTTCTCTTCGCTCGACCATTGGCTTTGTTCGCGCGGCCTTCTGCAGAACCCATCCACCACCATGACCGAAGCGGAGCGTTCATCATGAGAAGGATTCGCTTCGGCGGCTTGATTCGTGGCATCACGTTTGGTGCCGTGCTTTTGTTCGGCCTCATCTCGCTTGCGTTCGTCGCCGCCCCGTCCCAGCTCGTCAAGCCTTTGTATCCGCTGTCATATGAGACATATATCAAGGAAGCGAGTGCCGCATATGGTCTCAGCCCGTTTTTGACTGCCGCGGTGATTGAAGTGGAATCAGGCTGGGATGCCGACGCGCTGTCTTCGCGTGGCGCAGAGGGGCTTATGCAACTATTGCCCGAGACGGCGCAAGATATGATCGATAAAGGTTTGGTCGATGGCTCGGAGTATTCCGCGGAGGATCTGTTCGATCCCGAGACAAACATTCGATTCGGCTGTGCGTATCTGCGGTATTTGCTGGATTACTTCGACGGCTCGGTCGATCAGGCGATCGCGGCATACAACGCGGGCATGGGCTATGTTGACCTGTGGTCTTTAGAGGAAACCGTGCTGCACAACGCCATCACCTTTCCCGAGACGCAGGCATATCTCATTCACGTGCTCACGGCATATGATCGCTATACCGAGCTTTACGGCAATAGCTTTTCTTGATTAGTTTCGTCATCTTGCGAGTTTATGGGGTAGGGGGCGGCTGCTTATGGCGGGCTTTGAGGTCGAGCGTGTCGGAGGCGAGCTTCGACGGTTTGGCGTGGATGGCGATGCGGCGCAGTTCGAGGTCGTCAGCTCGTTTGAGCCCTCGGGCGACCAGCCCCACGCGATCGCGTCGCTCGTTGACGGCGTCGAAAAAGGCGATCGCTATCAGGTTCTTTTAGGCGTAACCGGATCGGGTAAGACCTACACCATGGCGAAGACCATCGAGGCGGTGGGCAAGCCCACGCTCGTCATGGCGCCGAATAAGACGCTTGCCGCCCAGCTTGCCAGCGAGCTTCGGGAGTTCTTTCCCCGTAACGCGGTCGTCTACTTCGTCTCGTACTACGACTATTATCAGCCTGAAGCGTATGTGCCGCAAAGCGATACCTATATTGAGAAAGATGCATCGATTAACGAAGAGGTCGAGATGCTGCGCCACCAAGCAACCTCGCAGCTGCTGAGTCGGCGCGACGTTATCGTGGTGGCGAGCGTATCGTGCATCTATGGCATCGGTTCGCCCGAGGACTATGCAGGACTTGCCCCCAATGTGGATAAGAAGGAACCGCTTGAGCGCGATGAGTTCATCCATGCGCTTGTTGACATTCAATATGACCGCAACGACTATGATCTGGCGCGCGGCACCTTTCGCGTGCGCGGGGACACCGTTGATGTGTATCCGCCTTATGCTGAGCATCCGCTTCGGTTCGAGTTCTTTGGGGACGAGGTGGAATTCATCGCCGAGATCGACGAGGTGACCGGCGAGGTGTTGCGCGAGTACGACGCGATTCCCGTGTGGCCCGCATCGCATTATGTGACGGAGAAGCCCAAGGTGACCGCCGCGCTGAAGACCATCGAGACCGAATGCGAGCAACGCGTCGCCGAGCTCAAGGCGGCGGATAAGCTCCTCGAGGCGCAGCGCTTGCAGCAGCGCACCGCCTACGACCTCGAGATGCTCGAGACCATGGGGTACTGCAACGGCATCGAGAATTATTCGCGCCACCTGGACGGGCGCAAGGCGGGCGAGCCGCCCTTTACCCTCATCGATTACTTCCCCAAGGATATGCTCTGCATCATCGACGAGAGCCATGTGACCGTGCCACAGATTCGCGGCATGCACGAGGGCGATCGCTCGCGCAAGGTGACGCTGGTGGAACACGGGTTCCGCCTGCCGTCTGCGCTCGACAACCGCCCGCTTCGGTTTGACGAATTCGAGGCGCGCGTTCCCCAGTTCATTTACGTGAGCGCGACGCCGGGTGACTACGAGATGCGCGTGAGCCAGAACAATGTGGAGCAGATCATTCGCCCCACCGGGCTTCTCGACCCGAAGATCGATGTGCGACCGGTGCGTGGCCAGATCGACGATCTGCTCGACGAGATTATGGCGCGCGCGGCGCGGCACGAGCGCGTGCTGGTGACGACGCTTACCAAGCGCATGGCAGAAGACCTCACCGACCACCTGCTCGATGCGGGCGTGCACGTCAACTACATGCATTCCGACACCGCAACGATGGATCGCGTGGACATCCTTCGTGACCTGCGGCAGGGCAAGATCGACGTTCTGGTGGGCATCAATCTGCTGCGTGAGGGTCTTGACCTGCCTGAAGTGTTGCTCGTGGCCATTCTCGACGCGGACAAAGAGGGCTTTCTGCGCAACCGGCGCTCGCTGATTCAGACCATCGGGCGCGCGGCGCGCAATGCAGACGGCGCGGTCATCATGTACGCGGACACCATCACCGACTCCATGCGCGAGGCGATCGACGAGACGAATCGTCGCCGTTCCATTCAGACGGCGTATAACGAAGCGCATCATATCGAGCCCAAGACCGTGCGCAAGGCGATCAACGACATCTCGAGCTTCATCGCCGAAGCCGCGGAAAACGTAGGCAAGCGCGACCGTTCGCGCGGCGACTCGCTGGGGCATGGCGAGTTCTTCACTCCTTCGAGTTCTGGTGCGGGTGCGCGCGAAGCGCCGGGTATCGAGGCATCGGCGGGTCAGCGGCTGGCAGAAGAGCTCGCCGACCTTCCCAAGGACGAGGTTCAACGAATCGTCGCCACGATGGAGGACGATATGCGAGCCGCCTCCGAGGCGATGGACTTCGAAGAGGCCGCTCGCTTGCGCGATGTGATCGTGCACATCAAGACGATGCTCGAAGGTTCGAGTGAAGACGAGGTTATGGAGAACCTGCGGCGCACCGCGCGCAAGGGGAGCGTCTTCGGCGGTGGTAGAAAGCGCCAAGGGGCCAGGAGCAAGCATTAGGCACATCCCTCGCGCGTGGACGTACGGCCATCTCGCAGCGGAGCCGCCCTGCGTTGAAGCCTCCCGCAGCCGTAAGGCTGCGCGGGCTCTTATGGCGCGTTGAACCCCGGTGACACGTCGGACCCTTGTCGATGCGGGCCTTCGATGGCGCCCTGAGCCCTGCATGCCGTCATCTCAACGGTATACTGAACACTTGGCGCATAGGCCAGTTGTTCGCTGAATAAGGAGCACCATGGATCAGTCTCTCTTCACCTACGACATCGTTGCCGAAGATCCCGCCACGCATGCGCGTGCCGGCGTGCTGCACACGCCCCACGGCGACATCGAGACCCCGATATTCATGCCGGTCGGCACGCGCGCTACGGTGAAAGGAATACCGTGGGAGACGGTGGCGGGGCTGGGTGCGCAGATCGTGCTTTCCAATACCTATCACCTAGCAATGCGCCCGGGTGCTGACCTCATCGCCGAGATGGGCGGCCTGCATCAGTTCATGAACTGGCATGGGCCCATCCTGACGGATTCGGGCGGGTTTCAGGTGTTTAGCCATTCAGATGCCGTCAAGCTCTCCCACGACGGCGTGCGGTTTATCGCGACCGACTACGACGGTAGCCATGTGTTCTGGAGTCCCGAGGACAACATGGAGATCGCGCAGAGGCTCGGATCAGATATTTGCATGCAGCTCGACCAATGCATTGGGTATCCGGTCGAGCGCCGCGATGTTGAGCGGTCAACCGATCTGTCGAGCCGCTGGGCGGAGCGTTGCTATGCGGCTCACACCCGTCCCGACCAGGCGCTCTTCGGCATTGTTCAGGGCGGCATGCATATGGACTTACGGGTGAAAAGCCTTCAGCGGCTTGAAGACATGGGCGATTTCCCCGGATACGGCATCGGGGGGTATTCGGTGGGGGAGAGCCATGAGGTTATGTTCGAGACGCTCGCGCCCCTTGCATCTGAGTACATGCCGCGCACTAAGCCGCGCTACCTCATGGGTGTCGGCAACCCCACGACGCTCGTGCGCGGGGTGGCCTGCGGCATCGATATGTTCGACTGCGTGCTGCCCACCCGCACCGGGCGCATGGGAACCGCGTTTTCCAGTGAGGGACGGCTGAACTTCCGCAATGCGAGGTTCGCGCGCGATCCGCGCCCCATCGATGAGCGGTGCACGTGCCCGGTGTGCACGGGCGGGTACAGCCGCGCGCACATTCGCC
Source organism: uncultured Enorma sp. (assembly GCA_964624825.1). Lineage (GTDB taxonomy): Bacteria > Actinomycetota > Coriobacteriia > Coriobacteriales > Coriobacteriaceae > Enorma. Next base: position 12,144 of record CAZUYD010000034.1, on the reverse strand, counting down.
ATATGGTGACGGTCAAGGAGATGCTCGGCGGCATCTTGCTTTCGATGCACAACATCTACTACCTGCTCGATCTTATGCGTCGCGCGCGGCGTGCCATTATCGAGGGGACGTACGGCGACTTCGTGCGCGACTGGATGGATTCTCCTGCGGCGGCGGATTACTGAGGCGCTTGCGGGCGATAACACGGTGCTGATAGGCGAATCCGCGATGCGCTGCGAGCTCGATGCGTTCAGCGCCAACGGCATTCTCGGCGGTTTTACACAGAAGAGCAGCCAAATTGGGCTAGGATAGATTGCGGCGAACACTCGATTCCGCGCGTGCGGACGGATGGAAGGCGAGAACACTATGGCGGGGAAGATGCAGGGCAAGACAGATGCGAGGCAGAACCCGCGTCGCGAGGCGCGGCGCGTGGCGGCCGAACAGCACACGACCGAGGTGGCGAAGCGCCTTGCCAAGGATATCGAGCGCTCTCGCGCCGGGGTCGCTGCCATCGACGGCATGCCGAAGGCCGGCGTGCCCGAGCCGTGCGTGCCCGAGGTTTCGGTGGTCGCGCAGGATAGCATCGCCGCGATTCTCGACAACGGCCGCGGATACGCCCAGTTTTGCGACCTCGCGGTGCTCGACTTCGCTTCCTTCGTGAGCCCGGGCGGTGGATACATCAAGGGCGCGTGGGCGCAAGAGCAAGCGCTCTGCGCGGATTCGTATCTCTTCAACGTGCTCGGCGAGCAGCGTGACTGGTATGGCGAAAACCGCCGCCGAAACATCAATTGCGAGCTTTACCGCGAGCGCGCGCTGGTGGTGCCCGCAGTGCGCTTCGAGCGCAACAAGATGCATGCCTATGCCGATGTGATCGTGGCGGCGGCGCCCAACGCGAAGCGCGCAAAGGCCGACTACCACATCTCCGATGACGTGCTTGCCGATGCCATGCGCACGCGCATCCGTTTCGTGCTCGCCATCATCGATACCCTGGGACGCGAAAAGGCCGTGCTCGGTGCCTATGGCTGCGGCGCATTCGGTTGGGATGCCGGGCAGGTGGCGGAGATGTTTCGCGCGGAGCTCGCCAGCGGTACCCACGGGGTCAAGCAGGTGATCTTCGCTGTTCCGCGCACGCGCTATGATGAGCATTTCGCGCAGTTCTCGCATGCGTTCAGCGCGTTTCCCGAGGCGCCGAAGACCACGTATGCGGAGGCTGCGGCTGCTGCCGCCGAAGCGGCGCGCGCCGAGGAAGCAGCTGCCGCGCGTGCCGATGACGCCGAGGACGAAGAGGATTGGCGCAAATATCTATAGCACGGTTGCGGACATGCCCCACGCCGCACGGTCGCTCGTCTTGAATTTCGCGCTCTTTCGAACCTGCGGAGCGGGTGCTGCATGCGAGCCTTCGCGCCGAAGCGGCGCTGCGGGTGAATTCGCGTGCCTTCGAGCGCTTGGAACAGCTGATGGGAAGCCGGCGCCATGGGCCGGCACCGCGCTCGGCCGTGTTACTGCTTGCGCGAGCCGATGGCGTAGGTGTATCGGTCGGTGGCGATGAACTGCAGATTGACGTAGATTGCGTTTCCATTGAGGTCGAGCACCGTCTCGGTGACTTTGAGCAGCGGAGTCTCGGGCTCTACGCCAAGCAGCACAGCCAGTTCCTCAGACGCCGCTTCAATGCCAAACAGATCCTCGAACCCGGCGATGCCGATCTTTTCGCGTTCTTCGATGGTCGAGAAGAGCGACCGGTCTTCGAGCGGCGTGGTAAGCAGGTAGCGATACGCGGAAGGGAAATAGTCGAACTCCACGATGCACGGTACGCTGTCCACGAGGCGCAACCGGCGAACCTCGACGAGGAGCGAATCGTTTGTTCCGAGCATCTGGGCAATGGCCGGATCTGCAGGGTTCTCGCACGCGCAGATAATGCGTGTCGAGGGGGTGCAGCCCATCTTGATGCAGTTTTCGGTGAAGCTCCCCGAAGTCAGCGTGCTTTCCACATGGACGGTCGGTCGTACGAAGGTGCCGCGCCCCTGCCGCTTGACGACGTACCCCTTCTCAACCAGACGGCTGAGCGCAATGCGAATCGTCACGCGGCTCACCCCAAAGGATGCGGCGAGCTCGTGCTCGGAGGGAATCTTTTCGCCGGGGGCATAGGTTCCATGCTGGATGCAATCGAGTAGGTCCGCTTCGACGCGCTCCTGGAGCGTAAGCGCGCAAGAATCTTTCGATCGCATGAGCATCCCCCTGTTCACTGTTGTTCGAAATGATTATCCCATGCCAGGAGTCATGTGCGCAGGAAGACTTCGCAACCGCGTGCTCATGCGAGCATAGGAGCAGGAAGTACCTGCTTGCAGCGTAAGGCTTCGCCGCGCAGGGCGGTGAGCGAGGCACTTCGTTGCTGTTCGCGACAACACCGAAATGGGCTTTGCGCAAGGCGGTGACCAGACAGGACGCCCCGCCGTAAGAGCCTAGATTGGGGAAGACCAGGCCAAGGAGCTTCTAGGTAACAGAACGTCCCGCCTGCAGGGTCTGGATCCCAAGTCCTTCCGAGCGGTGCGATGCGCACCGTGTGCCCGTCACATACCGCTGGCCAGCGAATTTAGCACGCTAAGGGGTTGACTCGTAAAACTTGTATTAACTTGTTGTATGTTATGCACGAAATCTTTAAAGTTCGAGGCGCGCGGAACAAGATGCGCGGTCGGGCGGCCGAACGAGCGCGCATCACAGGTGCCGTGCAGGAGCAGGGAGGTGCTTGCGATGGGGCAGCCAAGTGGGTTCTTAGCGGCGTTCAAGGAGCGAAAGCCGATCATGGCGATGCTTCACCTTAAGGGCGACGCGCCCGACGAGGTGCTTGAGCGCGCGAAGCGAGAGCTCGACGTGTACATCGAGGGGGGCGTTGACGCGGTGATCGTAGAGGATTACTTCGGGACATACGGCGACATGCGCCGGGCGCTCGAATACATCCGCGCCGCGGGCAGTGAGATCGTATACGGTGTGAACTGCCTCAACATCGATGCGATGGGCTTCGAGCTGGCGCAGGAGTTCGGCGCGGCGTTCGTGCAGCTCGATTCGGTGGTTGGGCACGTGAAGCCGCGCGACGAGGAGGCGCTCGCCGCGTTCCTCGACATATATCGCGCCCGATATGACGGATACGTGTTGGGCGGCGTGCGCTTCAAATACCAGCCGGTGCTATCCGAGCGATCCCTTGAAGAGGATCTTGCGATCGCGCGGGGTCGCTGCGACGCGGTCGCCGTGACGCAGGATGCGACGGGGCAAGAGACCTCACTCGATAAGATTCGCGCGTTCCGCGCCGGGCTCGGCGGCTTCCCGCTCATCGTGGCGGCGGGCATGACCCCAGAAAACGCGCACGAAAGCCTGCGGGTCGCAGACGGCGCGGTCGTGGGCAGCTACTTCAAGGATACGTATCGCGACGACGGGGAGGTATCACCCGATCATGTGCGCGTGCTCATGGATGCGGTGCGCGCGGTGCGAGAGGAGACAGCATGATAACGATGACGCGCGTTGACCATCGGCTCTTACACGGGCAGGTGGCCTTTACCTGGATCCGACAGGTGGGTGCAGACTGCATTCTCATCGCAAACGACGCGGTGGCCGCAGACGAGTTGCGCATGTCGGTGCTTCGCATGGCGAAGCCGCAGGGCGTGAAGCTCGTCATGAAGAGCGTGGAAGATTCCATCAAGGCGCTCACCAGCGGCGTGACCGACAAATACAAGCTGTTCATCATCACCGAGAGCATCGAGGACGCCTGGAAGCTTTGCTCGGCTGTGCCTGAGATTCGCGAGCTTAACATCGGTGGCGTGAAGGCCGAGGACGGAAAGCGGCAAATCTCCGAGGCGGTGTTCGTTTCCGACCAGGAGTGCGACTACATTCGGCAACTCGATGCGTCCGGCGTGCACGTATTTGCTCAGATGACACCGAGCGAGCGCTCGGACGAAGCGGTAAAGCTCATCGGGTAAGGAGGAACGATGGACTCGTTAGCAGTGCAGACCCTGCTCATCTTCGTGGTGTCCGCTATCGGCTATTGCAACAGCGTGCTCAACAGCGCGCTGCTGAACCGTCCGCTTGTGTTGGGCATGCTGACCGGCTTGGTGCTTGGTGATTTGGCGACGGGGTGCCAGGTTGGCGCAACGCTCGAGCTTGTCTACCTGGGCGCCCAGGCGATCGGTGCGAGCAACCCGCCCGATATGACGTCTGGTTCGGTGATCGGCACGGCATACGTGATCGTTGCCGGCGCCGACATCGCCGAAGCCGTGGCGATTGCCGTGCCGGTGTCGCTGCTCATGTCGATCTACTGGAACTTCCTCATGGCGGTCGTCGGTCCCATGATGGCCGCGAAGGCCGATTCCTGCGCGCTCGCATGCAACCGGCGCGGGATGGACGCCATGCACCTGTTGTTCGTGCTCATTCGGGTCGTGACCTGCGCGGGGCTTTGCGCAATCGGCTTTTTCGCGGGTACCCAGGCGATCCAATCCGTCGTCGATGCTATTCCGGCGTTTATCACCGATGGCCTCGATTACGCCATGGGCATCATCCCCGCGATCGGTTTTGCGATGCTCGCGCGCATGATCATGAGCAAGAAGCTCGCATGCTTCCTTTTTCTGGGCTTCTTGCTCGTGGCCTATGGCGGTATGAACATCGTTGGCGTCACCGCGGCCGCCGCGGTAGTCGCAGCGGTGTTGGTGCTCAACGTCGGCTTTGGTTCGCAGGCTGCTGCGGAGGTGGATATCGATGACAACGAGTTCTAATCAAGCGGCTTCGTCTTCGTTCGAACAGGAGGCATCGACCATGGCGAACGATTCCGCCAAAACGCTCAACGACCGCGATCTGCTGCGCATATTCTGGCGCTCCTGGATGCTCGACAGCTCGTGGAACTACGAGCGCCAGCAGAATATAGGGTATTCCTACGCGATCTCGCCGGTGGTGGAGAAGGTCTACGAGCCGGGCTCCGAGAAACAGCGGCGTGCCTATGCGCGCACGCTCGACTTCATGGCGATCACCCCGCAGCTCTCGACGCTCCTTCTCGGCATCAATGCTGCGATGGAGGAAGAGAACGCGGAGAACCCCGCGTTTGACGATTCGTCCATCGCGGCGGTGAAAACCTCGCTCATGGGGCCGCTTGCCGGCATCGGCGACTCGCTCATCGCCGGCACCTTGCGCGTGGTCGGTACCGGCATCGCCATAGGTTTCGCGCAGCAGGGAAGCCCGCTCGGCGCGATTCTGCTGCTGCTCATCTTCAACATCCCCGGCCTTTTGATTCGCTGGTTTGGCCTGAAGGTGGGTTATCGATACGGTTCGACCTTCATTACCGATGCTGCCAAGGGCGGCGTTATGGAGAAGGTCTCCTATGCGGCGAGCATCGTGGGGCTCATGGCGATTGGCGGCATGATCGCGAGCTATGTCTCGGTTGACCTTTCGATGGTCACGGTGGGAAGCGGCGACTTTGCCCAGCCTCTCTCAGACTACTTCGATATGATCATGCCCTGTTTACCGCAGCTCATCGTCTTCGGTTTCATGTACTGGATCATGGGGCGTAGGTTCAAGACCACATGGGTGCTGGTGGGAACCATCGTGGTGTGCATCGCGGCGTATTGGATCGGCACGATCCTGTAAGGGTTGTCGATCAGGGCGGGCAGCCCGTTGGGGCGGCCTGATGGCTTGCGGGAAGGCGGCGGCGCGGCTTCGATGCCGTGCTGCCGCCATGTTGCATGGGGACAAGGTGACCAGCGCGCAAAACCCGGACGATCTTCACGCGGCCGCGCGGCCTGTTGGCGCGGATGAGCTCACGAATTGTCTTGACCTGCATTCGGTCGAGGCGCTTGAAGGCGCGCTTTCCGCACATCCAGGCGCGTTGTTGTTCGCGGGCTGTGACCCGCGTTTCTCGAAGTCTGCACGGGTATGGCGTGGGAGGTGGCAGGCGGCCGTGTGCCGGTGCGGTAGAGGCGCGTTGGCGCGGCTGATGCGGCGCGGTCTACGGCAGGCGTGGCGTTATTTACGGTGGACGCGGTGTAAATTTGCATGGGACGTACGCCATCTGCGCTGCAGATGGCGTAGCGGCTCGCAGCGCTCTTGCGCTTCGAGCCGCCTTCGAAAGGCAGGGATGCCGTTTTGTTTTGGTGACGGTTGCCACACCGGGCAACGTTCGTCTTATCGCTCTGTGATATACCTGGCTAGCGGATGAAATTCGTTATCTTTTCAGGCTCGCTCTCGGGCGTGCCGATGCCCGCCGCGCGACCAGCCTCGATGCATTTGAGCATCCATGCCATGTTGCGACCGAGCTGACGCATCGTCCAAAGCCCCTCTTCGTCCTGCTCGACCTCTGTCGCACTATTCCCATGGACGTTGTTCCAATACCGTGAGCTCACGATGGGCATCTGCGCGATGGTGAAAAACTTACCGATGTCGTCGAAGGCAGACGTGGCGCCCGAGCGGCGCGCGCTGGCGACCGCAGCGGCCGGCTTGAAGCTGAGCGCGTTCGGCTGGCCGGCGCGCCCGTTGGAATAGAAGAGGCGATCCATGAAACCGAGCAATGATCCCGCGGCATGGGCATAGTGAACGGGGGCGCCGAACACGAAGCCGTCGGCCTCCAGAGCTTTTACGCGGAACTCGTTGACTACGTCATCGAATACGCATGCGCCCTTGCGCGCGCACCCCTTGCAGGCGATGCATCCGCCGACGGGCTGGCTGCCGATCCAGAAGATCTCGGCCTCGATGCCCTCGTCTTCAAGCGTGCGCGCGACCTCTTCGAGCGCGCGGTTGGTGCATCCCGTTTTATGCGGGCTTCCGTTTACAAGCATGACCTTCATGTGACGTTCCTCCCCCGGATAGGCGAATGCGTGGGCAGGCAAAACCCGCGTTCATCATACCCGGATCGTTCGCTGCGCAGCAGCGTGCCGTCTCAAAGAGACGTGCAGTTTGGGAATTCGGTGCCGGTCATCGTCTCGCACCACGGGTTCTGCCGATAAGGTGGTGAGCGAGCAAGATTAAGATGGGGTGCGGTTTGCCATTCCAGCTGGTGCAAAGATGATACGGTCGGTAGCAGATTGCTCGTTGCCAGGGCTGTGCGCGAACACCCCAGCGCTGCCGTTCGAAACCGTTTAGGCGCTTAAAAGCGGGCGCGCGGTCACGGGTCGCCAGTTTGCGCTTCCGCTCGGGATTCAGGCATGCGGTTTGCACTGGTGCGCCCATAGAATTGAGGGGAGACCCCGGACGGAATCTCCCCTTCGCCACGCTCGCCCTAAAACACTCTAGGGTCGAATACGGGTTGTGAGCCGTGTGCTTGCCTGCTCGATATGTCGATTCTCAGGGCGCGCGTTACACCTCGGCGATCTTTTGGTATACCGAGATGAACTCGTCGGCTAAGATGCCAAAGCCCTCGGCGCTCATAAGCTGATCTTCAGCGTGCATAAGGAGCATCGATGCCCCGATATCCTCACCGGCCGCCGCACGCTGGATAAGGCTCGCGTGGACATGATGGCCTTCGACAAAGGTCTCCTGCGCGTCTGCCACCATCTGCTGAGCTTCCTCGAACTGTCCGTCTTTGGCAAGGTGGATCGCTTCGATATACATTGAGCGAGCCGTGCCCACCGCGCTGATGATCGAGAAGATCGTCATCTCGAGATCTTGGTCGGCCATGACTATTCATCTCCCAGCGTAGCCTTGACCATCTTGATGACGGCGGCGCCATCCATGGTGCCGTACGCGCGCATGTCGATGGCCTCCACCGGGCAGGAGAGCTGTCCTTGAATCTTTTTGACATTAAAACGAACCTGAGGCCCCAGCAGCACGATGTCGGCGTCGGCGCCGACGGTGGCAGCCTCTGACATGGCGTATGCGTCGACCTCGCATTCATATCCCTGTTTATCGGCAGCTTCCTGCATTTTCTTGACGAGCATGCTCGTGCTCATGCCGGCCGCGCACAGCAACACGATCTTTCTCATAGGTGCTTCCTTTCCGTTTATGTCAGGCTCCCTACGTCCGAGCCCCTGTACCGCATCGTACGCACCGCTCGCATCGATGCGCTACGCCATCTACAACTGTTCGTTCGGGATCGCGGCGAGGATTCCGAGTCTCGGCGGAACCAGGGGAGCGCCGCGACCCCTTCTTGGCTAGAGACATGCGCCGTTCGTCCGTATCACCGCCTGATAGAAGTCGAAGGACTTCTTCTTGCTTCGCGCGAGCGTGCCTTTCCCCTGATCGTTCTTGTCAACATACACGAAGCCGTAGCGCTTCTCCATCTGCGCGGTGCCTGCGGATACGATATCGATAGGACCCCAGTAGGTGTATCCCATCACGTCGCAGCCATCCGCGATGGCCGCGCGCACCGCAAGCAGATGGTTGCGCAGATACTCAATGCGATAGTCATCGTGCACCGTTCCGTCCTCGAGCTCTTCGCGGCATCCGATGCCGTTCTCAACAATGAAGATCGGCATATGGAACAGGTCGGTGATCTCGTTTAGCACGTAGCGCAGACCGTCGGGGTCGATCTGCCAGCCCCAGTCAGTTGAGGTGAGGTAGGGGTTGGGGTCAGAGATGAACCCGCCCGTGTCGCTTTGGAGCTGCTTGCCATCCTCGTAGGTGCTGCTCCGGTAGTAACTGATGGCAATATAGTCCACCGTGTTCTTAAGATCTTCGAGGTCTTCCGGGCGAATATCAATGGTGGCTCCGTTTTCCTCCCATGTGCGGCGAATATAGCCAGGGTAGCGACCGTTCACCGGTACATCCAAGAAGAAGTACTTGCGACGGCGGGCTCGATACGCCCCAAACACGTCTTGGGGGCTGCATGTAGCCGGATACATCGTGCTCGAAGAGATCATGCATCCGAGCTTGCACGTAGGGTCGATCTCGTGCAGGAGCTTTACCGAGCGCGCATTTGCCACAAACATATGGTGCGCCGCCTGGTATATGGCCTCGACCTTGTTCTCGTCTGCGCCGATGGTGAAGCCGCTCGCCACATAGTAGAAGTCGAGGATGTTGTTCATCTCGTTGAACCCGATCCAGTACTTCACCTTGTTGTGGTAGCGCTCGAATACCGCGCGGCAATAGGCGAGGTACCTGTCGATGAGCTTGCGATTGCGCCAGCCGTTGTAGCGCCGGATGAGCTCAAGCGGAATCTCGTAGTGCGAGAGCGTCACGACAGGCTGCATGCCGTCTTTGAGCATCTCATCGAAGAGCGCGTCGTAAAATGCCAGGCCCTCTTCGCTGGGCGTCTCCTCATCACCGTTGGGGAAGATGCGCGACCACGCAATGGACGTTCGAAAACAGGTGCATCCAAGCTCCTTCATAAGCGCGAGGTCCTCAGGGTAGCGGTGATAGAAGTCGATGGCCTCGTGGTTAGGATAATAGGTGTCCGGTTTGACATCGTCGTCGTAAGGACCGCGAACGCCCTTGGGTGAGACGTCGGCCACCGAGATTCCCTTGCCGCGCTCCCGCCAGGCTCCCTCGCATTGGTTCGCCGCTACGGCTCCACCCCATAGGAAGCCCTCAGGAAACGTTCGTCCCATGGTTAGACCTCGCTTCCTTCAGGTGCTCCCTCGGCAAGTTCGGCCTCATAGGCCTCGTTATCCTGTCTACGGAAGAACGGGTAGTAGATGATGCAGGATTCGATGATGATCAGAACCTGCACCAGCGCTGCCTGCCAGCCGCCCAAGATAAAGCCGGAGAGGATGGGCGGCGTGGTCCAGGGCACCTCAATGGCGCCGAAGGGAGCCATGAAGCCAACGGCGATGGCGCCGTAGACCGTGAGCGCGGCGCACAACGGTACGCACAGCGCGGGGATGAACATGCGGAAGTTCAGCACGATGGGAAAACCAAAGAGCACGGGTTCGTTCACATTGAAGCAGGAGGGCACGATGGCGAGCTTGCCAAGCGCCTTATACTGGCTCGACCTGGCGCGGAAGAGCATGGCGAGCACCAAGCCGATGGTGATGCACGCGCCTGTCATGGTGATGAAGTTCGAACGGCACTGGAAGGTGATCAGGTATGGTGCGGTTTGAGCGGTGAGCTGTCCGCCGGCATCGAGGATTGCCTGGTTGGCAAGGCCGTTCGCGCGCAGGAACGGGTTTGCGATGGAGTTGAGCACCGAAGAGTGGATGCCGAACATCCAGAAGAACGAAAGCAGCGCGGTGAGGAAGAGATAGCCAGGGAGCGAGCCCAGGGTGGTTTGGAACGGAATCTGGATGATGGCGTTGATGAACTCGCAGAGCGTGGTCTGCAGGCCAAACCGGAAGAACGCGCACGCCGAAAACGCGATGAGAATCGTGAAGAAGCCCGGAATAAGCGCGTTGAACGAGTTCATGATGCCCTCGGGGACGCTATCGGGGAGCTTGATGCGCCATCCCTTGTTGGTGATCGCGGTATAGACCCAGCCGGTGATGAGCGCAGCGATGATCGCGGTCGCCATGCCGCCGCCACCTGCCCAGCTCTTAGGAATCACGCTGCTCACAGTCGATCCATCGGCTGCTGAGACCACCGACGGGATGAGCACCAGGAAGTTCACGAGCGAGATCATGCCGCACGCAAAGGGTTCGACGTTCTTCTGGCGGGCATACTGATAGCCGATGCTGAATGAGGCCACGAGCGCAAGAATGTCAAACGTGCTGCCCGAAACCTGCGTGAAGGGATACTGCCAATCAGAGCCAAGTACGCTGGCGATGGCATCTGAGAGCCCGTCTATAGGGATGGAGCTCGGAAGAGATGAAATCAATAGGAAAACTGAACCGAGAATCGAGAGCGGCAGCGTGGCAAGCATGCCGTTCTTGAGTGCGTTGACAGCGGTTGTCGCTGAAAAACGCGCGATAGCTTCCTCGGCCTTAGACCGAACGCTTTCGAATGAAGCCATGTGGGATAACCCCCTTGTTCCGAGAGGCGCGGGGGTGCCCGCGCCTCTGATGGGCTGAAAGCGGCGCCTGCTTTCGATTGACCTGACCCTATCAGCTGCACGGGGCGAAGTTTTACGTTTTTCATGCCCTGAGATGAGTTTCAGGATTTGAAACTCATCTCACGAGAGCGCACGATGCGGCGAAGCGCTGGGCTATGCGGCCTAGCTATCGAGTTTGGGGCTTCTGCCCGCATGGTACGCCGGGCTGGGCTACGCGGTCTATTCGGCATAGCTATCGAGTAGATCCTCGTCCTCCTCTGTTGCCGCGCCATAGAATCGGCGGATTAAATTCATCACGACAAGGTTGGTGAAAATCTGCGTGCCGATGGGCCGGCTCGCGGCGTTGTCGCTACACGGCACCACGTACACCTCATCGTACGGCGGGCATACCTTGAGATTCACGTTTGCGGTGATGAGCACCAGATGCGGACGGTCTGACGAGGTGAAGTTCGGGCGATTCTGAAAGTATTCGAAGAACTTGCCCGTGCTAGAGATGACGATGACGAGCGTGTCGGCACGCGCTTCGAGGATATACCGCTCCTGGTCTGGTTGGATGAGCGGGCAACTGGCAAAGCGCTCAATGGTCGAGAGCTCCATTTGCATGTTCATGGCGATGGGCAGTGAGTGCATCTGGCCGAGGATGCCGATCTTTTCGTAGTGCATGATGAGATCGGAGATGTGATCGAGCCGCTCGCGCGTGGCATATGCGGCAACCGCCTCAATGGTGTGGCTCAGCTGCATGAGGTACAGGTCAAGCGCCTCGTCGCCGTATTCAAGCGGAACATACTCATCGTAGCGCCGGTAGCGGTACGTCTGCGACTTGCGCATGGTCTGGCTCATGGATTGAAAGTTCGCGTAGCCAATGCGCCGACAAAAACGCGAGACCGACGCCTTAGAGACGAAGCTGCCCTCGGCAATATCTGAGATGGAAAGCGAGCCAACCTCAGGTACCTTGTGGATGAGGAAGCGCGCAATGCGGTAGTCGGGCGAACCGGGGTCAGTGGAATTAAGAATAGCGTAGAGGCCGTTGCGGAACTTCTTCATGGACTCTCCCACATAACCCAAGGTGCAATGGTTCTTGAGCATTGCCAACAACATGCTTGGTCGTATGGCTGTCTATTATATATCGGCAGCCCGAGGCAGAGAGCTGATGCTGGGCATATCGGCGGCGAGGCGCTGGCCGCACTGCGTTGGGGGAAGGCATGGGAAAAGTCATTGGATTCAAGGGGCGGCGGCGAGAGCGCATCGAAAGACAAGAAGGTCGTCGTCAGGGCAGA
>CAZUYD010000033.1:0-18085 GCA_964624825.1 uncultured Enorma sp. | reverse complement strand
ATCTGCGGCACGCCGCGGCGGGCGGCCGGGATGCCGGTGAGCTGGAACTTGCCGAGCGACTTGTTGTCGCGTGCCAGCTCGCGCTCGCCCTGGAGGACGTTGATCTCGACGGAGGTCTGGTTGTCGGCCGCCGTGGAGTAGATCTCGGTCTTGGACGTGGGGATGGTGGTGTTGCGGTCGATCATCTTGGTCATGATGCCGCCCATGGTCTCCACGCCGAGCGACAGCGGGGTCACGTCGAGCAGCAGGATGTCCGAGGGGCCATCACCAGAAAGGATGGAGCCCTGAACCGCGGCACCGCACGCAACAACCTCATCTGGGTTCACAGACATGTTGGGCTGCTTGCCGGTCATCTTCTTGACCAGGTCCTGCACAGCGGGCATGCGGGTGGAGCCGCCGACGAGGATGACCTCGGTGAGGTCGGACAGCTTCAGGTTGGCGTCGCGCAGAGCGTTCGTCACCGGCTGCTTGCAACGCTCGAGCAGGTCATGCGTGATGCGCTCGAACTCGGTGCGCGTAAGCGTGTAGTCGAGGTGCTTCGGGCCGGTTGCGTCGGCCGTGATGAACGGCAGGTTGATGCTCGCCTGCTGCGCAGCGGAAAGCTCCTTCTTGGCGTTCTCGGCGGCGTCCTTCAGGCGCTGCAGCGCCATGGGATCCTGGCGCAGGTCGATGCCGTTATCGGCCTTGAACTTATCGGCGAGCCAGTCGATGACGCGCTGATCCCAGTCATCGCCGCCCAGATGGTTGTCGCCCGAGGTGGCGAGCACCTCGAACACGCCGTCTGCGAGGTCGAGGATGGAGACGTCGAACGTGCCGCCGCCCAAGTCGAACACGAGGATGCGCTGGTCGGAACCCTGGCTGTTGAGACCATAGGCGAGCGCGGCGGCCGTCGGCTCGTTCACGATGCGGCGCACGTTGAGGCCAGCGATCTTGCCGGCATCCTTGGTGGCCTGACGCTGGGAGTCATTGAAATATGCGGGCACGGTGATGACGGCGTCGGTAACGGTTTCGCCGAGGTACTTCTCGGCGTCGGTCTTCATCTTCTGCAGAATCATGGCGCTGATCTGCTCGGGGGTATAGGACTCGCCGTCGATCTTCGCCACGGCACGGCCGCCCTGCCCCTCCTGAACTTCGTACGGGACGGTCTTGATCTCGGAACCGACCTCGCTGTACTTGCGACCCATGAAGCGCTTGATGGAGAATACGGTATTCTTCGGATTGGTCACAGCCTGGTTCTTAGCCGGCTTGCCGACCACGCGGTCGCCCTCGGAGCGGAAGCCCACGACGGACGGGGTGGTGCGATCGCCCTCAGCGTTGACGATGATCGTGGGCGACCCGCCCTCGTACACTGCCATCGCCGAGTTGGTGGTACCCAGGTCAATACCAAGAATCTTGTTGCTCATGACGAATCCTTTCCTTTCGAGTTCGCACCGGCATGCGCTCCGATGCGCTACTCACGTATTGTCCGCTTTTTATCATATCCCGTCTGAACGTCCTTATACGTGGCGTCTCATAAAATCTAAGTCAATTCATATAAGATTATATAGTGCGCAAAGCGATAAGTTCCATTTAGCGCGATTTCGGCAAGGTGGCGGCTCCAGCCGTAACGCGTAGTGCATCAAATATCCGGCACGATGACAGGAACGGATATATCACAGACAACTCGAATCTCGTCGGCGTCGCGCGCGAACGCACCGCTTCGCGACATAGAGCGGCACGCCGACAGTTGGGTCACTGGCGTCGCGCGCGAACGCGCGGCGCTCATGTTCAACGACATGGTTCTCGTCGGAGACCAGAGGTCGCACGAACGCGCTGCGTTTATGCTCCCCGGCTCCACCTTGACCCCCTCAAGTTGACACCACGCGCAGGTACTTCGTACATCAATTAACCGCATCTAACTCGGCAAATGATAAAAAAGAGTTTTGTGCGAAGGGTTGCAATGTGACGGGCGCGCGGTATATTAACCACATAAGTCTCGATGCCGTAATCGCCAATTGCATCGAGCGCTATCAGAGGAGGAACACTATGGCTCATCCAGTAATTGATGCCGACGAGTGCATCGCCTGCGGCGTCTGCGTTGACGACTGCCCCCAGAGCGTCCTGGAGCTCCAGGACGTCGCGACCGTGGTTGATGAGGATTCCTGCATCGCCTGCGGCGTGTGCCAAGAGGGTTGTCCGGCCGGCGCCATCACCGAGATCGCCGAGGACTAACGCGCATCCGCGCAACCACCTCACGACAAGGTACTTGCTTTACAGCAAACGGGGCTCCTTTAGGAGCCCCGTTTTTGTATACAGGACAAAACTGGCTCATCATCCCCGCGATGCTGGGCGGCCTTTAGGATTCCCGTTTTTGTATATGCTTATAGGATAAGATGCGCCTCCGGCAAAGCGTCCTCCGGACGGGACAGCGTCTTATTGCCGAGACCTAAGACGCTGCCCCGCTCGTTCCGATCTGCTCGCCCATACCAATCGAGCCAGCAGGGGCGTGGATTATCGCACGCTGCGGCATGTTTCACGGGGTGGTCATAGCCACTTTTCAAGTTTGGCGACACTATTTGGCATTTTTAAAAGTAGCCGGAAAAACAGCGAGCCCTGTACCTGCGAATTCTTAGAGACAAAGACCGAGGATACTCGAGATACTCGAAAAAGTGTCGCCAAACTTGAGATCCGACCGCGTGAAACAGATGAAACACGTAAAACACGGCTGGAACGAACCGCGAACAAGCAATATTAGTAGGGAGCACCGGCCGGCGGCAACTGCTTAAGGTATGCCCACATGCGCTGCTTGGCCGCCGCGTCGCCGAGCGCCGCTTCAAACCCATCGAGCGCCAGGACGCGGCGACCCAGCACGCGGGCGACAAGCCCCGGTGCGAGCATCGCGACATCGAACTGCTCGATCGCCGCAAGCTCTGCGGCGTATGCCTCGCGCATCTCGGTAGCCGCGGCATCATCGAGCAACACGATCGCTTCGGGATCGAGCGCCTCCAATGCCTCGCGAAATACATCGGGCGAAAGCATGCTGCCCACTGGAGTTGTCGGTGCCACAGCGCAATCGCCAGCGCCCGCTACGGCACTCAGCGCGCAGAAATCCTCTGGCGCATACCCCAGGCGACCGAGTGCGGCGCGCAGCGCATCACCATCCGCGCCCGCCAGCACGTCTCCCCCTGCCCGCTCAGCTTCGTTGAGCTCTCCCTTTACGAGCACGATAGGCGAGAATGCATTCCCGAACATCCGCACGCCCGCCTTCGCGAGGTGCTCGAATTCCTGCC
Organism: uncultured Enorma sp.; assembly: GCA_964624825.1. Taxonomy (GTDB): domain Bacteria; phylum Actinomycetota; class Coriobacteriia; order Coriobacteriales; family Coriobacteriaceae; genus Enorma. The sequence continues at coordinate 14,816 of CAZUYD010000033.1, read as the reverse complement.
GCGCCGCTCCGAGTAGCGCCTCGCGGCGGCTCGCTGCCGATAGCGCCATGGTCTTTGCCCCCTTGCTCGCTTCACCCGGTTTCCGTCATATATTGTAGGCATCATCTGCCCGAATTCGAGCACCGCAGCCGCTTGCCATAGACGTGCAACGATTCGTATCGAGTGGGTATAACGAGACCGAATTAGACACCGGTACCCGTACTACAATGCGCCGTCTCATCCAAGGAGGAATCATGGCTGCCGTCACCGAGGTAACCACGGATAATTTCGATGAGCTCTTAAACGAGGAGCTTCCCGTTCTCGTTGACTTCTGGGCAGCATGGTGCGGTCCATGTCGCATGGTTTCGCCCATCGTCGATGAACTGGCAGATGAGCTGGCCGACCGGCTCGTCGTTACCAAATGCAACGTGGATGAGAACCAAGATATCGCCATGAAGTACGGCGTGATGTCCATCCCGACCCTCGTTATCCTTAAAGGTGGCGAAGAGATCAACCGCATCGTGGGCGCCATGCCGAAACCCGCGCTTGCAGCGGAGATTGAAAAATACATCTGATTCGCTCGTGCCGAGCACATCCAAACGCGCGCCGACAAGCTACCATCGTAGATGGGTTTGTCGGCGTTCGCAGGTAAGGGGATCGTCATGCACGACGTAGGTATGAACATGAGCCAGCTCGCGATGAGCGTGAAGCAGGTCGACGACGCGATCTGCCTGGCGCGCTCGTGGAGCCATGACCTGCTCCACGCGACCGAGGCGTTCGAGATGGAGTGCATCGGGGCGAAGCTCTCCACCGCCATGGCAGCGCTCGACGAGGCGCGCGCGGCACTCGAGGGGTATGAGGACGCCATCGAAAAGGACCATAACGCCGTCGGCACCGTGCGGTTGGTCTAGCCATGGGATACCCGGCCGACCTCGTTCGGTTCTCCGTCGCCGTTCCAGAAGACCTGCTCGCCGCCTTCGATGCGTACATCGCGCGACGCGGCGACGGGGCAAACCGCTCCGAAGCGATTCGCGACCTCATGCGCTCAACACTGGTAGAAGATGAGCAGAAAACACCCGAAGCGCAGGTCATAGGATCGTTGACGATGATCTATGACCACCACACCGGGGATCTGACCCGCCGCCTCGACGAGATCCAACACGATTACGCCGACGAGATCGTCTCGACCATGCACGTGCACCTCGACCACCATAATTGCTTGGAGATTCTCGCCGTGCGCGGCCAGGGTGCGCGCGTCTACGAGCTCACGGACAAGCTGCTCGGCCTGCGCGGCGTACACCACGGCAAGCTCACCTGCGCGGCCACGGGAACAAGCCTGGACCTGTAAAGGCTCACCATGCCGCGCGTCACCATGCACATAACCGGCATCGTCCAGGGCGTTGGCATGCGCCCCTTCATCTACCGCGAAGCGGTGGCGCATGGCATCCGGGGATGGGTGCTCAACGCCGGCGACGGGGTGCATATCGAAGCGACGGCGAGCGAGCGAGCGCTCGAGCTGTTCACCCAGGCGCTCCGCGACCATGCGCCGGTCGCCGCGCGAATCGACGCGATCGAGGTCTCCGCAGTTGATGAGGGTGAATGCGTGAACGATGAGCGCGCGGACGATGCGTATGCCTGCGACCGCCCAGACGGCTGCGAGCGCAACCGGCTCTTCGTCATTCGCGCATCCGATGACGGCGCTGAGCGCACCACGCTCGTCTCGCCCGACATCGCAACGTGCCCCGACTGCCTGCGCGAGCTCTTCGACCCCTCGGACCGTCGGTATCGCTACCCGTTCATCAACTGCACGAACTGCGGCCCCCGCTTTACCATCATTCGGTCGCTGCCCTACGACCGCGCCTCGACCTCCATGGATGCGTTTCCCCTGTGCGATGCATGCGCGGCTGAATACCGCGACCCCAGCGACCGGCGCTTTCATGCGCAGCCCAACGCCTGCTTTGCCTGCGGCCCGCATATCTCGTGGCGCGCACGGGATGACGAAGCGCCGCTGTGGGGGATTTCACGCGAGAAAAGCGACGCGATCGTCGAGCGATGCGCCGATATACTTGCGGCAGGCGGCATCGTTGCCATCAAGGGGCTCGGCGGCTTTCACCTTGCCTGCAACGCGACAGACGAGGTAGTAGTGGCCGAGCTGCGCCGGCGAAAGCGCCGGCCGCGCAAACCGCTTGCCATCATGGTCGCCTCGCTCGACATTGCCGAACAGCTATGCCAGGTCAGCGCCGGCGAACGCGAACTGCTCACGGGAAGCATACGGCCCATCGTCCTGCTTCAGCGGAATTCCGACGAGACACCCGCGGCGCGGCGCACTTCGAGCACGGACGCGCCGCTGCGTAAAGCCGCACCTGCCGCCATCGCGCCGTCGGTTGCCTTCGACCTGCCCGAGATCGGCGTGATGCTTCCCTATACACCGCTCCAACACCTGCTGCTCGCCGCCTGTCGCGCCCGCGGGGTGACCGCACTCGTTATGACCAGCGGCAACATAAGCGGAGAACCGATCGAGATTGACGATGCGCGCGCATGGACGCGGCTGGTTGCGGGCGGCATCGCCGATGCGCTGCTCGGAAACGACCGGCCGATTCTCTCGCGCTTCGACGATTCGGTCGTGCGCGTCATAGGCGGCACGGCGCTGCCCGTGCGCCGAGCGCGAGGCTATGCACCGCAGCCGGTCGCGCTGCGGTCGCACGATGCTGCCGCCCCATGCATCCTTGCGTGCGGAGCGGAGCAGAAGGCGACGCTCGCCTACACCCGCGCGGAGACCGACGGTTCCGCCCAGTGCTTCCTCTCCCCGCATATCGGCGACGTGGAGCACGGCGAAGCGCTTGACTGCTGGCACGAGACGCGTGCGCGCATGGCAGCGCTGTTCGACCTTGCGCCCCAGGCTATCGCCTGCGACTTGCACCCGCAATATCTTGTGAGCCAGTGGGCGCGAGCGGAAGCGATGCGAGAAACGCTCCCGCTGATCGAGGTGCAGCACCACCATGCTCATATCGTGGCAAGCATGGCGGAAGCCATGCAGCGCGGAGGGCTTTCCGCGGAGCAGCCCGCGATCGGCATCGCGTTTGACGGGACGGGGATGGGAACCGATGGGACGATCTGGGGCGGCGAAATACTCATCGCCCACCTCACGGGATACGCACGCGCCGCTCATCTTGAACCGTGGCCGCTCCCCGGCGGTGCGGCCGCCGTGCGCGACCCGCGCCGATGCGCGTATGGCTTGCTCGCGAAACTCGACCTTCTCGAACACCCAGGCGCCGCCCATCTGCGCAGCTCCTTCTCCACGGCTGAGCGCGCCACCCTGGCAACTATGGTCGAACGCAACCTCAACTGCCCGCACACGAGCAGCATGGGCAGGCTGCTCGACGCGCTCGCCGCAATCCTCGGCATCTGCGATGCCGCAACCTATGAAGGGGAGCCGGCGATTGAGCTCGAGGCAACGGCGCGGCATGGTGCCATGCACGCCAGAGCGCGGAGTGTGCGGGGCTCCCGCGCAGGCGGCGCGCAGGCGACGCGACGCGCACAAGATGTCTCACTCGCTGAATATCGCCCGCGCAAAGCCTATCGGTTCGATTACCGCTGGCACGATGCAACGCGCCCTGACGATGCGACCCGTGCCCGCCAGATGCGCGTGGGCGAGCTGTCGGCACGTGAGTTCCTTCCGCGCGATAGGCAATGTGCCATCGATATGAAGCCGCTTGTATCCGCCGCGCTCGACGATATCGCGTCTGGCCGCGACGTCGCCGCGGTCGCGCTCGATATCCATGCCTCTGTGACCCAGCTCATCCTCGACATCGCCTGTAACCTGCGGGAGAAAACAAGCATCACCGACGTGGCGCTTGGGGGTGGCGTGTTCATGAACCGGCTCATCCTCGAGGGAACATGCGCCGCGCTTGCCAGTCACGGGTTCACCGTCCATATGGCTCACGCGATGCCCCTGAACGACGGCGGGCTCGCTTATGGCCAAGCCGCCGTTGCGTGCGCGCGGCTTGCCCGTTAAGCCACGCAAAAACTCACCTATCCGCAGAAAACCTCCAGTGCGGAAATCAAAATAGCGGGTCACGGTGAAGCACATGGCGACCGTGACAGCCAGGATGCAAGATCAAACGTCACAGATGCCCTATCTTGTCTGCCGCTAACTTGTCAGCAGAAAACTGTGCCTGAGCCCAGAACCGCGAGACAGGCGACCATACCGCTAGTGAACACGATGACCTAGCCGAGCTCCTTATCGCCTGACCTTTCTCCTACACTTCACCGAAAGGGCAGAGGCACAATGACCTAGCCGACCCTATCGCCTGACCACCGCGTTATCAAGACGAAAGCCAGCACCGCGCCGCACAGCGTCCCGCGCGACACGGTACTCGCACCATCCAATACCTATCAACCAGAGCGCAGAACACTCATGAATACCTTTTATAGAGCATGCAACCTGGCAAGTAGCTCTTGCTGAAAACCGATCATGTTGACCTTGTTTAGCAGTAAAACATTTGCATCCCGGCCAGCAGTCGGCTCAGCAACGTGCGTCTCGCCACGGTGCTCCTCGCCGCAGTCGACCTCGACCGCCACGTAGTCGCCATCAAACAGCTCGGGATTCGTCAAATACAGGATTGTCGTCGCGTCGTGAATGACGCAAACCCCATGCTCCCACTCCGAATCAACTGGCTTGTAAAATGAAAGCATCTGTGCGAGCGAACGGCAGCGCTCATTTGGGTCAGTCGACAGCTCGTCCAACTGCCTAGACGTGAGCCCGCATTGCAGCGTCACATCTAATCCGCACATCACAATGGATACACCACTCGAGAATACGATCCGCGCAGCCTCCGGATCTTCCCAAATGTTGAACTCGGCGCAGGGCGTCACATTGCCACCCACCGTAGAACCACCCATCAGCACGATGCGCTCCACGCGCGACAGCACGTCGGGGCACGTGCGCAGAAAGAGCGCAACGTTGGTGAGCGGGCCTGTGGCCACGATGGTCATGCGCGCGTGCGGCGGCATAGTGCAGATAGCCTCGCGCAGAGCGATGACAGCAGGCACGGAAGATAGCTGACGATCGCTATCGGGCAGCTCGACACCGCCGAGGCCGTTTGCCCCATGTACTTCTGCCGCATCCTGCACAGGACGCGCCATCGGTTCAGAGGCGCCTGCGCACAGCGGAACATCCGGCAGATTGAAATAGCCCGCAAGACGCGTGATGTTGGATGTCACCGTTGCCAGCGGCACGTTTCCCGCAACAGCTGAGATCCCACACACACGCCACTCATTACCCATGCTTGCTAAAAGCGCAAGCATAACGGCATCATCAATGCCTGGATCGCAGTCGATCCATATGTTCGAAGGGTTCGGACACAGACGCTCCGTCATGAGAGCTCCTCACCTCGCTTCTTCCCGTCATGCCTCGTAAAGCTCAGAACGAATCCCAGCTTAACGCCTCAACCCCGCCTCAACAGCACCAGTGCTGACAGAACCAATACTACAACCATCAGGATCGCGAGAAGCAGAAACGCTGAAGCGCCTCCCGTGGCGGTACCTGTTGCTATGTCTGGCGCAGCCGATTGAGCTGAACCCACGACTGCCGTCACCACGCTTACGCCAATCGAACCGCCGAGTTGTTGAAACGTGTTAAGCACCGAGTTGCCATCCGCGCGCTCATCTTCCGGCAACGCTTCCAATCCGTTGGTCATCGTCGTGCTGAAACCAAGTCCCTGACCCACGCCAAACAGTATGTAGATTCCCATCATGAGCATGGGCGTCAACGACGAAGCCATGGCCGCATACAGCACGGTCGCAACTACGAGCAGGCTCATTCCAGCCATGATGGGTAGTCGAGCGCCGCCGCGATCGAGCAATCGACCGCCTACCGGCCCAAAAAGCACGCTTGCCAAGCATCCCGGCAGCAGGAGCGAACCGGCCGTCAACTCGTCAACTCCCAACGCCAGCTGCGCGTAGTTGGGTACGAGGTATGCAAAGGCCAAAATCGCAAACGCCACGAGCAGCACCACGAGCACCTCGGTCACAAACGTCCTGCATGAAAAAACCGCTACATTGATGAGCGGCCGTTCAGCATGTTGCGCATGCCGGTAGAACAATACAAACGCCACCACGGCGGCAATCAGGCAGATAAGCACTGGCATGCTGATCCAGCCAACGTCCGCGGAGAGGTTGCATCCATACACAAGCGCAAAGAACCCCGCAGCAACCAGCATAGACCCCAGCGCATCGAAACGCCTGGCAGAGAGCGGCGTTGCTTGACGTAGGCACGTAACACCAACACCGAGCGCCACTACCACAAGCGGCACCAAGAATAGGAACACCATGCGCCACGAGGCTATGCTCATCACGAAGCCGCCATACGTAGGGCCTACTGCCGGCGCCAGCGCAGTAATGAGCGAAGCAAACCCCATCATCATACCCATGTGCTCATGCGGTACCTGGTCCACAACGATGCTGAGCATCAAAGGAATGGCGATGCCTGTTCCAACGCCTTGCACTAAACGCCCCGCCAGCAATACTGGAAATGCCGGCGCACAGCCGCAGAGCAGCGTACCCGCAATAAACAGCACAACGGCCACCAAGAAAAGCCGACGCAAAGGAAACCGGCTCTTAAGCCATGGAAACGTGGGAATGACCACCGAAAGCATGAGCAGGTATCCTGAGGTGCTCCATTGAATCGTCGCCGTCCCAACGGAAAACTCCTCCATGAGCGTTGGCAGTGCGACGTTGAGAGCCGTCTCGAACACCACCGCAGCAAAAGACATGCTCCCCGCCGCCGCCATCGAGGCTACAAGCTTGGCATCCAGCCTTCGTTCAAACCGTCCGAGACTCTCGAACGCCTTGCCCATCGTAGTTCCCTTCTAAATAAGAACCGGAGCCGCGCGCGTTCACGCCACGACCCCGGTCGAACCGAATCTGTATCATCTGCCGTCAAGGTCGCCCGAACGACAGTGCAAAAACAGCGCGCAGGCTACACGCGCCCAACCGCATACACAAATGCATCCGGATCATGCGGCGTGTCGCCGTGGTAGTACTCCTCAAGCAGTTCGCCATAGCGTTCGCGATAGCGATTCTCCACGTCTTTCTGGGGAACAACACGGCAGGCCTCGTTGAAGAAGTGGAACGAATCGCGCCCCATCTCCTGACCCTTCTTGGTGTGCTTGTCGTACGCCAGATCGGGGATCTCGGGCAGCTGGCCCATCTCGGCTGACTTGATGACAATGTTCTTAAGGAAGTCTGCCGAGCGATCCTTCTCCCCCGAGCACAGAATGCGGATGGCCTGCACGAAAAACATCGGTTGATCAACGTCGTCGTACCCGTAGTCCTTGCGCATCTGGTTGAGCGTGTGCACATACACGGCAACCTCCGGACGGCATCCCACGTCTTCTACTGAGATGGAAACAAGACGGCTCCAGAGCTTTTCAAGCAGCACGGGGCTGGAAGTATAGAGCTCATATGCCACGCGCACCGCGTTCTCAAGAAACCACTGGCCGGTATGTCCCTCAGCATCGACCACCTCGTCGGTCTCGCTTCCGCGACGAATGCTTTTCTGCAGCGAGGACACCAACAGATCGATAGGAAAGCCGTGCTTGGTTGTGCCGGTTTCCCAAATTGAATAACCCATACGATCCCCTTCTCTTTCGCATGGTGGGCCGATTCGTCGAAGCCGCAATCTGCCTGCCTGCGTGAAACCAGATTGGAGCGAGCCGCTGCCGCAAACCCGACGTATATCTTGCCGATTAGCGCAGCTCGCCGATTAGCGCAGCTCGGGCCAATAGTCCTTGTTAGCCTCGATGAGGTCATCGAGAATCTGCTTTGCCACGTTGGCGGAGGGCACGGTCTTGGAGAGTGTCAGCGCTTGCCACAACTTGAGGTAGCTGCGCTCTTGCCAGGCGTCAACCACAAGCTTCTCCACAGCAACCTGCTCTTCCATAAGACCCTTTTGGAAGGTGGGTATCTTTCCGATGGACAGGGGCTCGTAGCCGTCCTTGCCCACAATGCAGGGGATCTCAACCATGGCATCGTCATCGAAGTTCTCGATTGCCCCGTTGTTGGGCACGATGAGCAGCATGCGCTCATGTGTGTTGAAGGCCAAGGCGGTAGCGAGATCCACAATGAACTCCGCGTGGATGCCCACCTCGAGCGTAGTGCCCTGAGCCGTACCGGCAGCCTCGATACGCGCGCACTCGCCAAAGACGCGTTTCTCACGACCGTCAATCACCTGGTTGGCGCGGGTGTAGTTGGGGTCGGTATGAGCCACCATGTCATCACCATACAGGTAATACTGCAGGTAGGTGTTCCAAGACACGGTAGGGTCAAGCGCCACGAGATCGCGCTCCTTGAGCGCAGTATCGTACCAAGAACGATCGGTGTAGCTGCTTCCGTCGGGATCATCCTCCGGATGAGTGTTTCCGTACTTGAGTTGGTGCTCAACGAGCTGGGGCAGCAGCTCGTCGCCAGCAGCGTTCTTCACGCTCGTATACCAGCCAAAGTGGTTCAAGCCGAAGTAGCGGATATCCATCTCTTTACGGCTGCTGAACCCGAGAATGCTCGCCATGCTGTTCTCGAGGCCGATGGGCATGTCGCAGATATTGATTACGCGGCTGTTGGGACAAATGCGGCGCGTGGCCTCGGCCACGATGGCAGCCGGGTTTGAATAGTTGAGCATCCAGCAGTTGGGGCTATACCTCTCCATGTACTCAATGTTCTCAAGCACGCCGGGGATCGAACGCATGCCGTAGGCGATGCCGCCAGGACCGCAGGTTTCCTGACCCACCACACCGTATTTGAGCGGAATCTTCTCGTCCAGCTCGCGCATGGGCAACTGACCCACGCGGATGTGCGCGAGGCAGAAGTCGACGTCGGTGTAGGCGGTCTTGGGATCGGTTGTCGCTATGAACTCGATGCTCGGGTCCTTCTCGCGGACAAGGATTTCGCACGCGCGGGCGAGCTTGCCCTGGCGGTCGCCGTCGTTGTCGTAGAGCTTGATGCAGCGCAGCGGCAGACGGTCAAGGTTCTCAAGGAGCATCAGGATGATCTCCGGCGTGTACGTGGAGCCGCCTCCGGCGATGACCACCGAGAACTTCTTCGTGGAATCCATTGTGCATACCTTCTTTCTCTCAGTGTTAACAACACCATGCTAGAGGAGCTGCACAGGGCTCCCAGATGCACGAATAAACAGGGGCTGGTGTAAAAAACGGTGATCGGACCAGCCCCTTGCAACACGCGGAAGAAAACTCCACGCGAAATGAGCAGGGAAAATCGAGTGTCCTATGCGGCCTCGGCCTCGCTCTTGAGCTGCTCTCTCTCCATAATCTTGAAAAACGGCCAATAAATGATGGCCATGATAATGAGCAGTGCAAAAACCAGCACCACAGCGCGCCAGTCGAGCGACATGAGGTAAGCGCCCACGCCCGGGGGCATAAAGCCGGGAGAGGTGGCGATAGGCATGTTCACCAAGCCGCCGGTGAAGGCGAACCAACTAATCGCCGTGCACGCAAGCGGGCCAAACACAAAGGGGATGAACATGAATGGATTCAGCAGCACGGGCGCGCCGAAGATGACCGGCTCGTTGATGCCGAAAATTGAGGGCACGATGGCGGCCTTGCCGAGCGCCTTATAGGTTTGCGACTTAGAGAGCAGCATGAATATCACGAGACCGAGCGTAAGGCCAGATCCTGTAACCTGCAAAACGTTGTAGTAAAACGCATAGGTGAACACATGGGTCACGGTCTCGCCAGCAGCGTAGGCAGCAGCGTTCTCGGTGGCATAGGCGATTGCAAAAGGCGCCCAAGCAACCTGCGTGATGGATGGACCATGCAGACCGAAGAACCACAACAGCTGCGTCAGGAAAATCACGATGAGAAGCGCCGGCAGCGAGTCCATAGAGCTGATGGCAGGAGCCAGCACGCCCATAATGACCTCGGGGAAGGCCACGCCTGCGAACGTCGTGGAAGCGGTGGCGATACCAGCTGCGATGGCACAGGAGACAAAAATGGGGATAAGCGCGGTGAAGCTCTCGGAAACCATATCGGGCACGGAATCAGGCAGCTTGACGACCACGTTGAACTTCACCAACAGACGCGCGACCTCAACGGTGAGAATCGCGGCGATCATCGCGGTAAAGAGGCCAGAAGCACCAAAGTACGTGGTAGCGATGCCGTCCTCAACATCCACGCCCACAAGGATAAACATCACGGCAACCGACGAGATGGCGAGTAGCACGCTCTCGATCTCGTAACGTTTGGCGAGCGAGCGAGCAATAAGGTAGGTGGCGTAGAGCGCCACAAAATCATTGGTGTACTTGGAGATTAACGAGAAAAACGGATTCACCACGGCCAGCGCGTCATAGACAGGCCCAGAGCCGATTAGGTTCATAAACGCCGTGGGCAGCAGACACATGGAACCTACAACGATAAAAGGCGTAGCGCCAATCATACCGTCCTTGATGGCCTGCAGATGTTGTTGCTTCTCAATCTTCGATGCAATGGGCATCAGCCATTTCATCAGGAAGTTTTGCAATGCTTCCATTCGGGTTCTCCCTCACCTGGTTTGGTATTACGCGTCCAGCAGACTGTTGACCTGCTTAAAGATGTTGTCGCAGTTGCCGATGGCGTAGTCAGTCGGAGCAATAACGCCTATGGGCTTGGTTCCGTTGACACCCGCCACCACATCGTCTTTCTTGTAAGCAATTTGCGGCCCAAGCAGAATCACGTCGTAGTCCTTCGCGATGTCGCGGAAGGAGCCCACGCTTGTCGCTTGCACCTCAAAACCCTCAATGCCCTGCTTCTCGGCGTACTGCCGCATCTTCTTCATCACGATACTGGTGGACATGCCGCCAGCGCAGACGAGCAGCACCTTCATGTCGCTCTCCTAACCTTACGCGTGCTTATCTTGCTTCTGCTCATGCAGGTACACGATCTCTCCTATGAGCTCCTGCGCGAGCATTGCCGTCATAAGATGGTCTTGGGCATGTACGAGCATCACATCGACCGGGGTATGATCGCCGCTGGCCTCCTTGGCGAGCAGCGAGGTCTGCTGCCGATGCGCTTCGAGCGCCGCTTTACCGGACTTCTCAAGCAAGGTATGAGCGGTCTGGAAATCGTGCTCGCGCCCCGCTTTTAGCGCTTCGAAGGCAAGGCTGCGCGCCTGACCAGCTGCTGCGATAATGCCAAATGAGATGAGCTCGTTGGCGTCACCGTCCCCCGGTTCGGACTCCTGCATTCGTTTCTCCTCCGACATCCTGATCACCTCCCCTCGAGTATCGACACGAGTACATCCCAAGCCTGGTTCTTCACCAATCGCTCGATGGCCTGAACGTCCATGAACACGTCAGCCAAAGCGCTGAAAAAATCGTCGAGCTCGCGGCCACCCGATCGCGCGTAGGAAATAAGAAACACTGCTTGCACCGGCAGGTCGCCGGTGCCCCATAGCACCGGTTCATCAAGCAAGCCCACGCACACACAGGTGGTATCGCTTGCTGCATTAAGCGGGTGCGGCATGGCGACCAAATTGCCAAATGAGGTTGCTGCGGCCTCCTCGCGTGCGAGCACCGAGGCGACGAAGCCCTCATCAAGCGGCATGCGTTCCTCCATGCGCGCAGCGAGGAATTCAATAACCTCCCGCTTTGTCCGTGCGCTCAGATGCGCAAAGAAAAGTTCTCGATCAAATCGTGCGGAAAGTCCCGCGACGGACGTACGGGCACGCAGCAAACGGTGGATATTACCGGTATCGCCTTCGTCGAAAAAATAACCGATTTCGCATACAGGCACGGGAAGACGCACACCGATGGGCACCGTGGTAAACACATAGTCGATTGTGCTGAAGTCCTGATCCTTCACTTCATGCACGTCGCACGTAGATATGTTGTCAATATAGCCCTCGAACGCGCTGTAGAAGCGGTGCTCCAGCATTCTCGCGGTACCCACGCCCGAAGCGCAGACCATAAGCACGTTTTTCTTACTCGCCCCGGTGCGCTGGCGCTCCAGAGCGAGCGCGAAGGCAAGTGCCAAATAGCCAATCTCGTCCTCGGAAACCTTGGCCTCATATCGTTTCGAAAGAACCGTGCTGGCTTCCACGGCAATGGAGTAGGCGAACGGGTAACGAGCCTTGATATCGGCAAGCAACGGATTCTCGAGTCTGAGACCATACGTGAGGCGCGCCGCGAGCGGAACGAGGTGTCGCGCAAGATTCATGCGGAGCTCGATGTCGTTCAGAAAATCGATGTGAAAAGAATCCCACACACGATCGAGCATGGCGCCTACCGTGCCCCACACCTCGTCAGAAATGGCGTTAGTATCTGCTACTCCGGGACTCGCTCCTACCAGCTGCGTCAACGTCTTTTTCCCAGCAAGGTGTATGGCGATATAGGCGACCTCCGTCTCAGGCATTCGCACATCAAACGCTTCCCCCACGCGATCCGCAATGGCCTGGGCGATGGGAAACTCTTCGGTTTGAAGCAACGCCTGGAGATGTTGTTCATCCAGAGGAATGACCGCATCGTCACGCAAGCGCGCAATCGCAACACAAATGTGAACCGTAAGGTTTTGGAACGCAGCGTACCCGATAGAGAAATCTGTAGCGGTAAGAACCTCGTGGATGCACGTGGCGACCTTCTCGACCACGGCCCCTTGGTTGTTATCCCAGCTCATGGGGCCACCAGTTACCAAAGCCTTGGAAACAATGCTCGCTAAGCACAGGCGACGCGGCATCTCGGGGCCGGTAATGCGCACACCGTAGCGCGGGCGTGCCTCAAGCGCAAGGCCAAAACGCTCGACCACATCTTTGACGGCGCGCAAGTCACCCGAAACACTTTGCGGCGAGACAAATAATAGGTTGGAAAGGGTGTTGATGGTGACCCAGTCGTTTCTCTGAAGCAGGTCGTTGAGCAAATAAGCAACGCGCTCGCTCCGCGCCGAGCAAACATCCCCGCCGGCAAGAAGCGTTGAACGCTTTATCCATGCATCAAGGGCCTCTTGATCGAAGACTTCCATGACATAGCCCGCGCGGCGACGCACGAACGAGATGCGTGCGATAGAACCCAAACGCTCGTTTGATTGGTGGATGTGGAAGCGAACCGTGCGCGCACTCACGCCAAACCGCTCGGCCAAGGCGTCTACAGAGACAGGCTCACTGTCCCGTAGCGCCCTGACGACGTCGACTGTGCGCATGATTCGCTCCTTCCTCTGCCATCGCTATGGTAGAGAAGCAGCCAATCCGACTCCATCGATACTGCTGCCGCCTATATTGCAACCCAATTAGAACAATTTGAGCCGCACGCGATGAACCCGCCCCCAGATTGCCGCGTACATTTCACCCAAGCCCTTGCAATCTAGGCGGCAGACGCTCTAGGACATAGGTTTTCACCTTGGCTTTTGCTGTTTTACCGCATTCACCCTTCTCTTGCTGCCGACGACAAGATGCACTAGCGTCAACATGTACGACTCCTTAGAGGATGGAGCAACCATGTGCATTGACGTTATTATTGTGGGAGCCGGCCCTTCTGGTATCTTCACCGCGCTCAAGCTCATCGAGGCGCGTCCGCAGACGAAGATCATCATGCTGGAAAAGGGTCTGCCTGTGGAGCGCCGCCGCTGTCCAAAAGGTAAAACAGGACGCTGCGTTAACTGCGATCCCTGTAACATCACCACCGGCTTCTCAGGTGCTGGCGCGTTCTCAGACGGCAAGCTCTCGCTCTCGTATGAAGTTGGCGGTGATCTGCCTGAGCTCATCGGCGCTGCACGCACACAAAGCACCATTCAAGCCGTCGATGGTATCTATCTGGCCTACGGTGCCGACGAACATGTTGAGGGCACCGAATACGCCGAGGAGATCCGCCAAATCCGCCTGAAAGCCATCCAGGCCGGCCTCAAGCTGGTAGACTGCCCCATTCGCCATCTTGGCACTGAGAAGGCGCAGGAAATTTATAGCGCCATCGAGCGTCATCTCATTGATGCAGGCGTTGAGATTCGCTTCAGCACTGAGTGCCGCGATCTTATCATTGAAGACGGCGTCTGCACTGGTGTCGTCGTGCGCAGCCGCGAGGGCGAGGAGGTCATCAAGGCAAAGCGCGTAATCGTAGCAACCGGTCGGCGCGGGGCGGACTGGCTCGAACGACTGTGCTCCAGCCACAACATCAATCACACACCGGGGCCAGTTGACGTGGGAGTACGCATTGAGATGCGCAATGAAGTCATCGAACACGTGAACAATGTGCTATACGAAGGCAAACTCATCGGATATCCCAACCCGTTCCGTAACAAAGTGCGCACGTTCTGTCAAAATCCTGGCGGGTTCGTTGCGCAGGAAAACTACGATGGTGGCCTCGCAGTGGTAAACGGCCACTCCTATAAAGAAAAAAAGTCCGAGAACACCAATCTGGCAATCCTCTGCACGCACAATTTCCGCGAGCCCTTCGACCAGCCTATCGCGTTCGCGCAAAACGTGGGTCGCCTGTGCAACATGCTGGGCGACGACCACATCCTCGTGCAGCGCTTTGGCGATATTCTGGACGGCAAGCGCACATGGCAAAAAGAGCTCAATCGCTCAAACGTGCGTCCCACACTGCCCGACGTCGTAGCAGGCGATATCACAAGTGCACTACCCTACCGCACCATGACATCTATCGTGGCGTTCATGTTAGCGGTTGACAAGGCCATCCCCGGATTCGCCTCTGCCGAAACGCTCCTCTATGCACCTGAGCTCAAGTTCTACAGCAATCGCATCTCCATGGACGATGAATTCACCACAAGCGTGCGAAACTTGCACTGCCTCGGCGACTCAAGCGGCTGGACGCGCGGCCTCATGATGGCAAGCGTTATGGGCTACCT
>CAZUYD010000032.1:9413-19061 GCA_964624825.1 uncultured Enorma sp. | reverse complement strand
CCTACATCACGAGCTCCATCATCATGCAGCTCCTGCAGAGCGTGGTTCCGAGCCTGCACGAGCTCGCCCGCGAGGGCGAGGTCGGGCAGATGAAGATCACCCAGTATTCTCGCTACCTTACGCTCGCGCTCTCCATCCTGAACGCTACCGGCTATCTGTTCCTGTTCAAGAACTACGGCATCAGCTTCGCGAATGCCGGCGCTCCCGAGATCATCTTCGACATCATGGTCGTGGGCACGCTCACGGCGGGCTCCATGCTCATCATGTGGATCGGTGAGCTCATCACCCAGCGCGGCATCGGCAACGGCATGTCGCTCATCATCTTCGCGAACATCATGGCGGGGCTTCCGCAGTCGATCTTCTCCTCGCTCTCCGAGGGGACGAACGGTGTCGCCGTGACTGCGATCATCATCGTGGTCATCCTGTGCGTCATCCCGTTCATCGTGTTCCTCGAGCGCGGGCAGCGCCGCATTCCGGTGCAGTACGCCAAGCGCGTGGTGGGACGTCGCATAATGGGTGGCCAGTCCACGTATCTGCCCATCAAGGTGAACACGGCCGGCGTCGTGCCGATCATCTTCGCGAGCGCGCTGCTGTATCTGCCGGCTCAGATCGCGGTGTTCTTCCCCAACGTAGGCTGGGTCCAAACGTTCGCGAACGCGCTCGCCTCGGGCTGGATCAACTGGATCTTGAATGTGGTCCTCATCGTGTTCTTCGCGTACTTCTACACGTCGATGATTTTCAATCCCGACGAGACGGCCGAGAACCTTAAGCGCCAGGGCGGTTTCATCCCCGGCGTGCGCCCCGGACGGGCGACCGCGAACTACATTAAGAACACGCTCAGCAAGATTACGCTTCCCAGCGCGGTCTTCTTGGCCTTCATCGCGATCGTGCCGTCTATCGTGTTCTCGCTCACGGGCAACGAGCTCATCCAGGCATTCGGTGGCACATCGGTGCTCATCATGGTCGGCGTCGTGCTCGATACGGTCGATAAGGTCGAGAGCCAGCTCAAGATGTATGACTACGACGGATTCTTCAAGTAAGGCGGAGATGAGTAAACCATGAATATCGTACTGTTGGGTGCTCCGGGCGCCGGCAAGGGCACCATGGCTCAGCTCCTCGTGTCCGACTTCGGCGTCGCGCATATTTCGACGGGCGATCTGCTCCGCGCTGCCGTCAAGGCCGGAACCGAGCTTGGTGTCCAGGCGAAGCAATACATGGATGCAGGCGAGCTCGTGCCCGACCAGCTCGTCATCGACCTGGTGAAGGAGCGCCTTGCGGCCGACGACGCGCAGCGGGGCTTCATCCTCGACGGGTTCCCGCGCAATACCGTGCAGGCCGTGACGCTCGATTCCGAGCTCGCGACGCTTGGTCGCTCCATCGACTGCGCGCTGCTCATCGACGTCGAGCCCGCCGTCATCGTGGAGCGCCTCTCCGCGCGCCGCGCATGCCGCGCCTGCGGATATACCGGCACCGCGACGGACGTCACCTGCCCCAGCTGCGGCGGGGAGATGTACCAGCGCGATGATGACAAGCCCGAGACGATTCAGAACCGTCTTGACGTGTACAAGAGGTCCACGAGCCCGCTGGTGGAGTACTACCGCGGCCAAGGGCTGCTCAAGGTCGTTGACGGAGCGCGCTCCATCGACGACGTGTATGCAGACGTGAAGGAAGCGCTTGGTCTATGATCAAAATCAAGGCTCCGGAAGATATTGAAGACATGAAGAAGGCGGGAGCGCTGTCCAAGATGGCGCTCCGCCACGTTGGGGCGATGGTTCGTCCCGGCGTGTCGACCTTCGAGCTCGATCAGCTCGCCGAGCAGATCATCCGCATGCATGGGGGCACTCCTGCCTTTAAGGGGTACGGTGGGTTCCCCGGCAGCATCTGCGCCTCGCTGAACGATGCGGTGGTTCACGGCATCCCTAACCCCGACGTGATTTTGCGCGACGGCGATATCCTGTCTGTCGATACCGGGGCCATCGTAGATGGCTGGGTGGGCGATAACGCGTGGACGTTCTACGTGGGCAATCCCTCATCTGAGGTGAAGGCGCTGTGCGAGGTCACGCTCGATTGCCTGAAAGCGGGTATCGCCCAGGCCGTGCCGGGCAACCGCGTCGGCGATATCGGCCATGCGATCCAGACGCTTGCGGAGAGTCATGGCTACGGCGTGCTTCGCGAGTACGTGGGTCATGGTGTCGGCCATGTGATGCACGAGGAGCCGAACGTCCCCAACTACGGCAAGAAGGGGAGGGGCGTTCGCCTCGAGGCCGGCATGGTCATTGCGATCGAGCCCATGATCACCATGGGCACGCATCATGTGAGCACGGGCGCAGACGGCTGGATCGTCACCACGAACGACCATCTTCCCGCGGCGCATTACGAGAACACCATCGCCATCACCAACGACGGCCCGGTGGTGCTCACCGCCGACGCTCATGGTGCGTGGTGCTCCATGCAGGGTGGCGAGATGTAGGTCGGGGGAGGCTCCGTGCCGCACGGTCATAGACCAGATGGTGATCTGATGCCCGGTGTTGGGTTACCATGGGGTTCCGTATGAAAATACCATGATATGGTACAAAGATGAGGTATCATTAGTCGCTGCTGTCAGTACGAGAGAACGGTGTGCACGTGAAGAAGGAAGACGCAATCGAGCTCGAGGGTACGGTCACCGAGCCGCTTCCCAACGCGATGTTCCGTGTCGATCTGGGTAATGGGCATACGGTGCTCTGCTCCATCTCGGGCAAGATCCGCATGAACTATATCCGCATCCTTCCCGGCGATAAGGTTGTGGTGGAGCTTTCCCCCTACGACCTCACGCGCGGCCGCATCACCTATCGCTACAAATAACAGCGCACGCGCAGCAGCTGCTCACTGCTGCGCAGACCAGCAAGGTAATTCACGTCTGCGGCTGGACGAGTACATAGTAGGTGTAGTTTGAGCACTACCGAAAGGGAGAACGATGAAGGTACGTCCTTCGGTTAAGAAGATGTGCGACAAGTGCAAGATCATCCGGCGCCACGGTAGGGTGCTCGTGATTTGCGAGAATCCGCGCCACAAGCAGCGCCAGGGGTAAGAGAGGAGATACACATTGGCCCGTATTAGCGGTGTCGACCTTCCGCGTGAGAAGCGCATCGAGATTGGTCTGACCTACATTTACGGCATCGGCCGCACCACGGCGTCTAAGATCTGCGCCGAAACGAACATCAACCCGGATACGCGCGTTCGCGACCTCACCGAGGAGGAAGTGGACGCGATTCGCAAGTATATCGACGAGCAGCACCTCATGATCGAGGGCGACCTTCGTCGTGAGCGTAACCAGAACGTCAAGCGCCTTATGGACATCGGCTGCTATCGCGGCCTGCGTCACCGCAAGGGCCTGCCGGTCCGCGGTCAGCGCACGCACACCAACGCGCGCACCCGTAAGGGTCCGAAGCGCCAGATCGGTGCCAAGAAGAAGAAATAAGGAGCGCTTACCAGATGGCTACAGCTAAGAACAAGCGCGGCGCCGTGACTCGCGTCAAGCGCGCCGACCGCAAGAATATCTCCGTGGGACAGGCCCACATCCATTCCACGTTCAACAACACGATCATTTCCATCACCGATCCGCAGGGCAACGTCATTGCCTGGAAGTCGGCCGGCCAGGTGGGTTTCAAGGGTTCGCGTAAGAGCACCCCGTTTGCCGCCCAGATGGCTGCAGAGGCGTGCGCTAAGGCTGCCATGGAGCATGGCATGCACAAGGTCGCCGTCTTCGTGAAGGGCCCGGGTTCGGGTCGCGAGACCGCTATTCGCTCGTTGCAGGCAGCTGGTCTCGAGGTCACGAGCATCCAGGACAAGACCCCCGTCCCGCACAACGGTTGCCGCCCTAAGAAGCGTCGCCGCGTGTAGTTTGAAAGGATCGCATTACCATGGCAATCGACAGGACTCCTGTTCTTAAGCGCTGCCGCCAGCTCGGGGTCGATCCCGTTGAGCTCGGGTACAGCAGCAAAAAGGAATCTATCCGCCAGCCCAAGCGTCGCCGCAAGGAATCCGAGTACGGCATGCAGCTGCGCGAGAAGCAGAAGGCAAAATTCATCTACGGCGTACTGGAGAAGCAGTTCCATCGCTATTACGAGCGCGCCCGCAAGATGAACGGCATCACCGGTGAGAACCTCATGGTTCTTCTCGAGAGCCGTCTTGACAGCGTGGTCTTCCGTCTCGGGTTTGCCCGCACGCGTCGCGAGGCGCGTCAGACGGTGACCCATGGCCACTTCACCGTGAACGGCCGTCGCGTTGACATTCCGTCGTATCTCGTCAAGCCCGGTGACGTCATCGCTGTCGGCGAGAAGTATCGCGACCTCCTCCCCATCAAGGAGGCCCTCATCCAGTCCGAGCGCTTCGAGGTGCCCGGTTGGCTTGAGGTCGACATCGAGAAGCTCTCTGGTAACGTGCTTGCGCTGCCCACCCGCGAGCAGATCAGCACCGATATTCAGGAGCAGCTCATCGTCGAGTTCTACTCCAAGTAGTCCGCATACGGGCTGCTGAGGCTGGAGGTTAGTATATGTCAGAATTCATTAGGCCTCAGGTTCAGGTCGAAGAGATCAACGAGACGGCTGCGCGCGTCTCCGCCGAGCCCCTTGAGCGGGGCTATGGCGATACGCTCGGCAACTCGCTCCGCCGCGTGCTGCTTTCGTCGCTCGAAGGCGTTGCCGTCGAGGCGATTCAAATCGATGGGGTCCAGCACGAGTTCATGACCATCCCCAACATGGTCGAGGATGTCACCGATATCGTGCTCAACGTGAAGAGTCTGGTGTTCCGCGCAAACGGGACGACCGTGGACGAGGGCACCGCGACCATCTCGGTCGATGGCCCCTGCGAGGTCACCGGTGCAGACTTCTTCATCCCGTCCGAGTTCGAGCTGGTCAACCCCGAGCAGCACATCGCCACGTTGAACGAGGGCGGGCACCTCACGATGAGCATGCGCATCGGGCATGGTCGTGGCTATGTGTCCTACGAGGGCAACAAGCGCGACAACGACCCGATCGGGTTCATCCACGTCGACTCGCTCTTCTCGCCGGTGCGTCGGTGCGCGAAACTGGTCGAGGCATGCCGCGTGGGTCAGCACACCGACTACGATCGTCTCGTGCTCGAGATCGAGACCAACGGCGCCATTTCCCCGCGCGAGGCCGTGGTGCAGGCTGCCAACATCATCAACCAGCACATGGCCGCGTTTATGAACCTGGCCGAGGCTCCCGAGGTCGAGGAGGAGTCTTCCATCTTCGCCCCCGAGGTCACGAACGACAACGCCGAGCTCGATAAGCAGATCGAGGACCTTGACCTGTCGGTTCGCTCCTACAACTGCTTGAAACGCGCGAGCATCCACTCGGTGCGCCAGCTCGTGGAGTACTCCGAGAACGATCTGCTCAACATTCGCAACTTCGGCGTCAAGTCGATCGAGGAAGTCAAAGACAAGCTGGAGTCGATGGGGCTGAGCCTCAAGGCATAAGGCTTTGCATATAGAGGAGAAGCGAGACCATGCGTCATAACAAGAAGAAGGGCCTGAAGCTCGGTACCGATGCGAGCCACACCAAGGCCATGAAGAAGAGCCTTGCTAAGGCGCTCTTTGAGAACGATCGCATCAAGACCACCGAGACCCGCGCCAAGGCGCTTCGCAGCTACGCCGAGCCCATCATCACCTGGGCGAAGAAGGGCGATCTGCACTCCCGCCGTCTTGCCATCGCCAAGCTGGGCGACAAGGATTTGGTGGCCGAGATCTTCGATAAGGCCGCGCAGGGCATGTGGGCAGACCGCGACGGCGGCTACACCCGCATCATGAAGCTTGGCCCCCGCAAGGGCGACAACGCTCGGATGGTAATCATCGAGATCGTATCTGAGCCGGTGGTCAAGAAGGAGCGCAAGGCCGCTCCCGCGCCGAAGCCGGTTGCCCCGAAGAAGGTCGAGGCTGCGGCCGAGGAGGCATCGGACGAGGCCGAGGCTGCTGAGGCCGTTGAGCCGGAGGCTGCCGATTCAGAGCAGACTGCCGAGTAGCCTGGGTGCGTTTGATGGCATTGAGTGAGGCCCTGCCTGGCGGCGGGGCCTTTTTCATGCCCGGGCTGGTACTGCAGCATCCGGTGCTCCATTGACCATTTGCTTGACTGAGAGGGGAGGTGGAAATGTGATCGAGGTTCAAGGTGCATGCGTGCACACCGGCGATGAGGCGGTTCTGCGCGCTATTACCTGCGCGGTCGCGCCGGGTGAGCTCGTTGGGCTTATCGGGCTGAACGGTTCGGGTAAATCGACCCTTGCAAAGCTTATGAGCGGGGCGCTGCTGCCTACCTCGGGACATGTTGTGGTCGATGGGCTTGACACCGCGCAGCCTCATGAGCGCGCCCGTGTGCGAGCGCTCGTTGGGTGCGTTGGGCAGAATCCAGCCGACCAGCTCATCTCGACCGTTGTGCATGACGAGGTTGCCTTTGGCCCGCGCAACCTCGGGTGCACGGACGAGGAATGCGAGCAGCGCGTTGCGCGCGCCTTGCATGCGGTTGGCCTGGGCGATTATGGAGCGCGGGAGACTAACAGCCTATCGGGCGGTGAGCAGCAGCGCGTCGCGATCGCGAGCGTGCTTGCCATGGAGCCGCGGTATGTGGTGCTCGATGAGGTGACATCGCAGCTCGATAGCGCGGCGCGCGCCGATATGCGCGCACGCATAAAATCGCTTGCGGACACCGGGGTCGGCGTGGTGCTCATTACACACGACCCGATCGAAGCGCTCATGTGCGACCGGCTTCTCGTGCTCGACGCGGGCGCTATCGTGTGGGAGGGATCCAGTGCCGCCTTGCTTCGGGCAGACGATGGCTTATGGGGGAAAACCTTGCCTCAGAGCCCCTACATCGACGCTCTGCGCCTGATGCTCGACGCCGGCTATCCCCTGAGTCGCGGATGCGAACCGAATGCCTGCGCCGCATGGCTTCGCGAGGCGTGCGAGCGCGGCTTGATGCCGGAGCATGTCGCACACAAGATCTATCAGGTGCTCGCGGAGGGCGCGGAGCCGAGCGAGCTGTCGTGCCCAGGGGTTCACGCAGCGCAGGAAAGCGCTTCTGCTCCAAAGATCTCGGCACCGCTCAGCCCTGATCTTGCTGCGAGCGGTCGCGCGCGCCTTGATGGCGATTCCACCGCGCGTCCTCCAGCACTCGTCTTCAAGGCGGCGACCTATGCCTACGACGATGCCCGCGATGCGCTTCAGGGCTGCTCTCTGGCGGTTTCGGCCGGCTCCATGGTACTTGTGGCAGGTCCCTCGGGCGCGGGCAAGACGACGCTTGCGAGCCTGGCGGCAGGCGTTATCGAGCCGCAGGAAGGAACGGTGCTCGTGCGGGGAGAGGTGCCGCGCCCGGGAACAGTCGGCCTTTCCTTTCAGAATCCTGAGCAGCAGCTCTTCCTTGAGTCCGTGGAGCAAGAGCTTTCGTTCGCGCCGCGCAATGCGGGGCAGGACGAGCACGAGGTATCCGCACGGGTGCAACGAGTTGCCGAACGCTTGCAGATCACCGACGTACTCTCATGCGATCCCTTTGCGCTTTCGGGTGGACAGGCGCGCCGTGTGGCGATTGGGGGCATTCTCACGCTCGATGCGCCCGTCGCTGTGTTCGATGAGCCGACGGCGGGGCTCGATGCGCCGGGGCGCGTTGCGCTTCACGCCCTGCTGCGCGAGCTTGCAGCCGAGGGTAAAACGGTGCTGGTGGTAAGCCACGACGTGGAGGAATGGCTGCCGCTCGTCGATGAGGTGGCGCTTCTCCGTGCCGGAGAGCTTGTGTGGCATGGACCGCCCGATTCGATACGGCGCGAGCCCATGCTATTTGCCCGCGCCGGCCTCGCGGCGCCTGCATCGCTTCAGCTCCTGCAGGCTCTGGAGGCTGTACCTGCGAACCACAGGCGGGACGGCGAAGCCGCGCGTCGCGACCAGGATGGCGCGCCTGCAGGTTACGGCCAGGATGGCGCGCAAAAAGAGGCTGACTCAAACGCGGCGTCGGCCGAGTGCATGCCGGCATCGCAGGGTTCCGAGCGCCCGGGCGCGCAGCGGCACGTGGCGCGGCATCAGGCGCCAAGGCGCCGTACGGCGCCTTGGCAGCAGGCGCCGCGCGCGTTCGGGTCCTACATTACGGGCGACACGCCGCTCGCGCACGTCGATGCGCGGGTAAAGCTGTGCCTGCTGCTCGTCGCCACCGCAGCGCTCTTTTCGAGCAACGCGCTTATCCCCATGCTGGGCTGGTGTGCGTTGACGGCGCTCGTGATGGCGTTCGCGCGGGTGCCGATAGGCGCCGTGCTGACCACGCTGAGGCCTGCGGTGATCCTGTTTACATGCATCGTTTTGGCGAACCTGGTGTCTTGCGACGGAAGCGCGCAAGTCGCGCTCGCCGGCTCGGTGGGGCTCAGCGTTACGGGTGCCGCGCGCACCGTTGCGGTCATCGCGCGCATCGTCATGCTCGTGTGCTTGGCGCTCTGCGTAACGGCAAGCACAACACCCACCGAGCTTGCCGACGCATGCGTGCGGCTGCTGCGGCCGCTCGCGCGCCTGGGCCTCCCGATAGGCGATCTGGGCATCGTGCTCACCATGGCGCTGCGTTTCATCCCCCTGGTTGCCGAAGAAGTCGAGCGCGTGCGGCGCTCGCAGGCGGCGCGCGGGGTCGCGTTCGATTCCTCGGGAATCATCGAGCGCATACGCGCATGGGGGTCGGTGCTGGTGCCGGTCGTCGTGGGGCTGTTCCGCCGCGCCGATCGCATTGCGGAGTCCATGGATGCCCGCTGTTTTAGCCAGTCGGGGGGCACGCTTCCGGTAAAACAACCGTTGAGCGCCGCGAGCTGGGTGATTCTTCTGGGAGGCATCGGCACCATGATGGCGCTGGCGATCGCCTCGCATATGATGGGATAGGCAAGTCGATGCGTGAGGAGGAGCGGCGCATGGAGGACATCGCAGGTATGCAGGGGGCGGGAACCATCGTGTTCCGGCTTGCGTATGCGGGCGGCGCCTACAGCGGGTTTGCCGAGCAGTCGCAAGCACAGGTGCGCACCATCGCCGGCGAGCTTCGTCGCGCGCTTGAGACGTTTCTGCGCCGTCCGGTGGAGCTTACCTGTGCCGGCAGGACGGATGCCGGCGTACATGCACGGGCGCAATATGTAAGCTTCGCCGCCACGGAAGCCGAGCTCCACATTCTGCAGGCTCGATGGCTCAAGGCGATGGATGCCCTGCTGCCGCGCGACATCGCCGTCCAGGCGATGTTTCATGCAGCATGGGGCTTTTCGGCGCGCTTCGATGCGTCTGCGCGCACGTACGTCTACCGCATTGCCGACCGTCCCAACCGTCCGGTGCTGACGCGCGACACCGTGTGGTGGCTGCGCCGCCCGCTCGACGAGACTGCCATGCTCGAAGGCGCGCGCCTGCTCATCGGCGAGCATGATTTTAAGAGCTTCTGCAAGGTCGCGTCAGCAATAGGCAAGCCGACCTGTCGAAACGTCATGGATGTCGGCTTTGAGCGCACCTGCGAGCTCGATGAGGACGTGCTGGCCTTCACCATCACGGGAAACGCGTTCTTGCACTCGATGGTGCGCACGATCGTGGGAACTCTTGTTGAGGTGGGCGCGCACCGGCGCGAACCCAACTGGGTCGCCGAGGTGCTCGAGGCG
>CAZUYD010000032.1:0-9313 GCA_964624825.1 uncultured Enorma sp. | reverse complement strand
TGAGGTGGGCGCGCACCGGCGCGAACCCAACTGGGTCGCCGAGGTGCTCGAGGCGCGCGACCGGCACGCCGCGGGTGCGACGGCGCCCGCCTGCGGGCTCACGTTTCAGTCGGTGGCCTATCCTGCCGGAGCGCTCGTCCCCGCGCCATGACGAGCTGCCGCGAGGGCGGCATCGGTCTCGACATCAGTACTGCCTTGCTCCAAGAATCGCGCCGTGACGATATTCGGCGCGCTGTAACGCGTTTCGCCATGATGCGCAACTTGTCGTAACGCGCGCGCCGCCATGACGTGCGCACCCCATGGATCGCCTCCCTTCCCACGGCATGCGTGCGATTGTGTGCGCCCTTTGCAGAACATTTGAACAAGACGTGCAGCCGCGCGCATGCAAAAGACGTACACGAGCTATGAAAACAGCTGGTGATACCATGTGTGTTCAGATAGCAGTTCCTGCTGGGCTGAGGAGGCTGAGCGATGGCGCGACGCACGTTGGTGCAGCCGTTTTTGTCGGTGATCGTGGTTGCGCACGATGCCGAGGAGCACATCGTGCGCGCGTTGGAAAGCGTCCTTTCTCAACACTACGACCGCGTTCAGGTCGTTGTTGCCGACTGCGCTTCGACCGACCGTACCGAATCGATTTGCGCGCGCATCGCTGAGCGCGATATTCGCGTCGACGTCATCGCCTGCGACACGCAAGACCGACCCGCCGCATTCGATAAGGCGCTCGCTGCGGCGCGCGGCGAGCATGTGCTGTTCATGGGACAGGACGACTGGCTCGGCCCCAACTCGTTGCAAGCGCTCGATGGGCTGATCCGTACACATGACTTGCAGCTGGCGCTTACAGGCATCTCCGTTGATGTGGACATCCGAAACGGCGAGCGCTGCTCGCACCGCCTGAGCTTCTCTGTTGAGCCGACGACCACGGCAGAGGCATTTCATGCCTGCGCGCACCTGTTCATCGAGAACGGTCTCTTTAGCTCGCTGCGCGGCAAGGTGTTCAAACGAGATCGCATCGACGAGCTTGGCTTGCGCATGGCGATCTGCGGGAGCCAGGTCGCGTTCTTTTCCTCGTATGTCGCGACGATCGAGTGCGTCGGGGTCGCAAATGACGCCCCGTATCACATGGCGCTGCTCCCCGCCGAAGTCGAGTCGTTCGATTTGGCGAGCTATGAGCGCCGGGAGCGCGACCATGCGCGCCTGCTCGACCTCGTGTCGTCATGGCGCGACACGCATACCGATGAGCTGATGCTAGCCGTGCACCGCCTGCATCTGCGGCAGGTCATCGCGTCGATCGAGCGGATCTGCGCCATGCGGGGCATTTCGTCGATCGAACGCACGGAACGTGTGCGCGATATCATCGAAGCGCCGAGCACGCGGGAAAGCGTTGACGTCCTGAGCGATTCGCCTCACGGTCTGGGACTCATGTTCAACTCGATTGCGCGGAAAAATGTAGCGGGATGCTGCCTGGGAGCGCGGTTCAACTCGCTTGCCCGTGTGGCGCAGCTGCCCATCGCGCATGCACTTGACCCGTTCTACGTGCTTGCATAACGATTGCTCCGCTTGCGTGAGAGCACGGTTGCATGTCGGTATGCTGTCGTGTGGACATGCGCTTGTGCGGGCGCGATGCGCCGCGGCTGCGCGGGCATGCCCGCGCTCTGGTTACGCGGGGGCACTGCGTGTCGGTTGCGGAGTGCGCCGCATACAGGCCGCGTAGCGGTGCCGGAACAGATCG
Source organism: uncultured Enorma sp. (assembly GCA_964624825.1). Lineage (GTDB taxonomy): Bacteria > Actinomycetota > Coriobacteriia > Coriobacteriales > Coriobacteriaceae > Enorma. The sequence goes on along the minus strand of CAZUYD010000032.1, from coordinate 7,584 downwards.
CTGCAAGCATGGGTTTGCATATTGTTTCTCATAAACGCTCATAGTTCCCATGTAATATGCTTCTATTTGATTACATTTGCCCGAAAAACACGATATTTTTGTACACTGATTCAAAAATCGTGGAACCGAGATCACGGTATTCCTGAGGGGTATTCAAATGGCGAAGAAGCGCAATGGACGACAGAATGCGATTCGAGAGATCGTGCGCAACAAGAATGTTCGCACCCAGCGCATGTTTGTCGAAGAGCTCAAAGCGTATGGGTTCGATTGCACGCAGGCTACCATCTCGCGCGATATTGCCGACATGGGTCTTCGCAAGCTGCCCGAGGGAATCTATGTGCTTGCGGAAGACCTGCACCTGCAGCGCATGGTATCAGAGCTGGTCGTCGAGGTCGTGCGCACCGGAAACCTGGTTTTGGTCAAGGCGCAGCCGGGCACGGCATCCGGCATCGCCGCGGCGATCGATGCTGCGGAGCTTCCCGCGGTGATGGGTTCCCTTGCAGGAAACGATACCATTTTGGTGATTGCGGGCACCGAGGAGGACGGCATTCGGTTCGAGGCGCTCATCTCCAAGCTCTGCAACCCGCGCCGATAGCGTTCCCGCACAGCGCGCCTGCACACCTGCGTTGCGGCATCTGCTAGCGCGGGCTCTCAAACAACGCGGCGGGTGGATTCGTGTGCCTACAGGCTGCTTGCAGGAGCTACGCCGCGCCCATGGTTCACAAGACGCTATCGTTGTGCCGTGCCATGCGCGGCGTCAACCGAGAACATGGGCGCTGAGGCATCGAGCTCAACGCGCCCAAGCTGGGAAACACAAATCGCCCCCATCTCCTCGGTAGAAGATGGGGGCGAGGTTCGTTGCGGCCGGGTGCGCGCGTGTCTCAGACTATCCGTCGCGTGCGAACAGCCTGATTATCATCAGCCCTCCGCTATGTGCCATCGTCCCCCGATGAGTCAGACCCTGAACCTGAGCCCGTGTCAGGCGTGGTGGTCGACGTATCCGTGCTGGTGCTGGAATCGGGCGTGGTGGTGGGAGACGTCACCGTTGTGCTGCTTGAAGCGTCTGAGTCGCTCGATGTATCCGATGTGGCCGCGCTGCTGGAAGCATCAGTCGTCTCGTTGGTCGTGTCAGAATCGAGTAAATCTTCCTCAGATTCCGTGTCGGCTTCAGTGGTACTGCTTGTGGCGCTCGAGCTATCGAGCGGTTCGCCATCGACCGTCCATACCGAGTTGTCCTTGTAGGTTGGTGTGCCGCCCTCGGGGAACTCTTCGCGTTCAACGCCCTCAAGCACGGTATTGAAGAAGTTGCGCGCTATCGGGATGGGGAAGTTCGACGTAGAGGCGTAGGAGCCGTTGATGGTGATCTCTATGGACCCGGCGGTATAGCCAACCCAGATCGCAGCCGTGTACTGAGGCGTGTACCCGCAGAACCACAAGTCGGTGGAGCCGTCGGTGGTACCCGTCTTGCCGGCGAAGGGCTGGTTGACCGAAAGCTGCGCGCTCGTGGCGGTGCCGTTGGAAATGACGCCCTCGAGGATGTCGGTGACCGTCGAGGCCACGGCGGCGTCGAGTACGCGCTCGCCAGAGTCCTCGTACTCGTAGATGGTCTCGCCGTTGCGGTTGGTGATCTTGGTGATCGCTACGGCGTCGCGATGGATGCCGCCGGTCGCAAAGGTCGAGTACGCCTCGGCCATCTGCAGCGTTGAGAGCGACTGCGTTCCCAGCGTGAGCGAGGTCACTGCCTCCAGCTCGTCCTCGATGCCCAGGCGGTGGCACATCTCGATGACGTTCTCGACGCCGACGGCCTTCTGGACGCGCACGTATCCCGTGTTCGATGACACCTCCGTGGCGCGCGCGAGCGAGATGTAGCCATAGTCCACGTTGTTGATGTTGCCCACGCGGTAGGTGCCGTCGTCAAAGTATTGCGGCGACGTGCAGTCGATGATGATATCGGGGTTCATTCCCTCTTCAATGGCGGTGGCGAGGGTGAACGCCTTGAACGATGACCCTGTTTGTCTTTGCGAGGTGGCGTGGTTGACGTGCTCGTCGTCGGCGTAGTAGTCGGTTCCGCCGACCATCGCCACGATGTAGCCGGTGTCGTTGTCGATGACGGTCATGCCTGCTTCGAGCCCGTCGAGGTCATAGACGCCAAGCTGGTCGGTGACCGCGGTCTCGGCCGCCTCCTGCACATCGGACTGAATGGTGGTGTACACCGTGAGGCCGCCCGAGAAGATTTGGTCGTAGTCGAACTCATCCGCGAGCAGCTGCTGGACATATTCAACAAAATAGGGGGAGCTCTCGATGTCCACGCCGGTATCGGAGGTCTCGGAAACATTGAGCACCAGCTCTTCCGCCTGCGCCGCGTCGCGCTCCTCCTCTGTGATGTAGCCGTTGGTGTACATGCGGTTCAGCACGGTGTTGCGGCGCTGAATCGCCAGGTCTGGGTTGACGGTGGGATCGTATGTCGACGGCGCGTTCGGCAGGCCGATGAGCAGCGCAGCCTCGGCAAGCGTCAGCTCGCTCGCGCTTTTCGACAGGTACGTTTGCGCGGCCGCTTCGATGCCATAGGCGCCGTGGCCATAGTAGATGGCGTTCAGGTACATGTTGAGGATCTCATCTTTGGTGAAGGTCTCCTCGACCTTCACGGCTAGGTAGATTTCGCGCACCTTGCGCTCGATGGTCATATCGAACTGCTCATCTTGCAGGATCGTGTTGCGCACGAGTTGCTGGGTGATGGTCGAGGCGCCCTCGGAGCCGCCGGTGAGCTGCACCCAGGCGGCGCGCAAGATGCCGACAGGGTCGAAGCCGCCGTGCTCGTAGAAGCGCTCGTCTTCGGTGGCGACCGTGCCGTCGAGCACATACTGAGAGATCTCATCGAGCGAGACCGTGGTGCGGTTCTCCGTATAGAAGCTCGCGATCACGTTCTCATCGGCATCGAGGATCGTGGTCGGCTCGCTCGAGAGGTACAGATCCGTGTCGGTGTAGTCGGGCAGGTCCTGGAGCCAGCCGTCGATCACGCCGATCATGCCGATGCCGAACGCAGCGACCGTGAGGAAGAGGAACCCGAAAAACGACGCGATGATAATCGGGACGATGTGCGTCTTTGCGCTATGCCGCTGGTGATAGCGTTGGCGAGGACCCATAGCGACCTCCTGTTGGGTTTCGGTCGATGCGAAAGAACCGACGATCGGCCTATGATCGTCAGGCATATACGGTTCCACGATACCGTAACACGTCCTCCATTTCGGTCGGGTATTCTTGACGAGGGCAAATTCCAGACTGACTGCATACCTCATGCGGGCTAGAGCTGGCAGCGCGGCGGCGTTTCATGGGTGGGTCTGCGGCGGCGTGCGCGAGCACTTGGGCTGCGTGGGGAAGGAAAGGGAGGCTTTCATGACGGCCGAGCAGGAGTCGCTCAATACGGTTCGCCGAAGGGTGCCGCGCCTGCGCGCCTGCGCTTCATGGCTGAGCGCGCGTCCCATGCGAACGCTTGCCATCGCGCTTGCCATCGTCCTTGCCATCGCGCTCGTTCCCATGTTCGCCATCTCGGCATACGATCACAGCTATGCAGATGACTGGCACTACGGGGTCGATGCCCATCTGGCGCTCGAGGCGGGGGAAGGGGTGCTTGGGGCGGTGGCTGCCGCATTGACCGAGGCGGTAGATACCTACGATGGCTGGCAGGGCACCTATTCGGCTATCGTGCTCATGGCGCTGCAGCCCGGGGTCTTTTCCGAGGAGCTCTATGGTCTCGGCGCGGTGGCGATCATTGCGGCGCTCGTGCTCTCGACGGGCTATGTCACGTCGGTGGTTCTGCGCGACGTGCTCGGGACGGGTCGTGCTCCCTGGTTGGCGCTCACCTGCTTGATTTTGCTGTTGCAGATGCAGCTGCTGCCCAGCCCCGTCGAGGGTATCTGGTGGTACAACTCGGCCGTGTACTATACGTTCTACCATGCGCTCATGCTGCTCGGTTGCGGGCTGAGCGTGCGGCTGCTGCACGGTCGCACGCGCCGGGGCGCGCTTTCCGTGCAGGGCTCCTGTGTGCGCGCGGTCGCGCTGGCTCTTTTGGCGTTCGTGGTCGCCGGGGGAAACTTCGTCACCGGGCTGGTCTCGGTAATTGCGCTGACGGGCGCGGTGATGGTCGGCATCGTGCGCGGCAGGCGCGCGGCGTGGCTGCTCGTGCCCGCGCTCTTGGTGCTGGTAGGAGGGTTTGCCTGTTCCATGGCGGCGCCCGGCAACGCCGTGCGGCAGGCGACGCAGTTTCCCGGCGACAACCTCGGCGTGTTGATGACGCTCGTGCGCAGCGGCCTTGCGGGCTTTGAATACGCGCTGCTCTGGACGAACGGCTTCATGGTGCTCTCCCTTGTGATCGCGCTTCCCGTGTTCGTGGCGATCGCGCGGCGAACCACGTGCTCGTTCGCGCTTCCGGGCGTTGTGGCGCTGGTCTCGCTCACGCTCTTCATGGCAAGCTTCGCGCCTACCTTCTACTCGATGGGCACGGTGGGGCCGGGCCGTGTGCAGAACATCCGCTACGACCTCTTCGTGCTTTTGGTCTACGTTTGCGTTGGCTGGACATGCGGCTGGGCGGTTCGCAAGATGGAGCGCCGCGCATCGCGCGACGTGTGGCACCGCCTTTGCCGCGCGGTCCCTGCGCATGCGTGCATATGCATGACGGTGCTCGTGTTGATGGTGGTGTCGCTGGCGGTGGACGAGCGGCACCGCGACGACCTGACATCGATGTCTGCGGCGGCATCGATCATATCGGGCGAGGCACAGGAGTACGACGAGCAGGTGTGGGAGCGCATCGCGAAGCTTGAGCAGAGCGATGATGCCTCGGTTGATGTGCCGTTTTACACCGTGGGGCCAAAGGTGCTGTTCATGGGCGACATTAAAGACAACATGAACAACTACATCAACTTCCGGCTTGCCCAGTGGTACGGCAAGGAGTCGGTCATCGGGTACTACTCGGTTCTGTCTTGATGAGATTTCGGTCTTTGCGCGCGGCCGCGAAACGCGAGCGTGAGATCACGACGCGCGTTTTAGCCAGAGGGCGCCTCTCGGCCAGAGAGCGCCCCTCGGAAACCCCTTCTGGCTAGACGTTGCTTCAGGACGCGAATCGCGCGGTGCGAGCCCGATGCGAATTCCGCGCCGCTTTCCCCATTGCATGTTTCCCCGCGTGAATCCCATAACGGAGGTTTAGCCGTGCGAGCTTCCCGGCACGAACCTCGCGATACGGGTTTGTTATACGGCATTGGATATTCCCGAACAGGCATAGCGAAACTTCGCTAAACTAAACAGCTATTGATTTGAGAAGCGCCGCCCATGTTGCAGCGCGGGCGCTGGGCTTGCAGGAGGACAGAAGTGCTACCAGTTGAAGAGCAGATGCGCATCATCACATCGGGCGCGGCGCAGATCGTGCCCGAGGCGGATCTCAAGAAGAAGCTCGAGCGGGGCGTGCCGCTCAACATCAAGCTGGGCGTCGATCCCACCAGCCCGGATCTGCACCTGGGTCACGCCGTGCCCCTGCGCAAGATGCGCCAGTTCCAAGACTTCGGCCACAAGGTGACGCTCATCATTGGCAACGGCACCGCGCTGATCGGGGACCCGTCGGGCAAGAACTCCACGCGCCCGCAGCTTTCGCAGGAGCAGATCGAGCAGAACGCTGCCACCTATGTGAGCCAGGCCATGAAGATTCTCGACCCCGAGAAGACCACCATCGTCCACAACGGCGACTGGATCCTCTCGCTCGACCTCAAGGGTCTGCTCGAGCTGTGCAGCAAGTTCACCGTCGCGCGCATCCTGGAGCGCGACGACTTCACCAAGCGCTACCAGAGCCAGACGCCCATCGCGTTGCATGAGTTCCTGTATCCCGTGATGCAGGCGTACGACTCGGTTAAGATTGAGGCCGATGTGGAGATGGGTGGAACCGACCAGCTGTTCAACCTGCTCGCTGGCCGTGAGCTCATGGAGAAGATGGGCATGGAGCCGCAGGTGGCGCTCACCATGCCGTTGCTCGAGGGCACCGATGGCACGCGCAAGATGAGCAAATCGTACGGCAACTACGTTGGTCTCACCGATGCGCCGGCGGACGCCTTCGGCAAAATCATGTCCATTCCGGACGAGATGATCGGCAAGTACTATCGCCTGGCTTCGACGCGCTCGGTGGACGAGGTCGATGCGATCGACGCCGCGCTTGCCGACGGCTCGGCCGATCCGTATGCGCTGAAACGCGCGCTCGCGGTCAACATCGTCGATGCCTACCATGGTGCAGGGGCGGGCGAAGAGGCCATGGCTGCGTTCGACCGCGTGTTCAAGAAGTCGCAGCTACCCGAGGACATCGCCGAGGTCGAAGTGGACCTCGCCCCGAACGACGAGGGGTGCATCTACCTGCCCGGCGTGCTCAAGGCCGCAGGGCTTGCGCCCAGCACGGGCGAGGCGCGCCGTCTCATCGACGGTGGCGGCGTGAAGATCGACCAGCAACCGGTTGAGCCGAAGAGCTACAACATCGATCCGGCGCTGCTCCATGCGGGCGTCGTGCTGCAGGTAGGCAAGCGCCGGTTCGCCCGCCTCGCGTAACGAGCGAAGCACAAGATGCGACGCACCTCTTGTGGTGCGATTGCAAAAACAGTCCCGTTCATCGCCTGAACTAATCCGCACGGCGCGTGGATCAGCCCACGCGCCGCGCGGATTTGCTCTGCGCGCTGCACCGCGTGCCGTGGGGCAAAGACGTTGTATCCACTAGGCGTAAGGAAGGGACACACCATGGTGGTATACGGCTATGCGCGGGTTTCGACACGTGACCAGAACGTCAATCGACAGATTGACGCCCTACGGGAATTCCCGCTGGAGATGTCCAATATCTTTATCGACTATTACTCGGGGGCAGATTTCGACCGCCCTCAGTACCGTGCGCTCATGGCGCGCGTTCGCAAGGGCGATGTGCTCGTGGTGACGAGCATCGACCGGTTGGGACGCAACTATGCCGAGATTCTCGATCAGTGGGGGCGTCTTACCAGGGAGCGCGGCGTGCAGATCGTTGTGCTTGATATGCCCCTGCTGGACACCCGTCACACAGCACAGGACATTACCGGCACCTTCATCGCGGACGTGATGTTGCAGTTGCTTTCCTATGTCGCGCAGGTTGAGCGCGAGAACATTCGGCATCGTCAGGCGGAGGGCATCGCGTCGGCCAGGGCGCGCGGGGTGCGGTTCGGCCGTCCCGAGAAAGCCCGTCCCGCGAGTTATGGGATGGTCAAGAGTCGGGTTATGGCAGGCGACGTCACGCATGCGGAAGCGGCGCGGGTGCTGGGCGTCAGCCGCTCAACGTTCGAGAAGTGGTTGCGCCAGGACAAGGTGGCGCGCGACTCGGCTCGCACGTGACGCCGCTCACGCGAACAATAGGTGGGGCGTAGGTAGCCAAAAGTCGCACATAGCTGGTAGTCGCGTGCGGATTGGCTCGCAGCCACGTACGGCCGGCAAGTTGTGCGAACGGCCGGCAATTGCGTGTAACGAGCTGGCGGCCGCACGTAGATTACCAGCTATTCTTTATCAGCACATTTTTGCTCAATTAATCATCGATGGTGC
>CAZUYD010000031.1:0-21462 GCA_964624825.1 uncultured Enorma sp. | reverse complement strand
ACGCCTACCGCGCGACGCGCGCGGGGCGCTAGCGCCCTCCCCCCAGAAACCGGACCCCGGGGCCCGGCGGCCGCGCGGCCGCCGGGCCCTTTCGCTGCGTCGCTCGGCTGCGCGATGCCGGCAGCTCAATTTGAAAGCCCATCTGCTCAGCAGAAGGATTCGCGATGGCCGCCTTTATCAGTGCGGCCATCGCTCTTTCGAGTCGATCGATTGCAGCCTCTGCTCGGCGCTCTCGCGGGCATGAGCCTCTAAGGAAGGAAGGGGCGCTGCAGCGCGGGCTTATGATCGCCCGGCGCCTCGATGTGCTCAATGGGCAGGCAGGCGCGCGGCCTTTCACCCGTCTCGCCTTTCGCCCGTCTCTTAGACACGTTGCCTTTCAGGGGCGGACGCAGTGCGTTCGACCCTTTTGCATGCGGCTTTAGCCTGCGGTCGCGCGTGCCATGCTCCGACGCGTGCCGCCCGTACCGTGGCTTCTCTGCACGTCTGTGCCCCGTAACAGGCAAGCGGCACCCCGCCGCCTGCGCCGTGGTTTCTCTGTGGGGCATATGCGTTCGGGATGCCGGTGCCAGCTCGTAGGGATAGAGTTAAGCAGTTCTGAGTCTGTCCAGCTGAGGATGCCGGGGGCGCATGCTCAGCATCTTGTAAAAAGGAAGTCACATGGGATTCGTCTCAAAGCTTCTCTCCGTCGGTGCCGATAAGGAACTCAAGCGCTATCAGAAGGTGGTCGACAAGATCAACGGCCTCGAGCCCACCTACGAGAAGATGGGCGACGAGGAGCTTGCGCATCAGACTGAGCTGTTTCGCGAGCGCTATGAAGGCGGCGAATCGCTCGATAGCATGCTTCCCGAGGCATTTGCCGTGGTGCGCGAGGCGTCCAAGCGCACGACGGGGCTTCGCCACTTCGATGTCCAGCTCATCGGCGGCATGACGCTTCACGACGGCCAAATCGCCGAGATGAAAACCGGCGAAGGCAAGACGCTCGTGTCGACGCTCGCGGGTTACCTGAACGCCATCGCGGGCACCGGCGTCCATGTCGTCACGGTGAACGATTATCTGGCCAAGCGCGACTCCGAGTGGATGGGCAGGGTCTACCGGTTTCTCGGCATGAGCGTCGGCTTGCTGCAAAACGGTATGCCGCTTAGCCAAAAGCGCCCGGCCTACGAGGCGGACATCACCTATGGCACCAACTCGGAGTTCGGCTTCGACTACCTGCGCGACAACATGGTGATGCGCGCCGGCCAGCGCGTGCAGCGCGGGCACGCCTACGCCATCGTGGACGAGGTCGACTCGATCCTCATCGACGAGGCGCGCACCCCGCTCATCATCTCGGGCGCGGGCACCAAGAGTGCCAGCACGTATAAAGATTTCGCCCGGGCGGTGCGCGGCCTCAAGCGCGCCCCCGAGGTCGTGCGCGACCCGCTCGATCCAAACCCCGTGCCAGAGCCCGACGGCGACTTTGTGATGGACGAGGCGAAGCACACCATCGCCGCGACCGAACGCGGCTTGAAGAAGATCGAGCAGCGCCTGGGCATCGACGACATCTATGCCGATCTTTCCGGCCAGCTGGTGAACCACCTGCAGCAGGCGCTCAAGGCGCAGTATATGTTCCACCGCGACAAGCAATACGTGGTCACCAACGGCGAGGTGAAGATCGTCGACGAGTTCACCGGCCGCATCATGGAAGGCCGCCGGTACTCCGAGGGCTTGCATCAGGCCATCGAGGCCAAGGAAGGCGTGCTTGTGCGCGAGGAGAACCAGACGCTCGCCACCATCACGCTGCAGAACTACTTCCGCCTCTACGATAAGCTCGCCGGCATGACCGGTACCGCCATTACCGAGGACTCCGAGTTCCGCGAGATCTACAACCTGCCGGTGCAGGTGATTCCCCCCAACAAGCCGGTCATCCGCGTCGATCACGACGATCTGGTCTACCGCACCGTCGACGCGAAGTACCGCGCCGTTGCCGACGATGTCGCCGAGCGCCATGCCGCGGGGCAGCCGGTGCTGGTGGGCACGGTCTCCATCGAGAGTTCCGAGCGCCTTTCGCGCCTGCTCAACAAGCGCGGCATCCCGCACGAGGTGCTGAACGCGAAATACCACGAGCGCGAGGCGCACATCGTGGCGCAGGCGGGTCGCGAGGGCGCGGTCACCATCGCCACGAACATGGCCGGCCGCGGTACGGACATCTTGCTTGGCGGCAATCCCGAGGAGCTTGCCGAGGAAGCAGTCGCCGCGCTGGGATTCGACCCCGAAGCCGAGGGGTACGAGCAGGCGCGCGCGCAGGCGTACGAGCAGGAGCTCGCGCAGGCCAAGGAGACGTGCGCCCGCGAGCGCGAGCGCGTCATCGCCGCGGGCGGCCTTACGGTCATCGGCACCGAGCGCCATGAGAGCCGTCGTATCGACAACCAGCTGCGCGGCCGCTCCGGTCGTCAGGGCGACCCGGGCGAGACGCAGTTCTACCTCTCGCTCGAGGACGACCTCATGCGGCTGTTCGGCGGCGAGAAGATGGACAGAATCTCCGGCCTCATGGTGACCGCCGATATGGAGGACATGCCCATCCAGCACAAGTTCATCTCGAAGGCGGTCGAGAGCGCGCAGCGCAAGGTGGAGAACATCAACTTCTCCATGCGCAAGAACGTGCTCGAGTACGACGACGTTATGAACAAGCAGCGGCAAGAGATCTATGCCGAGCGGAACAAGATTCTGGACGGCAAGAACCTGGCGAGCCATATTACCGACGTGATGGAAGACACCATCGACCGCTGCGTGGCGGAGTTTTGCCCCAAGGACTCCCACACCGGCGAGCGCGACCTTGAGGGGCTGCACAAATGGCTGGCCGAGCTCACCGGGCGCACGGATGCGCCGTATGTCGAGGACGCGGATTTCGAGACGATGCGCGACGCGGTGCTCGCCTGCGTGAAGGATTGCTATGACCAGAAGGCCGAGCAGCTGGGCGAGGAGCTCATGCGCGAGCTGAACACGCAGGTCATGCTGCGGGTCATCGACACGCGCTGGATGAGCTACCTGCAGGAGATGGACTACCTCAAGCAGGGCATCGGCCTGCGCGGCTATGGCCAGCGCGACCCGCTCGTGGAATACCGCTCCGAGGCGTATCGCGCGTTCGGTGCGCTCGTGGCCACCATGTACGAGGATTACCTGCGCACGGTGCTGCGCATCGAGGTCAAGCAGGCGCCGCGCGCGGCGGAGCAGCCCGCCGAGGCGCCCGCGCTTTCGGGCGCGCGCTATTCGGGTCCGGCCGATGTTGACGGCGCCTCCGGCGCCTCCGCGGTGCGACGCGAGACGGCGGCGCGCGCGGCGAATACGGTCGGCCGCGCTCCCCAGCCTGCCCAGGGAGCCGTCAAGACCTATGTGAAGGCCGAAAGCGGCGACCCCTATGCGAACGTGGGGCGCAACGACCGCTGCCCGTGCGGGAGCGGCAAGAAGTTCAAGAACTGTCACGGCAGGAACCGCTGATGGCCGACACCGAGCAGATTACCCAGGAAGGGCTTGCGGCGCTCGAGACGCGCCTGGCCGAGATCGAGTCGTACCTGCATATGGACGAGAAGCGCGGCCGCGCGGGAGAGCTCGAGCGCGAAAGCGCCGCGCCGGGCTTTTGGGATGACGCCGAGCACGCGCGCGCCATCATGGCCGAGCTTTCCGCCGTGCGCGACGATTTGCAGGTGGTCGATACCGCGCGTGCGCAGCTCGCCGACGCGCGCGCCGCGTTGGAGCTTGCCTCCGAGATGGGGGGCGGTGACGACGCTGCGGAGTTCGTCGCCGAGGCCACGGCGACGGCCGAAGCGCTCGGCCGCTCGATTGACCAACTCGAGCTTTCGAGCTGGTTCACCAGTGAGTTCGACCACGGCAGCGCCATCGTGACCATCAAGCCGGGGCAAGGCGGGCTCGAGGCGCAGGACTGGACCTTCATGCTCTTCAAGATGTACATGAAGTACTGCGCGCGCCGCGGCTGGAAGGTCACCATCAACGATTGCCCCGCCGCCGAGGTCATCGGCATCGACCGCGCCACCTTCACCGTGGAGGGCAAGGACGCGTTCGGCATGCTGCGCGCCGAGGCGGGCGTGCACCGCCTGGTGCGCATCAGCCCCACGGACGCGAAGAAGCGCCGTCAGACCACCTTCGCGGGCGTCGAGGTCATTCCGGTGCTGCCCGACGACATCGACATCGAGGTCGCTCCCGATGACATTCGCGTGGACGTGTACCATGCGAGCGGTCCGGGCGGCCAGGGGGTCAACACCACCGACTCCGCGGTGCGCGTGACGCACCTGCCGACGGGTATTGTGGTCACCTGCCAAAATGAGCGCAGCCAGATCCAGAACAAGGCAGCGTGCATGGAGATCTTGAAAGCGCGCCTCTATGAGCTCGAACTGCAGAAGCGCGAGGACAAGCTCGACGAGATTCGCGGTCCCAAGACCGACATTGGGTTCGGCAACCAGATTCGCAGCTATGTGCTGTATCCATACCAGATGGTGAAGGATCTGCGCACGGGCGTGGAGACGGGAAACGTGGAGGGCGTACTCGATGAAGGCGACCTCGACCCGTTTATCATCGGCTATCATCGCTGGGTCACCAGCGGCGCCGACAACGCTCCTGCCGGCGAGTAGCTCAAGCGCGGCGGCTCCGCCACTGTCTGTCATCTCTGAACACCCTCTATATGCTGGTTGCGGGGAAGTGCTGCCGCGGGTGTGCCATGGGCGTCTTCATGGTGTCGAACGGCCTTACGGTGCGCGATGCGCCATCCGCCTGGCCGCGACGACTCTCGGGCCCTTCTATGTGCGGCTGGGTCGCGAACCCCTGCCCGAGGTGCATGACGAGGGCTTTGCCTGCGGCGAAGCGTTCGCGAACGTGCTGCGCGAGGGGGTGGACATCTCGATCATGGCCTGCGGCGTCGAGGCTGCCCAAGCGTTCCAGGCGGCCGAGGCCCTTGCCGAGGAAGGCATATCCGCCGAGGTCGTCGATGCCGTGAGCATAAAGCCGCTCGACGAGAAGACCATTATCGCCTCCGCCGCCAAGTGCGGCCGCGTGCTCACGGTCGAAGAGCACAGCATCTACGGCGGCATGGGCTCTGCGGTGGCCGAGCTGCTCTGCGAGCAGCATCCCGTGCCGGTTGCGCGGCTGGGCATGACGACGTTCGGCCAGTCGGGTGCCGCGTCCGAGCTCCTATCTTTCTACGGGCTCGATGCGGCAGGCATCGCCGGCCGCGTGCGCGAGGCGCTTCAAAGGTAGCGGGCTTTTTGCAGACTCAAGTATAACGGGCAGGCAGCTGCTTGCTCGGCATCCCCGGTGAATCGAGGGCGGGCATATCGCAGCGCGCGGCATGTCCGCCCGTGCGTGTTGCGCGCCCTGTTTGGCGGCCAGGCAGCCAATTGTCGGCCGATGTCTCGCCCGCGCATGCTGCGTCGCGCCGGGAGGGCGTCGCGCCGGGGTTGCGCATCACGTCGCATCGCTCAGCGGGGAAAGCGCATCGCTGAGGCTGCGCATCGAGTTCATGTCCATACCGTCTGCACGTCGCCTGCTGATTGTGTGTATGCGAAGCATTCCTGCTAGAATGGGCGCGTATGCAGTTTAAACGAACGACTTGAAGGAGTTTCAGTGGGCAACCACTTCCGTAAACCCGGAGACGGGCAGGGTGTGCGGCGCACGCAGGAGCGCCCGGCATCCTCTCACTTCGCGTATTCCTCAGCGGACGAGGAAGAACAGGTAGTAGGACAAACGCGAGACGATCAGGCTTCCGTGCAGGATCCGTTCGAATACCACGCGCCGGACGGCTTCGCTTCTGCGGAGGCATCGGGTGTCGCCGCGGCGCCGTCGAGCACCGGCGCTGTCCCGTCGGTTTCGCCCGGCGATACGGGCGAGTTTCTTGCAAGCGCGGGCGTCACGGTGGCTTCGCCTGCCGCGCCGGCTTCGCCGATTGAGGGTACGGGTGCCATAACCTCGTCGATCCCCGATCCGATGGCTCCGGCGCCGTCGCAGGTCGGCGCCGATCAGAAGCATGAGGTCTCGATGCTCGACAACGCGCTTAAGAGCACGGACTTCACGTCGGTGTTCGCGCCGGTCGAGGGTTCGCGCAAGCAGACGCCGCACGGCGAGGGCGTCGATCCGGTAATCGTCATGGAGCACGTGACGAAGGTCTACCCGGCGCAGCCGAACAAGCCGGCGCTCGATGACGTCAACCTCAAGATTTACCCCGGCGAGTTCGTCTTCTTGGTCGGCCACTCCGGGTCGGGCAAATCCACGCTGCTGCGCACGCTCATGCGCGAGGTCAAGCCTACATCGGGCCGCGTGATCGTGGCGGGGCAGGATCTTATGCGCATTCGCAATCGCAAGGTTCCCTATCTGCGTCGCCAGATGGGCATCGTGTTCCAGGATTTCCGCCTGCTTCCCAACAAGTCGGCATACCAAAACGTTGCGTTCGCGCTCGAATGCATCGGCAAGCCGCGTGGCGTCATTCGCGCCCAGGTTCCCGAGGTGCTGCGCCTCGTTGGCCTGGCCGATCAGATGCACTCGACGCCCGACCAGCTTTCGGGCGGCGAGCAGCAGCGCGTGAACGTTGCGCGCGCCATGGTCAACCGCCCGCCGCTGCTCATCTGCGACGAGCCGACCGGTAACCTCGACCCGGCGATCTCGCTGGGCATCATGAAGCTTCTGGAGCGCATCAACCGCACCGGAACCACGGTAATCGTGGCGACGCACGACCGCGAGATGGTTGACTCCATGCACCGCCGCGTCATCGCGCTCGAAGCAGGCCATGTCATTCGCGATCAGGAGAGGGGAGGCTACGGAAACTATGGCACCCTCTAACATAGGCTACTCGCTTCGCGAGGCATTCAGCCATTTCTTCCGCAACTGGACGACATCGCTCGGTGCGGTCATCACGATCTTCCTCTCGCTCTTCATCATCGGGTTGTTCGTCGTGGGCTCGGCGCTCATCACGTCGGCCATCGGTACCATCGAAGACACCGTGACCATCAACGCATTCATTTCGGACGACGCATCCGACGAGGACGTCGCCGCATTCCAGGCCAAGCTTGAGAGCTGGGACAATGTTGCCCAGGTCAATTTCAAGTCGAAGGAAGACGCCTACGAGGAGTACTCGCAGATGTCCGACAGCGCCGATTCGACGCTCGCGGCGCTCGATGGCGAGAACCCGTTGCCGCGCTCGTACGAGATCATCATGGAAGATTCCTCGCAGGTCGAGGCGATGGCCGAGCGCATCAAAGCAGATGCCGATTTCCAGGCCATTGCCGATGACGGGGACGTCGACAGCAGCGTGCTCTACAGCCAGGAGATCGTCGGCAGGCTCTTCCAGGTGACGGGCTACATTCGCATCGCGTGCGTCGTCTTGGTGGCGCTGCTCACCTTCATCGCGTTCATCTTCATCAACAACACCATTCGCCTGTCCATCACGGCGCGTCGCCGCGAGATCGGCATCATGCGCTTGGTCGGAGCGTCCAACGGGTTCATCCGCGGGCCGTTCATCACCGAGGGCGTGCTCCAAGCGGTGCTCGGTGCGCTGTTCGCCATCGGCGTGCTCGAGCTCGTGCGCAACCTGCTCATCCCGCGCATCCAGAGCATGGTGTCGAGCTGGCTGCCGTTCACCATTCCCATGGAGCTGTACCTCGCCACCTATATGGCGCTAGTGGCCGTCGGCTTGTTGATCGGCCTGTTTGGCTCTGCGATTGCGATGAGGCGCTACCTGAAGATATAGCGCGCCTGTTGCGTTCCAAGGGGGAGCCGTCCACCTCGTGCGTGCGATTTCGCGTCATTGCGGACGCCGTGCATGAGATGGTCGGCTCCCCTTGCGTTTGGGGGCGTGCGCGCCGGCGCCCGGGTGGCGAATGCCTTGCCGGGGGCTGAAACGGTGACAGCGCAGGAAGAGGGGAGGTCAGCGTGGGGCGAAAAGGGCGTGCGCGTGGGCATCGGAGCCCGACGCGCCATACGCGACGGCCGACGCTCACCGGTACCGTCCGCCTGACCGATGCGGGCGGGTTCGTCGAGACGGCCGAGGGCGAGTTCAGGCTCACAGGCCGTGCGCTGCGCGAGGTTATGAACGGCGACACCGTTGCCGTGAGCATCCAGCATCAACGCGAGGGCGCGAAGCGCGCGTTCGTGGAAAGCGTCATCGAGCGCGCGACCAGCATCGTGGTCGGCACCTTCGAGGAAGCGGGGCCTCTTGGGTGCATCCGTCCGCTCGACGCGCGTCTTCGCGCCGACTTCTTCGTCCTTCCGCAGGACGATTCGCCCTCACGCGCCGGCGTGTCGATGGGCGATGTGGTGCGCGCCCGCATCGTCGCGTATCCCAGCCGGTATGAGTCGGGCGTCGTTACCATTGAGCGCCGCCTGGGCGGATGTGACGCGCCCGATCTGGGAATTCGCTGCATCATGGCGCGATATGACCTTCAGGAAGGATATCCCGAGTCTGCGCTGCGCGAGGCGGCGTCCTTAGCGCTCGACGTCGAAGCCGCCTTGGAAGACCCGCTTCGCCATGACCTGCGCGACCGTCCGGTATTCACCATCGACCCGGTCGATGCGCGCGATTTTGATGACGCGATCTCCATTTCGCGAACCCGTGACGGCGGATACGCGCTGGGCGTGCACATAGCGGACGTATCTCACTACGTGCCCTGGGGCACGTCGGTCGATCTTGAGGCGCGGCGCCGTGGCACCTCGGTCTATCTGGCCGATCGCGTGCTCCCCATGCTGCCCGAGCGCCTTTCGAACGACCTGTGCTCGCTGCGCCCGCATGAGGATCGGCTGGCCGTGACGGTCGATATGACGCTCGATGCCAACGGGGAGCGCACCGGCTGCGCCTTATACCCCAGCGTGATCCACTCGCGCGCACGCCTCACATACGATGAGGTCGATGCACGTTTGGCGGGAGATGCAACCGGTGCGGTCGGAGCGCTTGACGGCGCCGCGCGCCATGCAGCGGAGGGCTTCGATATCGATGATGCGCTCGCGTGCGCCCATGAGCTCGCGCAGAAGCGGCGTGATCTGCGCGCCCGTCGCGGCGCCGTCGATTTCGACACCGTTGAGCTGCATGCGCTCATCGACGAGGCGGGCGAGCCGTACAAGCTGGTGAATCGCAGGCGCACCGATGCGACGGGGCTCGTCGAGGAGGCCATGCTGCTTGCGAATGAGTGCGTCGCCGGCTGGATGGCGCACCGGCACCTGGCGAGCGCGTACCGCGTGCACGAGCCGCCTGCGCCCGACCACATATACGCGGCCGCATCGACGCTCAAAGAGCTGGGGATTATCGACCATGCCGAGCAGGTGCGAATCGCCGCGGGAGACCAGGCGGCGATGCAGGATCTTCTGGCGCGCGTGAAGGACGCGCCCGAATCGGAGCTTGTGAACGCCTTGCTGCTGCGCGCTATGCAGCGAGCGGTCTATCGGCCGCATAACGAAGGGCACTACGCCCTCGGCGCCGATGCCTACTGCCACTTCACCAGCCCCATCAGGCGCTATCCAGACCTGCTGGTGCATCGCGTACTCAAACTCGAGCTCACACGCTCCCGCCTGGGCGCACCGCGCGCGCGGGTACGGGCGCAGTCGCTCGTGGGGGCGGGCTCCACCGCGCTCGAGCCGTTGCTTCCGCAGCTTTGCCGCGCCTGCAGCGAACGCGAGCGCATCGCAGATGCCGCCGCGCACGCCTCGCAGAAGGTCGAGGCGGCGCGCTACTATGCCGGACGCATAGGCGCGCGCGCGCGAGGCACGGTCACGTGGGTCGATGCCATGGGGGCGTTCGTCCGCCTTGACGAGACGCAGGCGGAAGGGCTCATCCATACGCGCGATCTGGGGGACGAATGGTTTGACCTCGATGAGCGAACGCTCACGTTCGTCGGGTCGATGAGCGGCAAGACGATTCGCCCGGGTGATCGCGTCGTCGTCGAGGTCGCTGCGGTGCAGCCGGTGCGCGGTCACATCGACCTGGCGCTCATCGCAACGCCGGTGCGCTCTGGTTCGGGTGCGGGTGCCCGCGGCGCGTCGGCGTTGACGGCGTGATGCGTTTCGGGTATATCGTAAGGGCTTTGCTGCTCAGCGCGTGGCAGGAGCGGGTGCCCGGCGGGCGCGCGTCGCGGCTGCCGCTTGGCATACGGGCTCGGCTGCATGCGCGAGCATTCGATATGGCGCTTGAGCCTGCGATAGATTGAATAGGGGAGGATCGATGGACATACCGGTGAGCGTGGACGAGATCTTGCGCGCAGAGAACTTTCTCGGGCACGGGGATATCGATGCCGCGCTGCCCGCGCTGCTCGAGATGCGCGATGCGATCGAGGACTATGTGGCGGTCGCCTGCATCACGACCGATGATGTGCAATATTTTTGCTTCGCCAGCGCGTTCGAGCGGCTTGCGTACCGTCGAATCGAGCAGGACCCGCGCGAGCTCGTGCAGGTCGAGGTGCCGTTTGACCGCGTGTACGCTGCCCTGGCCTTCGCGTATATCCAGCAGCAGGAATACGCGCTTGCGCGCGATGCGCTCAAGCAGGCGGTGCGTTGGAATCCCATGGGCTGCGCGTATCGTCTCGATTTGGCGGAGCTGTACCGAGTGCTCGGCGACGAGCGCGAATGGGGGGCGCTGAATTTCTCGGTTCTCGATCGCGCTGCCGACGCGGCGCTGCTCGGGCGCGCCTATGCGGGGCTCGGCCAGTTTTTCTTGAACCAACATGAGGGGCTGCTCGCTGCGGGGTTTGCGCGGCGCGCCGTGACGTATGCGCCCCACGACGCGCGCACGCATCGGCTGATGGCTCGCGTAACGTCCGAGGCGCCCGATGCCGCGAACGCCTCGGAAGAAGAGACGACCAAGGCGCTCGAAGAGCAGGGGTTCCCGACCACCCCGAATGCCGAGATCGCCATCTGCCTGCTCATGTGCGCGACCGATGCCTCTCGGGCGGGTGATCGCGATGAGGCGACGCGTCTCACCGTTCGCGCGCGCGACCTCGTGGGCGAGGATGCGGCGAAGGCGCTCATCCAGCTGATTCATGAGTCCGATGCCGAGCTAGCAGCAGAGCGCGCGCGTGCTACGGCGGGCGACGCCGCGCAACATGGCGCCGCGCAGGACGGCGTCTCGCATGATCGCGCGCCGCAGGGTTCACAGGATCGCTTCGGTGAGGGCTCGGATGCGGAGGACGCATATGCCAAATCGTAAGGAGCGCAAGCTCATCGCGAAAAACCGTTCGGCGCGGCATGAGTACTTCATCGAGGAGACGTATGAATGCGGTATCGAGCTCGCCGGCACCGAGGTTCGGAGCCTCCGCGAGCGCGCGTGCCAGATAACCGATACCTTCGCGCTGATTCGCAACGGTGAATGCTGGCTCGTAGGGGTGCATATTCACCCCTATAGCAACGGAAGCATCTTCAACCGCGACCCCGATCGGCGCCGCCGCCTGCTGCTGCACCGCAAGGAGATCGACCATCTCGACGCCAAGCTGCGCACCCGTGGATATGCGCTCGTGCCGCTCGAGCTCTACTTCAACGAAGACGGCCGCGTAAAGCTCCTGCTTGGGCTGGGGCGAGGCAAGAAGCTCTACGACAAGCGCGAGGACATGGCGAAACGCGATATGCAGCGCGAGATCGATCGGGCGCTCAAGGAGCGCAACCGCTGAGCCGGGTTTGCGGCCGAGGTGCGTTCTAGCCTACGCGCCCTCACGGCTGCAAGGGGGGGGTCGAGGCAACCGGCGGCTTCCTGCCTGGCGTGAGCGCTGCGCGGTGCCTGCATCGCAGGCCGTGCGTCCGGGGGGCGCAACGCGGCGCACATATATGCTAGAAAATGTGTAGCAAATTCACTATTCGGACATATTCTCAAATAGCAGCATAGATGTGCAACGCTCGGGTTATACTCGTGCCGTACCGGAAGAAGTACCCCGGTCAACCATGAAGGGATGATTCGCATGAGTGACGAGAAGAAGACGTATAAATTCGTGTGCGTGGTATGCGGCTACGAGGTCGAGGTCGACACCCCGGAGCTTCCCGAGGACTATGTCTGCCCCGTATGCGGTGTTGGTCCCGACGAGTTCGAGCCGGTCGAGGAGTAGCCGCCTCGCTGCGATATACCCGCGAAGCCGGGCTGCGGCGCACGCTGCAGCCCGGCTTTTCATGATGGGATGTGGCGGGCGCAGCTATATTGTAAGCTCATCATGCGCTTCGCTTTCGCTGCCGTTCAGCATGACGCATCCATGCCCGGTAGTGCCGTGCTGGCACGCGCGGCAGATATATCCGCTGCAGCTGCCGCGGGCATCGCGGCGCGCGGCGGCAGCGGGCTATGCACGTCGGATCGGTATATGAGGGGTTGATGCTATGTGGGCGCATGAGTGCGCGCTTTACCAGGTCTATCCGCTGGGTATGTGCGGGGCGCCGCATGAAAACGACGGGGAGGCGGTTCCGCGTATCCGCCGAATCATCGAATGGGCCGACCATCTGAGCCGCCTTGGTGCCGGCGCGGTGCTGCTCAACCCGGTGTTCGAGTCGAGCACGCACGGATACGACACCCGCGACCTCATGCGCGTCGATTGCCGCCTCGGCACCAACGACGACCTTGCCGCGGTGGTGCGCGCTCTGCATGCGCGCGGCATGCGCGTGGTGATCGACGCGGTGCTCAACCATGTGGGACGGGAGTTCTGGGCGTTTCAGGATGTGCGCCACAAGGGTTGGGAGTCTCGCTATCGCGATTGGTTCATCACGAACTTCGACGGGGACTCTCCCTATGGCGACGGCTTCTGGTACGAGGGATGGGAGGGTCACTTCGAGCTGGTGAAGCTCAACGTGCGCAACCCCGAGGTCGCGGCATACCTTCTCGGGTGCGTGCGCGCCTGGCGCGACGAGCTCGGCATCGACGGGCTGCGGCTGGATGTCGCCTATGCGCTCGACCATGATTTCATCCGGCGGCTGCGAGCGCTGGCGAACGAGCTGTCCCAGGTCGCTGCGGGCGACATACCGGGTGATGCGTCCTTCGTGCTCATCGGGGAGGCGCTTCACGGCGACTACAGCCAGCTCGTGAACGAGCAGATGCTTCATTCGTGCACGAACTACGAGTGCTACAAGGGTTTGTATTCGAGCTTCAACGCGCACAACATGTTCGAGATCGCCCATTCGCTGCATCGTCAATTCGGCGGCGACCCGTGGTGCATCTACCAGGGGCTGCATTTGCTTTCGTTCGCCGACAACCACGACGTGACGCGTTTGGCGAGCATGCTGGACAACCCGGCGCACCTGCGCCCTGCGTACGGGCTGCTCTTCGGCATGCCGGGGATTCCCTGCGTGTATTACGGAAGCGAATGGGGCGCTGAAGGCCGGAAGGGCGGCGGCGATGACTGGGCGCTGCGCCCGGCGTTCGGGCAGCCCGCGCCAAACGAGCTGACCGCGTGGATCGCGCGGCTTATTGCGGCGCGCACGGGACGCGACGAGGACGGGCGGCTGCTGGCGGGCGCTCGCGCGCTGTGCCACGGGCGCTATCGCACCGTGTGCATCGCGAGCGAGCAGCTGGTATTCGAGCGCACGGCAGATGCCTGCGGCGGTGCTCCTGCCGAGCGGGTGTTCGTGGCGGTGAATGCGTCGGCCGAGCGCGCCACGGTTGCCTCACCCGATCTTACCGGTGTCGTCACCGATCTGCTGGGTACCGATGATGCCGTCATGGAGCTTACAGGCTCGCTTGAGCTCGCACCCTTTGAGACGCGCTACCTGCTCGCCCGCTAGGCGGTACCGCAAGGGGGCGTTGCGCTCGGCCGAAAAGCCGACCTATCGCCCGCTACCCGTCGGCGCGCATCGTCCGCGCGGCGCGTATAATGGATGGCGAACCACAGCGCGACCCGCCGCAGCGGGTCATTCCATAAGGACGTTTGCCATGCTGAACCATGTGTCTGCCCATGGCGGCCATCTCGGCTGCCCATGTGCGCCCATTCCATGTTGCCGAGGCGCCGCGCGCGCGTTACCGGGCGAGGTGATGCGCCATGGCCTCGCTTAGCACCACGCGCCGCTGGGTCATCGCGCATCAAGACGCCGCGCGCGCCGACGAGCTCGCGCGCGCCCTCGGCGTCGCCCCGCTCGTCGCGCGCATCATGGTGGCGCATGGCATCGCGGGCATCGAGGAGGGCTCAAGGTTCCTCACCCCCTCGCTCGAGCGCGACTGGGCAGACCCGCTCATCATCCCCGGCATGTCGGGGGTAGCCGACCGCGTTGAGCGCGCGATTCGCAACCGTGAGACCATCGCGGTCTTCGGTGACTTCGACGTAGACGGCATCACCTCGACCTGCTTGCTCACCGAGGCGCTTCGCGCGCTGGGCGCGACGGCGCATCCGTTCATTCCCCGTCGCTTCGATGAGGGCTATGGCCTGTCCGAGGCGGCGCTTAATCGCGTGGCGGCAACGTGCTCGCCCTCGTTGCTGGTCACGGTCGACAACGGCATCGCCGCGTGCAACGAGGCAGCCTACCTGCGCGACCGCGGTGTCGACCTGGTGGTGACCGACCATCACGAGCCTTCCGGCAGCGTCCCGCAGGGAGTGCCGCTCACCGATCCCAAGCTCGAGGGGAGCGGTCTCTCGCACGAGCTGGCCGGCGCCGGCGTCGCGCTCAAGCTCGTCCAGATTCTGGGAGAGCGCCTCGGCTTGCCCGAGCTGTGGCGGCGCTATCTCGAGGTCGCGGCGCTGGGGACGGTATCGGACATGATGGCCCTCACGCCCGAGAACCGCGCGCTGGTCGCAGCCGGCATCGAGCAGATGCGCGCCACCGAGCGCCCGGGACTCATCGCCCTCGCGAGCTTGAGCAAGACCGACCTTTCCACCATCACGGCCGACTCTCTGTCGTTCTCGCTCATCCCTCGGCTGAACGCAGCCGGGCGCATGGCAGACCCCGCGCTCGCCCTCGACCTCATGCTCGAGCGCGATCCCATCGAGGCGGCGCGGCTGGCAACGCGGCTTGAAGAGATCAACCAAGAGCGCCGCTCGATTGAATCCAAACTTACCGACGAGGCGATGGCGCGCGTCGAGGAGACCTACACGGGCGGGCGCGTGATCGTGGTCGGCGGCGAGGGCTGGCACGAGGGCGTCAAGGGCATCGTGGCCAGCCGGCTCGTCAACCGCTACCACGTGCCCGTCCTGCTGTTCTCTATCGAAGACGGCGTGGCGCGCGGGAGCGGTCGCTCGGTCGGCACGGTCAACCTCTTCGAGGCGGTCGCGCGCTGTTCAGACGTGCTCACGCGCTTCGGCGGGCATGCGGGCGCGGTAGGTGCGACGCTTCCGGCAGATTGCCTCGACGCCCTGCGCGCGCGGCTCGACGCGGTGCTTTCGGAGCTCCCAGAGGAAGCATTCGAAGACACCGGCGAGATCGCGACGACGGTTTCGCTCTCGGAGCTCGACATCGACACCGTCGAGCAGATCTCGCGGCTCGAGCCATTCGGCCAGGGAAACAAGGTGCCGCTGCTCGCGGTCACCGGGGTCTCCATGGTCGATCGGTTCTGCGTGGGCAAGACCGGCGACCATATGCGCTTCACGGCGACGGACGGCATGGCGAGCGTGCCCGCGATCATGTTTCGGGTGCCGGACATCGACGAGGTCTGCGCGTGCGACTCCGTCGTCGACCTGGTGTTCGAGGCGGTCGCCGAGCATTGGCAGGGGCGCGTGGCCCCCAAGCTCATGGTGCGCGACATCCTGCGCCGCTCCAGCGAGGACGCGCGCTGTTATGCCCCGCAGGCGCCCGAAGACGCGGCGGATGGCGAGGAATTCGCCGCACCGCAGCGGGAGGGCGCGGCTCCGCGCGTACCCGCGCAAGGGTCGCTCCAGCCTTCGGGTCATGCGTGCGCAGCATCTGACGACCAGTCCACGGCAGCCGCGGCCGCCCATCGCCGCGCACTGCTCTCCCAGCTTTCCTACGATGAGCTCACGCGCGCGCTGCTCCATACCTTTATCGGCGCGGCGTCTTTGCACCGCGCCCAGCGCGACGCGCTCGATGTCCTTGCCCAGGGCGAGAGCCTGCTTGCCGTGATGGGGACGGGGAGGGGCAAGTCGCTCATCTTCCAGGTGCACGCGGCGCGCGAAGCGCTTGCGCGCGGGCGGGCGAGCATACTGGTCTA
This sequence comes from uncultured Enorma sp., assembly GCA_964624825.1. Classification (GTDB taxonomy): domain Bacteria; phylum Actinomycetota; class Coriobacteriia; order Coriobacteriales; family Coriobacteriaceae; genus Enorma. The sequence goes on along the minus strand of CAZUYD010000031.1, from coordinate 5,381 downwards.
CCCGCTGCGCGCGCTCGTTGCCGACCAAGCCTTCCACCTGGTTTCCGCCTGCGCCGCGTTTGGCGTGCGCGCGGCGGTGCTCACGGGCGAGACCCTTCAGCCCGCGCGCGACCGCGCGTTCGCCGAGCTCGCCGCGGGTTCGCTCGACATCGTGCTGACCACCCCTGAGTTTCTCGCCATCCACGCGGATCGGTTCGCGCACAGCGCGCGCGTGGGCTTCGTGGTCATAGACGAGGCGCATCACCTTGCCCGCGCGCGGGCGGGCGAGCGCAGCGCGTACCTCGAGCTGCCGCAGGTGCTCGAAGCGCTTGGGCACCCCACGGTGCTCGCGGTGACGGCGACCGCCGACGAGTGCGCGGCGCAGGAGATACGCGCCGTGCTGGGCATCGAGCGCGTCGTGGTAGATGCGACCGTGCGCGAGAACCTTGCCGTGGAGGACGACCGCGACCTTGCGACGCGCGAGAACCGCCTGGTCTCCATTGTGGCGACCGGCGAGAAGTGCATCGTCTACGTGAACTCGCGCGAGCAGACGGTGGCGCTTTCGCGCACGCTGCGCAAGCGCGTTCCCGAGCTGGGAGGCGCGGTGGCGTTCTACCACGCCGGGCTTGCGCGGCAGGACCGCGCGCAGGTGGAGCAGGCGTTTCGCGCGGGATCGCTTCGGTGCATCGTTTCGACCTCGGCCTTTGGCGAGGGGGTCAACCTACCCGACGTGCGGCACGTGGTACTCTACCACATGCCGTTTTCGGCCACGGAATTCAACCAGATGAGCGGGCGCGCTGGCCGCGATGGGGCCCCTGCCATGATCCATCTGCTCTATTCTGCACGCGACGCGCGCATCAACGAGCGCATCATCGACGCCGCCGCTCCCGAGCGCGACGAGCTCGTGACGCTGTATCGGGCGCTGCAGACCATGTGGCGCGCCCACCGGGGAAAGACGGGCGCGCGCGGCTTCTCGGCGAGCGACTTCGATATTTCAAACATGTGTCTTGCTATCGACGCGCGCACGCCGGTTGCGGAGCGCGCGGTCGAAAGCGGCATCGCCATCTTTGAGGAGTTGGGATTTGTCAAGGTCAACGGCTTTGACGAGGGGCGATGCATCGAGATGATGGAGAACCCCGGCCACATGTCGCTCACGCGATCCACGCGCTATCTCGAAGGGCTGCGCACCCGGCTCGCCTTCAGCTCGTTTCGCCGTTGGGCGCTCGACGCGCCGGCTCATGATATGCTTGCACGAGTGAATCGCCCCATCACGCCGTATATGACGGGGCATGAAGGGTAGGGCTCGAAGATGAATGCGGCAACCCGCGCGGCGCACGACGCGTCGCTCAAAGCGTTTTCTCAGATGGTGCACTACACGCGGGCAGATGACCTTCCGCCCGAGATCTGCGCCGATAACTACGACGCCCTGGCGGAGCTTATCAGCAAGTACATGAGCGACGAGGACTGCGCGACGGTCGAGCATGCGTATTGCTTCGCCGCAGAGAAGCACTCGGCGCAGAAGCGCCGCTCAGGGGAGCCTTACATCAACCACCCGGTCGAGGTCGCCATCATCTTGGCCGAGCTCAACATGGACTGCGATGTCGTGTGCGCAGCGCTTTTGCACGACACCGTGGAAGACACCGAGGTCTCCCTTGCAGACGTCGCGGGCATCTTCGGCGACATGGTGGCCGAGCTCGTTGACGGCGTGACCAAGCTCACCAACATCGAGGTCGATAGCATCGACGAGAAGCAGGCGCTCAACCTGCGCAAGATGTTCCTCGCCATGTCGAAGGACATCCGCGTCATCATCGTGAAGCTCGCCGACCGCCTGCACAACATGCGGACGCTGGCGGCGTTGCGCGAGGATCGCCGCGTCTTCAAGGCGCGCGAGACCATGGACGTGTACGCCCCGCTTGCCGACCGCCTGGGCATGAGCTCGATCAAATGGGAGCTCGAGGACCTCTCGTTTTTCTATTTGGAGCCCGAGGCGTACCAGCGCATCGCGCGCATGGTGTCCGAGAGCCGCGAGGCACGCGAGCGCTACCTCAACGAGACCATCAAGATGCTCACCGGCGAGCTCAAGCGCGTGGGGCTCACCGGATTTCAGATCAGCGGCCGCTCCAAGCACTACTGGTCCATCTATCAGAAGATGAAGCGAAAGGGCAAGGAGTTCTCGGAGATCTACGACCTGGTGGCGCTGCGCGTGATCTGCCAATCGGTGGGCGACTGCTACTCGGCGCTGGGGGCGGTGCACTCGCTGTGGCACCCCATGCCGGGGCGCTTCAAAGACTACATCGCCATGCCCAAGCTCAACAACTACCAGTCGCTCCATACGACGGTCATCGGCTCCTCGGCACGGCCGCTCGAAATTCAGATCCGCACGTACGAGATGCACGAGCAGGCGGAATACGGCATCGCGGCGCACTGGCTTTATAAGAGGTCGGGCGGGTCGAGCGCGGCGAAATCGGCCGAGTCGCAGCGGCTGGACGACCAGATCAACATGCTCAAGCACTCGCTCGACTGGGCGGCCTCAGACGACATCGACGACCCGAAGGAGTTCCTGTACTCGCTGAAGGTCGACCTGTTCGACCAGGAAATCTTCGTGTTCACGCCCAAAGGCGAGGTCATGAACCTGCGCGCGGGCTCGACGCCGCTCGATTTCGCCTATGCCGTCCATACCGAGGTGGGCAACCACTGCGTGGGCGCCAAGGTGAACGGGGTGGTAACGCCGCTGGCGCACGTGCTTTTGACCGGAGACCGGGTCGAGATCCTCACGAACAAAAACGCGAAGCCCTCGCGCGACTGGCTGAACATCGTGAAGACCCCGTCGGCGCGCTCGAAGATTCGGCGGTATTTCGCAGCGGTCACCAAGGACGACGACGCGGCTGCCGGCCGCGACGTGCTCGCCAAGGATCTGCGCAAGCGCGGGTACGGCATCTCGACGCAGCGCTCGACCCGCGCCCTCAACGCCGTGTGCGAGCAGCTGAACTATCGGCAGATCGAAGACCTGTTCGCGGCGATTGGGGCGGGGAAGGTCGCCTGCCGCATGGTGGGCAACCGTGTCGAGCAGATTCTCGACCCCAAGCCCGCCGAGGAGGAGAAGCGCAGCGAGCAAGCGCAGGAGCCCGTGCAGCCGGCGCGCGGCTCGAACCGCCGTCCGAAGGGTGCCGGCAGGCACGATAACTCGGGCGTGCTCGTGAAGGGAGAGTCGGCCGATGGCTTGCTCGTGCGCTTGGCGCATTGCTGCAACCCCGTGGCGGGCGATGACATCGTGGGGTTCATCACCCGCGGGCGCGGCGTTTCGGTGCATCGGGCGAGTTGCCCGAACGTGAAAGGGCTCATGGAGCATGCGGAGCGCATGATCGACGTCGAGTGGGACACCAAGGCCGACGCGCTCTTCCAGGTTGAGATCGTGGTGGAGGGGCTCGACCGCATGGGGCTTTTGAAGGATCTGACCATCGCCATCGGCGATGCGGGCGCGAACATCCTCTCGGCGTCAACCTCCACCGATCGCGATGGCGTGGCGATGCTGCGCTTTCTGGTCGAGATATCCGATGCGAGCGGGCTCGACCCGCTGCTTGCGGCGATCAGCCGCGTTGAGAGCGTCTACGACGCGCGCCGCCTCATGCCTGGCGAAGGCGGAGAGCAGATGAAGCGCTGGCGATAGGCCGCGCAGAAGGCGCATCGCCCAACGTGTTGCGCGCGCCGCGCCCGCGCGTTGCGACAGGGAACTGGTATTGAAACGGAGCTGCTATGAGCGAACTGAAGGTAGAATGCGTGGTGAACGGCCCCATCGAGACCAACACCTACTTCGCCATCTGGGGTAACGACGCGCTCGTCATCGATCCCGCGTCGGACGGAGCGGGGTTGGCGCGCGAGTTCTTGCAAACGCACCCAGATGCGCGCATCGTGGGCATCGTGTGCACGCACGGTCACGCCGACCACGTGAGCGGCGTCGCCGGCATGCGCCGCGCGCTGGGGGCAAAGACGCCGTTCATGATGTGCGAGAAGGACTATGCCCTGGCGACCTCCCATGCCGAGGACTTTCGCGCGCGCGGTCTGCCCGCTGAGGCTCCGGGCGAGCCATCACGCTTCTTGCACGAAGGCGATACGGTGAGCGTGGGCGAGGTGGCATTCCAGGTATTCGAGACGCCGGGTCACACCCCGGGCGGCATCGTGCTGTACGCCGCGACGCCAACGGGACATGTCGCCTTCGTGGGCGATACCCTCTTTCCGGGTAGCTGCGGCCGTACCGACCTTGAAGGCGGCGACGATGCGGCTATAATGGCCTCGCTTGCAAGGCTCGGGCGCACGCTGTCGCCCGACACCGTCTGCTATATCGGGCACGGCCCGACCACAACCATCGAACGCGAGCTCAGGTCGAACCCGATCATGATACGGGGGCTTCGTAAAACCGGGGGCGCATGAGTAGCGCGTGCATGGGCGCGTGGTACACTTATTTCGTCTGTCAGAACAGCGTATAGGAGGATTCTATGCTCGTTAATGCAGCAGAGATGCTGAAAAAGGCCGAGGCCGGCCATTATGCGCTCGGTGCGTTCAACACTAACAACCTTGAGTGGACGCTTGCGCTCCTGCAGGCAGCCGAAGAGGCGAAATCCCCGCTCATCGTTCAATGCACCGCCGGCGCCGCCGCATGGATGGGCGACCTCAAGGTTTGCGCTGACATGGTGAAGGCGTGCGTCGAGGCGCTCGACATGACGGTACCCGTCGCGCTTCACCTCGACCATGGCACCTATGAGGACTGCTTCAAGGCGATTGACGCCGGCTTTACCTCCATTATGTATGACGGCTCCCACGAGGAGACTTTCCAGATCAACCTTGACCGCACCAAAGAGCTCGTCGAGCTCGCGCACTCCAAGGGCCTGTCCATCGAGGCCGAGGTGGGCGGCATCGGCGGCACCGAGGACGGCGTGACCTCCTCGGGCGAGCTCGCCGATCCGGCTGAGTGCAAGCAGATCGCCGACCTTGGCGTCGACTTCCTTGCTTGCGGCATCGGCAACATCCACGGTGTGTACCCCGAGGATTGGGCCGGCCTTTCGTTCGAGCGCCTGGCCGAGATCAAGGCCGAGGTGGGCGATCTTCCGCTCGTCCTCCACGGTGGCAGCGGCATTCCCGAGGATCAGATCAAGAAGGCCATCTCGATGGGTGTTTCCAAGATCAACGTGAACACCGATCTGCAGCTTGCTTTTGCGGCCGCCACGCGCGAGTATATCGAGGCCGGTAAGGACCAGCAGGGCAAGGGCTATGATCCGCGTAAGCTCCTCAAGCCCGGCCGCGATGCCATCGTCGAGAAGACCAAGGCGTTCATGGAAGAATTCGGCTCGGCCAACAAGGCATAAGAAGCCCATCGTTACCATGCGGTGAGGGATAGCCTGCGGCAT
>CAZUYD010000030.1:0-21555 GCA_964624825.1 uncultured Enorma sp. | reverse complement strand
CGTTGGGATGGTGCGCGAGCGCCGCTAGGAGCTTTCGCGTCTGCGCATGATCCGCGCCCGTCTGGCTGCAGCCGAACGGATGACTGAACGCAACGACCCCATCGACCGACCCGTGTACCAGCGCCGCAGCGTCACGGGCGAGCACCTGAGCGACCTCGTTCACGCAGCCCACCGTTGGGATGATCCACACCTCGTTGCGAATGCCCACGCGACCGTCGCTGCGGCGGTATGCGCGCACGGTCTCGGGCTCGACTGCATCGAGCTCTGGTACGGCAGGCTGGTAGGTGTACTCGACCGTACCCGAGAGGTTCGTCGCCATGCGCTCGGTGTGAACATGCTCGCCGGGTGCGATCGCGCGCTCCGCATGACCGATGGGCAAACCATATTTGATGATGTTCTCTCTGGCAGAGATCGAGCTGATGGCCATCTTATGGCCCTGCGGAATGTCCTCGGAAGCCGTCACCGCACCGAAGCCGGGGACGTCGAGCGTTTCGCCCGCCGCAAGCGAGCGCAATGCCACGACCACGTTATCCGCCGGGTTGATGCGAACGATCTTTTGCATAGCACCTCCTTTAGTATCGCTGTTCGTGCTGGTCGAAATCTGCTGCGACCGTCGCCGTCACGCGAACGCGGCCTTGACGCCATCCGTGCGAATGGTCGTAAGCGCCGCAGCGACCGCGGCCTCGAGTCCGTTAATCTCGAGCAGGCTTTGCCCCCACATCTGCTCGCAACCGAGCACATCGTGCACCAGCTGCAGATCGCCTGCATCCGCGCGCTCGGCATAGAAGTCGAGCACCCAGTCATCGTCCTGCGCGGTATACGCGGTGCCATCCGGACGGCGCAAGTGCAGGCCGTCGGCGTCGCGCCCCTCGAATCCGGTGCTGAAAAACGCGATGAGCGCCGCAAGGCTCGTAGCGAGGCAACGGGGAAGCGTGCCTGTCGTCGCGATGTAATCGAGCATCGTTGGCAGGTCGCGCGCGCGCCACTTGGAGGTGGAGTTCAAGCAGATGGAGAGCAGCTGGTGGTCGATGAAGGGATTGTCGAACCGATCCTCGACCGACGCGGCAAATGCACGCAGGTCGTCCCCGTCGAGTTCGGCGGAAAGCGTAGGGATGACCTCCTGCTCGAGCATGCGGGTCATGAACCCGCGGATCACGTCATCGTGCATGCAGTCGCGCACGATGTCAAAACCCGCGAGCCACGCGCCGGGCACGAACCCCGTGTGCGCGCCGTTCAGGATGCGCACCTTGCGCTTCTTGTACGGCGTCACGTCCGGCGTCACGAAAAGGTCGGGCTCGAGCCCGGCGGCCTTGAACGGCAATGCCTCCTCAAGCGCGGCGTCGCCCTGGATGCCCCACATCTGGAACGGCTCGCGCACGTCGGCGAAGGGATCGGCATAGCCGCGCGCAGCCTCCATGGCGGCGACCTCCTCGGGGTCGCGCACGCGGCCGGGCACGATGGTGTCCACAAGCGTGGTGCAGAAGGTGCAGTCATCCTCGATCCAGCCCGTGAACTCCGGCTCCCAGCCCCAATCGGCCACATGCTGCTTCACGATGCGCAAGAGCTCCGCACCGTTGTTGTCAATGAGCTCGCACGAAAGCACGATCACGCCCGGCTTGCCCGCCAACCAGCGCGCATGCAGCACTTGGGCGAGTTTAGCCGGGAAGCTTGCCGGCGGCTCGTCGGTAGGCTGGCAGCTGGGATCGTAGGCGATGCCCGCCTCCGTGGTGTTGGAAACGATGATCTCGAGGTCGTCGGAGCAGGCAACCTGCATCATGGCCGCATAGTCATCGGGGCGGTAGGGGTTGATGCAGCGGCTGCAGGACGAGATGACGCGCGCCTCGTCAACCTTCTCGCCGTTCACGCGACCGCGCAGGTACACGGTATAGAGGCAGTCCTGGGCGTTGATTCCGTCGGCAAAGCCGTAGGCGCCGTCGATGGGCTGCACCATGACGACCTTGCCGTTCCAACCGGTGCGCTCGTTGGCGAGGTCGAAGAAGCGGTCAACGAACGCGCGCAGGAAATTGCCCTCGCCGAACTGCAAGACCTTCTCGGGAGCATTCTTCGGTACGAGGTAGCCGGTATAGCCGATCTTTTCAAGTGTCTGATAACTCAGAGCCTCCATGTGCTCTCCTCTCGATGCGTTGTTTCCGCAGGTCGGTCTGTTCGCTCGCCGCTCGGGCAGCCCTCGAACGACGCTGGCACCGCCTGCAAAACCTATGCGGACTAAATATGCTCAACGCTGAAGCTGAAAAGGGCGCGGTTGCGGGCGACATCGAACGCGTGCAGGGTCTCTATGCGCTCGGCGGGCGGCTTCGTCCCGCTGCCGATACCGCAGATCATCCCGCTACACCCCGCTCTCGCGATAAGCTTGTGCGATGCGCTCCGCCCATTCAGCCAAGCGGTCGGGGTGAAACGTATAGCTATCGTCGGCATCATAGCTATCGAGCGCAGCCATGTCCTCGGCCGAAAGCTCGAAGTCAAAGACCTCGCTGTTCAACTTGATGCGCGCCATCTTGGTGGACTTCGGCATGGTCACGAAGCCCTTCTGCAGCGCCCAGCGCACGCAGATCTGCCCAGCATCCTTACCCAGGCGCTCCGCCATGGCGAGCACGTGCTCGTCGCGCATAAGCCGCCCGCGCCCCAGCGGCGCCCATGCCTCCAGCTGCACGCCGTGCTCCTCGCACCAACGAACCGTCTCGCGCTGCTGATAGCTAGGATTGAGCTCGATCTGATCGACCATCGGAGCGATCGCAGCGTGCTTCATGATGGTCTCGAGATGGTGCACCAAGAAGTTCGACACGCCGATGGCGCGCACGCGACCCGCCCGATAAAGCTCCTCGAACGCGCGCCAGGTGTCGGCGATGATTTCTTCCCAGCGATCTTCGGTACCCGCCACCTTCGGCCAGTGGATGAGGTACAGGTCGAGGTAATCCGTCCCCAGATCGTTCAGCGTCTTTTCGAACGCAGCCATGGTCTTCTCATAGCCCTGCTCCGTGTTCTTGAGCTTGCTCGTGAGAAAGACCTCGTTGCGCGGAACGCCGCTCTCGGCGAGCACGCGTCCCACCATGTCCTCGTTGTTGTAGTTCGCGGCACCATCGATATGACGGAAGCCCAGGTCGAGCGCGGCGCGCACGGCAGCAGCGCCTGCCTCGTTGTTAGGGATCATATATGTCCCGAACCCCAGGCAGGGGATCTCGACCCCGTTCGCGAGCACATATCGATCGCATTTGCCGGCAAGCGCTACCGGGGGCAAGGTACGGCCGGCAGGGCTTATAACCGGATGCACGGTCTTACTTCGCATGCTGAGCGATCTCCTTAAACGATTCGAATGCCGCCAGCATATCCTGCTCGCTCACCGCGCCCTCGGGCTTGGCAGCAAGATGATCAACGACGGCGGACATGGAGAGCACGGTGTACGAACAGTGCACGCCCTGCATGTCTGTCGAGGGTCCAGAGGCGATGATGTATTCGACCGGAGCGCCCTTCATGAAGCTATCGAAGAAACGCTTCTGACGCTTTATGTACGTGATCGGCGAGGGTATCGCCAGGCGCCTGCCGTCGCATTCCGCAAACCACGTGCCGGTGTCCTTGCCGCTGATCGTGCCCGCCGTGGGAACCATGCAGATCGTCGCATGGCCGCGCGTCGAGAACACCGTGGCAAACGTAGCAACCTGCCTGCCCTGCCCATCGAAATAGGCATTGTAGGTGATGCGATGCGCGCCCAGCCGATCACTCAGATAGCTTGAGACCGAAAGGTCCTCCTTGAACGTAAGACGCCAGAAGTACTCCGGATAACTCGAGAAAAGCTGTTGGTAAAGCGAGCCCCGGTAGCCGCCGTACCCCTGATAGGCTTTGAAGCCCATGATTAGCAGGAACACGACGACGACGGCCATGACGATGGACTCCATCGCTCCCTCCCCTCATCCGCTGCAAAAAACGGACTCGAACCGAATGCCGCCGTCTGAAACGAATGCGCAGACAGGCGGTTCGCCACATTGATGAACGTACCAAAATAACGCGAAGGTGACCATCATCGACACATCTGCGAGGCGCACGGCAAACCGCAAGGCCGTGCGCGTCCCATCGGCGCGCCCGCCCGTTGCACCCATCGCCAGAAGCGTCCTCATGCGCGCGCCACCATCTCCCCGAACTCGGCCTTCTCCTCGGCGATGAACGCCTCGACCTCGGCAGGACCGGGCAACGCGTCGGAACAGTTGTTGGCGCGCACCATCATCGATGCCTCGGCCGAGCCAAACTCCAAGCAACGCTGGATATCCCATCCCTGGAAAAGGCCGTAAATGAAACCCGAGGCATAGCCGTCACCGCCGCCGAAGCCCTTGCGCGCGGTAACCGGAAACGGCTTGATGGAAAACTTCTCGCCATCGTCGCAATAGGCGGTCGATCCCTGCATGCCGTGCTTGATGACCACGATCTTGGCGCCCTTCGCCTGCCAATAGGCAGCGCTCTGCTCGTCGGTCATGCCCAGCTTGATGAGGCGCTCGGTGAGGTCGAACTCCTCGCGCGAACCCATGATGATCGTCGCCTGACCCGCCATCGCGGAATAGTAGATCGAAATCTCGTCCTCGTTCTTCCAGTTGTAGGGACGGTAATCGATATCGAAGATGACAGGCGTCCCCGCCTGCCGTGCCAGCATGGCAGCCTTGAGCGCGGCCTCGCGGCTGGGGCTCTCGGCAAGCGCCGTGCCCGAGATGAGAAGCACCTTGGCGCGGGCGATGTAGTTAGCATCGATATCATCGACCGAAAGCTGCAGGTCGGCAATGGCATTGCGATACATGAGGATGTGCGATTCGGAGGGGCTCAGCATCTCGGTAAAGGTGAGGCCGAGCTTCTTGCCATCGGTGCATCGGGTGATATGACTCGTATCGATACCCTCGCGATCGAAGTACTCGGTCACGAAGTCGCCGAACTGATCATTGGATACCTTGGCGATGAACCCCGCCTTGAGGCCATGGCGCGTCACGCCCACCGCGATGTTTGCCGGCGACCCGCCCACGTACTTCTCGAAGTAATGCACATCCTTGAGGGGCTTGAACTCCTCCTTAACGGCATCAGAATAAGCCGGATTGAAATCGATGGCGACGCGGCCGAGCAGCACAATATCGAGGGGCCTCGTCTCGTCGAAATCGATATATGCCATGCTAGCTCCTCTCATCTGAACGGGATGGAAGGGGCGCGACCCCATCCATCTCGTTTCGCACTCATCAGCCGAAAGGGAAAAACACGAGCACGAGCCCAAACGCGATGATGGCGAACGCCACGATGCGCACCACATTCTCGACCTTGGAGTATGCGTTTACGAACGGGTCCTGCTGCAGGCGCTTCTGAAACGACACGCGCACCCACGCGATGAGCCCGATGCCTACGATGGCGCACGCGATCTGGATGTACTCGGATATCTGCATGGTCGTCTCCTTCTATGCCTCACGCCCGGTCGAAACGGACGAGACACGATCTTGATCGTCGGCGGGCTCCCGGAGCGCAGGCGCGGCGACGGATGCACTGCAGGGCGCTGAACACTCCTCCAACCGCACGATGCCGTCCCAGATGCGCTCGCGCGTAACCGGGTAGGGCACGTGCCTCAGCTCCTGGTTGGTCTCGGCCACCGCGAGCACGCCGGACAGGTCGTCTTCGATCGACAACCCCAGATCGGCCAGACACGTGGGCAGGCCGAGCAGGTGGTACAGGGCGAGCAGCCGCGCAAGCTCATCATCCATGCCGTCCATCGCGAGCTGCACGAGCAGGCCATACGATACCACCTCGCCATGCAGGTGCTCGCGCTCCACCGATGGAATGGTGGTGAGCCCGTAGAAGAGCGCATGGGCAAGCGCGCTGTTGTAGTCGACGCCCACGAGACCCGACACGATGCCCGTGCTCACGATGACGTTGAGCGCCGTCTGCTCGAGCGCCTCGCTCACCTGACCTGCGCAGCAATCGCGATACGCATCGGCCGCGTGCGCGATGAGGGGCTCGTTGCACATGGCTGCGACGGCACGTCCAAGCTGCGGCGCATGAGGCGGCTCATCGTTGCGCATGCTGAATGTTACCTCATAGAACTTGGCAAGCGTGTCACCGATGCCCGCCCAGAGGTAGACCTCGGGCGCCTCCGCGATCACCTGGGTATCGATGAAGCAATGCGCGGGCGGCACGTGAAGCTGCACGATCTCGAGAAAGCTGCCGTCATCGTTATACATGATCGAGATGCACGAGACCGGAGAGCAGTTCGAAGCAATGGTCGGATACGTGTAGAGCGGTTTGCCCAAACGATGCGCGACTATCTTGCAGGTATCGACGGCCTTGCCGCCGCCCATGGCGAAGATGCAATCGCACTCCTGCACGGAGGGCTCCGCGACCAATCGCTCCACCTGCGCATACGTTGCCTCGCCGCCATACCAGAGCGAATCCACGATGCGCACGTCCGAGCCCTCGAGCGCATGGGCGAGACGCCCAAGCCCGGCCGTCATCGCATGGCGGCCACCGATCACCACGGCATTCGCTGCGCCGACGACCTCAGGGGTCGCATCGTATGCATCGACCCCTACGGTGTAGCTGGGTAAAGATTGCGTCGTGAACTCGGCCATAACGCCCTCATCTCAGATGGGCAAAGGTGCCGGGATGCTTTGTCCCGCCGTCTGTGCCATATTGCAGTCCTGCGTACGGCTCTCTCGACGCGCGAGACAAAACCCCGAACACCTTCCCATATTCATTGCCAAAACAGAACGCGCTTCGCGATGCGGGAGCGCCTTCGTTCCCACAAAAGCTCGCGAGACGTTATGCGGCGAACTCGCGCACGAGGCTCTCAAGCTCCTTGTCCTGGCAGTTGGAATAGAAGCAATCCAAGAACGCCGGGCTGAGGGCGCACTTGACCATCTCGGGGTCAAGCGCGCGGATGATCTCGGGGAGCGGCTTGGCGACGAGCCCCTTCACCTCGTCGAGCAGACGCGCGTTCTTGTTCTGCGTCTCCTTGCGATACGCCGGATAGCCCATGCCCTTGGGCGAACCGAAGGCGCGGGTGAAAATGCTCTCGAGATTGAGCTCGGCACCCCAGCCGAAACCCTTGGCATACGGGATGGACAGCGCGTTGCCGTCGTTAATCTGCAGGAAAAGGTACGCATCGGTGGGCTCAATGCAGTACCCGCACACAACGCCGGGGTACATGTTGCAGCTCATAAGCGCACCTTGGCCGGTTCCGCAGCCGGTGACCACGAAGTCGACAGCCTTGGAGTTCAGCAGCAATGCAGCCTGGATGCCGATGTGCAGATAGGTAAGGCGAGGGTTATCCTCGGTATAATCCTCGGGAAGATCGTTGGGGTTATCAACCTGATGCATACCGGTGTTGTAGACGGTGTGTCCCATGGGCTCGACAACCTTCTTGAGCTGATCCAAGATGATGTCGTTCTTGGGAGCCTGAGAAAACTCCTGGATAAGTGCAATCTTCATGTAAGATGCATCTCCTTTTCATTCACACGCGATACAAAAGAGGCGCTGCGCCTCCTCGATGCAGGCACGAGGCGTTGGCTGCCGAGGTCCCAGCGCTCTCGGAGCGCTCCACCAAAGCATACGCCTGCACAGAGGAGGCGACCCGCAAGGGAGCTACGGGTCGCCTGGGAACGTTGTCTACTCGTGGGAACCGTTGTCGACGTCCTCGAACGTGTAGCGATCGTTCGAGCCGATGACGTGGATATAGTCCTTCACGAACTGCTTCACGCCAGCCTCGGCGGCCATCTCCATGGTGAGATAATCCGCCTTCGGATCATCCTCGAGCGTAGCGAGCACTGCGGCCTTTGCGGCGGCAAACGCATCGGTTGCGACGTTAATCTTGTTGATACCGCCGGCGACGGCCTTCTTGAGGTTCTCCTCGCCCGAACCGGAACCGCCGTGCAGCACGAGCGGCATCTTGAGCGCGGCCTTGAGCTCTGCAAGGCGACCGAAGTCGAGCTTCGGCACGAAGCCCTCGGGGTACTTTCCGTGCGCGGTGCCGATGGCGACCGCAAGCGCATCCACGCCGGTCTCCTGCACGAATTGAACCGCCTGATCGACGTTGGTGTACATGTCGTCCGTGCGGCCGTCGCCATTGGCAGCCTGTCCCACGTGACCGAGCTCGGCCTCGACAGAGATGCCCATGCCGTGCGCGAGCGCTACGACGGTCTTGGTGCGCTGAACGTTCTCCTCATAGGGTAGCGAAGAGGCATCGATCATGACGTTGGTGAAGCCAGCCTGCATGGCGCGAATCTCATCCTCGAGCTTTCCGCCATGGTCGAGGTTCAGAGCCACAGGCACGGTCGCACGCTCGGCGATAACCTTCACGAGCGGCACGATATCCTCCATGTGGGCAAGCTTGGACATCTGTCCCACGCCCATCTGGACGATGATCGCAGAGCGCTCTTCCTCCGCGGCGGTGATGACGGCACGAACCATCTCCATGTTTACACTGTTGACAGCCATGACGCCATAATTGTGCTCATTGGCGTGATCAAGGATGGCCTTCATCGTAACGAGCATTGAAACTAACCTCTTTCAAACCCAATTGCCATTTTCGACTCAAAATAGGCGGGAGGCACACGGCCTCCCGCCTGGTGAAGCGCTTAGAAGTCGATGTCGAGCTCAACAACCTCTTCCTCGGCGTCTTCTGACTCCTCGGGCTTCTTCTTGATGACGGCATAGATCACGCCGGTCACCAGAGAGCCAGCTACGAGAGCGATAACAGCCCAGAGCGGGTTGGCCATCGCGGGGAAGACGAAGATGCCGCCGTGGCCGGCCACGGACTCGACGCCCATGCCGACTGCGATGGCGCCAGCGACGCCGGAGCCGATCATGGAAGCGGGGATGAAGCGCACGGGGTCGGCAGCGGCGAAGGGCAGGACGCCTTCGGTGATGAAGCACAGGCCCATGGGGAAGGCGGTGATAGCGGTATCGCGCTCCGTCTGGGTGAACTTGTCACGCGCGATGAACGAGGCCACGAACGCGCCGATCGGAGGCGTCATGCCGCCGATAATCTTGGCGGACATAGGACCATAGATGCCTTCAGTGCCGAGCGCGTTGGCGGCCATGGACGCGGTCTTGTTGATCGGGCCGCCCATATCGAAGCCCATGCAAGCACCGATGACGGCACCGATGATGGCCTTGGAGCCATCGTTAAGAGACATGATCCACTGCTGGAAAACATCCATGATCCAGGCGAGCGGCTGCATGAAGATGCAGAGGAACAGCATGCCACACACGAAGGTGGAAAGAACCGGCATTATGAGTACCGGCATGAGACCTGCGCCCCACTTGGGAAGCTTCCAGGTCTTCATCCAGAGCAGGAAGTAACCGATGGCGAAGCCCATGAGCAGGCCGCCCAGGAAGCCGGCCTTGGACATGGTGCAGACATAGCCGATGATGAAGCCCGGGACAATACCTGGACGCTCAGCGATGGCGTATGCCATGTAGGCGCACAGGATCGCAACGGCGAAGTTCATGGCATAGCTGGAGAGCATGTTCACGCCCCACCAGAAACCCCCCCAGGTGAAGGGTTCCATGCCGGTGAAGGACGTGGCCCAGCTACCGGAAACGTCGGCATAGTAGTCACCAATCAGGTAGCCACCGAAGCCTTTTGCGAGAGCTCCGAGGATGCCGCCGGCAACGACCATGGGGATCATGTAGGAAATGCCCGTCAAGATCGTCTTCATCACGCCAACCTTTTTAATTTGCGTCATGGAACTCCCTCCTTTCTTATATCTGCGGGTTTTCCGCCCGCTCGAGCCCGAAGGCTCACTTCCAAACAGAAATCTGCGCTTGCTTGCTAATCTGCCTGTTTACTGAGCAAGCTTCTTTTCGATGGTCGCAATCAGGCTCTTGGGGTTTTTCATAGCGATGCTGATGGGGATATCAACAACGCGCTTGTCCTTGAAGCGATCCTTCGGCACCTCGATATCGTGCGCGATGATCACGACATCTGCAGCAGCGATCTCCTCATCAGTGAGGACTCCTTCGGCACCAATGGAGCCCTGGGTCTCGATTTTGCACTCGTGCCCGGCGGCCTCAGCGGCATCCTTGATCTTCTGAGCGACGATGTAGGTATGCGCGATGCCGGCAGTGCAAGCGGTGACACCAACGATCTTCATGGTTCCCTCCTTTTCCTAAGCTCTCGGACTTCCCTTTTCGATGCGCGCTTCTAACGCATCAATCTCGCGGCGGACTCCCCTTACTCCGCCGTAAGAATCGAAATGATCTCAGCCGGGGTCTCTGCGTTCTGCAAAGCCTCGATCACGCGGTCCATGCCTATCTTGCCGGCAAGTTCGGCAAGCAGGCGCATATGGTTCTGTGCAAAGCCCTCGTCGTCGGACACGCAGAACAGAAAGAACAGGTTGACGGGCTCGTCGTCGTAGCTCTCCCACTCAACCATATGGTCGGTGCGACCAACCGCGATGGTGATCTTCTTGACCACGCTCGACTTGCCATGCGGGATGGCGACATGGTTGCCTGCACCCGTGATGCCCATCGCCTCGCGAACATAGATGTCCTTCACAAACTGCTCGACATCGGAGATGTAGCCGTTGTCGTACAGCTTCCGGGAGAGCTCACGAAGAATCTCGTCCTTCGTGGTTCCCTTGAGGTCGAGATCGATGATGTCCTCGCTCAGAATCTCACTTAGAGCCATGTGACCCCTTTCTTCCTTCCTTCCGGGGGACGATGTCCGGGCGCTATCTCTGCCATCCCCGCAAACTCAGCACATCTTTAATACGCTCTTTGCCCAAGACGCAGAAGGCCTGCATCGGTGAGCGTAATATTTTCGAACGTAAACGGTAGTCCATCTTCGTGGCAATAGGCAAATACTTGATTCCCATATCGCGCTTGTTATATTATTTCTGCTGGTATTAAGCACTTTTTAAAAATTTATTCAAAAAGTAATGAAGGGATTCGTATTTTCGTTTTCAGTAATAATCCACCATTATTGACGTTTTCTTCATATTTAATTTTTGTTTTTCTTCGTATTGTCCCGCATGCCATTTCGACCTAGTTTTGGAGCGGCTTATTCGATACCGTCAGCATGGGGCTCACCGGGCGGGTTGACCGGCGATCCCCATACCGGATTCCACCCAAAACGCAATCTCGGCTGATGAGCCGGCGATGTCGACGGTGGGCGAGCAAGGTTTTTGGAACGCGCAAAAGAAAGGGAAGACAATGGATCAATTCAGAGTCGATGGAAAGGTCTCCCTCGTCACCGGCGCCTCGCATGGCATCGGGTTCGGCATTGCCGTCGCGCTTGCCCGCGCGGGCGCGAAGGTGGCATTCAACTGCCGCACCGCCGAGCATCGCGACGCCGCGGTCGAAGCGTATCGTACCGCAGGCGTCGACGCACTCGGATATGTAGGCGATGTCACCAACGAGGATCAGATGCGTGCGATGCTCGACGACATTGCCGAGGAGCTCGGCCCGGTGGACATCCTGGTGAATAACGCCTCCATCATCAAACGCCAGCCCATGCACGAGATGGATGCGGCCGATTTTCGCCTGGTCATCGATACCGGCCTCACCGCAGCGTTCATCATGTCGAAGCTCGTGCTGCCGAGCATGATAGAGCGCGGCGGCGGCAAGATCATCAACCTTTGCTCCATGATGAGCGAGCTCGGGCGCGAAACCGTCAGCGCCTACGCAGCGAGCAAAGGCGGCCTCAAGATGCTCACGCGCAACATCGCTTCCGAGTACGGCAGGTACAACATCCAGTGCAATGGCATCGGGCCGGGTTACATCGCGACCGAACAGACCGCGCCGCTCCGCGAGCCGCAGGCCGATGGCTCTCGCTCGCCGTTTGACGCATTCATCATCTCGAAGACGCCCGCCGAGCGCTGGGGTGTCGTTGAAGACCTCATGGGGCCGGTGGTGTTCCTCGCCTCACCTGCCTCCGATTTTGTGAACGGGCAGATTCTCTATGTCGACGGCGGCATCCTTGCCTACCTCGGTCGTCAGCCCTGATAATCATTGCCAGCCTGACGGCAAACTGCCGCATCCACCGGGCACCAGGCCAGCGCATGCGCCCTGCCCGGTGCCGCCTGTATTTGAGCCTATCCGCCGCAGCTTGGATGCGCTACCCGACGTGCGACATCCATTGACGCCCGCGTAGATGCGGCGAAGCGCCGATAAACTCGTCCTTCGCCGCAAACGCGTCCCCGTACTCGGAATCGACGGTCACTAGGCGGACGCGTGCGTGCGCTTCCGCAATCGCGTGCGCGAGGACGTCATCTGGATCTTGATCGATGATGATGACATCGAAATCGGAGAGATTCGCAAACGAAATGAAGCTCGACCTCCCCACCTTCGAGGCATCCATGAGCAGGACATGCTGCTTCGAACGCGCGAGCATGCCTTGTTTGATCTCTGCATTGCCGGTAAATTCGGTCGAAAACCTCTGGCTGGCATCGAACGAGTCGGTTCCCATGAACGCTTTGTCCACGTACAGTCGGTTCAGGATATCGTTGGCAATAGATCCCGTGATGTAGCGGTGATTCTTGCGCAGGGCGCCGCCCAAGAGCACGACGTCTGCATGAGGCAGGTTTGAATCGGAAAACGTCGCGATAGACAGGTCGTTGGTAACGATGGTGATGTTTCGCTTGCTGTAGAGAAAGTGGACGAATTCGAGCGTGGTGGTGCCCGAGTCCACAAAGAGCGAATCGCCGTTCTCCACGAACTCCGCCGCGCACTCAGCGACCTTGCGCTTAGCCTCGACATTAAGGTTCATGCGCTGATCGGGATACGAGATGGTGATGGTGCGCGTGATAGACACCGCGCCACCGTGCGTGCGGCGGAGCTTGCCCGCGCGCTCGAGCTTGTCGAGGTCGCTGCGCGCCGTGACCTCCGAGATGCCGAACCGCTCGCATATATCTGCTACATGAATCGAGGCGCGGCTATTCACCTCGTCCACGATCATCGCACGTCGCTCATCGGCCGATACTTTATGCGGCCTCCCGTCGTCCGTTTCCCACATGCCAATCACCTTCCTGCGCGCTTCGAGCCTGCCCGCTGCATCTTTCCCGCCTCGTCGGTGTTAGAGCCCGGCTCACCCTTCTATACGGCGTCCGAAACGCATTGCCCTCGCCTACCATGTCGTCTTCAAGGCTATTATGCGCTAGGACGACAATCATCGAAATGCTCATCGAAAATATGTGAGCGCGCGATCGAGGAGCACTCGACCGCACGCGCCTACAAAGCCCCGCGTCCTCCCTGTTGATACTCCGCCAGCTTGAAATAAAACTGGATGCGCAGCCGCTGATCCCCGTCTTTCAGATCGACGCCGGTCAGCTGCGTGATCTTATTGATGCGGTAGAGCAGGGTGTTGCGGTGAATGTTCAGGCTCTTTGCGGCGCTCACTGGATCATCCACGTGCAGCAGGAAGCACTCCAAGGTCTTCAGCAGCTCGGAACCGGTCTTCTGGTCGTACGCCTGGAGGATGGAGACCTCTTCCGGGCGGAAATCGACGAGGTCGTTGCGGCGCAGCGCGAGCCGGGCAGCGTAGGAGACGATCATGTCCTCGTAGCGATAGGTGCGGCCGTCGCGTTTTATGTATGTACCAGTGTCCACGGCGCGTACCGCCTGACGGTAATGCCGGGAGGCCTCCATCAGATCTTCGAAGGGAAAGCTGAGCCCTGCGAACAGATCGTTGGTGATGAAGAACCGCTCCAACCGCTCCCGCTCGCTCGGAGTGAGAATCTCCTTGTTGGGACGACTGAAGAACACAACCAGGTTGTGCTGATGGATGGCCCAGCGGCAATCGGAGATGAGCTGGCGCATGTTGTCGGCGATGGATTGCAGGCGAAGCTCGGAATGGTCTTTCCGACCATCCGCGATGACCATCACCTGGAACCAGCGGTACACCTTCCAGTTCAGAATGCGGATACGCTGGGAGATGGTCTTTTCGCTCTGCATCTTGCCGCTGAGCAGGTCGCCCAAAAAGTAGCCGTACATGACGCCCCGGTTGCTCTTGTAGAAATCGTTCTTCTCCATCTCCACGGCGATAATCTTGCGGAAGCGCTCCAGCAGCTCCCAGTCCACAGCCCGGAACGGACGGTTGTTGTCCACCAGAGCAATGGTGCCCACGGTGATGTCGTGGAGCTGGATATCGGCAAAGAGCCAATTCTCATGCTTCTGAGGACGACTCCCGCAGTACAGGCCGCGCTCCCGCTGGTTCCCAGTCACGGCAACGCTGTCCCTGCGCATGGCGGCAACGTTTTCCGGATGGATGTATCCGAGTTCCTTCTCTTCTTCCAAGTCTTCGCTCTTGAAGGTAGCGCTGTGAGACATGGCAATGATCTTGAATGCCGAATCGTTGATAAACAGGGGATTTCCGAAGATCTCATAGGCCACATCCACCAGCCCTTGGATTCCGACCCCGGTGTAGAGCGCATCCAGGATGCGGCGCATGGCCATCGTGACTGTGGCCTCGTCGATCATGATGTCCGAGATGCGGTTCAAGATGTCGAACTGGTTCGTTCCCGGGGGAGCCAGGTAGAGGTTGATGTCGCCGCTGGACACCAGGCCGGCAGGAACAGTGCCGTCTTCGATGCAGATGAGGTTGGCCGTACCGCCATCTTCGAGCGCAGGAGGAAGATCGGAGCAATAGCCAACATACAGGCAGGCTGGGAAGAAGCTCGGCTGACTCGGCTTGATCATCTTGTGGGTTTGGATATAGGTGGGCCCCGGCACCGAGGAAACCTCGGTCAGATGAAAGTTTTGAAGCTGAGCCAAGATCTTCTGCATTTCCATAGGTCAACCCTCGCTTTGTGAGCGTTCACAAGATATACCTCCTTTTTACCCTCACATGCTGTAAAGGGGCATATGGCCGAGCGTGGTCAGATGAAACAGAATGGTAACAACGAGATGATTGCGCCCTTTAGGGAGGGCGGAGAGAAAGGAGCTTTCTATGAGCGTCCGCGAAGAGGCTGTTCAGAAGATCATCCAAAGATGTTGCGAGCTTTTTGGCACAAAGCCGGAGGATTTAACCGAAGATACGCGTTTCAGCGAAGACCTTGGGGCGCGCAGCGGCAATGTATCCCAAATGACCAACTTCCTTGAGGACGAATTCGATGTGGAAATCTCCTTCATGGAGTTCCGCCGGCGCTCCACCATCGGCAGGGCGGCAGATTACATCGAAGAGCTTTGTGAAGAATAACAATACAAAGCAGGTTGCCCTGCATGGGTAAGGAGGCGCGTGACATGTCTGAACCGATTCGCATCACCAAGAAGGAAACGTTTAACGGCGTCGAGATGGAAACCATCTACCGCCAAGGCAAAGTTCCCATTGATCCCAAAGAGGAGAAGAGAGACGAGGGCGGCGCCGGCATGAACGCCATGGGCATGGGCGTGTGCCCCGCGCTGAACCAGCGCACCTATGAATGCGCACCCGGCATCATTTGCGAGCAGGACGTTCCCGTCAAGATGCGCGACGGCGTAACCATCTATGTGGACATCTACCGCCCAGTGGGAAAGACGGGCATCCCCTGCATCGTCTCGTGGAGCTTCTACGGCAAGCGGCCGGGCGAGGGAATGAGCGAGTGGCAGATCATGGGCGTCGCGCCCGGCACCGTCTCCAAGCTCACCAAGTTCGAGTCCCCCGATCCGCTCTACTGGTGCTACAAGGATTACGCCATCGCCAACGTTGATCCCCGCGGCGTGGGTCACTCAGAGGGCGATGTGAGCATCTTCGGCACCCAGGACGCGCGGGACGGCTACGACTTCATCGAGTGGGTCGCCCAGCAGCACTGGTGCAACGGCAAGGTGGGCATGGGCGGCAACTCCGCCGTGGCCATGACCCAGTGGCGCATCGCCGCGCAGCAGCCGCCGCACCTGGCGTGCATCGCCCCCTGGGAGGGGACCTCGGACATCTACCGCGAGAGCATGTTCGAGGGCGGCGTGCCCGCCATCGCCTTCAATGAGTTCATCGTGGGGTCGGTGACCAGCGAGAACATGGTGGACGACATGGTGGCCATGGCTCAGCGCTACCCCCTGATGAACGCCTACTGGGAGGACAAGATCCCCGACTTCTCCAAGATCACGATTCCCTGCTACTGCACCGCCTGCTGGAACCACTTCCACCTGCGCGGCGCGTTCCAAGGGTTCCGCAAGATCAAGTCCCGGAAGAAGTGGATGCGCGCGCATCGCGAGTTCGAGTGGCCGGATGGCTACAGCCACCAGAGCATCGCCGAGCTGAACCTGTTCTACGACCGCTACCTCAAGGACATCCACAACTGCTGGGAGTCCACGCCGCGCGTCCGGCTGGAGGTCATGGACGCTAAGGAGTTCCTGTTCGCCAAGGATCGCCCCGAGACCTCCTTCCCCCTCAAGCGCACCGAGTACCGCAAGCTCTATCTGGATGCCGAGAATCAAGCGCTCTCCTGGGATCCGGTAACAACCGAGAGCAAGGTCAGCTACGACGGCAACACCGGCGTCACGACCTTCGATATCAAGTTTACCGAGGACACCGAGATCACCGGCTACATGAAGCTGCACATGTGGGTGACCGCAGAGGCTTACGACGATGCCGACATCTTCGTCAATATCCAGAAGCTGGACACCAAAGGCGAGCTGCTGCCCGTGTCGGTGCTGGGCGAGCCGCATCCCGGCACCTGGGGCAAGATGCGCATCTCCCATCGCGCGCTGGACGAGGAGAAGAGCACGCGCTTCCAGCCCATTCAGAGCCATCTGAAGGAGGAGAAGATCGAACCCGGCGAGGTTGTTCCGGTCGATGTCGAGCTGGTTCCCATCAGCCGTTTCTGGCACAAGGGGCAGTCGCTGCGCATCCAGATCGCCGGTCGCTACATTCGCGAGGATTGGTTCGAGCCGCTCTTCTGGGATACCGACAACCACGGCGACACGTCTATCTACACCGGCGGCCAGTACGATTCGTACCTCCAGATCCCGGTCATTCCGCCCAAGTTCGTGGACGGCGACATCGAGTACGGCCTTACCGACTGACACGCGCTCTTGAGCTAAACGAGGACACTCAGGCGGGCGGCGGTTCGGTCGCCGCCTGCCTCGCCCTCAACCTGTCGGCAGAGGGCGGTGAGGCAGGGGCTAAAAATGATCATAGGCGTGGGAGCAGATATTTTCGCCGTGAGCCGCCTTGCGGACGTCGCCATTCGAGAGCACGACCCCTTTTTTCAACGAGCCTACACCATAGAAGAACGGGAGGAAGCCCGAGCCGCCTCTGATCGGCGCGGCTGGCTGGCAGGTCGCTTCGCCGCCAAGGAAGCCGTCTACAAGGCGGTGAGCGGCTGCGGAGTCGAGTTCCGTCCCGGCGACCTGCGCATCACCACGGGGGCGGGCGGGAAGCCTCGGGTGCGCCTGCAGGGAGAAACGAAAACACGGTTTGAGCAGACCTATGGCCCGGACTACCGCATCCACCTTTCGATTTCCCATGAGGATGGGCTGGCTGTCGCATGTGCCGTGGCCGAACGAGACCCTGAAAGGAGATAACACGGATGGACATCATGGAGCGTATCTGGCAGCGGGCTCGAATCAATCCGCAAAAGGTGGCCTTCCCCGAGGCGACGGAAGAGAAGATCATCTTGGCCGCTCGAGCTTGCGCGGATGAAGGCATCTGTCAGCCCGTGCTGGTCGGGGCGATTGCGGACATCGAGGCGACCGCGGCACGGCACGGCATCTCATTGGACGGCATCGAGCTCGAGGAGGCGTTCGATGCGGAGAAGACGCAGGCCTTGGCGGAGGAATACTCCGCCCGCTATCCGCTCAACAGCGTGAAGACCATGAAGCGCAAGGCCAAAGATCCCCTGTACACGGCCCTGATGCTTCAGGCTCTGGGGAACGTGGACGTCACGTTTGCGGGCCTGACCCATTCCACCGGCGACATCATCATGGCCGGCCAGACCGTAGTGGGACTGCAAGAGGGAATCTCCACGATATCAAGCGTGGGAATCCTCAACATCCCTGGTTACGAGGGCAGCGAGGGGGCGTTGCTGGGATTCGGCGACAGCGCCGTCTGCACCGATCCGGATGCCGAGCAGCTCGCCAGCATCGCCATCTCGGCCTGCGACACGATCCGTGCGCTCATGGGCTGGGAGCCCCGGTGCGCCCTGCTTTCCTACTCCACGTGCGGCAGCGGCGACGGGCCCTTGGTGGACAAGGTCGTGGAGGCGGTGCGGGTGGCCCGCGAGCGTCGTCCGGATCTCGCCATCGACGGAGAGTTCCAGTTGGATTCCGCCATCAACCCCCAGGTGGCTGCCAAGAAGGTCGGGCGGGAGAGCCCCGTTGCGGGCAAGGCCAACATCATCATCTGGCCCGATCTCAACGTGGGCAACGTGGGCGTCAAGCTGGTCCAGCAGTTCGCGCACGCCGATGCCTACGGCCCCATGCTCCAGGGATTCGCGAAGATCGTGTGCGACTGCTCCCGCGGAGCCCCGGTCTCCGAGATCGTGGGCAACGTCGCCATGAGCTGCGTCCGGGCTCAGGAGGTGCAGTGAGATGAAAGCGGAGCGGAAGTACAAGGTCCTCGCCATCAATCCTGGCTCCACCAGCACGAAGATCGGGCTGTTCCAAGGAGGGGCGTGCCTCTTCTCAAAAACGGTGGAGCACGATGCGCAGATCCTTCAGACCTTCGAGACCCTTTCCGACCAGCTTCCGTACCGCCGCGATACCATCTTGGAGCAGCTGCGGGAACACGACATCGATCTTTCGGATGTCGATGCCTATGTGGGGCGGGGCGGAGGCCTGATGGCCGTGGAGGGTGGCGTCTACAACATCGGCACCATCCTGCTCAACGATGCGAATCGAGGGGCCAACGGCGTCCAGCACCCCGCCAACCTAGGCAGTCAGCTGGCTCACGAGTTTGCCGCGCAGTACGGCAAGCCTGCGTATGTGGTCAACCCCCCGGACACCGACGAGCTGTGCGATCAGGCGCGCATCACGGGCATCAAGGGCGTGTACCGGCACGTTCACCTCCATGCCCTCAACCTTAAGGAGACGGCCATTCGCCATGCCATCCAGACAGGCAGGCAGTATGACGAGTGCAATTACATTGTCTGCCATATTGGCGGCGGTATCTCCATATCGGCTCACCAGAAAGGCCGCATGATCGACGGCACCGACATCGTGGGCGGGGAGGGGCCGATGGCGCCCAACCGCTGCGGCGCGGTTCCGATCATCGAGTTCCTGCGCTATGCGCAGGACAAGG
Source organism: uncultured Enorma sp. (assembly GCA_964624825.1). Taxonomy (GTDB): domain Bacteria; phylum Actinomycetota; class Coriobacteriia; order Coriobacteriales; family Coriobacteriaceae; genus Enorma. The sequence goes on along the minus strand of CAZUYD010000030.1, from coordinate 2,369 downwards.
ATCCCAGGGAGCTACGGGCCCTCTGCATGAAGAGCGGCGGCTTTCTGAGCCTGCTTGGCACCGCCGACGCCAGGGAGGTCAGGAGCCGGGCCGCTCAGGGGGACGCGGCCGCCAAGCGGGCGTGGGATGCGCTCCTGTACCAGATTGCCAAGTTCATCGGCTCCATGGCAACCGTTCTGCGCGGCGAGGTGGACGGCATCCTTTTGGGTGGCGGCATGGTGCACAACGAGCAGCTTGTCCAGAGCATCGTCGATACCTGCGGTTGGATCGCACCGGTGTATGCGTATCCGGGGGAGTTCGAGCTGGAGGCCATGGCGGCCGGCGCAATCCGGGTGCTGAGCGGAAAAGAGCAGGCAAAGGAATACACCGGCAAACCCCGTTGGGCCGGCTTCGAAGATGAGAAGGCGTGACGGCTGCGACGGTCAATGAATTGCCGCCAGAAGGTCGACAAGACAAGCGGCACCGTGAGCGACCGCAAAAAAGCGCCCATCGCGGCCTTCTGCGCCACCGGTTCGTACAACAGGGAACTCGTACGACAGCGCCCGAGGAAGCTCGCGGTACCGGTGGGGAACACGAAATTGATGACCAGACGCGGAGTGGCGACCCTCTGAGAGCCCATGGGCTTGGGGCAAAGCGCCGCGAACCAAGACAGCCGCTACGTAACGAATTGGGGCGATGGGGCTACGTTCCCATCGCCCCAATGCCTGTTGGCATGCAAACGTGTATCTCGCTGAAAGATCTTTTTTGTGGCAGCGCACCGCTCAACCGCAAGCGGATGGGCGGTGTGATTGAAAAAGAAGAGGCGTTGCTTATTAAGTTAGAGCCCGGCTTCTAGCTCGATCTCTCTTGGAATCTCCCCGGACGCAAGCAAGTCGCGCACCTCAAGCAGGCTCGAACAAATGCGCGTTGATATCGCACGCATCTCATCGTCTGGCTGCGCAAGATCGGGCACCATGATGGTATAGAATCCTCCCGCAGCGCCCGCCCGAACTCCGTTGAAAGAATCCTCGAGCACAATGGTGCTGGAGGGATCACTGCCCAGCAGCTCCGCAGCACGGAAAAACACATCGGGCTCTGGCTTGGCCCGAGCGACATCAAGGCTCGAGACGGTCGCGGCAAACCTATCGGCGACGCCCGAGGTTTTAAGGTTGTGCTCGATCTGATATGCCGGAGATGACGATGCCACCGCAGCGGGAATTGCAGCTTCCGCCAGATAGTCGAGGAGCTCATCTAGGCCTGGCTTTTTCGGCAAGCCTTCTCGAAGGCGTTCTTCAACGAAGCCATGCCAAATAGTCCACAGCCTATCTGCGTCGACATCGTCGCCATACCAGTCGCGTATGACCTTTGCGAGCTCCCCGCCCGCCGTCCCGCGCACGGCATCAGGCAAACCCGGCTTGAGCTGTAGGCCAAGCTCACGTAGAGCCGGCTCAAGGCTGCACGCCCAGATGGGTTCGGTGTCGTACATAAGGCCATCCATGTCAAAAATGACACCGGCAAGCATCGGCATTCCTCACCTCGCGCACGCGAATAGTATTATCGACGGAAGTGTAGCACGTTATGTGCAGCTCTATACGTCTATGTACAGGCCGTGGGTTCGCGGCGCTGACCGCCGCCGGCGGTAGGCAGCGCCGCGCTCTTCTGAAAAACGCAGCCGCTAAAGGATATCCGTCAAGATGATGCCTTGATCATCGTTTACTATAGAGAAGTTAGACTCGTCAAACTGCGGACTCCAATTCTTCTCATCACTGCAGGCATCGATGAACGTCACTTCTTTTTTTCGTCACCGGTCAGTATAGAACGTACGCTTTGGCAACCCTGCGGAAGATACCCATGCGCTGCGATGCAAAACCTATTCATAGTCCGAAATGAGCCGGTACACCTATCGTGCTTCGCGCTCAATCCTGAGAAAAGCACCGTCATGCGAGATTCGTATACCGGCTCTATACATCGACGCCCCGCGCGGTCGCGCGGAGGAAGGGAGCGCTCTATGGCACAGCTCAAGACCGGTTTCGACCCCGACTTCCTCTGGGGCGGCGCGATCTCGTGCTCTCAAGCCGACGGGGGCTGGAAGGAAGGCGGCAAGGGCGCCTCGACACAGGACATGCGCTATCTCGACCCCGCCTGGAATCACGAGGAAGTCGAGCGCAAGCACCATGGCTCGCCCTTCTCACGTGCGGAGCTCGAGGCGGCGCTCGCCGACGACACCACCACCTACTACCCCAACCGCCGCGGCATCGATTTCTACCATCGCTACCGCGATGACATCGAGCTCTTCGCCGAGATGGGTCTCAAGCTCTTCCGCACCTCGATCTCATGGAGCCGCATCTTCCCCAACGGCGACGACGTCGAGCCCAACCGGGAGGGCATCG
>CAZUYD010000029.1:0-22265 GCA_964624825.1 uncultured Enorma sp. | reverse complement strand
TCTGCATGGGGAATGCGCTGATCGTTGGCATTCCCCATCGTATCGGACAGGTGATCGCACGGAGGTTGGCGAATCAGCCATCTTAGTACTGAAAAACGAACGATAGCCGAAGGCTTTTCCCTACGCTATCACGCTTTTAAATTGATGGGAACGAATCAAGGAACGTTACCTTTGCAGGCTTTAGCGATGTGGGGTACTCGAAAAAGTCTTTGTTCTGTTTCAGGCAATTTTGCTTGATAGCTCGGATGGTCTCATTCTTGCCTAGATATAACTTGGGCCTGTTTGCTAAAAGAATAGCGTTTCGATTCAAGGTGAAGAACGAAGTTGCGGCATACCAGACGAATTCGAATAGTCGTTCCAAGAGACCATTATGCATCGGATCATCAGAAATATACTTTCGATTCATCCCATGTTCGAGCCAATAGGACATATCGCCTAAATCGATTAATTTGCGGCATGTTTCCGACGTCAAAGCTCCGTATTTATTGACAAGGACGAAAGCGGAGATGTCAGTTAGTATGTAGCTCATCTGACTGAGCCAGTTTGTGTTCGTATAATCTGCGTCATCTGCCAGGGCGTTATCTATTTCCTGTTTTGACGAACTTTGAGAAATCGTTTTGCTATCGATGAGCTGCTGGATACGTTCTTTTTTGAATTGTCTCATGTTTTCAGGTTTTGCCCGGTATCCCAAGTACGAGCTCAATGCCATACATGCCAAATATTGAAATTGGGTCGGAGGCCGACTCTCTAAAAGTTTCTCATCGAACTGATAATCCGGCAAAGCGGCCGCTTCCCATGCTTCGTAGCTCGGCCGTTCTTCAAAGATATGGGTGTAAGTTGATGTTCCAAAATAATCGACTGATCCGGCGTTAACGGCAGAGCCGTTTCCAATCCAAGACCACCACATTTTTGCTAGCGCAGTGTTCTCGATGTGTCGGTACTTGTTTGCCTTTCTTGCAGCGCTGCCAGATATTTCGAAATACTTTTTCTTAGGTTCTCGAACCTTGACACCATCTAAAAACGCATCGAATTCACCGTCTTTGCGAATGTAAAAATAGCGGAGCTGCGGTCGGAGTGGGGGTTGATAGAAATGAGCTTGAATCTGTCTTTGTTCTATTGAATTCGACTTTAAATTGCGTTCATTCATGGGGTTCTGATTGTTCGAAGCGACAATGATGTCATCGAGAAGATTGTCTTTCGAAACCTTGGTATTGTCGATTACCTTAACAAGAATGTTGAGGTTGGAAAGAAGCTCCTCTTTTTCAGCTTTGCTTGCATGGAAGTAGTAGTCCCACAAGGTGCTTAATGTCTGGCATCCATTGATGACCTGTGCACCTTTAATCCTGACGGAGGTAGAATTGCTCGAAAAGGAGTAGTTGTTGCAAATAATTACAAGGCCGTTATTAAGATGGATAAACTGCTTTTGTCCCTTCGCCGTGCTGATGGTCCTCTTTATTGCGGCATTTACTTTCGAGGATTTGAGATTTGCACGAACGTTGAGATCGAACAGTCCCTTTCCGTAGCTTTCCATAGCCTTTATGAAAGATTTGATTGACGCAACAGCGCAGAACCATCCGTTCATCTTCATGAGCCCGTTGCCAATGATTTGCAGATCAATGCTGACGTCCTGCGGCTTCTTCAGTTCGTCGAGCTCATGCCAAGCGTTGAAAATTGTTTGCTCGTCAATCAGACGGATGTCAACATGTTTGTTCTTGTAGGTATCTCTGATTTGATGAAAGCGATCCTCTGCTGAAGGGCTCAACCTTCCTTCAATTGCAAGAACGGCAGTTAAGGAATGCTCTTCAACATTGAGCTGATAGCTCGCGCGAAGCCGTTGAACGTCAGAGGACGCTTTTCGATTGCCGTCTATAAGGTAATCGATGGCCGCTGCAATCTCATTCACTGGAGTTTCGTCAAATGTCTTCCCTTTAGGGTTGGCGTCGGAATCAATCGATTTACATTGATAAATTCGAAAGTCCTCGCCATCTTGAGTATAAAAATCAATGCCCAGGTCATTAGGGCCGTCGGTGTAATGAAAGGCATCCTCATCAATTGTGTCAAACATGTTTGCAACGAGATAGCAAAAAACTTTATCGTCTGAGTCGTTAGTTGAAAGTGAGGGCAAATCAGCGCGCAACTGATCCATTTGTTCAAACAGATTTGAGCGAAATAAATCTCTATCAAATTTCATTCTGAACTCCCTTCTCCTGTCTTACTAGATCACAAGTACCTTGAAAGATCAAGATCTGGACAACGGCCTGCTGTCTGGTTGTCGTGAGCGAAGGAGGTGGATTGATCAAAATGTGTTCTTCATTTTGGAAGCGAACAATATCTCGCCTCAGTTTCTGGGCAGGTTTGGAAGTAAAACCTACTTCACTTCCAAAACAGATTGGCTAAAGGAAGTGAATTTGATCAATGCGAGCTGAGGGAGACGAAGCGACGAACGACGTGTTGGGCTCAAAGAGAGCTCAGCCATCATGGCCACTCGTGTCGTTTGAATCCCTTCTATGATATCGCGGTTCAGACGAGCCCGGCTTCTTTCAAAACCTTACGGCGAAAGATTGCGTCAATATATCAAGCGGCGGTTTCGCCGCTCATCACTTCCGTGCCGCTCGCTGTTTCCTCTGAGCTTGCATGCTATATCGAGGAAGTCATCGCTCAAATGATTCGGCTCGACGAGCAACAAAGTGCTCGCGGCTGTAACCTTCTCATGCTTTTGCTGCGGAACGAATTTGCTGCCAGCTTTCAGATTGAACAGCTAACGTCGAGTGCGCGCAACGTGGCACTAGCCGAAATGAGTGCATGAACGTCATGTCGTGCTTTCACGACGAAACGATCTGCACGCGATAGTAAAGACTTCTCTGTTCGATACGCAGTTCGAGGTAATCTATCCCTTCATGGGCGGAAACAGCAGAACGGGTTGCGCGTTGTTACATGCCATGATGTGTGACGAGGGCGTTTTCAAGTAAGCCTTAGTATCAGTTCCGGCGAGCTTCCTTCACGGCATCGATGCGCGCATGGGAGTGATTTCGGCATATCAACATGGGGATCCCTATGCGATTCGAAGAAGTTCTACAGACGCTTGGAGTGGCGATTACTATCGGGCGGTACGTGGCCGTATGGATCGATAGCGTTTTGCATACTTGGCGGGAGCGTGCGTACGAGCGCGCTTGATCTTGCCTTGTGCATTTGCCCGAGGTGCTTGCCGAACGGCCTGTCGTTACCAAAGATTACCTGGCGAAACGGTTCGGTATCACGCTGCGCGCTGCGGCGAATCTCATCGATTGAGCGTGCAACTATGGCGTTCTAGGCCCATTGAGAAGCGTGGCAAGAAGGTGTTCTACCAGGCGAATGAGGCCGTCGCGTTGTCGGGGGGGGGTCTCCACTGCGCAGGGTATTTGGCGCATGATGGGCAGCCGGAGAGGATGAGTGTGGGGCAGTGGCGAGCAGCCTCAGATAGAGCGAGCAAACAGGAAAGAAGGCGGTAGGGGATTGGACCAGAATGAGTGTGGCGATTATTGTGTCCCTCCGGCCGCCGCGCTTTGCCCCTCAAACTTTTACGCGTCGTACCTCTCGAGCAGCGCTTCAATAAACCCAACGCGGTAGTTCTTGAACACCGCTTCGCTCTCTTCCTGCGTGGCGTCGAGATCGAGGTCGGCCATGATGCCGAAGTCCGAGTCGCCGTCCGCGTCGTGGAAGATCTGGTGCACGTGCCACGCGTGGCCGCCTTCCTCCGCAGGCTTGAGTTCGTCGGACTCGTCGATAGCGAAATATGCGGTCGAGCGGGCATCGGCATCCAACAGCAGCTCATCGTGTGTCTCGAAAAAGGCGTCGAGTGCGTGCTTCCACTTCACAGCGCCCATGCCCCACGCGCCGTCGAGCTCGCCAAGGTCGTCTGTGCGACCCGCCGCGGCGAGCTTCACCCGCTGGAAGAGCGCGTTGCGCACCAGAAGTGTGACGCCGCGGCGATCGGCGACGACCGCCTCGATTGCAGAGGGCGGTGTCGCATCGTATGCAGCGGAATCGCCTGACGCGGCCCATTCGTCCACCAGGCTCGAATCGACGCTCCGCACCACGAAGCCGAGCCACGAGATGATGTCGTCCAGCTGCTCGGTGCGCTTGCTCTCGGGGATGGTGCGGTCGAGCGTTCGGAATACCTCGGCCAGATACCGCAAGAGGATCCCTTCGGAGCGCGCGATGTTATAGCGCTGGATGTATCCCTTGAAGTCCGACGCGCTCTCAAGCATGTCGCGTAGCACGCTTTTGGGTGAGAGCGCGTAGTCGGCCGCCCAGGGAACCTTCACGCAGTACTCGGCAAACGCCGCGTCGAGCACGTCTTCGAGCGGCTTAGGGTACGTGACGTCTTGCAAGCGTTCAAGCCGTTCCTCGTACTCGATGCCTTCGGCCTTCATATCCGCCATCGCACGGTCGCGCGCGGCGCGCTCCTGGGCGCGAAGCACTTGCTTGGGGTCTTCGAGGGTCGCTTCGGCCATCGAGATAAGGTCGTAGGTGTATGTTTCGCTTTCGGGGTCGAGTAGTTCGAGCGCGGCAAGTAAGAAGGGAGAGAGGGGTTGGTCGAGCGCGAAATCTTCGGGCAGATCGACGGTAAGCGTGTAGCTCACCTGCATATTGGCGGTATCTGCATCCGCCTCATCTGCGGTGCCGGCCTCCGCCCCCGCGCCGTTCGCCCTTGCGTCCCCATCATCACTTAGAAAATCCTCTCGAATCACCACGCCGGTGTCGATGAGCGTGGCGAAGATCTCGTCGGCACGTGCCTCGAGCTTGAGTTTTTCCTCGTCCGTTTGCATGCTCGACTCGATAAGCTCGTGTACACGCGCACGCGCGTCGCCACCGCGTTCGACCATCGATAGCACCATGGAGTTCGTGATGCGCATCCGCGGTTTAAGCGGCTCGGGCGATGCCTCGCATAGCCGTTCGAACGTCTGCTTGTTCCAGGTCACGAACCCCTCGGGCGGCTTCTTTTTCTTGAGCTTTCGGAGCTTCTTGGGATCGTTGCCCGCTTTGGCCACGAGTTTAGCGTTCTCAATCTCGTATTCAGGCGCCTCGGCGATGACCATGCCTTCGGTGTCAAAGCCCGCGCGCCCGGCGCGCCCGGCGATTTGGTGGAACTCGCGCGCGCGCAACCGGCGCATGCGATAGCCGTCGAACTTGGTGAGCGCGGTGAGCACCACCGTGTGGATGGGAACGTTGATGCCTACGCCCAGGGTATCGGTGCCGCAGATGACGGGCAAGAGCCCTTGCTGGGCAAGGCGCTCGACGAGCAGCCGGTACCGGGGAAGCATGCCGGCATGGTGCACGCCCACGCCGCAACCGATGAGCCGCCGTAAGATCTTGCCGAACGCCGTGGTGAAGTGCGTGCCTTTGGCAGCGTCTTTGATGGCTGCGCGCTGCTCCTTGCTGGCGATGCCGAAGTTGGCGAGCGCTTGCGCCGTGGTGAGCGCGGCATCTTGAGAGAAATGCACGATGTAGAGCGGGGCCTCGTCGCGGCGAATGGCAAGCTCGACCGTGCCCTCAAGGGCGGTGTCCACGTATTCATAGGCGAGCGGCACCGGACGCGGAGCATCGGTAACCTGGTCAACCGGCGTACCGGTGAGCTCTTCCAGCGCTTGGGCGATCTGCGTCACATCGCCGAGCGTGGCGCTCATGAGCATGAACTGAGCATGCGGCAGGGTGAGCAGCGGCACCTGCCACGCCCAGCCGCGGTCGGGGTCGGCGAAATAGTGGAACTCGTCCATGGCGACGCATCCCACATCGGCCTCCGCACCCTCGCGCAGCGCCTGGTTGGCCAGAATCTCGGCCGTGCAGCAGATCACCGGCGCCTGCGTGTTGATGTGCGTATCGCCGGTGATCATGCCGACGTTGTCACGGCCGAACACCTCCACGAGGTCGAAGAACTTCTCGCTTACGAGCGCTTTGATGGGCGCGGTGTAGTAGGAGCGGCGACCCTGCGCCATACCGAGGAAGAGCATACCGAGCGCGACGAGCGACTTGCCGCTGCCCGTGGGCGTGCCCAAGATCACGTGATCGCCCGCGGCGAGATCCATGAGAGCTTCTTCTTGGTGCGGCCAGAGCTCGATGCCGCGATCGTCGCACCAGCCGAGGAATCGTTCGAACGCCTCGTCGGGGGTGAGCCATGGCTCGGGCTCTTCTCCCTCTTCGGGCTCCCACCAGCTGGGGGCAAGCGCGCCGAGCGACCCGTGCTCGCCCGTGCTGCCGGTTCCCGCGGCAAACGAGCTGGCAGATGACATGCTTGCCGAGGTGCTGGTTGGGGCGGCGTGCTGTGTGGCGGCATCGTTTTTCATATGTCGAACGCTCCGTAACGTGTGAGGCAACACCATCTATTATGCAGGGTTTCGGGCGTGCTCGTTTCTCGCATTTTGGTGCTGCCGTTATCTATCATGGCGCTCTCGCGGCTGGGGGTGCAGTGCTCGTTTCTCGCATTTTGGTGTCGTCGTTGTCGGCTGCTCGCACTTCACTGCGATAGGTATTGTGCTGGGGGTTGGCTGCCGCGCCGCCCGTGCCGCATGCTGCCGGCTGCCGCATGCTACCGCGTGCCGCATGTCGCCGGCTGCCGCGCCGTCGTGCGCCGCGTTATCGTGTTGCTTCACGCCTTCGGCTATTGCGCCGCGGCACGACGCCGGCGGTTGCGCAGGTTGATGACCGCGCCCTCCATGCCAAGGGGAACATACGAAAGGTGTTCCAAATCGTCGGGAAGATATGCGACGAGGCTCTGCTCGGCATCGCGCGCCCTTGCTGCAAGCACGGGGCTCACCCCGCCCGTGCCCGGAACGGCGCAGACGCCATAAACTTTGGCACCGCGTGCGGCGAGCCGGCGCTCATATTCCGTTTCGGGAAACGAAGCATGCTCAGCGCGCACATCGTCAGAGACCCACGTGAGCTCGTACCCAGCACCGCTGAACTGCGCGAGCGAATAGTCGCGCAGCGGTTTGCTGTCGGTGCGCAGCGTAACCGTGCCGCCCTGTGCCAGCAGCGGGCGATAGTTCAACAGGTGATCGACGTTCGTGAGCCGCCTCTCTGCATGTCGACGCTTGGGAAACGGCGTGGGGAAGTTGAGCGTTATGCCGGCGAGTTCTCCGGGCGCAAAAATTCGTTCGAGCGACTCGGCGCGTCGGGGCAGCACGAGGGCGTTCGGGCAGGGCATCTCGCAAATATGCTGCGCCGCGTACGCAACGCAGATGGGCTCGGTATCCATGCCTACGTACAGCGAGCGCGGATCGCGTCCGGCCGAAGCCACGAGAAACGCGCCCTTGCCGCATCCCAGGTCGAGATATACGCGCTCGTAGCGTTGGGGCGCTTGGGCAACGGAGGTAGGAGCGGAGAGGCCAGACGCGCCGGCGTGCGTCTCGTGCCCCGCATGCGGCGCCCCATCAGCTCCGAGCGGCCAGCATGCCTCTGCCCAGTGCCCGCGGTAGCGTTCCGGATGCGTCTCGATGGCCGCGGCATATCGTTCGAGCCGCTCTTCAAGCACAAAGTTTTTCGGCGTACGAATATGCGTGAGCCCCATCGCGCCCCTTAGCGTTGCTTTGAGTTTCGTATCTGCAAGCCGCAGGATAGCACAGGCGCGCTGCGTGAGGCGGGCCCTGCGTCGGTGCTATGCTCGGCGGAAGACGACGTAGCGGTTGAGCGCGTGGCTCTTGCCATCGGCAGAATAGCGAGCGAGCTCGCGGATGCCCGTGTTGGATACGGAGGCAACGAGCTCATCGATCTCCTCATCGTCAAAATGATGGCAGTAACGGATGCTATCGGTATCTTGCCAACCGAGGAGCTGGTCACCCGGTTCGAACTCGTCGAGGTTGAAGCGAAAACAGTCGGGGTGGCTGCGCGCGAACGCTGCGGCCGCATCCGCCTTTCGGGCAAGTTTCTCGTCGTGCATGAACTGCCAAAACGATGCGACGATCACCCCGCCCGGGCGGGTATGCTCAGCAAGCAGCTGCAGCACGCGCTCGCGCAGCGCGATGCTGGGGACATGGTGCATGAAGCCGAAACAGACCGATACGTCGCACAGCGGAACTCCCGGAAGACGGCTCAGCGTTTCGCCGGCGATTCCATGCGCAAGCGCATGTCGCAAGATATCGATATCGTGAAACACGACGGTCGCCGCCGTAGATTCGATACCTATGGCGGCAGATTCGACGTTTGCCGTCGCGGGTTCTTGGGCAGCCAGCGCGCCGCAGTTATCGACCGCATGCACGACGAGGGGCCGGCGGGAAATCGTATCGCTCAAAAACCGCTCGAAGCGCAGGTTGCCGCACGCGAGGTCGAGGATCGTCGCGGCGCTATTGTTCGCAACGACCGAAGCATCAGGTTCTTGCAGGGTAGATGCAGGGTTTGCGCGCATATAGGACGCAGCGTCGTCGGCGACCCCTTGCGTCTTCCGCGCTGTGCGTAACGCCTCTTCAAGATGAGGCACGGCCTGTCGCCAGCCCTCCCACGGAGCTGATCGCGTCGCGCGAAAGCTCTCGGCATTGTCTTGGTAGAACTTCGTGTTGAGCGCTATGAGCTCCCGGGCTGTCGCAGTGTCCATCACCATTCCGTTTCTTCGTCCCCAAGGTAAGTATGCACCAACTGCCGCTGTTACGACGGCCGGCGCCAAAACGAGCTTTGCGCAGCCTGCATTACCGCCATCTCTTGTTTCTCGTGTCTTGCGTGCGGTATAGCCCCTTCGCGTGCGGCATGGTATAGAATGCGGTGCCATGGAAGATATCGTGCTGCAGATACTCGATGCGTTGCGCCGCGGTGAGACGGTGGATGATCGCGCGCTCGTCAAGCTCGTCCATACGCAGGTGAAGAAAACGGGCGCGGATAAAAGCGCGTACGCAAAGCGCCGGCTGCTGCCGTTTTACCTGCGCGTTAAGAGCGAGGAACCCGAGCGTTGGGCGCGCTGGCAGATCACGCCGGAGATCGAGCGCAAGCTCATCGCAACGCTGCGCATGAAGCCGCGCCGCTCCGCCTCGGGGGTGGCGACCATCACGGTTATCACCAAGCCATGGCCGTGCTCGGGCGCATGCCTGTTCTGTCCGAGCGATGTGCGTTGCCCGAAGAGCTACCTTGCCGACGAGCCCGCGTGCGCGCGTGCGGTGCAGGCGTGCTTCGATCCGTATTTGCAGGTGTCCGCGCGGCTCAGCACCTTGGCTCAGATGGGACATCCGACCGATAAGATTGAGCTCATCGTCCTCGGCGGCACATGGAGCGACTACCCCGAGGAATACCAGGTGTGGTTCATGTGCGAGCTGTTTCGCGCGCTCAATGATCGCGATGCTGCGGTCGGTGGGTATCTGACCGACGGCGTGCGCGCCCGCTCTGAGTTCTACAAACGCGCAGGCATCTTGCATACAGGAAACGAGCGATTCCCAGATGCCATAGACGACATGCAGCGGCGGGTGACGGCGGGGGAGCTTTCCTACAATCAGGCGGTGGCACAGCTCTACGGTGCCGACTCGGGCTGGCAAGCGGCGGCGCGCATGCAACGCGCCACCATGGACGAGCTTGTCGAGCAGCAGCGGCGAAACGAGCGCGCGGCGCACCGCGTGGTCGGTCTGGTGATCGAAACGCGCCCCGATGCCATCACCCCGCAGGCGCTCGTGCAAATTCGGCGAATGGGCGCAACGAAGATCCAGATGGGCGTCCAGAGCACCGACCAACGCATTCTCGATGAAAATAATCGCGGCATTCGCATCGAGCAGATCGAGCGGGCCTTTTCGTTGCTCCGCCTGTTCGGGTTTAAGATCCACGCGCATATGATGGTGAACCTTCTCAGGTCAACGCCGGAGTCCGACATGCGCGACTACAAGCGCTTCGTCACCAGCCCCGCGTTTCAGCCAGACGAGGTGAAGCTCTATCCATGCGCGCTTATCGAAAGCGCGCGCCTGCGCGAGCAGTACGAGCTGGGCGCATGGCGGCCCTATGATGAGGACGAGTTGGTAGGCGTTCTCATTGCCGACATCCTCGCAACGCCGGCGTTCTGCCGCGTCTCGCGCATGATTCGCGACTTCTCGACGGGAGATATCATAGCGGGCAACAAAAAGCCCAACTTGCGCCAGCTGGTCGAGGAGCGCTTGCGCGCGCAGGAGGCATCGGTACGCGAGATCAGGTATCGCGAGATAGCAACTGGCGAGGTCGATGTGGCGACGTTGCGTTTAGACGAAGTCACCTACGAGACGGCGACCACCAGCGAACGCTTCTTGCAGTGGGTGACGCCCGAGGGGCGTATCGCCGGGTTCTTGCGGCTTTCGCTGCCCGATGCCGCCTCCATCGAGGCGCTGCTGGCGGAACTGACCGCGCGGGGCGAGGCGATTGCAGATGCCGTGCATCCTGCGGGTGCCAGCCCGGATGCAGGCGCTGCCAGCCCGGACGGTCTGCTTGCACCTGCCGGTTTGGTTGCACCGGGTGAGGCGATGATTCGCGAGGTGCATATCTATGGAGGGGCGGCGCGCGTGGGCGAGGGAGGCGTTGCGGCGCAGCATCACGGGCTTGGCCGGCAGCTTATCGACCGCGCCTGCGTGCTTGCGCGTGCGGCGGGCTATGCACGCATCAACGTGATCAGCGCTGTCGGCACCCGGGAGTACTATCGACGCCTGGGTTTTTATAATCATGGTCTCTACCAGCAAAAATCGCTTGGCTGAGGCAGCTCGGCAGGTTCAGCGCGCTTCGCTCGTGCAGCGCCTGCACAGCGAGCGTGGTTGCCTGAAACGACGGCTCAGCCTGTTTGTGCATTTGGTTGCAACATGCGTGCCAATGCCCGTGCGCCTCTGCGATTTCGGTCAGGGAAGGCGAGCCGGCCGGATGGGACGATTGCGTCGTTGCAACCGGTAGCGAGACATCCTTTACCCGAACGGTTTTCTATGATGAGAGGTCTCTTGGTGCGTCGATATTCGACGAGAAGCACGCACCTGCCGCCTTCGCATTCATTGGCCTGCGCAAAAGTAGCAGGCTCGTAACCGCAACTTTCACCCAGGAAGGCTGAATCTGTGCTTCTCGTGACAGCGAACTTGCTTAACAAGCATTCCCTGGGTCGCGACAAGGCCAGAAATGAATTTTAGTAGCAGGGCTTTCCAACGAACATTGAGCCGGCCGCAAGCTTATTCGTAACTTTTCGACCGTCTGGCCAAAAAAGTACGATAGGTTGCAGGCGATGGGCATTCCAGACGGTCGCAGCACAGGATTCGTAGCTTTGGCGCGCGCTTCTAAGTTGTTCAGACGCAGAATGTGCGGCCGTTCGCCTCGCTCCCAAGCATTCCAAAGCAGCTTTTAGCCAGACGACAGTCTTCAAATACCTCCGTCTTGCTAAATACTGCTTCGGAACGGCAACGGGTTTGTGCAAGTTTCTGTCTGCAGCGTTCGATAGGGCGCAAATCCTGCAACCTATCGTATATTTTTGGCCACCAGCGCGAAAAGATACGTTTCCACAGTCCTGCGAAGCGGGGAAATCCCGCGCAGTTGAATAATTCGATATGGTGGATCGCTTCGCCAGGCAGCTTTATGAACGCGTCATACCTTGTTGCGTTTGGATAGATCCGCAGAACCGGTAAACGCTGCCGCGGTTTTTCGACATTACGGGCGAAGCGTAACACGCCATCTGTCTTTATAAGCAGTCATTGGGAAATGCGCGCCATCGACTTGAAACAATTGGGAAGCTCAACGAATATGATTATGTTAGAGTCGTTGTCATCGTCGTTCGGTATGTTTTCCTGCTAGCCATGACGAAAGATTAGGGCGATTGATGCGACGGCCACGTCTATCAGCAACATGGCGTTTAACAGCATCCCCATGCCGCAGCCTTACCGCTCCGCCCATTCCCGCACGCGGGCGCGCATGCCCTCGATATCGAGCACGCCCTCGGCAAAGCCCTTGCGCACCAGCTCCTTGGGAAGCAGCTCATCGTACTTGTCGAAGTACGGCACCTCATTGGGATAGACGAGCTCGATGGGGTCGAAATCGCGCTCAGCCTCGTCGGCAACCACTTGGAAGAACGTTTCCTCGTCCGCCTTCATCTTGAACTGCATATAGTACGGCCGTGCCGGGTCGAGCCCCTTGAGCCCCAGCTCATCGGCGCACTTGATCTTGAGGAGCCGTTCGAGCGCCAGAAACGCATAGCTGCCCAGCCAGGGGAACAGCGCCCAGGTCTCGCCGCCGAGGTTGATGAGCGGGCGTGTTGCCGTACCGCTTTGCTCGGCCGTCCAGCGCGCTTGGGTAAGTCGCGCCCGCGCGTTGGGAAGCAGGTAGGGGTATGCGGCATGCTCCTGCAGCACCTGTCGCATGCGCTCGAGGATGCGCGTGTTGATGTCGCCCGCGCAGTCGCCGAAGTACGCCGGTACGCGCCCTTTCACCTGGGTGCAATAGACCAGGTGTCGCTTCCAATCGACCTCTTCGACCAGCCAGCAGTGGCCGGCGATAGCGATGCGCTCGCCCGGAGGCGGCGGGTTTACGATGGTGCCCAGCTCCGCGCTTTCGCAGCGCACGGTGAACTCTTCGTTTTCCTGGAACACCGCATAGAATTTGAACGAGTTGGTGATCCGCTCGCCTGCAAGGCCCACGATGAGCCCGCCGCCTTCGGTCTGCTGGATTTGTTCGGTTGCGATGAGGTGCCGCAGCAGCACACGGAAGTCGTCGGTGCTCACGCGGTGAAAGTACGAGAGCGTGAGCACGCGCTGGGCAAGCTCGGCGGGGGTCAGCTCGCCGGTGCTGGCCAGCGTCGCCATGGTTTGGTGGTACAGCAGGCTGTAAGGCAGCCGGTCGAGCGCAGGCGGCTCCACCCAATGCTGCTCACGATAGAGCTGCACGAGCGCGATTCCCTGCAAAAGCTTCCAGGGAATGGTCTCTGGCATGGTCGTGCGCGGCTCGGGCTGCTCTTCGCGCATGACGAAGTGCATCTCCGGGGGGTCTCCGCGCCGGCCGGTGCGTCCCATACGCTGCAGAAAACTCGACACGGTGAATGGCGCGTCAATCTGAAAGGCACGCTCAAGCCGTCCGACATCGATGCCTAGCTCGAGGGTCGCAGTGGTGACGATCGTGTCGAGCCGTTCGTCGTCGCGCATGATATCCTCTGCCGATTCCCGAAGGCTGGCCGAGAGGTTTCCATGATGTATGAGGAAGCGATCCGGTTCATGGTTGGCCTCGCAATACGCGCGGAGCATGGTGCAGACCGCCTCGGCTTCTTCGCGCGAATTGGAGAATACGAGGCACTTGCGGCCGCGCGTGCGCTCGAAGATATACCCGATGCCTGGATCGGCATCGCGCGGCGCCGCGTCGGTGGGGGCGAGCAATTCCTGCTCGTTGACGGGAGGAACGTTGATATCGCCGTGCAGCGCGTTGGCACAAGGGCGTGCATTCGCGGCGTCACCCTGCTCGTTTGTCGATGAGCACGTCGAATCGCCGGCGGCCTCAGCGATGGCGTGCGTGGTGGCCGGCACACCGCCGCGCCCGTTTGCGTCCCCGGCGTTCTCCACGCGCTCGACGGCGAGCACGTCTGCTGCTTGTATATCCCCGCCAAGCTCTCCGCGCGCGGTCGCCGTTCGCTCCGTGGCCTGAGGTCCCGTGATGTAGAAGTGCTCCATGGAGAGCCGCCAGACGCGTCGCGGCTCCTCGAAGCGCGGAATTACGCAGCCGCGTCCCGTGCCGCTTGCTAAAAACGCACCGGTGCGTTCCGGGTCGCCGATGGTTGCGGACAGGCCGATGCGCCTCGGGGTGACGCCGGCCATGCGCGAAAGCCGTTCGACCAGGCAGAGCGTCTGCCCGCCGCGGTCGCCGCGCAGAAGGGAGTGCACCTCGTCGATGATCACGAAGCGCAGATCGCAAAACAGGCGGGGAACTGCCATGTGCTTGTGCATGAGCAGTGCCTCGAGCGATTCCGGCGTGATCTGCAGGATGCCGCTGGGGTGTTCAAGCAGCTTGCGCTTGTGCGCGGCGGAAACGTCTCCATGCCAGTGCCAAACGGGAATCTCGGCCTCTTCGCAGAGGTCGTTCAGGCGCAGGAACTGGTCGTTGATGAGCGCTTTCAAAGGACCGATGTAGAGCGCGCCCACGCTCGCAGGCGGGTTTTCCCAAAAGAGCGTGAGGATGGGGAAGAAGGCCGCCTCCGTCTTGCCCGATGCGGTCGAGGCAGTCAGCAGCACGTTCTCGTCGGTATTGAAGATGGCGTCGCCTGCGGCGACTTGAATGGATCGCAGGTTTTCCCACGCATGGTCGTAGATGAAATCCTGCACGAATGGCGCGTATCGGTCAAAGATGCTCATGCCGCTCCCGAACAACTATCGAACACGGGTTCTAGTCTAGAGCAAGTTCGCGCCAAGAAAAAGGGCTCGCCATCTGGCGAGCCCTCGGCGCGAGACGACGGCATATAGACGCCGTTGCTGCTCCATGCCTTACGGCATATAGATGCCGCCGTTCGGCGACACGTACTGGCCGGTCATGTACTTATTCTTGATGAGGAACTCGAGTGCGGAGGCGATATCTTCCACGTCGCCGATCGTGCCCATGGGGATAGACTGCGCCAGCGCCTGAACCTCGTCCTGGTTGACGCCGCGGAGCATGTCCGTCCAGATCATGCCGGGGCAAATGCAGTTGAAGCGAATGCCCTGCTTGCCGAACTCCATGGCGAGCGCGCGGGTCATGCCGATGAGGCCGGCCTTGGAAGCGCAGTAATCCGCTTGGTTGGCAACACCCATGAGGCCGCCGATTGACGAGGTGCTTACCACGCAGCCGCCGCCCGCTTTGACCATGTAGGGGACGACGAAGTGGCACATATGAAAGGCGCTGAGAAGGTTGGTCTCGATGACGGCCATGTAGCGGTCAAGCGGCAGGTCGCAGAACGAAGCGTTGTTGGTGATGCCGGCGTTGTTGACGAGCACATCGATCGTTTCGCCGAAGTGCTCCACCGCAGTCTTGACGAGCTGCTCACAGCCCTCATAGGTGGAGACATCAGCCTGCACGGCCAAGCCCTCGATGCCGTATTGCTCGCTCGCGCGGGCGAGAACGCCTTCGGCGAGTTCCTTAGAGCTGTCGGAGCGATAGTTGGAGACTACGTTGCAGCCAAGCTCCGCAAGCTTCATGACCATTGCCTCGCCGATGCCGCGAGATCCACCGGTAATAATCGCGTAACCCACGATTGCGCCTCCTAAAAACGTAGGGTTTGAAGCACTTCGTTTGTAGCATATCCATTTTCCCGTGAGCTCAGATGGTGAATTCGGCAAAATCGATGGAGTTGCGGGGAGTTGTCGGGGATGTGGCGCTGTATTGTCCCCTATTCTCGCTGTCGGAACTACCGGAAACGCCGCCGCCGGTGTTGGCGATGATCTCCGCCACCGAAAGCTGCGGATTTTGATATGCGATATCGAGCAGCTCGATGAAGTCGCGAATGACCTCACGCGGTGTCAGGTGCGTATCGGCGCCCACGCGCCCGAACTCAACCTTCAAGAAATTCACCAGGTCGGCTTCGATGAGCCGCGGCTCGTAGTGGAAGTATCCTGCGTGAATCTGCTGCAGCTTCTCAATGAGCACGAGAAGTTCCTCATAGGTGAGCGGATGCAGATGGATGATGGGGGCAAGCATGTCGCGCATGCCTTCCGCTGCGAACCGGCCTTGGGTGAGGCGGCTGCGAAGCGCATCGTAGCTGAACACGCCCCGGCGCCGGTCTTCGATCGACTGCTGCGTGCCGCCCATGATGACGCCCAGATAGTGCGCCTTACCCTGCAAGGTATCGTTGTACATGGTGAGGATCTTCTCGTAGTTATACTGCCGCGTGATGGAGTTCGGGATCTTATAGAGGTTCACGAGCTCGTCGATGAGCACAAGCATGCCCCGGTATCCAGCGCCTTTGAGGAACTGCGCGAAGAGCTTGATGTAGTCGTACCAGTCATCATCGCCAATGATGGTGGACACGCCTAGGTCCTGCCGCGCCTCGGTTTTCGTCCGATACTCGCCGCGGAACCAGCGGACGACATTGCTCTTGAGGTCGTCGTCTCCGGTGGTGGCAGCGCGGTAATAGAGGATGAGGAGCCGCGTGAAGTTGAAGCCGTGAACAAGCTCCTCGAGCGTGCCGACCTGCTCGCGAATGCGATTCTCTACCGCCTGGTCGAACGCGCGGTTGCCGGGTGCGGTCGAGAGGACGGCAACAGCCGAGGAGTCGAAGGCGGATGAGGGGGCCGAGGCGCCGTCGCTGGGGGCGACCGAGGGGTCGGCGGCGCTCTCGCCAGTTTGAGTCGCTTCGAATGAGGCGGAGACCGCCGCCTTGATGTTTGAAAGCCATCGATCGAGTATGAGCGTGAGCGCGCCTCCCTCGGGACGTGTCTTGGTCGAGAGGTTGCTCATAAGCTCGCGATAGGTCGCAAGCCCCTGTCCCTGACCGCCTTGCAGGCGGCGCTCGGGGGAGAGGTCGGCGTCCGCGACCACGAACCCCTCACCCATGGCGTGCGTGCGGATGGTTTGCAACAGAAAGCTCTTGCCGCTGCCATAGCGCCCTACGAGAAAGCGGAAGGACGCGCCGCCATCGGCGATGAGCGAAAGATCGGTGAGAAGCGCCTTGATCTCGGCTTCGCGCCCGACGGTGATATAGGGGAGTCCGATACGCGGCACCACACCGCCCTTGAGCGAGTTGATGATCACGGCGGCAACGCGCTTCGGCACGCGCGGCGCGCTCGGCGAGGATCCGGCAGCGGCGGAAACGGTATCGGTCATGATGCAAGCACCTCTCGTATATCGTCCTCGTAATCTTCGATGATTTGCGCCCCTTCGGCGCTGAATTCAATCACGGTATCGCCGACCAGGTCAAAGAGCGTTTCGTTGATGGCATCGACCAGCATGTCCTCGGAGATGCCTTCAGGCGTTTGGGGCATCCCCGAGAGAAGCCCCGCAAGGTACGTTCGCTCTGTGTCAGAGAGCATCGGCCTGTCCACACCAGGCGCCGCAGCGACTTGCGCGCCAGAGCCAGCACGGGCGCCCGTGCCCGGGAGCACCGAGGCGTCTGCGCCAGACGCCTCGACGGTGACGCCCGTTGCAACGGGCGTCGCGGGGACGTCCTCTTCGATGGGGCTCGATGCTTCAAGGTGCGCGCTCGCGCATGGTGTCTGTATATCACCGGGCGCGGACACGTACGGCGCTTCTTTTGATGATGTTTCTTTCGGGGCGGTTGACGGCATCTTCTCCGCCATGGCTTCAGCGGATGCCTCATATGCCGAGCCATTCGAGACCGTTTTGGGCGCGGCAGACGCGCCTCCGCCTTCTTTAGCCATCGGGGCGGGGGTCGGAGCGTCTTCGCGCTCCTCATCTGTCAGCAGCGCTTCGCGCACCTCGTCCGCCGCCGAGCGAATGCTCGAAAGCTGCGAGAGGTCGATGTCGATGCGTCGGGGAGCATGCGCGGTCTTCCACGTGAGCCACGCGGCGATTTCGCGATCGATCATGGATCTTAGATACTTCGGAGCCTCCTGCTCCTTGAGTGGATGCGGGAAGTCGAGCGCCTTGCGAAGCGCGGCATCGATGGTGCGCAAGACCGTGCCCAGCTTTGAGCTCTTGCCGCGCGCGCCATACACGCGCATGCACTGCCATTGTCCTTCGCGGCAGCGGTACCGGTGGATGGGATCGAGTTCGTAATCGCCGGGCGCATGCTGATGGCGGTCGAAGAAGATTGCGCTGGCAAACATGGTATAGGGCATGCTTGCCAGCTCCCCGAACATGCTCTCGATGAGCCCATGCGACCTGTGGCGCCGATAGTAGTCGAGCAGGCGAACATAGACGGCGCACGCCACATGGCGCAGATCGTCCGGGTGGTCCTTATAGAGTCGAGAGAGCCGTATGCGATACGTCGAGAGCGCGTCCATCGCCTGAAGCAGCGCGTCTTCTCGCGCGGTGTCGGGTGGCAGCGGGAGCGCAGAGCGAGCGCCGCGTTTGCCAGAACGGGCTGCGCTCGCCGGGATTCCAAACATCTCGGCGTCTTGAACGGCCGTGCCGCCCGGTGCGGCCGCGCGCGCATCGACCAGACTGGCAGCACCGCTCGAGTCGCTTCGCGCTGCCGCATCGTTGGGATATTGCACGTCGATGCTTTCGAGTACCGCTGGGTCAAAGGGTGCGCTGAGCTTCGCCAGGCGAAAGAGCGCCTGGTCAAAGATGATGACCGGATCTTCGTCCAGCAGCGCCGGGTCAAGTCCGTGGTACACCACGTAATCTCGCTGCCACACGCGCACGTAGCGGTCTATCTTGGGCTCGAATTCGCGGTAGACCTGCCAGAAGTCGCGCAGGCGCGTAAAGCCATCGAGCGGGTCGCGCACCCCAATGCCGCACAGCAGCTCATAGAGGTACACATAGACAAACGAGAGCGAGGTCTGTTGAATGTCGCCGTGGCGCACCGAGGCTCGCCAGGTGAAATAGCCGCGCAACTGCCGATCGCTCATCGCGCTGTACGTGGGGTAGTATGCCTTGAATGTGCCGCGATAAGGGCAATCATCTTCGAAGTCGGCCATGAACATGCCCTGGCAATAGAAGAGCTCAGCCTCGGTGAGCCAGCGGCCGTGGGGCGAGCCCTCTTGCCAGCGAGACATGGCGCGCATCTCGCGATAGGCATCGGGCAGGTAGGTCGCCATCTGACGCCCGGTGGTGAGAATCGGCTCGTCGCGATAGAGGGCATCCGAGAAATGCGCGCTCGAACGCATGCGCTTGCTCGAGGTGATGCGCGCGATGAGTTTCTGCACGTTTGTCTGGTCGTCCATGGGTCACCCCCAAGCGTCTCCATCGCCTGTCTGGTAACCCCTTATATTACTACATGGACAAACATCTGTTCGATATCGCTGATGATTTTTGTCGCCGCGCGACGGCGAAGCGTTGCGGCGTGCTTTTCGCCCGCGGGCGCACCCGGCTCGTCCGACGATACTAGCGCGACCACCTTCCCAGCTCAAAGCTATTGGCAAGAAGCCGGCTGAGATGCGCGCGCGATGCTTCGATAGACTTCGTGTCGCCGTCGATGGTTGTTCCCGCCGCCTGCGCGACTCGTTGGGCGAGCCGGTCGAGTGCCTGGTTGTCGCGCACATCGGCAGAAGTTACCGGAATGACCGAATAGCCCGGGAACGCATCAAGATCAGCAGGCAGGCTCATGGGATCGTCGATGATTTCAATCGCAACGCGCTCTTGTGGAAGGTACACAGCCATAGCGAATCCTTTCTGCCGATGGGCGTCTTTACGCGGAGCGTAGCGCACCAACCTGAAAGGTTTCCAAAAGAAGCTTCCTCAAGCCTGAACGTACCTGGTAGCGGTAGGCAGAAAAGCGACTATGTAGATTTTGGGCAAGTCTCTCGGCGAGCTCGGCGACTTTTCGTGCCGGATTATCTCGGGCGATGTGGCAACCGCATGCCGTCAACGTATCGCGCGCGTTAGATAGAGATGCCTCCCGCTCCTCTGGCATGAGAGGCAGGAGGCATCCCGGGCGTGCGAAGGGTTAGGCGAAGTAGCTCACGCCACCTTCGAAGAGCGGCATGAACTTCTTGCCGGGAACGTTCATGTACAGGTTGTCGCCGCGCCGCTCGGCGTGTCCCATCTTGCCGAGCACGCGCCCGTCCGGGCTCGTGATGCCCTCGATAGCGCAAACAGACCCGTTAGGGTTGACGGAGAGGGCCATGCCCGGCGTGCCTGCTTCGTCTACGTATTGCGTGGCGACCTGCCCGCCGGCGACAAACTCTTCCAACACGCGGTCGTTCGCTACGAAGCGCCCCTCGCCGTGGCTGATGGCGAGGGTATACACCTCGTTGGGGTCACAGGCGGAAAGCCACGGAGAGAGGTCGCTTGCCACGCGCGTGCGCACAAGATTGCTCTGGTGGCGGCCAATGGTGTTGAAGGTAAGCGTGGGCGCTTTCGGCGTGGCGTCCACGATATCGCCGTACGGCACGAGCCCCAGCTTCACGAGCGCTTGGAAGCCGTTGCAGATGCCGAGCATCAGGCCGTCGCGATTTTGCAGCAGGTCGCGTACGGCTTCGGTCACCTCGGGAGCCCGGAAGAAGGCGGTGATGAACTTAGCCGAGCCATCAGGCTCGTCGCCGCCGGAGAAGCCGCCGGGGAGCATGACGATCTGGCTCTCGCGTATGCGGCGCGCCAGCTCGCGCGTGCTTTCGGCCACCGCTTCGGGCGTGAGGTTGTTGATGACAAACGTATCGGCGATCGCTCCCGCGTGCCGGAAGGCGCGCGCGGTGTCGTACTCGCAGTTGGTGCCCGGGAACACGGGGATGATGACGCGCGGCCGGGCGAGCTTGAGCCCGCCGTAGCGCGCGCGGATGCGCCCCTGCGCGCTTACGCGGTAGCTGATCGCCTCGACGGGAGCGGCCTCGCCCGCCGCGTCGCCGGCGCTGCGATACGGGAAGACGCCCTCCAAGACACTCTCCCATGCCTCCTGCAGCTCGGCGAGGTCAACCGTTTCGCCGCCCATAGAGAGGGCGTACGCGTCGACCGTCTGCCCCATCTCGTGCACGCGGACGGCGTCTGTGTGGGCGGGAAGCTCCGCTTCGGGCGCGAGCTCGATGATGAAGCTGCCGTACGCAGGCAGGAATTGCTTCTCAACCGGTGCGCGCGGGTCAACGGCGAGGCCGATGCGGTTGCCGACGCACATCTTGAACAGGGTCTCTGCGGTCGCGCCGTATCCCGGCGTTGCGACTGCAAGCGCCGCGCCGGTCGCGGTGAGCTCCTCGACCAGATCGAACGCCTCAAGGAGCCCTGCGGGGTCGGGGCGCCAGTCATCGTGATAGGAGGCTGCTTCGAGCCGGATGACACGGTGCTTCGTGCCCTTGAACTCGGGTGAGACGGTACGATCCGCACGCCCGGTCGAGACGGCGAACGAGATGAGCGTGGGCGGCACGTCGAGGTCTTCGAACGAGCCCGACATGGAATCCTTGCCGCCGATGGCGCCTACGCCCAAGTCGATCTGCGCCATAAGCGCACCGAGCACGGCGGCGGCGGGCTTGCCCCAGCGTTCCGGCACATCGCGCAGGCGCTCGAAGTACTCTTGGAACGAGAGGTATGCGCTCTTGTGGCTGAAGCCGGTGGCAACCAAGCGGCTCACGCTCTCCACGACGGAGAGGTACGCGCCGGCGAACTGGTCGCGCTCCATAAGGTAGGGATTGAAGCCCCAGGCCATTGCGCTCGCCGTCGTGGTCTCGCCGTCGACCGGAAACTTCGCGACCATGGCCTGCGCGGGCGTGAGCTGCGCGTGCCCACCGAAGGGCATGAGCACCGTCGCGGCACCTATGGTC
This sequence comes from uncultured Enorma sp., assembly GCA_964624825.1. Classification (GTDB taxonomy): domain Bacteria; phylum Actinomycetota; class Coriobacteriia; order Coriobacteriales; family Coriobacteriaceae; genus Enorma. The sequence continues at coordinate 1,005 of CAZUYD010000029.1, read as the reverse complement.
GAGTCGAATCGCTCGGTAAGCCCTTTGCCCGAGCACACGTTGAGGTCGGTCACCAGGGCGCGCATACGCTCGGCGAGCGTGGAGCCCGCCCAGACGGGCTGCCAGTGTCCGCGCGGCTCGACGTGCACGCTTTGGTGCTTGGGCGCGCCGTTGCTCGCCAAAAAGTCGCGCGAAAGGTCCACGATCACATCGCCCATCCAGGCCATGCGCACGCGCCTCTCATGCGTGACCTCGGCGATGACGTTCGCCTCGAGGTTCTCCTCGGTCGCATAGGCGATGAACGTCTCGGCGTCGTCCTCGGCCACGGCGACGGCCATGCGCTCCTGGGATTCCGAGATGGCGAGCTCGGTGCCGTCAAGCCCCTCGTACTTCTTAGTGACCTGATCGAGGTCGATGTAGAGTCCGTCGGCAAGCTCGCCCACGGCCACGGAGACGCCGCCCGCGCCGAAGTCGTTGCAGCGCTTGATGAGGCGGCAGGCGTCCTCGCGCCGGAAGAGGCGTTGCAGCTTGCGCTCCATGGGGGCGTTGCCCTTCTGCACCTCGGCGCCGTCCTTCTCGATGGATTCAACGTTGTGCGCCTTGGACGAGCCGGTGGCGCCGCCGATGCCGTCGCGCCCCGTGCGCCCACCGAGCAGGATGATCTTGTCGCCCGGCTGGGGCTCTTCTCGTCGCACGTGGTCGGCGGGAGTCGCGCCCACCACGGCGCCGACCTCCATGCGCTTGGCCATGTATCCCGGGTGGTAGAGCTCACAGACCTGCCCGGTTGCCAGGCCGATCTGGTTGCCATAGCTCGAATAGCCGGCGGCGGCGGTGGTCACGAGCTTGCGCTGGGGGAGCTTGCCGGCAAGCGTCTCGGCGATGGGAACGGTGGGGTCGGCCGCGCCGGTGACGCGCATGGCCTGGTAGACATAGCTCCGGCCGGACAACGGGTCGCGGATGGCGCCGCCGATGCAGGTCGCCGCGCCGCCGAAGGGCTCGATCTCGGTCGGGTGGTTGTGCGTCTCG
>CAZUYD010000028.1:21555-23594 GCA_964624825.1 uncultured Enorma sp. | reverse complement strand
CCTCTGGCCTGCGAATTTACTGGAGCCAGCAATCGGACTCGAACCGATGACCCCCGCTTTACGAGAGCGGTGCTCTACCAACTGAGCTATGCTGGCACTCCAAGGCAGGCGAAACACCTGCGGTCGATAATAATACGTTGAAACGGGCGTGGGTGCAAGTCCATGGTGGAGAAAGTTTCGTGGTCGCTGCACGCTGCCTGCCTTTCGGTGCAGCCGCCATGCGCGGAGGGCGAGGGTTATCCTCTTTCTTCAACATCGGTACCCTGAACGAGCGGCTACCGTGTGCGGAGGGCGAGGTCATGCGGAGCGCCTGCCACGCGCGAGCGCTGGCGAAGCCGTCATCGCGCACGTTAAAGTGCTGTCGTGTCCTACAATGCAGCGAGGAAGCGCCCGAGCGCAGCACGGCCCTCCTCGTTCCACTTGTATACGCCGGCATCCTCGAGTACATGGCCGAAGACCTCGCCTACGCCGGCACGAATGATGCCCCGCACGGTCTCCTGGCTTAGCTGGGGGTGCGCCTTGGCAAGTTCGCATGCCCAGGCGGCATGTGGCGCGGCCAGAGGGTCGGCATCCAGTGCTGTCCGCAGTCCCGTGGCATCGCTTGCGTGCGCAAGCAGGTGCCGTTCGGTGGCAGCAAGCTCATCAACCAGGCGCGGGGGTAGAATGGCCAACCCCATAACCTCGATGAGGCCGATGTTCTCCTTCTTGATGTGATGCCATTGCGCATGCGGATGGAACACGCCGAGCGGGTGCTCGTTCGTTGCGATATTGCATCGCAGCGCCAGGTAGAGCGCATACGATCCCGCGTCTTCCCGGCATGCGATGGGCGCGATGGTGTTGTGCGGCGTGCCGTCGGTCGCAGCGATGATTCCTACTGCGGCATCTGACCAATCGCGCCAGACCTCGAGCACGTGCGTCGCGGCATCCAGCAGTTCCGCGCGATCGCTCGACACCAGCTTAAGCACGCTGAGCGGCCAGCGCACCACGCCGCACGAGACGTTCGGGAACCCCTTGAGCACCACAGTTTGAGCGACGGGTGCCTTCATCATGGGGAACACATGGCGACCGCCTTGGAAATGGTCGTGGGAAAGAATCGATCCGCCCACTATGGGCAGGTCGGCGTTCGAGCCCACAAAGTAGTGCGGGAAGAGGTCGATGAAATCGAGCAACCGCTCCATGTTCTCGTGGTCGACATGCATGGGTCGATGTTCAGCGCTCATAACGATGCAGTGCTCGTTGAAGTACGCGTACGGGCTGTACTGAAGCCCCCAGTGCTCGCCCCCGAGCGTGATGGGCACGATGCGCAGATTCTGGCGCGCCGGATAGCCGCCGTGCTCCGCGCCCGCGCCGCGCCCCCGGTACCCCTCGTTTTCCATGCAGAGCTGGCATGCAGGATATACGTCATCGCTTGCCGGCGTCGCGGCTGCCGCGGCGATCGCCTTGGGATCCTTCTCGGGTTTGGAGAGGTTGATGGTGATCTCTAAGTCGCCCCAGCGGGTGGGTGACGTCCAGCCGATGTTCTTAGCGATGGCGGCGGTGCGCACGTAGCGCGCATCGCAGGAGAGACGGTAGAACCAGTTTGTCGCGGCCTCGGCGCCGCGCGTGCGATACCGTGCGGCGAATATCGCGTTTACCTCGGACGGACGCGGCATGAGGACGTCCATCACGCGGGTTGCGATGCGGTCGCGTCCCGAGGGGGTGTCTCCGTCGCGGCGCGCGGCAACACCGGCATCTGCGAGGCGTTCCATAGTCGCTTCGAGGTCGAACGGCGCGGCCTCTTCGCGGTTCCCGAATGCGGCATGCCCGGTCGCGTCGTCGCGTCCTGGTGCGTTGCAAGCGATCTTATCGCTCGTTGCCAGGTTGCACGTAGGGGAGAGCTCGCCGGCGCGTTCCAAGAAGGCTGCCCCACGCGCGCTCGCAGGTCCGTCGGCGCCGATGCATTCAAGCACGGCGTTATATCCCCAGATGGCGTCCTCGGGGGCGAGCATGCCGCGCGCGATCGCATACGAGACGAGCGCGGTGACGTCTCGCTCAACGGT
>CAZUYD010000028.1:0-21455 GCA_964624825.1 uncultured Enorma sp. | reverse complement strand
GCATGCCGCGCGCGATCGCATACGAGACGAGCGCGGTGACGTCTCGCTCAACGGTCGACCCGTCTTGCGCGGGAGCGCCAAGCGCGAGTGAGTCCTGCGCGGGTGCGGCGCCATGTTGCTCGCGCGCCGGCGCGGAGCTGCCCGGCGCTTCGGGCACAGCACCAGCGGTAGGGACCGCCAGGGGATTCGTCACAGCCACTGGTAACCAGCCCCCTCATTCACGATGCGATAATGGCGCGAAGCGCCCGCGCCAAACCAGGCGTCCATGCGGGCGCAGAACGCATCCACGCGCTCGATGGGAACAAACGCCTGAATGCTGCCGCCGAATCCGCCACCATGGATGCGGCAGGCACCCGAGCCCTCGAGAAGACGCTCCGCCAGGCCGAGCGCAACCATAGCCGGCTGCTCGCTGGCGCCGCCTACCGAGACGTTTTGCAGAAACATCGCCGAGCTCGCGCCCGATTCGCGCGTGAGCGCAAGAAACGCGTCGATGTCCCCCCGTTGCAGCGCGTTCCAGCGCTGAAGCACCAGGGCGTTCTCGCGCCAGTAATGAAGGGCGCGCAGCACCGGTCGGTCGCCCACCTCACGGCGGAGCCGGGCGACCGCGGCATCGAATGCGACCGGGTCTACCTCGCATAGCCGCTCTTTGCCGAACGCGGCGGCCACCTGCTTCATCTCTCCCGGCACCGCGGCGTATTCGCCGGTGAGCGCGCTATGGTCGCTTCCCACGTTTACGAGCACCAATGCATACCCCGTGCGCTCGAAGTCAAACGCGAGCTTCTCGGCGGCGGGCGCCTCGGGGTCTGCGAAATTCATATGCGCCAGGCCGCCAAGCGCCTCGGTGAGCTGGTCGAGCAGGCCGCAGGGCTTGCCGAAGTAGTTGTTCTCGGTGCGCTGCGCCATCTGGGCAAGCTCGATCGCGTCGATCGCCGAGCCGTCCCAGAGCGCTTCCATGGCGCGGCCGAAGGCGAGCTCGACGGCGGCTGAAGAGGAAAGACCGCTGCCCACCGGAATGGAGCTGCGCATGATGAGGTCGAAGCCTCGAGGAGCGCGCCCGGTGCCTGCAAGTTCCGCAGCCATGCCGCGCGCGAGCGACCGGGTGGTTTCGCGCTCGTCCTCATGCACGGAAAGGTCGTCGACGCAAACCTCGAATCCGCCATAGCCGATGCTCTCGACGCATATGGTATCTGTGCCGTTCAGGGCGCAGATCGCCTCGATCTGCACGTCGAGCGCACCGCCAATGACGTCGCCGCCCTCGTGGTCGGTGTGGTTGCCGGCAATTTCCGAGCGCGCGGGGACGCGCACCGAGCAAAGTTCGCGTGCCCCAGCTCCAAAGCGTTCATCAAAACGTTCGACAAGCGGCGTCTCGAAAGCCATGGGTCATCCCTTCTCGGTCGCGTTCTATGCGAGGCGCACGCCGGGCGGTTGCACCTTCGCGTATTTCAGGCGGCAAGGAATCGGTATTCGTTACAGGCATGATAGGGGGTATTGGTGATAAAGACCGCTGAGAGAATGCCGCGCGCGACGGTATTGCCGGATAGAGCCCCGACTTTAGGGCGCGCCCGTCGTGCGGGGTATGTGCGCAGCCCGCTTCGCCGCAGCGTTCGTCGAGAACATTACCGGTGTAGCGCTGGACGCCAAGGCGTGGTGCGAAGCTTCGCACCGCACCCGATCCAAGCGCGCACGGATGCGATGCCGCTCCGCGCCCACAAAACATCCACATTAGTACACAGCGCTTGCCAAGCAGCATGGCCGCGGCGCGATGTGGAATGGAATGAATCGGCTTCGACGCGTCGATTGAGATGGCGCATCGGGGTTTGGATGCGCTACCATCTGGTAACAACCAGTTACCAGTACGGGGCAGCGCATGCGATGTGGGGCGCCGGGTGCTGCAAAGACGTTGCCTGCGAAGGGAGATGCAAATGATCGGTTTCATTCTCACGGGCCACGGTGATTTTTCTCTCGGGGTAAAGAGCGCGGTCGATATGGTCGCCGGCGACCAGCCCGCATTTCAGGCCATTCCGTTCGAGGGCTCTCAGACGGCGACTTATGCTGACGATCTGCGGCAGGCGATCTTTGCGATGCGCCAGGAATGCGAAGGCGTGCTCGTGTTCTGCGATCTGCTCGGTGGCACCCCGTTCAACCAGTCCATGCTTATCGCGCAGGAGATCGACAACGTCGAGGTGGTCGCCGGGACCAACCTCCCCATGCTCATCGAGCTCGTCATGACGCGCAGCTTTGCCACCTCAACGCTGGACGAGATGGCCGAGCAGGCGGTACGCGTCGGCCGGGCTGGCGTGTGCCACAAAAAGCTCGATCTACTCGATGACGACGAGGACGACGAGCTGTAAGCGGTGCTCGGCAAGATGGCGCAGGCGCTCCCCGGCCGAATGAACAGCAGGCGGGATGAGCCCTATGAGAGGAAGGTGCCCCATGGCTGCAAACGTGAGACGGCAGCCGCTCTACGACCAGCTGGTCGATATCCTGTCTGAGAAGATCGAGTACGAGTATCGTCCAGGAGACCTCTTGCCTTCGGAGCGCGAACTCTCCGCGCGGTACGGCTTATCGCGCACAACGGTGCGTCTGGCATTGAAGGAGCTCGAGCAGCTCGGGTTGGTGGTGCGCCAGCATGGACGAGGAACCTTCGTTGCCGACCGCTCAGCGCAGACGACGAACCTCACGCAGGCGTACAGCATCACGGAACAGATGCGCGCGATGGGGCACGTGCCACACACCACGATCCTCGAATTCAGCGAGATCGAGGCAGACACGAACCTCGCCGATCATCTGGGCGTGCGCCGGGGCGATACGCTTTTCAAGCTCGTGCGGCTGCGTTCGGCAGATGATATCCATATGATGGTGGAGCGTACCTACCTGCCCGCGCGCAAGTTCTCAACGCTCAAGCGCTCGCGGCTCGAGCATGAGTCGCTCTACGAGATCATGGAGCAGGACTACCATGAGAAGATCAAGGTAGCCGAGGAAGAATTCTTCGCGAGCATTGCCCGTGCCGCCGATGCGCGCCTGCTCGGCATTCAAGAAGGAGCGCCGGTGCTCGATCTTGTCCGCACCACATACAACACGCGCAACGAAATCGTGGAGTACACGCTTTCGGTTGCGCGCGCCGATCAGTTCAAATACAAGGTGTACCACCACCGCGGCGAATAGGCAGGCGAGGCGTGCCTGAGGTTCGAGAGCTGCAGGCGCGCCCTGGCTATTGCATTGGGAGGAGATCATATGAGTACGTTTGCCATCTCGGCGGATAGGTTCGTTCTGCCGGGCGCCACGATGCAGGGCGGGTATCTCGCTGTTGAGGATGGGGTGTTCGTCGGGTGGACGGCGGAGCAGCCCGCATGTGAGGTCGTTGCGTATCCGGGGGCAACGGTGGGGCCTGGTCTTGTGGACGTGCACATCCACGGGTTCCACAATCACGCGACCACCGACTGCGACCCGCATGCCATCGACGATTCGAGCATCGCGCTTGCGAAGGCCGGCACGACCACCTGGCTGCCGACCACGTTCACCGAGTCTGTCGAAGACATCGCCCGTGCCTGCGCGGCGATTCGCGCGGCCGACGAGGCGCGGGGCGCAGATTTCGCGGGCGCGCGCATCGGCGGCATCTTTTTGGAGGGGCCGTTTTTCACCGAGGCGCATGTGGGCGCCCAGAATCCGGCCTTCCTCATCGATCCCGACGTCTCGATATTCGAGCGCTGGCAGGAGGCTGCGGGCGGGCGCATCGTGAAGAGCGCGCTTGCCGCCGAGCGGGACGGCGCGCTCGCCTACATCGCCGCGCTCGACGCGAAGGGCGTCGTCACCGCCATCGGGCACTCCGATGCGTGCTATGACGAGGCGCTTGCAGCGGTGAACGCCGGCGCGACCTGCTTCGTCCATACCTACAACGGCCAGCGCGGGCTGCGCCACCGCGACCCAGGCGTGACGGGCTGCGCCATGACCACGCCCGAAACCTATGCCGAGATCATCGTGGACGGCCGCCATGTTGCGCCGGCTGCCATCAAGGCGCTCGTCGATGCCAAGGGCTGGCGGCACACGGTGCCCATCACCGATTGCCTCATCTGCGGCGGCATGCCCGAGGGCGAATATGTTTCGGGCGGGCTTCCGGTCATCATGAAAGACGGCTTGTGCTACCTCAAGAACGAGGATGGCAGCACCGGAAACATAGCGGGATCGGTGCTCACGCTCGCGCGCGGCGTGAAGAACATGGTCGATTGGCAGATTGTGACCGCAGAGCAGGCGATTCGCATGGCGTCAGAGGTTGCCGCGCGTTCGGCGCGCATCGATGGTCGCTGCGGCTTCATCAAGCCGGGGCGCGCCGCCGACCTGACCATCTTCAACGCCGACCTCACGCTGGCGGCAACGTATGTAAGCGGTCGCAAGATAGCGTAGCGAGCATCAGGGGCGTCGGGCGCAGGCCGGGCGCCCCGTTTGGCTTGGTGCGGGCCCGACTTCGCGGTCCATCGCCATAACCTCACGCTATTAGCCCAATCGCCGTGCCAACCGTTGACCGAGATATGACGGGACAGAATGGCAGCGTGCTGGCACCATGGAGCACGACATTCGAGAGGCGAGGGGCGGCTATGATTCTCACCGTAACGATGAACCCGTCAGTTGATACCCGCTATGAGCTTGAGCGATTGGTCATTGACGACGTCAACCGGGTCACGCCGATGAAGACCGCCGGCGGAAAGGGTCTGAACGTCAGTCGCGTTCTGGCGTGTCTGGGCGCCGATGTTCTCGCCACCGGTGTGCTGGGCGGCCACACGGGCTCCTATCTGGAAGACCTGATGGATGCCGATGGCATTCCCCATGCCTTTAGCCGTGTGGCCGGCGAGAGCCGGATCTGCTTGAACATCCTGCATGAGGGCAACCAGACGGAGCTGCTCGAGAGCGGTCCAGTGGTTTCGACGAACGAGCTCGAAGCCTTCACTGCTGCTTTTACCACGCTGGTGGAGGACGCCGCGTGCATTGCGCTTTCGGGCAGCTTGCCGCGCGGGGTTGATGCCGGCTACTATGCGGCGCTCGTCCAGATCGCTCGCGCCCAGGGCAAGCCGGTGCTCCTCGATACCTCGGGCGCCGCACTTAACGCGGCGCTTGCTGCGAAGGTCAAGCCCACGCTCATCAAGCCGAACCTCAACGAGGTGAACGCGCTGCTCGATACGTCGTTTTCGCCCCACGAGGCTGAGAAACTCATGGAGGTTCTTTCCGGCGATGCGCGGTTTGCAGGCATCGATTGGGTGGTGGTGACCATGGGGGCGCATGGCGCCGTCGCCATGCATGGTGATGCTCGCTATCGCGTGACAACGCCCGAGATCACCGTTGTCAATGCGACGGGATCGGGCGATTCGACCATCGCGGGCTATGCATATGCGATGGTTCATCACGAGGATGATGCGTCGATGCTTGCCAGGGGTGCCGTGTGCGGCACCCTCAACGCTATGGACCCCCAAACCGGGCATCTTGCCATGGACCATTGGGACGAGGTATTCAACGCCGTCTCGGTTACGAAGCTGTAAGGCACGGCAATGCCATCTCGGCCACGGAGCCGTGGGCGGAGCGACCGTCATCTGCGTCGCCGTCATCGCTGGGAACCTCATCCGCGCCGCTGCCATGGCTCAGCCTCTTACCGAGGCTGCCGCCAAGACTTGGAACCAGGCAAAAGACAGGCGACCATGAACGGCGGCGGCGACCCGGATGAAGCGGGGGCACATCGCGTCGAAGCCGTGGATGCTTCGATGGGGCCGGGAGGGGGTGCTCGAGCCGACACGACCGGTTGCGAGCGTTCGGAAGAAGTTCGGAAGCGTACCTGCTGCTACTCGGCAGGAGCGAGCAACAGCTTGCAATCGTGCACCTCGGCATCAGACGCTATGAGGTCCTCGGGATCACGGTCCACGATGACGGTATCCACCGGTTCGAGCGTGCCGAACCAGAGCAGTCCGGGGGCTTGGACCTTCGAGGCGTCCATAAGTACGTAGGTCTCGTTCGCGCACGTCAAGAAGGCTCGCTTGAGCTCGGCCATCTCGGGGTTATTGGTCATGAGGCCGCGTCCTGGTACGTACGAGGTGGGTGTGATGAATGCTTTGTCGGGATGCAGCATGTCGAGCATCCGCACGGTGAGCGGGCCGGTGACGTAGCGGTGCGCTTTGCGCAGGCTGCCGCCCAAGATAAGCGCCTCGAGCGAGGGAGCCGATCGATCGATGTAGTCGGCGATGGTGAAATCGCCCGTTACCACCGTCACGCCCGCATGGCTCACCGAGAGGGCGCGCACGAGCTCGAGCGCCGTGGTGCCGGAGTCGACGAGCACGGAGTCGCCGTCGTGCACAAATGCTGAGGCGGCCCGCGCGATGGCGCGCTTGGCCTCGACGTTCACGTTCACGCGCTTGTCCTGGACCGAGACCGTGAGCGTTTTCGAGAGCGATACGGCGCCGCCGTGCGTGCGGCGCAGCTTGCCGTCGCGCGCAAGGGCATCTAGATCTCCGCGGATGGTGACGGACGAGACGCCGAATGCCTGCGCGAGGTCGGCGACCTGGACGGAGGCGCTGTGCTCGAGCATGTCGAGAATCGCGGCGCGGCGCTCTTCGGCGAACGAGTGCGAGCGGGTGTCTGCCACGTGCTCTCCTTTCTTGCGCGCTATGCTTGATTCGAGCGTCTTCGGTTGGCGAGGGATTCGATTACCTCGACGGGCTTTTCGTCCGTATTGCAGGCATCGTAGACGATGCCTCCCGGATCGCGGTCCATGATTACCAGATCGATGTCGCCTGGCTTTGCGAAGCGCAGGAACAGCCTGCTGGCTCCCACCTTCGAGGCATCCATGAGCACGATCTTCGTGCGCGCGTGGCGCAGGAACTCAACCTTGGCGTGGGCGGTCTGCTCGTACTCCGTCAAGAAGCCGAAGCTCGGCTCAAAGCCATCGGCACCCAGGAAGACCTGGTCGACGTATACATCTGCGAGGCTGGCGGCCACAAGCGAACCGGTGTAGTGTCGCCATTGGCGCGCGAGCTGGCCGCCGGTGGAGATGATGGCGGCGTGGGGGAGATGCTGTTCGGCGAACTCGATGATATGGCATGAGTTCGTGATGATGGTGAGGTTACGCTTCTCGGTGAGCGCCTTGGCGAACTCAAGGGTGGTGGAACCCGAGCCGACCAAGATCATATCGCCGTCGTGCACGCGCTCGGCTGCGGCGCGCGCGATCGCGCGCTTGGCGGTCGCGTTGCGGTGCATGCGCTTCGAGACCTCGGGCACGATGTATTCGGTGATGGGAACCGCGCCGCCGTGGGTGCGCTTGAGGCGCCCCTCGCTCTCGAGGTAGTCGAGGTCGCTGCGGGCGGTTACCGCCGAAACGCCGCAGCGCTGGCAAATATCGGATACGGTGACGACGGAGTTCTCACGCAGTATGGCGAGGATGAGTTGGCGCCGCTCGCCGATGAGCATGGGGGAGGTTCTCTGATGCGCCATGGTATGCCTTCCGGACGTGACACAAAAAAGGACGGGCTCCTCTGCATAGCGCCGAGAAGCGCACCGCGTGCACACACCGCCCGTCCTCCATTGTAAAGGTGCGCGCCCCGTAAGGGTAGGTTCGCGCCAGCGCGCAAGCGCTAGGCTACTTGGGTAACCTCGATGTGCTTCGAGAGCTCGTCCACCCGGGCGAAGTCGCCCAGGCCGCTGCTCATGGCAACGTTGCCTCCGGTGGCCATAGCCAGCACGAGAGCCGTCTCTATGGCTCCGCGCTGGTCGAGCCATACGGAAAGGAAGCTTCCGAGCGCGGCGTCGCCGGCGCACGCCGTGGAGAGCACCTGCACCGGGGCGGCGCTGGCATGCCAGACATGCGTGCCGTTCGAGAAGTACGCTCCGCTGCTCCCGAGCGTGAGCAGCACGTTTTGGGCGCCCAGCCCATGCAGCTCCTTGAGTCCGACGATCGCACTCTGTTCATCGATGATCCGGATACCGAAGATCTCGGCGACCTCGTCGTCATTCGGCTTGATCACAAGCGGTCGCCGCGCCACCAGCTCGCGAAGGTGCGGATGGGAGATATCGAGGATGAACTCGGCTCCCTTGGCTTTCACGATATCGATGACCTCGTCGTAGTAGCTCGGGTCCATCTCGGGCGATAGACTGCCCGAGATGATGAGGCAGTCGAGGTCGTCGAGGCCGCGCAGAAGCTCGAGCAGCTCGAGCTGGGCTTCGCGGCATACGGGGGCGCCGGCATTGGGCATGACGTATTCTCCGCTCGGTGTAGACAGAAATACGTTGACGCGTGTGATGCCCTCGATCTTGATGGGTCGCACCGGGCAGATGCGCTGCGCCTCACGCACGATGTACTCGCCCGAGAACCCTCCGAAGAAACCGAGGATGGTGGAAGGCACGCCATAGCGCTTGAGCGTGAAGGAAACGTTAAGTCCCTTGCCGTTGGGCGTGTACACGGCGTCGCGCGTGCGGTTGATGTGATCGTGCGAGAGCGTGTCGGCCGTGATGTTCATGTCGATGGCGGGGTTCGTGGTAAGGGTATAAATCACCGCTAGTCCTTTCCAAATAAAGCGGGGACGGCACATCGCCGCCCCCGCTCGTGTAGAGCATGTTAGAACATGTCGCGGCGCGGCGCGCGGCTAGGCCTCCAAGCGTGCGCTGACGAGTCGTGCGATGGCCTCGGCTTCGTCTGCGGCCTTGAGCTGCGCGCGGAACTCCTCATCCATGAGGGCCTTGGCCACCTTGGAGAGGATCTCGAGATGTGCCGTGCCGGCCTCCTGCTCGGGTACGAGCAGGGCGATGGCGCAGGTGACGGGCTGGTCGTCCAGGGTCTCCCAGGCATCGATGCCGGTGGCGTTTTTAAGCACCATGACGGCAGGCGTGCGGACGGCGGCGCTCTTGGCGTGCGGGATGGCGAAGCCATCCGTCATGCCCGTGGTGCCCTCGGCCTCACGGGCGAGGAACGCCTGGGTGAGGGCCTCGGAGTCGCTGGCGATGCCCAGCTTCGCCGCCACCGCGGCGAGTTCACGCAGGGCCTCGTCGCGGGTGGCGAGGTTGCAGTCGAGCAGTACGTGGTCCGGCTTCATGACGTCCGCGTTGGTGGACTCGGTCTTAGCGGCCACAGCGCGAGCGGTCGGGGCCGCCGCGGCAGCGCCCTCAGTAGCCAGCTGGGGCTGGGCGGCCTGGTTTTTGCTGTACTCGTAGCGCTTGAACGCCACGAAGAGCACGCCGCCCACCAGTACGCCGATGAGGATGGCAATGACCCATTGGACCGCGCCGTCGACGATGGGCAGCACGAGGAAGCCGCCGTGAGGCGCCGGATCGTGCACGCCGAAGAAGATCGTCAGGATCGACGCGATGGACGAGCCGAGCATCATGATGGGCATGACGGGCCAGATGTTCTTGGTCATGAACGGGATGGCGCCCTCGGTGATGTGGGTGCAGCCCAAGATGAGGTTGACGATGCCGGCGTCGTGGTCTTCCCGGCTGAAGTACTTCTTGCCTACGACGACCGCGAAGGTGGTGATGAGCGGCGGTACGATGCAAGCGGCCGAGACGGCGGCCATGAAATTGGTGCCGAAGTTGTAGGTCTCGGTTCCCACGCCGGCGGCGATGGCTTCGGTGAGCAGGAGGGTGCCGGTGGTGTAGGCGGCCTTGTTGACCGGGCCGCCCATGTCAAACGCGCACATGCAGCCGATGGCGAGACCCAGCGGGATGGGACCTGCGCTGTAGAGGCTCTGCAGGAAGTCCATCATGGCCTGGTTGATGGCCGACATGGGGCCGGATATGGCGAGCATGATGAGCCCGACGATGAAGGTGGAGCACAGCGGGTACAGGAAGATGGCCTTAAGGCCGTTCAAGCTCTGCGGAATCCCGGAGAATGCCTTTTCGAGCAGGACGATCGTGTAACCGGCGAGGAAGCCGCCGACGATGCCGCCGAGGAAGCCGAAGCCCACACCCGACCCGCCGGCATCGATAAGGCCGTCGACCGTGGGCAGGCCGTTGATGGCGATCATGCCGGCCACGAAGCCGGGCACGAGGGCCGGGCGCTTGCCGATGGACTCAGCGATGAAGGCCGCGAGCACTGGAACCATGAGGTTCATGGTGACGTCGCCGATGATCTTAAGGCACGCGGCAAACGTGTTGTAGTCGCTTGCGGTGGAGTCATAGCTGGTGATGCCCCACAAGAACGAGATGGCGGTGAGCACGCCACCGGCGACCACGAACACGAGCATGTGGCTGACGCCGTTCATGAGGTGCTTGTAGATCTGGTGTCCGATGGATTCCTTCTCGTCGTCCTCGTCGTCTGCTGAGGCCGCGATGGCAGCAGCGGCAGCGGCGTCTCCCTTCGCCGCGAGTGCGCGATCGATGAGCTTGCCGGCCTCTTCGACCGAAAGGGCTTTGGACACGCCTACCGAAACCATGGGCTTGCCGGCGAACCGTTCGGCTTGGACGTCCTTGTCGGCGGCGACAACGACGGCGCGCGCCGCCGCGATCTGCGAAGCGGTGAGCTCGTCTTCGATGCCTACCTGGCCGTGTGTCTCGACCTTGATGGTGAGCCCGCGCTCGGCTGCGGCCTTTTCGAGCGCCTCCTTCGCCATGAAGGTGTGCGCAATGCCGGTCGGACAGCCGGTGGCCGCGATGATGTCATACGTGGTCTTCTGCGCCATGCATCTCTCCCCTCTCGTGGTGCTTGGGGCACCAGCGTGCAACGATTGCCTCATGGGCAGGATTCCTGCTCATGTTGATGACGGTTTCATAGTAATAAAAAGAATTCGAAATAAAGCGAAAAAGCTCTCTTGCGGTCGATTCGTTCCTCTTGCGGAAAAAAATCGACCGTTTATGGTTTTCTTTGTATCAAAACAATAGAAAACGAAACATCTAGCCGAGACGAACGGTTGCTGCTCCGGCTCGGGGTTGGCGACGGATGAGCGGAACCGGTTGTGCGGAAATAGTGTTGCTTTTTCTTATGAATAACGCAGATAAATTAGTTGTGTTTGCTTTTGTTCGAAATGATGGGAGGCTGAAATGGGGTGATTGGGACATTTCGGCACGGATGAAGTTGCGCTTGCTTGCATTTAGATGCGCGGGGCCGCGGCGATTCTCGGGCCTTCGGACGGGCCCGGCCGCGTACAATGGCGCCAGCAACCGCGTATGCGGGAGAGAGGAGACAACATGCTGGTAACCACCAAAGAGATGCTGCTCGATGCACGGGAGAACCACTATGCGGTCGGCGCGTTCAACGTCGAGAACCTCGAGTTCGTGATGGCGGTGCTCGCGGCTGCCGAGGAAACCAAGTCGCCGGTCATCATGCAGACCACGCCCGGTACCATCAAGACCGCCGGACTGGATTACTTCTACGGCATGGTGAAGGCCGCTGCCGCGCGCGCCAGCGTGCCCGTGGCGCTTCACCTGGACCATGGCGACGGCTTCGATCGCTGCATGCAGGCGCTGCGCACAGGCTACACCTCGGTCATGATCGATGGCAGCCACGTGCCCTTCGAGGAGAACGTCGCCCTCACCGCGCGCGTTGCCGCGGTTGGCGCGGCGATGGGCGTGCCCGTGGAGGCCGAGCTGGGCAAGGTGGGCGGCAAGGAGGATGACGGCCCCGCCGTCGAGGGTGAAAACCCCTACACCGACCCCGACCAGGCGGCTGAGTTCGTCGAGCGCACCGGCTGCACCTCGCTCGCTATCGGCGTAGGCACCGCGCATGGAGTCTATACGGAGACTCCGCACATCGAGCAGGAGGTCGTTCGCGCCTGCGCCGCCGCGGCCGGCGTGCCGCTCGTGCTCCACGGCACCTCTGGCGTGCCCGACGATCAGGTGGCCGAGGCCGTGAAGAACGGCATCTGCAAGGTGAATTACGCCACCGAGCTCCGTCAGGCATATACCAAGGGGTACATGGCCTATATGGCCGAGAACCCGGATACCTTCGACCCGAAGAAGCCAGCCAAAGACGGCATGGCCGAGATCACGAAGATCGTGAAGATCCGTATGAAGAACCTGGGATCTGTCGGCCGCGCGTAGGCGCGCCTCGCTGCTCTTACGGAGCGCCGCCGCCATCGCCAGCGCTGTGGCGGCGGATCATCGCCAGCGTCGCGGCGGCAACCATGATAGTGCGCATAGGCGTCATTTGTGCGCCGCCGGGGCTCCATGCTCAGGCGGCGCGCTTCAGTTGAGCTTGGTTTTAGCTGCCTAATCGTAAGAGCATAGCATGCACCCGCGTCGCGTATCCGCTCGATCTGCGACGTCATGTAATCGTAAGGATGTGCCGTCGGGGCGTTCGGCTTTGATAGACTGGAACGCGGCAGGCGGCGTGCCTATGAGATTCCAGCGCCGCATAATACGGAGGGTTGCATGAACAAACGTACCAAGATCGTGTGCACGATGGGACCGGCCTGCGACGACGAGGCCACGCTGCGCGAGATGATCCTCGCCGGCATGAACGTCGCGCGCTTCAACTTCAGCCACGGAAGTCACGAGGAGCACCATGAGCGCATGGAGCGCGTGAAGCGCGTGTCGCGCGAGCTCGACATTCCCGTGGGCATCCTGCTCGACACGAAAGGCCCCGAGATTCGCACGGGGTTTCTCGCCGGCCATGGCAAGGTGACGCTCGAGGCGGGAAGCACGGTCGTGGTCACCGCCGCCGAGACCTCTGAAGAGCGCCTGGGTACGGCCGAGCACTTCTATCTCGATCACCTTGACCTGCCGCGCGAGGTGCACGCCGGCGGTACCATCCTCATCGACGACGGGCTCATCGGCCTTACGGTGGAGCGCGTCGACGGGCAAGATATCTACTGCACCGTCGCGAACGGCGGCGAGCTGGGCGAGAAGAAGGGCGTGAACGTTCCGAACGCAAAGCTATCGCTGCCGAGCATCACCGAGCAGGATCGTGCCGACATTCTATTCGGCCTGGAGGAGGGCATCGATTTCATCGCTGCGTCGTTCGTGCGCAGTGCCGAGGCGGTGCGCGAGATTCGTGAGCTCTGCTGCGAGCATGGCGGCGAGCACGTCGACGTGTTCTCGAAGATCGAGTGCGCGCTTGCGGTGTATCACTTCGACGAGATCTTGAAGGAGTCCGATGGCATCATGGTCGCGCGCGGCGATCTTGGTGTCGAAGTGGCGCCCGAGGTGTGCCCGACCATTCAGAAGGAGATCATCAGCAAGTGCAACGCTGCCTGCAAGCCGGTGATCACGGCGACGCAGATGCTCGACTCGATGATTCGCAACCCGCGCCCGACGCGCGCCGAGGTGACCGACGTCGCGAACGCCATCAATGACGGAACCGACGCGACGATGCTTTCGGGCGAGACCGCGGCGGGCAAGTACCCGCTCGAGGCCGTGCAGATGATGGCGAACATCGCGCTGTCGACCGAGGCGACGATTCCCGAGCATAAGCCGTTCGATTTCGACCTCATCGACCCGGGGCGCAACATCGTGAACGCGGCGGTTGGTTTGGCGGCGGTGACCACGGCGTTCAACGTGGGCGCGAAGGCGATTCTCACCCCGACCAACTCCGGTCGCTCCGCGCGCCTGGTCTCGAACTTCCGCCCCGTCCTCCCCATCCACGCGGCGACGCCGAACGATTGGGCGATGCGCAAGATGACCGTGTACTGGGGCGTCGAGCCGCTTCGCTCTGGCCACACGGTAGGCAGCATCGCGTATGTGGTGAATAACGCGATGGCTGAAGCGAAGGACGCAGGGATCGTAAGCAAGGGCGACCTCGTGGTGGTCACTGCCGGCGACCCTGCGATTCCGGTCGTATCGCGCGGACGTCAGACGTCCACGAACGTGGTGTACGTGTCTCAGGTGCTATAAGGAGCGCACGTACGGCTGCGAGCCGGCGAGGCCGCGCCTCAGCCTTTGAGGGAGCGCGCGAAGGCGACGGCCTCGTCGATTGCGGCTTTTGGTGTTGCCCAGCTCGTGACGAACCGGACGAGCTCCCGGCCGGCGCCCGTTGGGTCGCTGCCGCCGAAGCGCTCGCAGCCAAGCTGCTCGGACAGCTGCATTGCCTGGTCGGGTGTTGCCCAGAAGAACTGCTGGTTGCCCGTCGTCTCGATGTATGGCTCGAAGCCAGCTTGCGCAAGGCCGGCGGCAAGGTGCGTGGCGCAGGCGTTCGCGTGGCGCGCAAGCTGCCAGTAGAGCACCTCGTCCGCTTCGTCGCGTGTGGCAGGGTCGAAGGCGGCTTCGAACATCACGCCCATCACGCGGCCTTTCGCCATGAGCTGCCCTGCGCGCTTGGTTAGATAGGGGATGCGATCGCACGCGCGCCGGCCGCGCGCGGTACGCGGGCTCAACACGAGCGCCTCGCCCAAGAGCATTCCGTTTTTGGTGCCGCCCAGCGTGAAGGCATCGGCGCGCTCGGCGATATGCTGGATGGTGAGGTCGCTCTCGGCGGCCGTGATGCCGCTTGCCATGCGCGCGCCATCGACATAGACGGCCAGATCCCGCTCTTCGGCCCAATCGCAAAGATCGTCAAACTCGGCGCGATGATAGACGTAGCCGAGCTCGCTTGTATGCGAGAGGTAGAGCATACCGGCCTGCGTCGTGGTCGAGCCGTTGGCGATGCACGTCTCCCATATCGCCTGCGCGGCGGCGACGGTCAGGCGACCAAACGGGTCGCCGGTGGCGAGCAGGCGGCGGCCTTGCGCTTCGATGGCGCCCGCTTCGTGGATGGTGGGGTGCGCATCGGCCGCGCAGATGGGGCCCTCGAACGCTTCGGTCAAGCTGGTGATGGCCAGGATGTTCGCCGGGGTGCCCCCGGGGACGAAGCTCACATGCGCATCGGGCTGGCCGATCTCGCTGCGGATGAGGTCGGCGGCGCGTGCGCAATGCTCATCTTGGTCGTACCCGACCGTTTGCTCGCGGTTCGTGCGCACCAGGGCGTCGAGAATCTGCGGCGCGGCGCCCTCGCTGTAGTCGTTGCGAAACTGATGCATCTGAGCTCCTCACGCGGTTGTTTCACGAAATGCTAGATTACCACTTGTGTGATTCGTAGGGAAAACGGGTCGGTTTGACGTTCGGGCGATTAAAGGTGCGCGACGGAGTTTGCGAGCGCCAGGGTCGCTTCATATAATGGATGGCCGAACAAAACGATGCGTATTCAGGGGCAATAGCGTTCCATGCGGTTAAGAAAGGTCAGGATATGCAGGCGCAAAAAGCGGAGGGCACGCGTGATTTGATCGGGCAAGACATGCGCGCGTGGTCGCGCATGCAGCGCATCGCGGCAGAGGTCTTTGGCCCGTACGGGTTCGAGCAGATCGAGACCCCGGCGATCGAACAGGTCGATGTGTTCGTGCACGGCATTGGCCAGTCGACCGATGTCGTGCGCAAGGAGATGTTCCGGGTGTTTTCGGGCGCCAACCTCGAGCGCGTGCTTGCCGAAGGAACCGATGCCAAGCTCAAAGCGAAGCAGCGCTTGGCGCTGCGTCCCGAGGGCACGGCCGGTGTGGTGCGCTCGGTGGTCGAGAACAATCTGGTGCCGCAGGGCGGTTCTCCCGTGAAGCTCTATTATGCCGAGGCGATGTTTCGCGGAGAGCGTCCCCAGAAAGGACGCTTGCGCCAGTTTCATCAGGTTGGCATCGAGTGGCTCGGCGCGCCCGATCCCGCGGCGGACGCCGAGTGCATCATCATGCTGATGGAATTCTATAAGCGGCTGGGGTTCGACCTGTCTGAGCTGCGCTTGCTCATCAATTCGATGGGCGATGCCGCGTGCCGCCCCGCGTACCGCGATGCGGTGCGCGCGTTCATCTTGGATCACGCGGACGAGATGTGCGACGAATGCCGCGAGCGCGCAAAGCTCAATCCGCTCCGCGCGTTCGACTGCAAAAACGATCATTGCCGCGAGGTCATGCAGGGTGCCCCGCTTGCGGTCGACAACCTGTGCGATGAGTGCCGGGCGCATTACGAGCAGGTCAAGCGCTATCTCGATGCGGCCGGCATCGAATATGCGGAAGACCCGACTTTGGTGCGCGGGCTCGACTATTACACGCGCACGGTGTTCGAGGTCGAAGCACCGGGCGCCGGTGTGGGCTCGATTGGCGGCGGCGGCCGCTATGACGGGCTCGTGGAACTCGAGGGCGGCCGGCCGACGCCGGGCGTGGGGTTCGCCGTGGGTTTCGAGCGCGCCATGCTCGCGCTCGAGGCGTTTGGGGGGCTGCAAGGCGATGAGCCCGAGCCGTGCATCTATGTGGCGAATGCCGGCGACGACCTGCGCGGCGAGGTGTTCTCCATCACGCATGAGCTCAGGCAGGCAGGTATTCGCACCGAGGCGAACTACCAGGGGCGCTCGCTCAAGAGCCAATTCAAGCAGGCGGACAAGCTTTCGGCGGCGTTGGTCGCAATCGTGGGCGGCGACGAGATCGCCCAGGGCGCTGTGCGCCTGCGCGATATGACCTCGCACGAGGAAACGCTGGTTCCCCGCGCGGAGCTCGTTTACGCCGTCATGCGCAGCTTGGGACGCGCCTAACGCGCGCGCTGCAAGGTCGGGGACGTGCAGAGGCAGCGCGTGCGAAAGGTCGTTGCGTCCCAACCGTCGCTGTTCTTTGCGCCCCATGTCGTCCGCCGTGCCCCGCGGGGGCGAACCAGATGCTAAAGGAGACACCGTGGCCACTATCGTCGAAAATGCCCGCCAGGGGTTGGAGCAGGCGCTCGACCACAAGCTCGGCGCCGCAGATACCGATTCCGCGATTCGCCGCTACGCGGAGATTGAGCTGCCGGAAAGCCTGCGCGACAACCTGGCGCTGTTCTTGCGTTTTGAGCGCCAGGTGCTCAAAGAGTACAATCCGAAGATATGCGACCTGTTCGATCAGTTGCTCAATAGCGTGATTCGCGCGAACGAGGGCGATCCGGGCGGCGTCGCGGCATCCGAGAAGACCGATGCCGAGGGCGTCCCGACGGCAGAGAGTGAGAGCGCTCAGGCATTCCGCGATGCCGTCGCGCTCATCGACAGCCTGTCCATCGACGATGAGCAGGTCGTCGTCCGCGCGCTCACCGCGTTTTTCCATCTGGCGAACCTCTGCGAGGAGAACTATCGCGTCGAGACGCTGCGCACGCGCGAACGCGCCGTATCGCCCGATGCTACCACCGACCCCTCAAACGAGCTGACCGTCGCCTACGATCAGCTCGTGCGGGAGATGGGCGGGGGGTCGGCCACACAGCTGCTGAGCAAGCTCGAGTTTCACCCGGTGTTCACGGCGCATCCCACCGAGGCGCGCCGCAAGGCCGTCGAGGGTAAGATCCGTCGCATCTCGCGTCTGCTCGCCGAGCATCCGAATCTGGGTGGCTCCGCGCTCGTGGAGAACGAGCGCCACCTCCTGCAGGAGATCGACGCGCTGGTGCGCACGAGCCCGACGGCGGTCAAAAAGCCCACGCCGCTCGAGGAAGCCGACACCATCATCGACATCTTCGACAACACCCTGTTCGATATCGCTCCCGAGGCCTATCGCCGGTTTGACGACTGGGTGCTCGGCGAGTATGCGGGCAGCGTGCCGCCGGTGTGCCCGGCGTTTTTCCATCCGGGCAGCTGGATCGGCTCTGATCGCGACGGCAACCCCAACGTGACGGCGAAGGTCTCTCGCCAGGTCGCCGCGAAGTTCTCGACGCATATGGTGGGAAAGCTCGAGGATAAGTGCCGCGCCGTGGGGCGCAACCTCACGCTCGATGCGCGCTATACCAAGCCGTCGGACGAGCTGCTCAATCTGTGGAACCACCAAGTTGAGATGAGCGAGATCCTCACCTCGCGCGCCGATGCCATCTCGGCGTCCGAGCCGCATCGCGCGGTGATGCTCGTGATGGCCGATCGCCTTAACGCGACCGTGCGGCGCAATGCCGACACCATGTACCATGACGCCGAGGAGTTCCTGCACGATCTGCGCATCGTGCAGCAGTCGCTCGCGTCGGGCGGCGCGCCGCGCGCGGCATATGGCCCGGTTCAGACGCTGATCTGGCAAGTGGAGACGTTCGGGTTCCATATGGTCGAGATGGAGTTCCGTCAGCACTCGCTCGTGCATACCCGCGCGCTCGACGACATCAACGCCCGTGGCTTGCATGGCGAGCGCGGCGAGCTCGCGCCCATGACGCGCGAGGTGCTCGACACGTTTCGCGCTATCGGGTCGATTCAGAAGCGCTACGGCACCAAGATGGCGCGTCGCTACATCGTCTCGTTCACGAAGTCTGCCCGGCATGTCGCCGACGTATATGAGCTTGCGCGCCTGGCGTTCGCGCACGCCGAGGACATTCCCGAGCTCGATGTCATCCCGCTGTTCGAGCAGCTCGAGGACCTCGAGGGGTGCATCGAGGTGCTGGACGAGGTGATCGAGCTCCCCGCGGTTCAGGAGCGTCTGGCGCAGACCGGCCGCACCATGGAGGTCATGCTGGGATATTCGGATTCCTCGAAGGATGCAGGCCCCACTACCGCGACGCTGGCGCTTCACACGGCGCAGGAGCGCATCGCGAGGTGGGCGGAGGCGCACGACATCAACCTGGTGCTCATGCATGGCCGCGGCGGCGCGGTCGGCCGCGGCGGCGGTCCTGCGAACCGCGCGGTGCTCGCCCAACCCAAGGGATCGGTGAGATGCTTTTTCAAGCTCACCGAGCAAGGCGAGACCATCTTCGCGCGTTATGGGAACCCGGTGCTCGCGTTGCGCCATATCGAGACGGTTTCTGCAGCCACGCTGCTTAACTCTGCTCCATCGGTCGAAAAGACCAATACCGAGATGACCGAACGCTATGCCTCGATGGCGAACCGTCTGAGCGACGTCGCCCATGCGACGTTCCTCGACCTGCTGCACGCGGATGATTTCGCGCCCTGGTTCTCGACGGTGACGCCGCTTACCGAGGTTGGCCTGCTGCCCATTGGGAGCCGCCCGGCGAAGCGCGGTCTCGGCGCCTCGTCTCTCGATGACCTGCGCACCATCCCCTGGGTGTTCTCGTGGTCGCAGGCGCGCATCAACCTGGCCGCGTGGTATGGGCTCGGTTCGGCGTGCGAGGACCTTGGCGACCTGGAGCTGTTGCAGCGCGCCTACCGCGAGTGGCCGCTGTTCGGCACGTTCATCGATAACATCGAGATGTCTCTTGCAAAGACCGACGGACGCATCTCGAAGATGTACCTTGCGTTGGGCGATCGCGACGATCTGGCGACGGCCGTCTACGACGAGATGAAGCGTACCCGTGCATGGGTGCTCGCCATCGTTGGCGATTCGTGGCCGCTCGAGCATCGTCGCGTGCTCGGTCGTGCGGTGCGCGTGCGCAACCCGTATGTCGACGCGCTTTCGATCGCTCAGGTGCGCGCGTTGCGCGTGGTGCGCGCCGAGCAAGATGAGCTTTCGGACGAGCGGAAGGCGGCGCTGCTGTCGCTCATTCTCTCGACCGTGACGGGCGTTTCCGCGGGGCTTCAAAACACAGGGTAAGCGAGATTTGCACGCTGCGTGGCGGTTGTATTGTAAGTTTGTGTGCAAGACTTGACTCTGGTAAACATATGCATGTGCATAGGTTTACCCTGGTATACCTTGAACTTGCAAGCCGCTACGAGAAAAGAGCGTGGATGCCGTTCCCTGCCCTCGCATGTTTTGCCGCGCGTCGCGTGCGCGATCTCGAACACCTTGTCGGTTTGAACGCGGGCAATTTCCCCGGCGAGGTTGCCCTGCGCCTCGATCGCGATGTCTTGTCATACGAAGCGCGCAAGGTTACGAAGGCATCGGTGGTGATAACCGGTACCAATGGCAAAACGACCACGAATAACCTTATCGCGACGTGCCTTGAGGCCGCCGGCAACGATGTGTTCTGCAACGCGGAGGGCTCGAATCTCGAGGCCGGGGTGGTCACCGCGCTGCTCGACGCGCGCCATGCTCCGTTTGCGAGCCTTGAATGCGACGAGATGTATATGCGTTTCGTCCTGCCCAAGCTGCACCCCGCGCTCGTTTGCTTGACCAACCTGTATGAAGGCGACCAGATCTATCGCTTTGGGAGCATGGACCGCATCTTCGATTCCATCGCCACGGCGATCAACAAGACCTCTCGTTCAGACATGACGCTGGTGACCAACGCGGACGACCCAAACTGCCGTGCGGTCATGAGGCGCACGGAGCAGCGGCGGCCGCAGGTGAGCTTCGGCATTGTCGACGCCACGCCCGATGATGGCGCCGATGCCTTCGCGGGTGCTGCCTGCCCTGTCTGCGGAAAGCCGCTCACCTACCAGCTGCGCCACTTCGGGCAGCTTGGGCGCTGGACGTGCGCCTCGTGCGGGGCGCAGGCGCATACGCCTGATGTGGTCGCAACGAACATTCGCGAGACGCCCGAGGGCTTCCTCGTCGATATCGAGGGCGCAACGAGTTGTGCCGGTGGCTGCGATTTCAGCACGCGCGACGTGTTGGTGCCCTGCACCGGGCTCTACATGGTCTACAACGTGCTTGCGGCTCGTGTGGTCACGGCGATGCTGGGCTGTGACGCCGAGACCTTCAAGCAGACGGTGGCGCATTTCAACCCGAAGAACGGCCGCCTGCAAGAATATACCGTGGGCGGGCGCGCCGTTATGACCAACATGGCCAAGAACCCCATTGGGTTCAACCAGAACATCCGCATGGCGCTCAAGTACCAGCATCCCTGCGCCGTCGCGTTTCTCATGGATGACATGGTGGAATGCAACGGAGACTATAGCTGGGTCGATGACATCGAGTTCTCCGCGCTGCGCGACGCGGCGCCCGACGCGCCGGTTTTCTATGGCGGCGAGATCGCGAAGCCCCTGGAGCGGGCGCTTGCGGCGGCGGGTGTTCAGGCGATGCGAGCCGATACCGTAGCCGATGTGCTTGAGGCTCTGGATGCAGCAGATGCGGAAGCTACGGAAGGCTTGCGCAGGCTTTTCGTGATCGCGAACTATCACGCTCTGGAACGCGTGTGCAAAGAGCTTGACCGGCTGAGCGCATAGGCTGGATGAACCCCCATAGGCTGGCCGTGTCCCATGTGCGCATTGTAGAAGCATATGGCAATCAAAGTTGGCTGAGTCCCCATAGGCTGGCTGCGCCCATGGCCTTGATCGTTGCCGTGGCTGCACACCGCCCTCGAGGCATCGCAGCGCCAGGCACTCCATCATCCTTCGCGCCATCCTGGGCGTCGCGCGCAGACCGCAAATAAGCGTCCGTCTGCGCACGTTGCGAAGACTCTGCGAAAACTCATTGACTCCGCAGCGTATCGCGGTATACTTCTACAGTCATTTGCAGAGCCCCGTGAATCTCTGTAAGACACGTAAGGTACATGGAGGAGTCAAGTGATTCAGAAATCGACTCACTACGCCAAGCAGGGTGAGGTTGCCCGTAATTGGGTGCTCATCGATGCCGAGGGCAAGGTGCTGGGCCGTTTGGCCACGCAGATCGCCATGATTCTGCGCGGAAAGAACAAGCCGCAGTTCACGCCCAACTCCGACTGTGGCGACTTCGTGGTGGTCATCAACGCCGATAAGGTCCAGCTTACCGGCAACAAGGCCG
>CAZUYD010000027.1:8596-24636 GCA_964624825.1 uncultured Enorma sp. | reverse complement strand
GCCGGAATGCCAAGCGCCCATAGCTCGTCATCGAGCTTCTTCTTGTACTTCGAGACCGCCGGGCGGATGGCTCCCAAGTAGTGCTCCTCGAGCTCCTGACCCTTGCACGGCGGGGCGCCAAAGAGCGTGCGGCCGGTGATGACCAGATCGCGGCGCTTGCGGTAGGCGTCCTTCTTGATGAGGAAGTACTCCTGCTCGTTACCCACCGAGGGCGCAACGCGCTTGGGCTGCTTGCCGAAGAGCGCAAGCACGCGCTTGGCCTGCGTGTCGAGTGCCCTCATCGAACGAAGCAGCGGGGTCTTCTTATCAAGCGCCTCGCCGTTATAGCCGCAAAACGCCGTGGGAATGCAGAGCACCTCGTCTTTGATGAAAGCTGGACTCGTGGGGTCCCACGCGGTGTAGCCGCGCGCTTCGAAGGTGGCGCGCAAGCCGCCGTTGGGGAAGCTCGACGCGTCGGGCTCGCCCTGAATGAGCGCCTTGCCCGTGAACTTGGTAATAGCGGTGCCATCGCCCACCGGCTCGAGGAAGCTATCGTGCTTCTCGCTCGTGATGCCCGAAAGCGGCTGGAACCAGTGCGCGTAGTGCGTGGCCCCGTGCTCGACCGCCCACGTCTTCATGGCGTGCGCAACGGCGTTCGCAACATCAAGATTAAGCGGTTCTCCCTCTTCTATGGTCGAGATCAAAGACTTATACACGTCTTTTGGAAGATACCCCTTCATGACGTCCTCTGAAAACACCATGGTTCCGAAGCGATCGGTTAGGTCTGCCATTGAAATCCCCTTCGTTTGCGCGCCACGCAGATGTGGCAACGATTGCCGACTGGACACAACGAGGGTAGTCGCACCGTGTTTCGTCACTATTTCGAGCACGTTGCCGACGCGATACCATTCCAAGAAGCTAGTGTAACAGTGCGCGCGAAACCGGAGCTCCACATCGCGCGAACACACGCGCCCGCGCACCGTGGCGAGGCGGGCGCGCCCGCCGGCGGAAGCATGCGAGCGCGCACAGCGAAACGCACACATATAGGTGCGCTGGTTCAGCTATCATGGCGCGGGCGGCCGGACGGTCCGGCAGCGCGTGACGCAGAGGAGCAACCATGAATGTGTTAGTGGGGCATTTCACTGCAGAGTGCAACGAGCACGTGACGCACGTGGCGAACTTGAACGATTTCCAGATCTTGCGCGGCGAGGAGAGCGTCGACGCGCTGCGCGTGCGCGACATCTTCGAAGACGCGGGCATGACCATCATCCCGAGCATCTACGCCGCGCTCCCCCCGAGCGGCATGATTGCACGCGAGGCGTTCGATACCATCGAAGACGCCATCATCGGTACCCTGAAGGAACACTTGAGCGAGATTGATGGCATCTACCTGCAGCTCCATGGCGCAAGCGGCGTCAAAGACCTCGATGAGGTCTCCGGTGAGCACGCGCTCGTCACGCGCATCCGCCAGATCGTGGGCGCGCACCTGCCCATTGCCGTAGCACTCGACCCGCATGGCAACGTGACCTCGCAGCTGGTGAGCCAGCTGAACATCGTGCGCTGCTTCCGCGAGTCGCCGCACATCGACACGGTGGACACCTGGCGCCTCGTGGCTCAAAAGCTCGTCGACCTCATGCGGCACCGTCGCCCCATGCACCCGGTGCTGCGCAAGCTCCCCATCACCGTCGACGGGGAGCGCAGCATGTCGGCATCCGAGCCGCTGCGCACCATCAACGCCATGCTCGACGAGGCGGAGCAGGACCCGCGCGTGTTCTCGAGCTCCTATCACGTCGGCTACCTGCGCCACGACGACGACAAGATCGGCGCCGCCATCGTGGTGGTGCCGAACACCCCGGCCGACCGTACCCACTGCGAGGAGGTGGCCGACCGCGTGGCCGCCTATACATGGGAACATCGCGAGGAATTCACCTTCTCCGGCAACTACGGCGAACCCGAAGCTGCCGCCCGTGACGCCATCGCCTTTGCGGGCAAGACAGCCGTCATCACGGACTCGGGCGATAACTGCGGCGCCGGCGCGCAAGGCCACAACACCCAAATGCTGCGCGCGCTGCTAGCCCAGGATCTCCACGGTAAGTCGGTGCTCATCGCAGGCATCAACGACGCGACGGCTCACGCCTATCTGGCAACGCATCATGACGGCGACGCGGTCTCCTTTGACCTCGGCGCCGGCGAGGACGCCTACTCCGAGCCGCTGCACATCGAGGGAACGCTCAAGGTAACGGGCGAGGCGCAGATAGGCGCGCGCAACGCGTGGCGCGTGGGCCCGAGCTACACGGTGTCCATCGGCGCCACGGGCATCGACGTGATCGTGCTCAACCGCAACGTGCAATACGGCTCCATGGGTCAGTTCACCGCTGCAGGCGTTGAGTTCCACGACTACGACATCGTGGTTGTGAAGATGGGCTACTTAGACACGTTCCTCATCCCCGAGACCGCCTACCACACCATGGCGCTTACCGGAGGCCCGACGGTCCAGCTCTGCGAGGATATCGAGATCCGCCGCATGTTCCGCCCCATGTGGCCGTTCGACGAGATGGACGAGCTGCTCTACGTTGACCGCTGCTAGCGGCAGCAGACGAGATGCTGAGCCCGTGTCCCAAACGCGCTATGCGCTGACCGCTTCCGTGGCGGCAAGGCTCGCGAGCTTGAGCACGAAATCGACGGTGCCGACGTTGTAGCCCGCATGCGCGTAGCGCCCGACCATGCCATCGGAGCGCATGTCCGCGAGCATCGCGAGCGGAAGCTTCTCGGGGTTCACGAACACACGGCGCGCAAGGCGCTCAGCATGCGCGTCGAAATCGCAAGCCACGAGCTGCGCCGCGGGCAGCGCCGCGAGCGTGCGGCCAAGGGTCGGGTCGCGGCGCGCGGCGGCAACGTCGGGTACGGCCAACACGAGCGAAAGACCCGCCTCGACCACGCGGTCGGCGTGCTGGCGCAGCTCGTTGAGCAGGTGCTCGGTCGGCTCCTCGGCAGGCTCGAGCAGCGCCACGAGCGCAAAGGAGGCGCCGTTCGCCGCCGCGGCATGCACCGTGGTCGAAGCGCCGGAGGAATCGGTAAGCGAAAAGTCATCGAGCGGAATGCGGTAGAGCATCTCCGCGGCCTTGACTTCGCGCAGCTTGAGCGCCACCGTGCACCCGCCGTCAGCATCGACCACGTCGAAGTCGAGCTCGCTCGCCCGCTGGTCGCCGTTGGGCAGGCGCACCGTGGTCGTCATGCGGTAGCGCCCGGGCACCACATCAACCGCGAGCTCCCCATCGGCGAACAGAGAGCCCCAAAGGTCAAGGAGCCGGTACTCGCGGCAGGTCTCACCGCTTGGCGCGACCGCATCGACCATCGCGGCAATGCTCCAGTCCTGCTCGTAGATGGGAGATGCTCCCGCCGAGCACGCGAGCACGAGGCGGGCGAGCGGGCGGGCGCAGGCGGCCTCGGCGCGCTGGAACGCCCCTGTGGCAAAGAACTCGGGGGCGCGGTCCGTCGGGTTCAGGCGCGCCGGTATGCCGAGTGTGCGAGCGATGGCCACGAACAGCACGCGCTGCGTGGACGGGTTGCCCTGGCGCGAGGCGAGCGCACCGGCCGGCGAGGCCACCAGGTGCATGAGCTGGCACGCCGGGTCAAAGGCAACGTTCTCGTGCACGAATGTCCAGATGCTGCGGGGATCTGCCGTAAACGCGCGGCGCTGCTCGTCATCAAGTAACTCAAGCAGGCGCGCGCGATAGGGCGTGAGCTGCTCGATGTCGGCGCGCGGGCTAAGCACATAGCGGCAAAAGATCTCAACTGCCTTGGGGGCATCGACGCCCTGCGCGGCGAGGGAATCCTCCGTCGCGGGGCGCAGCGCCCGGGCGTGCCGCAAATGATCCTCGAGCACCGTGGCGCGCAGATCGCGAAAATCCTTATCGGAAAGCGTCGAGACGAGCTCGAGGCGATCGCGCGCGACATCCGTCGTCAAGAACGCCTCGAGCTCGGGCGCGTTCGCAAACGACAAGCCGAAGATGCCTGCGAGCGACCGGCCACCGGGCATCTCGGTCGAGACGCCGGCTTGAGCATAGCGCGCGGCTACGCGCGCGGCCGCCGCGCGCGCCGCAGCGGAAAGGCGCTCGAGTCGCGCCGCGCGCAGGCGGTCGGCTTCGGCCTTGCGCGCTCGACCCGACGCTTGTTGTGCTGGGGTGAGCGGCGTCGAAGGCGCCGGATGGTCGGCAGGCGCGGCAAGGTTGAAATCGCGCCAAGCGCCCGCAGCCGCCACGGCATCGTACGGCGCAAGCTGCAGATGAACCTCGTGCGTCTCTGTGGTATCTACGAGCGCCTCGACCTGCCCGGCAGCCGTGCGCGCGCAGATGCGAAGCGACCCCAGCCCCACCTCGGCCGCCACGCAACCGTCCGCGCCCGTAACGTGGCGGGAAATGGTACGCCACCCGCCGGCATTCATGATGAGCAGATCGACGTCCGCCCCCGCTACAGCCGCGCCTGCGGTATCGGTGACCCGCACGCGCAGGGTGCAGACCGGGGCATAGGACGACGTCACGTTCACGACCACCATGGTGCCCTCGCGCGCAAGACGAGCGCGATCGCGTTCGAAGTCGAAGCCGAAGTCGGAGAACGTACGGGTCTGCACCGCCATGGCACGCCCCGAGGCCGCGGTAAACCAGCCGCGATCGAGCGCGTCCTCCGGCTCGCAGGCTCCCAGGTAATGCCAGCCATCGTCCACACGAGCCTCAACCCAGGCGTGGTTGTCGTCGCAGTGCGCCCACCACGGCACGTAGAGCTGCCGCGCGGGGATGCCGATGGAGCGCAGCGCGGTGACGAGAAACGTCGACTCCTCGCCACAGCGCCCGTCACCCGACGCGAGCACCCCGAGCGGTCCAAGCGTGCGCCCGTCGGATGCCTGGTAGGTGGCGTGCTCGGCGCACCAGTAGTTGGCCTCGATCACGGCCTCCATGGCGCTCGCACCCCGCACGCGGTCGGCAAGCTCCCCCCAGAACACGGGACGGCAATCGGTGATGGGTTCGTTGTTGATGCGCGGATAGGCCACGAAGTGCACGAAGGTCGGCTCGTCGAGGGCGGCGCACCAAGGCATCTCGCGGCGCAGCATGAGGGCATGGCGGGCAAAGGAGGCGAGCAGCACAGGATCGGTGTCGAACACATCGGACACGGGCAGCGTAGCGCAAAAGAAGCGCACGAGAAGCGCTTCTTGCGCATCGAGCTCGCCCAGCACCTCCTCGATACGTGCCATGGCGGGCGCGATCTGGCCGGCGCGCGCGGCAAGGTGCTCCTCGGTGTAGCGCGCGAGCTCGACAGAGAGCGTAACGGAAGAAGCGGTCATGGCATGCCAATCTAGCAGTAGGAATCCAACGGTACAAAAATCGGTTCGGTGAGCTCGAACGACGCCCCTATCCTACCGGGCACACCGGCCGTCGGGCGGCAAGACCAGCTCGCCAACCTGCGATCGGTCTGTCGGCTCGGGCACGCGGCGGGCTTTCTCGCAAGCAGAGCCCCTACGCAACCGTCACGGCAAGCACCGTGTCGACCGGGTCGGGCAGCACCGGCGAGGGCCCGAGGTTCGCGAAGGCGATATCGGGATAGTCGCTATGCGTCCAGCTCGTGGAGAGCGGCACCTCGGTACCGTCGTACACGCGGCGGATGGAGCGGATGCGCTCCTTGGGAAAGCCCATGAGCGGCACCGGTCCAAACGAGCCCTCGTAGAGGTGCACGTAGTAGGTGTCACCGTTGCGCGTGATGCGCCCCATATCGGGTTTATCGGGGTCGATGGGCCCGCCCGCCGCAGGGCCGCAGCCGTAGACGCTCGCCCCGTTCAGCTCCATCCAACGGCCGATTTCTTCCAAAATGAGCTTGCTCTGCCGCGGAAAGCGCCCCGTGGCGTCGGGCCCCACGTTCAAGATGAGGTTGCCGCCCTTGCTCACGCATTCGACGAGCTTGTGGATAATGAGCCCGGCGGGCTTGTAGTTGGTGTCGGTCGAGACGTAGCCCCAGTTGTCGTTCATGGTGACGCAGGCCTCCCAAGCAAGCGGACGCCCCTCGGCGTCGCGCAAGCCCGACGGCGGAACGATCTGCTCGGGCGTCACGAAGTCACCGTGGTAGGGCGTGGGGTCGCATGCGGCAAGCGACCCGAAGCCCTCGCCGCTCACCTCGAGGCGGTTGTTCACGACGACGTTCGGCTGGAAGCTGCGCACCATATCCATGAGCTCGGTCGCGCGCCACCGCTCCCCGCGCATGTCGTCGTAGGAAAAATCGAACCACATAAGATCGAGCGTGCCATATCGCTCGCAGAGCTCACGCACCTGGGCGTGCATGTAGTCGAGGTAGCGATCGAAATCGCGCCCCTCGTTGGAACCGGCGACGGGATCGTTGCGCAACGGGGCCTGGCGGTCGCCATACTGCGGGAAGTCGGGATGGTGCCAGTCTATGATGGAGTAGTATAGCCCCACACGAATGCCCTCAGCGCGAAACGCCTCGAGAAACTCAGCCACCACATCGCGCCCGAACGGCGTGTTCGTGCTCTTGAAGTCGGTGGTGTCGGTATCGTATAAGCAGAAGCCGTCATGGTGCTTCGCGGTGAGCACCGCATAACGCATACCCGCCTGCTTGGCGCACCACGCCCATTCGCGCGCGTCAAAACCGATGGGATCGAACTGATCGAAATACGGTAGGTAGCGCTCCTCGGGCATTTCCTCCGTGCTGCGAACCCACTCGCCGCGCGCCGGAATGGCATACAGCCCGAAATGTATGAACATACCGAAGCGATCATGCAGGAACCAGCGCATACGCTCGTCATAACGCTCGCGATTGAACTGATACATGGTCTCCCCACTCTTTTGTCGTTTGTCGTGATCCATCGTAGCGCATACCCACGCTTACCGAAGATCAGGTACCCTTCGCCCATCCCACGGCCCAATTATGCCGATAGAAAACAGCGCCATGATATAGTTCCAGAGAATGCATAAATGTTGCGAAACGGTAAATGGATGGCAACGCATTCACTAAGCAGGACTGTTATTAAACGAATTTGCCTATGATGGTTCTGCTTGCAGGTTCAGCTTTGTGCCGACGTACCGGCGCAGAGGAAGCAGCATTCTTTGCTATGCGCGGCATACGCGGGGATGCTTGAAGGAAGGGACTCAGGAATGAAAAAGGACATCGACGTCACTCGCAGGGGATTCCTTGCCGGCAGCGGCGCTGCCGTTGCAGCCGTGGCAGGCCTTGGCCTTACGGGCTGCACGAGCAGCGACAGCTCGAGCGGCTCGACCGCGGGCTCTGCCTCCAGCAGCAGCTCCGTCGAGCTCATCGAAGCCGACGAGGACGGTTTCGTCGTCCGCGCCAGCGAGACCGATGGCACAGCTCCGTCCAACGAGTGCATCATTGCCTTCGAGGGCGAGTTCCAGGAGATGCATCCCATGGATTGGTCGGACGGCAACTCCGGCAACGTGGTGTACTACATCTATGACTCGCTGTATGACCTCGACGAGAACTACGAGCTCGTCCCGCGCGCTGCCGACTCCTACGAAGTTTCCGACGATGCCTGCACCTACACGTTCTACCTGCATGAGGGCATCACCTTCACCGATGGCGAGACGCTCGACGCCGCCGCCGTGGTAGCCAACTACGAGGCCGCCATCGACCCGGACAACAACTGGCGCCGTCGCCGCATGTTCATCCAAACCATCGACGATGACACCGAGGAGACCCGCGTGGACTCCTGCACGGCCGTCGACGAATACACGGTCGAGTTCCATCTGCCGGAGCCCTACGCGCCGTTCATGAACTCGATCACGCAGTTCTACCTCATCAGCCCGAAGGCACTCGCCGACTCCTCCTGGAGCTACTCCAAGGCGTCCGCCGGCTCCGGACCGTACATCCTCGAGGAATACGTTCAGGGCGACCACGTGTCCCTCGTGCGCAACGATGATTACTGGGGCGAGGCGCCGTCCATCGAGAGCATCGACTTCCGCGTCGTGCCCGAGGCCGGATCGCGCGTCGCCGCGCTCCAGACCGGCGAGGCCACGGTCATCTACCCGATGCCGACCGACCAGGTCTCGACCATCCGTTCCGCCGGTGACATCAACATGATCTCGACGCCGTCGACCACCATGCGTTACGTCACCCTTAACACCAACTACGAGCCGCTCTCCGACGTCCGCGTGCGCCAGGCGCTGAACTACGCCTTCGACCAGCAGGAGTACTGCGATGTCATGTATTCCGGCGCAGCCACTCCGGCCACCTCGGTTCTGCCCGAGCCCATCTCCGGCTACAAGGCGCAGACCCCGTTCGACGTCGACCTCGACAAGGCCAAGGAGCTCCTCGAGGAGGCCGGCTACGCGGACGGCTTCGAGGTCACCATCATCGGTGACAACTCCACCCAGGAGACCAAGGGCATGACCTTTGTCATGCAGCAGCTCGAGAACATCGGCGTGACGGTGAACGTCCAGCCCAACGAAGCCGCCACCAACGCCGAGCTCGCCGCCGCCTCCGAGGACGAGACCACCCTGCAGATGTGGTACGTCAACTGGAGCCAGTCGGACGCCGACGGCTTCATGCGCTCGCTGCTCTCCACGGCCATGACCCCGCCGACCGGTTACAACACGGCCTTCTGGAAGAACGATGAGTTCGACTCCGAGCTCGAGGCGGGTAACGCCGCCCCCACCGAGGAAGAGCAGAACGAGCACTACGGCAACTGCCAGGATATCGTCTGGCCCGAGTGCCCGTGGCTGTATCTCGCGAGCGACAACATCCTCATGTCCTACAAGTCGTACCTCACCGGCATCAAATACGTTCCGCAGGGCGTCGATGTCATTCACGCCACGCTGAACGTCTAAGTCGGCGCGCACACGCTACCCTCATCACGGTTGACCAATGGCTGCCAGCCTTCGAGCATCGGGGGCTGGCAGCCCATTTAGTGATTGAGGACATGCCCCGTAAGCGCACAGGGGATAAAGGAGGAAGCCGCATGGGGAAATACATCGTTAAGCGAGTTCTGAGCATGATCCCGCTCTTATTCGTTGTCTCCATCATCATTTTCATGTTCATTCACCTGATTCCCGGCGATGCCGCGCGTCAGGTAGCCGGTACAACTGCTACGGCCGGCGAGGTCGAAGCGGTTCGCAGGGAGCTGGGTCTCGACCAGCCGCTCATACCGCAGTACATCCAGTGGATCACCGGCATATTCCAAGGTGACCTCGGTAACTCATACGCCAATGACACCGCGGTCATCGAACTCCTCGCCCCGCGCCTGCCTATAACCATCTATCTCACTATCTGCTCCATCACCTGGTCGGTGCTGATCGGTGTAATCATCGGCGTCGTGGCGGCCATCAACCGCGGTCGAGTGCTCGACCTCGGAGGCATGCTCATCGCCATCGCGGGCATCTCGCTGCCTAATTTCTGGCTGGGTCTACAGCTCATGCAGATCTTCGCGGTGAACCTAGGCTTGCTGCCCACGGGCGGCGTTAGTGACTGGCGCGGCTATATCTTGCCCTCACTCGCCATGGGCGCGGGCATCATGGCCATCTTGGCACGCGTAACCCGTTCGTCCATGATCGAGAACCTCAACAAAGACTACATCCGCACCGCACGAGCCAAGGGTCTTCCAGAATCGCGCGTGATCATGGCTCACGCCTTCAAGAATTCCTCGATCGACATCATTACTGTCACGGCTCTCCAAATTGGCGCCCTCGTCGCCGGCTCCGTGGTGGTAGAGACGGTCTTCTCGATCCCGGGTCTCGGGCGCTTGCTCGTTGACTCCATCGGGTTCCGCGACTATGAGGTAGTGCAGGCACTCATCTTGTTCTACTCGATTGAGTACATGCTCATCAACCTGCTCGCGGATATCCTGTACGCCGTCATCAATCCGCGCGTGAGATACGAATAGGAGGCGCTCATGGCTGAGACACAGCAAGCGACTACGACCGCCGAGTTCGACGCAGAAGCCCTGCCAAAGGCGCAGAGTCCCGTCAAGCAATTCATCAAAAAGTTCATGCGCCGCAAGACCGCGGTGGCGGGCTTTATCTTCATCGTGTTCATCCTTATCATCGCGGTGATCGGCCCATCCATCACACCCTATGACCCCAACGCCTACGACTACAGCTCAATCCTGGCCAGCCCGACGCTCGAACACATCTGGGGTACCGACGAGTTTGGCCGCGATGTCTTTAGCCGTATCGTAGCCGGCACGCAGCTCTCGATCGGCACGGCACTCACGGCATCAATCATAGGTGCCGCGGGCGGCGTGGTGCTCGGGCTCATCGCCGGATTCTTCGGTGGCATCATCGACTCGCTCATCATGCGTCTCTGCGACGTCATGTTCGCCTTCCCGAGCATCCTGCTCGCTATCGCCGTCGTGGCCATTATCGGTTCCGGCATCACAAACATCATGATCGGCGTCGCGGTGTTCACCATGCCGAGCTTCGCACGCATCATCCGCGGCGCGGTGCTCGAGGTGCGCGGGGAGCTATACGTCGAAGTGGCGCAGTCCATTGGCTGCTCGCCCGTGCGCACCATGTTCGTGCACATCTTTCCGGGCACCATGCAGGCCCTCATCGTCAACTTCACCATGAACGTGGGCGGCGCCATCCTCTCGGCGTCGAGCCTCTCGTTCCTGGGATTCGGTGCCAGCGTGACCCAGGCGGAGTGGGGCGCCATCCTCTCGCAGGGTCGCAACTACCTCGCCATCGCCCCGCACCTGGTGTTCTTCCCCGGCCTGGTGATCTTCCTCACCGTGCTGGCGTTCAACCTGTTCGGAGACGGCCTGCGCGACACACTCGACCCGAAACTCAACTAGCAGGAGGTCCCCATGGCTAAAACCTTGCTGGAGGTCAAGGACCTCAAAACAGAATTCAAACGCGGCAAGAACGACTGGATCACCGCCGTCAACGAAGTGTCGTTCACCATCAACGAGGGCGAAATCGTAGGGCTCGTGGGCGAGTCCGGTTGCGGCAAATCTGTGACATCGCTCTCCATCATGCGGCTGCACGACAAGCTGCAGACGCGCACCAGCGGCAGCATCTCGTTCGACGGCAAGGACTTGCTCGACCTGCCCGAGCGCGAGATGAAAAAGATCCGCGGCAACGAGATCTCGATGATCTTTCAGGAGCCCATGAGCGCGCTCGATCCTATCATGCGCATCGAAATCCAGCTCACCGAGGCTATCGCGCTGCACAACCGCAAGCTTTCCAAGAGCGAGATCCACGAGCGCTGCGTCTCGGCACTTAAGCTCGTGGGCATCCCCGAGCCCGAGATGACCCTGCGCAGCTACCCGCACGAGCTTTCAGGCGGTATGTGCCAGCGCGTCATGATCGCTATGGCCATGTGCTGCGAGCCCAAGCTGCTCATCGCCGACGAGCCCACCACGGCGCTCGATGTGACCATTCAAGCCCAGATTCTCGCCCTCATGGAGAATCTCCGCCGCGAGACGAACACCGGCATCCTGCTCATCACGCATGACCTGGGCGTGGTGGCCGAAACCTGCAACCGCGTCATCGTCATGTACGCCGGCAACGTGGTCGAAGAGGCGCCGATCGAAGAGCTCTTCGCCCATCCCAAGCACCCGTACACGCAAGGACTCATCGCCTCGGTGCCCCGTCTGGGCAAACGCGTGCGCCGACTGCCGT
The DNA here is from genome assembly GCA_964624825.1 of uncultured Enorma sp. Classification (GTDB taxonomy): domain Bacteria; phylum Actinomycetota; class Coriobacteriia; order Coriobacteriales; family Coriobacteriaceae; genus Enorma. Next base: position 13,021 of record CAZUYD010000027.1, on the reverse strand, counting down.
CCATTCCGGGCAGCGTGCCCGACCTCTCTGCCATGCCCGCGGGTTGCCGTTTCGCCCCGCGCTGCAAGTACGCGCAGGAGAAATGTCGCACCCAGGAGCCGGTGCTGCAACAGACGGGCACCTCCGCCCATCTGAGCAGCTGCTTGCTCACCGAACAGGAACGAGAGGAGATGTTGATGCATGAGTGAGCCCTTGCTTTCCGTCAAGCACCTGAGCAAGCGCTTCCCGGTGGGGAAGGACTTCTTCGGGCGTCCCAATGCATTTGTACACGCCGCCAACGATGTGAGCTTCGACATCTTGCCAGGCGAGACATTCTCAGTCGTGGGAGAATCCGGCTGCGGTAAATCCACCACCGCACGCCTCGTCAACCGCATCATCGCTCCTGATGAGGGGCAAATCATCTTCGACGGTACGGACATCGCCAAGATGCCGGCAAAGGAGATGCGCCCGCTGCGCGCCAAGATGCAGATGGTGTTCCAAGATCCGTATGGTTCGCTCAACCCCCGCATGAAGGTGCAGGATATCATCGCCGAGCCGTTGCTCGTGCACACCGACCTCTCCACGGGCGAGCGTCTTAAGCGCGCCCATGAGCTGCTCGAGGTCGTGGGTCTTTCGCCCTCGCACGGCGAGCGCTACCCGCACGAGTTCTCGGGTGGACAGCGTCAACGCATCGGCATCGCCCGCGCGCTCTCGGTGAACCCCAAGCTCATCATCGCCGACGAGCCCGTCTCGGCGCTCGATGTGTCCATTCAGGCTCAGGTGCTCAACCTCCTGCGCGACCTGCAAGAGTCGTTTAACCTCACGTACTTGTTCATCTCGCATGACCTCGCCGTGGTGGAAATGATCTCGGACGTGGTGGCCGTCATGTATCTGGGCCATATCGTCGAGATCGCGCCCAATGAGGAGCTCTACGACAACCCGCGCCACCCATACACCAACGCATTGCTCTCGGCCGTACCCATCCCCGACCCCACGGTGAAGAAGGAGCATGTGCTGCTTGAGGGAGACCTGCCGAGCCCCCGAAACATCCCCAAGGGCTGTCCGTTCCATACGCGCTGCCCCCACGCCACCGATATGTGCTCGACAAAAACACCGAAACCCGTTTTGGTGGGAGAGCGTCACACGGTGCAATGCCACTACCCCGATGTGGCGAGCAAGTAAGCCGATGGCGTGCATCGCGAAGCCCGCGCGCCGCAGGTGTCCATGAACCGCTACGTGAAGCCTTCGCTGGATCCATAGCGTGCAAGCCCGCGCGCCCGTCTGTCCCCCTGACAGGCGGGCGCGCTGCCCTATGAAACGGACCCGATAAGGCCGGCGCGCTCTATGAGGCAGACGCTACCGCAGGGCGAGCAGGCCGCGTGTTCGTGGGCTATACGCACACAAGAAAACGACCCCTCTGCTGTTGGCTGGTTCGCGCGCCGATCTAACACCGGTTATGTATCGCGGCAGCACGTTATCGCCCTGCGCATTTCGTACCGTTCTCATGTTAACGAGCGGGGAACGACGCGGTTCGCGATGACGCTCAAGCATCGCACGATACAATAAGCAAACACGAACCGGCAGATTGGATTCCTATGGCTATCACCCCGGCAGAGATCGCCGAAACGCGTGGCATGGTTGCCGAGCAGCATCTGGACATTCGTACCCTGACCATGGGTATTTCGCTCATGAGCTGCGTGGACGACGATCTTGCGCGCATGTGCACCAAAGTTTACGACCATGTGGCCTCAACCGCAGAGCACCTGGTTGACACCGCCGAGGCGCTTGAGCGCGAGTATGGTATTCCCATTGTGAACAAGCGCGTCTCGGTAACGCCCGTGGCGCACATCGCCGCCGCCTGTACTGCACGCGACCTCACGCCGCTCGCCCACGCGCTCGACCGCGCTGCCGAGACACTGGGCATCGATTACCTGGGCGGATACTCCGCCTTGGTGCAAAAGGGCATCGGTGACGCAGACTTGCGCCTCATCCAGAGCATCCCCGAGGCGCTGGCGGCCACAAGCCGCGTATGCTCGAGCGTGAACGTGGCCAGCCTGCGCGCCGGCATCAACATGGACGCGGTGCTCATGGTCGCCCAAGCAATCCTTGATGTCGCGCGCCTCACCGCAGACGAGGACTCCGTGGGCGCCTCGAAATTCGTGGTCTTCGCCAACATGGTCGAGGACTCCCCCTTCATGGCGGGCGCGGTGCACGGCTCCGGCGAGGCCGACGCCGTTATCAACGTGGGCGTCTCTGGCCCGGGCGTTATGGCATCCGCACTGGAAGAGCTGCCCGAGAGCGCCTCGCTCATGGACGTGGCCGAGAAGATCAAGCAGACCGCGTTTAAGATCACGCGCGCCGGCGAGCTCATGAGCCGCGAAGCGGCGCGACGCCTCGGCGTCGAAAAGGGCATCGTGGACCTCTCGCTCGCGCCCACACCGGCTATCGGCGACTCGGTCGCGCGCATCTTGGAGATCATCGGCGTGGGCACCTGCGGCGGCCCGGGCACCACCTGTGCGCTCGCGCTGCTGAACGACGCGGTTAAGAAGGGCGGCGTCATGGCCACCTCGAGCGTAGGCGGCCTTTCGGGCGCGTTCATCCCCGTTTCGGAGGATGCCGGCATGATCGAAGCGGTCGAGGCCGGGGCGCTTTCACTCGAAAAACTCGAAGCCATGACCTGCGTCTGCTCGGTGGGGCTCGACATGATCGCCATCCCCGGCGACACGCCGGTCGAAGCGATCGCTGGCATCATCGCCGACGAGATGGCCATCGGCGTCATCAACAACAAGACGACGGCCGTGCGCATCATTCCTGCTATAGGCAAGACCGTGGGCGATACCGTCGAGTATGGCGGCCTTTTTGGGCGCGCACCGGTCATGGAGGTCAATCCCCATGCGGGCACCGTGTTCGCGCATCGCGGCGGGCGATTCCCCGCGCCGCTCAATTCGCTTAAGAACTAACGGTGCCCATAGAGCAAACGCGGATAATGGAGCTAACAGGCGGTACATATGAAAACGGTAACGCGCGTCATCGCGGGCATATTGGGCGGCATAGTCATCGTGCTGGGCATCATCGCATTCGTGTGGACGGTCGTCCTTGGCGGCAACTCCCTTGAGAGCACGCTCGGCACCAGCATCGCCAACACCGCGCTCGATGTCTCGGGCGTCAAGGAACAGATCGATGAAGCGCTTCGCAGCAGTGCAGACGCCATCGCGAACGCCACGGGCATGAGCACCGATCAGGTCGATGCCGCGATCGATGAGCTCGACATCACATCGTGGACGGTGACCACGCTGCCGGAAGATGCCGTATCCACCGGAAGCTTCGATACGACCTACCAGGGCGTGAGCGCTACGGTCACCACCTACGCCGATTCATCGTATGTGACAGTCAGCACCCTCGGGCAAGACATCACCCTCGCCGTCCCCGAGAGCGCGCAATCCTATATCGCGCTCCTCGCCTACCTATAGCGACAATGTGACACCAAGCGCTAACGTGCCGCCGGCACGAGCCCAAGCCGGTGCGAGCGTCAGGCGTCCTTCCCCAACAGCTCCCGATAGATTACCCGATCTTCGTCCTTGAAGACGTTGAACACCACGCGCTCGACCGATGTATGCCCCTGGTCGAGCATCTCGCGAACCGTCTGCACGGCAATCTTCGCCGCCGCGTCATGGGGAAAATGAAACTCTCCCGTCGAGATGCAGCAAAACGCCACGCTCTTCAGGCCATGTGCCGCAGCAAGCTCTAAGCACGACCGATAGCACGATGCAAGCAACGTGCGGTCGCGACCGGTCGGCCGCCCCTGGACGATCGGTCCCACGGTATGGATGACATGCCGTGCCGGCAGGTTATACGCCCGGGTGATCTTTGCCCGTCCGGTCGGTTCTTCATGCCCTTGTGCACGCATGAGCTGCGCGCATTCCTCGCGCAGCTCGAGCCCCGCAGCGGAATGGATGGCGTTATCGATGCACCCGTGACACGGGACGAAGCACCCCAGCAGCGCGCTGTTGGCCGCATTGACGATAGCGTCTGCCGCAAGGCGCGTAATATCGCCCTGCCAGAGGGAAAGCCGCGCGTCGCGCGCGCACGCGGGTAGCGTCACAACATCGACCACGCCGCGCTCGTCGCGCTCAGCTGAAAGCAGCTCGTCTTGAAGCCGAATATATTCCGCACGCAACGGCGCGCCGGGAGCGCGCACGTTCATGAGGCTGCGCAGCAAGCGACGCCGAGACATATAATCGCCCGGGAACGAGGCGGCTTGCGCGCGATATTGCGGCATATCCTCTACAAGCAGCTCGATAAGCCGCTCAGTTATCTCGAACCGATCCATTGCGAGCCCCTCCTGAACATTCGCATGCCGTGCGCCGCGCATGGCGCGCAGCGCACGGCATGCCTCTCTGAGCATGGTACCGCATGCAGCACCGGGCGCGCGTAGCAGCCGCACGG
>CAZUYD010000027.1:0-8496 GCA_964624825.1 uncultured Enorma sp. | reverse complement strand
GCACACCGACCACCAGACGGCTCGTGACGTATGCCCACCAGGGGACACAGCAACCGCACGGTGCAACGCATGCGCAGCCCGGCACTCAATCGTAATCGCAAAAAGAGATGAAAAAGCAGGTAGAACATGGCTCTACCTGCTGAAATCATGGTGGAGGCGCGGAGAATCGAACTCCGGTCCACGACAGCCCCCTGATCGGCATCTCCAGGCTCAGTCGCTGTATTCATCTCGGGCGCCGTGCGCGCAGCGACACGCTCGCGACGCCCCAACCGGTTCGATCTTAGCCTGCGCCATACCGGTTACGTGCGCAGGAGCATTCCCCTAAAATGACACCGCGCCCGGGGCGGGGAAATCCCGGGTTAGGCGTGCCTGCTGTTAATTAAGCGGCAAGAGCCAGCTGAGGCTCATAAGAAGAGTTCTTGTCAATTCATTTTGACAGCACCCCTGTTTAACGTGGCGAGGAGACCACGGCCTGCTTCCTCTCTCAAAGCTATCGTGTCGAAACCAGTCGCCCCCAAACGGGGTCTGGATGAGCGAACCGCCCGCCGGGGCGCATCGCGCTCAACTCGACCTGTCAAAGAACGCCAGCGAAGCTGGGTCTATCAATCTAACACGCGCGCGGGCGCGCGGCAACCCCAAAACGGTGCCTCTGCCATCGGGGACAGGTTCATTTGTCAGACGGTGGGCTCAGCGCGGCCCACCCGTGGCGCGCGCTTGCCCTCAAGTACCCGGCTCGCCCCGATGAGGCTCTTGCGGAACGCAGGCAGCAGCGCCTCGCGCAACCAGCTGCGCGCAAGATCGCGCCCGATGAACACCGCCTCGGACTGCTCCGGCGGCGCGCCCTCGTAGCCGGTGATGCCCCACACGCCGTCCACCACGTCGAAGCGCAGCCAGGCTCCGTTGCAGGGCAAGTAGCCCTTAGCACGCAACACATGGCCGAACACCCCGAACGAAGCGGCATCGAGCAGCGCGATGAGCTTGGTGGGCGAGTCGAGCGAGACGCCGTGCAGGGTCACGCTCTCGAGGTCGGGCGAATCGTCCACGGGCACCTCGGCACCTGCGCCGCCATCGACGGCAAGGCTGTCGACCCCATCCGGCCCGTCCCCGACCTTCCGCGCGAGCAGCCCCGAGAACCACGAGGCATCGCGTGCGGTGTAGGGCTCGAGCACGATCTCCGCCCTGGGGTTCAACTCGCCCAGCCGTGCGCCCAGCGCGTCCAGCAGCTCCCTATCGGTGTGCTCGACCTTGGACACCACGATCGTGGCGGCATTGCGCACCTGGTCGAGGTAGATCTCGTCCGCCCCCGCGAGCTGCCGCTCGAGCAGAAGCCCGTCCACGATGACGAGCGGCCGCAGGAGCTCGATACGCTCGTAGGCGATGCGTCCCACGTTCTCCATCAGACTCGAGAGCCGCGCCACGCCGGTCGGCTCCACGATGAGCACCTCCGGGTCGAGCGTGTTCGCGATGGTGAGGATCGAGGCGGCGAAGTCCTGCTTCATGGTGCAGCACACGCAGCCCTGCGCAAGCTCGTAGACGTCCATGTCCGCCTGCGCACGGAGCGTCTGGCTATCGATGTCCGTCTGCCCGTACTCGTTTTCGAGCACCACGAAATCTCGGTGCGTGGCCTCGGCCATCGTCTTTATGAACGTCGTCTTGCCCGCCCCGAGGAAGCCGGACACCATGAGGATCTTCATCGCGCGCCCCCTTTCCGTGCATGAAGGGCGCCGGACGGCTCGCGGCCGCCCGGCGCCCCGTCGATCCTTCGCCTGTGGCGCAAATCCGCTAGCCCTCGATCTTGACGACCGGCTTGATAAGGTCACGCGGCTTGTCGCGCATCATGAAGAGCGCCTCTTCCAGGTGATCCCAGCCCTCGAAGACGTGGCTCACCAGATGGTGCACGTTCAGGCGGCCGGAGCTCACCAGGCTGCCGAGCTTCTCCATGCGCAGACGGCCGCCGGGCATGAGCCCGCCGTTGATCTGCTTATGGCCCATGCCGACGCCCCAATCGACGCGCGGGATGGTCACGTAGTCACCGCTGCCCAGGTAGTTGACGTTGCCGATCTTCCCGCCGGGCTTTAAGACCTTGACCGCGTCCTCGAAGGTCTCCACGCCGCCGCCCGCGACGATAACCTTGTCGACGCCCTTGCCGTCGGTCATGGCGAGCACCTGTTCGGCGATGGGGCCGTCCTTGTACGAGATGAACTCGTCCGCACCGTACTTCTTGGCCGCCTCGACGCACACCGAGCGCGTGCCCACCGCGAGGATGCGGGAAGCGCCACGCATGGATGCGCCCGCCACGCACATTAGACCCACAGGCCCGATGCCGATGACGAGCACGGAGTCACCGAACTGCACGTCGGCGAGCTCGACGCCATGAAAGCCGGTCGGCACCATGTCGGAGAGCATGCACGCATCGACCGGGTCGATGTTCTCGGGCAGATGGGCGAGGTTGCCGTCGGCGTCGTTCACATGGAAGAACTCGGAGAACACGCCGTCCTTGAAGTTCGAGAACTTCCAGCCTGCGAGCATGCCGCCCGAATGCATGGAGTAACCGGCCTGCGCCTCGAGCGAGTTCCAGTCGGGAGTGATGGCCGGGATGAGCACGCGGTCACCGGGATTGAAGTCGCGAACGAGCTCGCCGACCTCGACGACCTCGCCGCACGCCTCGTGGCCGAGAATCATGTTGTGGCGCTCGCCGATGGCGCCCTCCCAGAGGGTGTGGACGTCAGACGTGCAGATGGCGACCGCAAGGGGCTTCACGATGGCATCGGCAGGACCGCACGCGGGCACGTCCTTCTCGATCCATCCGGACTCGCCGATCTTGAGCATTGCGTAACCTTTCATGCGTTCAACCTCTCTCTTCAATGGACACCTGAACGGCTGCGCGCTGGGGGCACACAGGAGGCACCGACGCGGTGCAATCGGCCCAACAAATCTATATGATACAACTCTGATGTTTCCATTTTTGTATAAATGCGGCGAGCGACCGCACCCGACAGCTCAACGGCACCAGGCCTAGCCGCAAGGAGGTAGCGCTTGCGCGAGGCGCGCGAGGCGCCCGCGGCATGTCGAGATGATCCCCCGCGGGCGAGCATGCACGACAAGCTGCCCGGCTACCGCTTCCGCCTCAGATGAAGCGGAGTCGCGTATCATCTGGTCACCTCTGCGCGGTTCTTTTCCTGTTTCCTATGCTGCCAACGCGGCACGTCTTTTCCTATGCTGCCAACGTAGCAGCACGCGCAGGAGTCTCCGACGCAGAAACGCAGGGCGCGCCGCCGACGCACCCTGCGTTCGAAAACCCCTATAGCCCTGCGCGGCAAACCCCCTGCACCAGGAAGGCCGCCGCCCGTCCCCGGCTCCGCTACCCGAGCGCCGCGCGCAACAGCTCGTTGAAGCGCTTGGGGTTGCCGGATCCCCGGCTCTCCTTCATGCACTGCCCGACGAGAAAGCCGATGACCTTCTGGTTGCCGTCACGATATTGCTGCGCCTGCTCGCCGCAGCGCGCGAGCACCGCATCGACCACCGCTTGAAGCGCATCGTCATCGTTCACCTGGCGCATGCCGCGCTCGTCAACAATCTGCTCGGGGTCGGCGCCCGTACCAGCCATCGCCGCGATGACCTCGGGTGCCTGGTTCGCGGCGATCGCCTCCGTTGCAAGCAGGTGCGCAAGTGATGCCACCTGCGCTGGCGTGCAGCCAGCCTCGGCGAGCGGCACCCCGGCGCTCTTGGCATAGGCTGCCAGGTCGTTTACCAGCACGTTCGCAACGGTTTGCGCCTCGTGCGCAGTCGAGTGGGCCATGACCGCCTCGAAGAACTCCGCGGTAGGCGGGTCGCCCGCAATCTGCTCGGCATCGGCGCGCTTGATGCCGAACTCGCGCTCAAAGCGATCGCGCTTGGCATCGGGCAGCTCGGGAATCTCTGCCCGGCAGCGCTCGATAAATTCATCCGACAAATCGAATGGCGCCAGGTCGGGGTCGGGGAACAGCCGGTAGTCGTCGGCCGTCTCCTTCACGCGCATCACGACGGTGCGCTTGCGGCTCGGCTCCCAATGGCGCGTCTCCTGGTAGATGATGCCGCCTTCCTCGAGCACTTCGGCCTGGCGGCAAATCTCGTAGGCAAGGCCGTCGTGAAGCGCCTTGAAGGAGTTCAGGTTCTTCAACTCGGTCTTGGTGCCCAGGCGCGTCTCGCCGCGCCGACGCAGGCTCACGTTCCCGTCGCAGCGCATGGACCCCTTCTCCATAGAGCAATCCGAGATGCCAAGCGTCAAGAAGATGCGGCGCAACTTCTCCATGAACAGGCGCGCCTCTTCGGGCGTGCGCAGGTCGGGCTCGGTGACGAGCTCGATAAGCGGCGTCCCGCAGCGGTTGTAATCGATGAGGCTCTCGGCTGCGGCGGTGATGCGTCCCTCATCACCGCCTACGTGCACCATCTTCGCTGCATCCTCCTCCATATGGATGCGCAGAATGCGGATGGGAACGGTGTACGACCCATCCTCGTGGCGCTCTGGCAGGGCGAGCGAGGCGGTGTCGTATCCGCTCATGCCCGCCAACGCCGACTTCCCCGCCAATGGCGCGGCACCGTCAGGTGCTAGACTGCCACCTCCCTGCTCAGGAAGGTCATGAGCCATGCTCGCAGAGAGCCCTACCGCGTTGGCCGACGCGCTCGCCAGGCTTTCGGCCTCGGCCGCACCGAACGCGCACGCGGGACGCTCCGCCGCACCGCGCCCCGTCACTTCCAAATCGAGGTGCCCGTGCATGCAAAACGCCACCGGCCCTTGCGTGGTCTGGAAGTTCTTCGCCATATCCGGATAGAAATAGTGCTTGCGGTAGAACATCGAGTGCTTTTGGATTTCGCAGTTCGTGGCGAGACCCGCCTTCACGATGGACTCGATCGCGCGCTTGTTGGGCACGGGCAGCGCGCCCGGCAGCCCCAGGCAAACCGGGCACACATTGGTGTTCGGCTCATCGTCATGGCTGTTCTTGCAGCCGCAGAACATCTTGGTATCGAGCGTGGTGAGCTCGGTATGGATCTCGAGGCCGATCACGGCCTCCCAGTCTTGCAAGACCTCGGCAAGTTCCTTCATGCGCGGTCACCCTCCATATCGGCGCATCCCGGCGCAACCGGAGCGCCCACCTCGCCCGCCGCACGTTCCATGCCCCACGCGCCCGCATAGGCGCGCTCGAGCGCCGACCCGAACATGACCAGGCGATCGTCTTTGAACGCGGGCGCCACCAGCTGCGCGGCCACGGGCAGGTGCGTATCCTCGCCCAGGCCGATCGGCACGGTCATGCCGCCATTTCCCGCGATGTTGATCGAGATGGTGAACATGTCTGAAAGGTACATCTGCGTGGGATCGCTTATCTCGCCATGCTTGAACGCCGTGCGCGGCGCCGCCGGCATAAGAATGACATCGACCTGCTCAAACGCCGCGCTGTAATCGGCCGTGATAAGCGTGCGCGCCTTTTGCGCCGCATAGTAATACTGGTCGTAGACGCCCGAGGACAGCAGGTAGGCACCGAGCATCTGCCGGCGCTTGGCCTCTGCGCCAAACCCATGTGCGCGCGACAGCGAGCTCTGCGCGGCGAGCGTGGCGCATTCCGGCTCCTGGTACCCATACCGAATGCCATCGAAACGGGCAAGGTTCGAGAACGCTTCCGCAGGGCCGATGACATAGTAGGCGGCGATCGCGGCATCGAGATGCGGAAGGTCAACCTCGACCAGCTCCGCGCCCGCAGCCTCAAGCGCCGCCGCCGCCCCTTCGATCGCTTGGCGCATCTCCCGCGTGAGCCCCTCGGCCTCCATGAACGCCGGGATGATTCCCACGCGGCGCCCCGCGATATCGGCATTGAGCGCAGCGGCGAAGGTAGCCGGTACATCCTGCGCGGTCGAATCGAACAGGTCGCGTCCGCCTGCTACCAGCGCATCCATGGCGCATGCCACGTCCTCGACCGTCCGGCCGAATGGCCCCACCTGGTCGAGCGAGCTGCCGAAAGCCACCACGCCGTAGCGCGAAACCGCGCCGTAGGTGGGCTTCATCCCCACGACGCCGCAGAACGCCGCCGGCTGGCGGATCGACCCGCCGGTATCCGAGCCGAGCGCCACCGTCACTTCGCCCGCGGCGACCGCTGCCGCCGAGCCGCCCGATGAGCCGCCCGGCACGCATGTCGTATCCCAGGGGTTGTTCGTAGGGTGAAATGCCGAGGTGTCGGTCGATGAACCGAACGCGAACTCGTCCATGTTCGCCTTGCCCACGGGAACGCAGCCCGCATCGAGCATGCGTTGCACGCAGGTCGCGGTGTAGGGCGACTCATAGGTTTCGAGCATGCGGGAGGCGCAGGTAGTGCGGGTGCCGACAAGGTTCATGTTGTCCTTGATGGCAAGCGGCACGCCCGCGAGCGGCGGTAGCTGCTCACCCGATGCCCGCGCTGCGTCAACACGTGCCGCGGCAGCGCGCGCAAGATCAGGCGTAACCTGTAAGAATGCTTGTATCTTCGGCTCTCGGGCACCGATCGCCTCAAGCGCCGCCTCGGTAACCTCCATAGCGGAAAACTCGCCCGCAGCGATACCTGCTGAGATCTGGCGAGCGGTCAGCGTCGCAATAGATGCAGCCATCACTCATCCTCCCCCAAAATCGAGGGGACACGGAAGCTTCGGTCGCGCGTGCTCGCTGCGTTTTCGAGTGCAGCGTCGAGCGCGAGACCATGTGCGGCATCGCGCGCGTCATCGCGCATGACGTTCGAGAGGCTACCGATGGGATGAAACGTAGGATCCACGTCGGGAAGGTTGTAGGCAAAGACGGGTTCGAGCATGGCGACGGCATCGTTGAGGTAATCCGTCATCTGAGCAAGCTCGTCGCCCTCAAGTGCGATGCGCGCGTAATCGGCAATGCCGCGCACATCGGTTTCGCTGAGTGCCATAAGCGCTCCTTCCGGTTTGAGCAATCCGCATCATTATACGTTGCCGCACCCGGCACGCGGCCAGCCCGCCACGAAGCACCCCGAGTGGAAACATGGGGTGGAGCGTCCGGAACGCAGCCGCGCCAAGGAGGTGCGGGCACATAGCATGGCCGAGGCGCAGCCGCGCCAAAAAGGCGCGCAAACATGACATGACCGGAACGCAGCAGACCGGATAGCTGGGACGTAGAGACGCAGGGTACGGAGCGACGAGGTGCGATACCCCTGGAGGTGCGAGCCGAAACGCGCGCATGAAGAAACGGGAGACCCCGAAGGATCCCCCGCATCGCACGCAAGGTCACGACGCACGCCGCGACCCTATGTTTTGCTCAGGCCTAGAACGTCACCGGCACGTCGTTATAGACGCACTCGAGCAGCTGCTCCATCTCCTCCTGCGAAGGGGTGCGCGGGTTGGAGCCGGTGCAGGCATCGCCGATGGCCTCGGTGGCCACGCGGCTCTTCTTCTCCTCGAACTCGGCGTAGTCGATGATTGACTCGTCGGCCTTCACGCCGCCCTTGCCGTAGTTCTTGATGCCCTGCGGGATGTCAAGCTTGTCGTTGAGGTCGCGGATGCACTGCACGAGCGAGGCCACGAGCTCGTCCTCGGTCTCGCCGGCGAGGTGCAAGATCTCCTTGGCGATGAACGCATAGCGGCTCTTGGCGCGCGCATCCTTCGCGTTGAACTGGATGACCTTGCCGAGGTACATGGCGTTGGCGCACCCGTGGATGATGTGATCGCCCGAGAAGGCGGCACCGGTCTTGTGCGCCATGGAGTGCACGATGCCGAGCAAGCCGCTCGAGAAGGCGATGCCGGCGATGCACTGCGCGTCGTGCATATGCTGGCGCGCCTCATGGTCGCCCTGATAGCTCTTGGGCAGCCACTCGACGATTTCGCGGATGGCGTGCAGTGCGTTGCCGTCGGTGTACATAGAGCCGGCGGTCGAGACATACGCCTCGATGGCATGGGTGAGCGCGTCCATGCCGGTGTGCGCGCACAGCTTGGCGGGCATGGTATAGGTGAGCTCAGGGTCGACGATGGCCACGTCGGGCGTGATGTTGAAATCAGCAAGCGGGTACTTGATGCCCTTCTCATAATCGGTGATGACGGAGAAGGCGGTCACCTCGGTCGCGGTGCCAGAGGTCGAGGCGATGGCGCAGAACTTCGCCTTGGTGCGGAGCTCGGGGAAGCTGAACGGCACGATGGCCTCTTCGAAGGTCTCCTCGGGATACTCGTAGAAGAGCCACATGGCCTTGGCCGCGTCGATGGGCGAACCTCCGCCGAGGCCGACAATCCAATCCGGCTGGAACTCTTCCATGGCCTTCGCGCCCTTCATGACCGTCTCGACGGACGGGTCGGACTCGACGCCCTCGAAGATCGAAACCTCGAAGCCGGCCTCGGTAAGGTCAGCCTCGACGTCCTGCAGAAAACCGCCGCGGCGCATCGAACCGCCGCCGGTGACGATCATGGCGCGGGACCCCTTGAGGTTCTTCACCTCGTGGCGGGCACCCTCCCCAAAATACAGGTCGCGCGGATTGGTAAAAC
>CAZUYD010000026.1:0-25423 GCA_964624825.1 uncultured Enorma sp. | reverse complement strand
TCACGGCCACCGCGCCCGCCGCGGTCGTCATGCGAGCGATCGACGTCGCAGCCCATCTCTACAAGCGGGTTGATAACCGTATCGAGCAGCTCAAGCAGCGCACGCGCGTTGTCGGAAGAAAGCGGCGGAACGAGCTTCTTGCGCCTGTTGCCGCGCGCCTCGGCCAGCTCAACCGCATCTTCGCTTGCAAACACCACGATGTAGCGCATATCGCCGTCCTCGGGCTCAATGCGACCAACGATGTCGTGCTTCTCGGCTTCGATAAGCAGCTCGTTCAGGACGCGCAGGCGCATGCCCAAAAGATCCGCCATCTCTTTTTCTTCCATCCGAGGCTTGAGCTCGAGCAGCCGCAGCGCACGCACAAGATCTTTGGTGCGCGCCGCCTCCTCCTCGGCCTCTTCGGCAAGCGCGGCCTTACGGTTGCGCAGCAAACGCGCCGCGCGATTCACCTTATCAAACAGAAGGTCGTCAAGCTCCTCGGGAGCAGGGCCGGCAGGCGCATCCGCAGCCGACTTCTCTTCGGTGGCATCGCCTGCAACCTCCGCCTCAACGGCGTCTTCGGCCTCGTCGTCAGCGGCCTCGTCGCTTGTGGGTCCATCGACCTCATCGGCCACGGCCTCATCGCCCTCCTGGGCGATCTCTTCGGCGGCCACCTCAATGCCCGCGCTCGCATCAACCGCGTCAGGCGTCTTCTCAACCGCCTCAGCGACGTGTTCCTCTACCTGCTCTACCGTGTTCTCTTGTTCGCTGTACTCAGACATGCGTTCCTCCTCGCCCTTCCGGGCTCTACATGGGCGGCTACGCCCGTACTATTAGGGGCCTTTCGACCGCGCGCGACCTCATTGACCGCGCCCAACCAGTGTAGGAGTTGACATGCGAAAATGAGGCGCAAAAGTTTGCGCACACGAAAGCCGGACAACTCAGGTAGATGGGGAGATGACAATCTGACGCCAGATGTCAAATCGCCGCTCGCAACAGCGAAACCCGAAGGCTTATAGGGTCATACCGCGGTAGGAGATGCCACAGGAATCGAGGATGCGCTTCGAGATTTGGTTGCTTTCCGTGCCGTCGTACTTATCGCTGAGATACACGATCTCGCCGATACCCACCTGCGCCAGAATCTTCGCGCATTCATGGCATGGGAAGAGCGTCACGTAGACCGTGCCACCCGAAAGGTCCTTGAGCGAGCCGCGGTAGTTGAGCACCGCGTTCGCCTCGGCATGCACGACGTAGCTATGCTTGTCGAGCAGCGGGTCGTCGCTTGAGCCCCAGGGGAAGTCGTCGTCGTTCAACGCCGATGGCGTGCCATTGTATCCCACAGAAAGGATGCGGTGGTTGGTGTCGGCTATGCATGCGCCAACCTGCGTGTTGGGATCTTTGCTACGCAGCTGCGCCGCGACCGCAACGCGCATGAAGAACTCATCCCAGGTAATCACATCGCTGCGCTTATCCGGCATCTTGACTCCCTCGATCCTGTCGACAGGGCGCCGTGCGCATCATCGCTGCGATGTCGCACCCAGCGCGCGGCAAAGCGATCGCGCGGCGCCCCGTTCATATGGCCTCGTTCCCTACAACCTTGTCCAGTACGGTTCCATTCTGACTTAATTCTGGCGATAATGCTCGAAGAAGTCGGCTAGGTCGGCCATCGCCTCGCGCAGCACCTCCATACGCGGCAGGTACACGATACGGAAGTGATCCGGCTTATCCCAGTTGAAACCGCCGCCGCGCGTGATGAGAATCCGCTTTTCGTGAAGCAGGTCGAGCGCAAACTGCTCATCGTCGGTGATATTGAACTTCTTCACGTCCATCTTGGGAAAAACGTAGAATCCTGCCTTGGGCTTCACCACCGTAATGCCATCGATGGTGTTCAGCGCTTCGTACACGAAGTTGCGCTGCTCGTACACGCGGCCGCCCGGCACGACGTATCCCTTCACGCTTTGGTGCCCACCGAGAGCGGTCTGAACGATTGACTGCGCGGGGACATTGGAGCACAGGCGCATGTTCGAAAGCATGTTGACGCCGTATATGAAATCGCGCATGCAGCGCTTATTGCCCGAAAGGATCATCCACCCGATGCGGTACCCCGCGATCATATGGCTTTTCGACAGACCCGAGAACGTCACGCACGGCAGGTCGGGCGCGAGGGCTGCGATGGAGATGTGCTCATGGCCGTCCATGCACAGACGGTCGTAGATCTCATCCGAGAAGATCATGAGCTGATGCTTGCGCGCGATCTCGACGATCTGCTCGAGCAGCTCACGGGGGTACACGGCACCGGTAGGGTTATTGGGATTGATGATAACGATCGCCTTCGTGTTCGACGTCACCTTCGCCTCGATATCGGCGAGGTCAGGATTCCATTCCGCCTGCTCATCGCAGAGATAGTGCACGGGCACGCCACCAGCGAGCGCGGAGCACGCGGTCCACAGCGGGTAATCGGGGCTGGGAATGAGGATCTCGTCGCCGTTATCGAGCAAGGCGTTCATGCAAAGCTGAATGAGCTCCGAGACGCCGTTGCCCGTGTAGATATCATCCATCGTGACGTTCGGCAGACCCTTGATCTGCGCATACTGCATGATGGCCTTGCGTGCCGAGAAGAGGCCACGCGAATCTGAGTAGCCCTCGCAATCGGGTAGCTGCTGGCGCATGTCCGTCACGACTTCCTCGGGAGTGCGGAAACCGAAAGGCGCCGGGTTGCCGATGCTCAGCTTCAGGATGCGCAGCCCTTGTGATTCCATGCGCGCCGCTTCGTCTGCCACCGGGCCGCGAACATCGTAGAGCACGCTATCGAGCTTGGAGGACTTCTTAAATTCACGCATAGGGACGCTCCCTTTTGGTCGTTGAGTAAAAAGATTGGGCGAGCCAAGGTTTGGCGAGTAAATTTCTTGTGCAGATCTCGACGAGGGCGCGCGAGACTGCGATGCGCCCCCAACAGCGGCCTCATGCCGCGCGGTAGCTCGCTTCTGCGAGCCTGAAGGCGCAGAGCGCGGGGTACCCGACGCACCGCACTGAAGACGCGACGTCAACTGCAGCTCATCTGGAAGCGCGGGGCGCGGCACAGCCGGCGCATCGCCGGCAAGCCATGAAGCATCGACCGAAAGCAGCTCGGCAAGCAGGTCCAGCACGGCGCGGCGCGGCATGGTTTTTCCGCTGACGTACTGGCTTACCTGGCTTTTGCCAAGTTTTTTGCCATGCGCCTGCGCCGCGCGAATAAGATCCATCTGCTTCATATCTGCCGCAGCCATTGCCTGAGAAAGCCGCGTCGAAAACTCCACTGTATCCATGGCTCCTCGCATCGGTTCAATTTACATTGAACCGTTAATCATCGAGTTCAATTTTGAGGAGTATACCACAGCGCACTGAAGTTCAATTCTGTAGATTAGTTCAATTTTATAAGCCACCGAACGTTCTCCGGTTCGGCCTGCGCGTTGAACTTCCCTTGTGTTCCCGCCAAGACGTTCCAGCCGTGAGCACGGCGCAGACAACGGAACAGCATCGCTTTCACGATCTCGTCCGCAAGCCACGGGCAATTAGCCGACCTCACCGTGTTGATCGAGACCCGTCAAATGCGGGCATACATCCCCGCTCGATCCTCCACGCCCCAACACGACCGTGTAAAGCGGCTTGTATAACGCCCCCTCCGAGGTGAGCGTGCTCTTGAAAAGCGTCGTCCTTCGCGCCCGATCCGGCCGGGGGAATGAAAGCGGTGGCAACTCAGCCGGCATCGTCGCGCGGCGCGCAAGCGTGATATGGGGGCGGAACGGCTTCTCGTCGTAGGCGATGCCACGCATGCGCAATGCATCACGCATGCTCTCCGCAAGCGCTTGCAGCTCGGGAGCCGCCGCTATCCCCAGCCAAAGCGTCGCGTTCTTCCCCCGACCGAAGCGGCCGAGCCCTTCAGACACAAGTGGTACGGGGTCGCACGACGCAGCGATCTCGTCGAGCACCGCAACGAGCTCGCGCGCGGTCGCCTCGCCAATATCTCCCAAAAACGCAAGGGTAACGTGGTAGGACTCTCGCCGCATGAAGCGCCCTCCTGCCGCGCGATGCAAACCGCGCGCAAGCGCTGCAAGCTCATCCTCAAACGCCTCTGGCAGCTCCAATGCGATAAACGCCCTCATAACTCGCCCCCCACGACACACCTTCCGCAACGCGCAGCGCACAGGTTGCGCATCCCCGAGCGCCAGCCTTCGCGATGCTCTTCGCCAACAAGAACCTTGGCGCCCAGCTCGCTCTTTGTTGCTCCCTACTCGCCTTCCTCGGCCGCAGCACGAGCTTCCTCGAACGCCGCCTTCATGGTCGGGTTTCCGCGCGTGAGCTTCTTGATGGTCAGATCCTGCGCCTTGTTGTTCGCCAGCCTCAGATTGCGATCGGACGATATCAGCGCGTCCTTGATCTTCTGCAGGTGGCTGATGCTCTTATCGATCTCGTCGATCGCCGTCTGGAACTTACGGCTTGCTAGGTCGTAGTTGCGCGCGAACCCTTCTTGGAACTTGAGCAGCTTGTCCTCGAAGCCCGTCACGTCGATATTCTGCTGGCGCATAAGCGCAAGCTCTTGCTTGTAGGACAACGCATTCATCGCGGCATTTCGCAACAGCGTGATGAGCGGAATGAAAAACTGCGGACGGATGACGTACATTTTGGGATATCGGTACGACACATCCACGATGCCCGTGTTATAGAGCTCGCTGTCTGGTTCGAGCAGCGTGACGAGCACCGCGTATTCGCACCCCTTCTTTGTACGGTCATGATCGAGCTTCTTGAAGAACTCCTCGTTTTTGTGCTTCGTGGCGGTAGCGTCGTTCTCGTTTTTCATCTCGAACATGATGGAAACGATTTCGTTGCCCCCTTCATCGCACTCGCGAAAGATGTAATCTCCCTTCGTCCCCTCGCTCGCATCGTTATCTTTCTCAAAATAAGCATGCGGGAAGGCGGTCATGCGCAGCCGGTTGAACTCGGTCTCGCAGTGCTGCTCGAGGGTCTCACCGACCATCTTGGTGGAGAGGCGCGCCTTCATATCGCGCAGGCGCTCAATCTCGGCATCCTTGTAGCGCATGAGCTCGTCGGTTGTCTTCTTGGCCTGCTCGAGCTCGAGCGTATGCGATGCCTCGAGCTGCTTGCGCTCCGCCTCGCGCACCGTCTGCTCCCGCTCGAGCTGGGCGCGCAGCTCGTCGCGCTCACGCTCAATGGTCGAAACCGCCTGGAGAACCGCAAGCTCGGAGGCGCGCTTCCGCTCTTCCAGCTGCGCACGGAGTTCGTCGGCCTCGCGCTGCATGGTTGCCCGCGCCTCGCTTGCTTCCTCCTTGGCTTTCGCCAACTTTTCCTGCAACCGTCGAGCCGCTTCGGCGCGTTCGCGATCGATCGCCATAGCCTGCTGGTTCTCGGCAGCATCGAGCTGCGCCTGCAGCCGCGAAATAGCTGCTTCGTGCGCCGACACGCTCTCCCGCAGCTTCGCTTCGGCGCGTTGCTCCACGAGCGCGACCTCTTGCGTGTGCTCTCGTGCCAGAATCTCTTCGCGCTCGCGCAGCTCACGGCTGAACTCGTCGTTGCGCACCCGCCGCACGATATCGGCATAGCCCGCCTCGTCAACCTTGAACACCTCTCCGCACCTAGGACATTTGATCTCGTTCACGCTGCACCTTCCCGCCGTAATGCTTGCGAACCTCGTAGCTCGAACACAGCCCGAGAACCAGGCACCCAAGAGCCAGACTGTGCCCGACGTCCTCAGCGTTGTGCGGGCCAATCGTACCGCACCGTGCGGACAGCAACCTCCGCGCGGCGCGACTACCCGCCGCGCGGCCGCGCGCGTCGCGAATCGCCTCCTATGCCAGGTAGGCGCGCAGCGCCTGGAGCGTCGCCTCGCCATCGCGGCGCCCGACTTGATACACGTAATCAAGCTGTGCCGGATCCTTGACGGAGATCGGCATGCTCACCGACTCCGACGGTCGAATGACAAACACATCGCCCGCCTGCTCCAACTGCGCAAGCTCGTCGAGCTGCGCGTTGTACCGCTCATGGCGATTCGCCAGCAACGCTACCAGCTGAGGATACCGATGGAGCAGCACGCGCAGAAGCGGCATGAGGCTATTGGGCTCCTTGCGGTATCCTTCGGGCTGCGTGCACACCACCACGCAACGGTCATATCCCTGGTCGAGCATCCATCTGAACGGAATCGAATCCGCGGTTCCGCCATCGAGCAGCGCGCGGCCCTCGAGCTCAACCGGCCTCGACAGCGCCGGAATCGCCGACGAGGCGCGCATCCACTCAACATCTTCGGGCGTGCCTTGGTTGATATCGCGATACACCGCCTCACCCGAATTGATGTCCGTCGCAACCGCTGTGAACCGCATAGGGTTCGCCACATAGGCACCGACGTCGAACAGGTCGAGCTCCCAGGGAAGGCGGCCGAATGCAAAATCTCGGTTGAACAGGTTCCCCGTGGTGAGAAGGCTGCGCAGGCCGGCGTAGCGCGCGTCCTGGCAAAAGCGCTTGTTGTACCGCAGGGCGCGACCGATCTGGCACGATTTGTAATTGCATCCGAACGTAACACCCGCTGACACCCCTACCGCATGCGTTGCGGCGAGGTCGTGCTCGAGCCAGACGTCGAACACGCCCTCGGTATACAGGCCGCGAAAGCCCCCGCCCTCGAAGACAACGCCCACGCTTGGGCAAGGCCGCCCGAACGCGGGGCGCTCTTCGGGAGCGCGCACGTCAGACACGGCATGATCGGGGGCGCTTCCAGTTGTTGTCGGTTGTTTTTGCTTCATGCTGCACACCGTCTTCTCGAACTCCGCGCTATCGTTTAGAACTTCGAGTATAGCGCTGCACTTCGATCGCGCTAAGGCTCAGCTCCGCCGCTTTTGAGCCGCCAGCCCAATAGGCAACGATGCGATTGGGTATATAGCCGAAAACATCAAGCCCATACGGAAGGAGTACGCCATGGATGCCCTGGAAACGCTCGTAACACGCCGCAGCGTTCGTTCCTACAAGCCAGATCCTGTTCCCGCGGAAATGCTCAATCGAATGCTCGAAGCGGGCTCGTATGCGCCAAGCGGCATGGGCAGACAATCCCCCATTATCGTTGCGATCACCGACAAGGAGGTTCGCGATCAGCTCTCGAAGCTGAATGCCGACGTTATGGGAATCGACAGCGATCCGTTTTATGGCGCACCGGTCGTGCTCGTCGTGTTGGCACAAAAGGATATCCCCACCTATGTATATGACGGCAGCCTCGTTATGGGGAACCTGTTGAACGCAGCACATGCTCTGGGGTTGAGCAGCTGCTGGATTCACCGGGCAAAGGAGGAATTCGAGACACCCGAGGGAAAACAGATCCTCGAGAACCTCGGAATTGACCCTGATGCCTATGAGGGGATCGGCAACTGCATCGTCGGATATGCCAGCGACCCCGAGCCCGAAGCGAAGCCGCGCAAGAGCGACTACATCTATCGCATCGCGTAGCATTCCGGCTGCTCGACGGCAGGGCAGCCCCATGGGTACGCCACCGAAAGACGCCGACGGCGCCTGCACACAACCGCGCGGGCACCGTCGGCTTTGTAGACGAA
Source organism: uncultured Enorma sp. (assembly GCA_964624825.1). Lineage (GTDB taxonomy): Bacteria > Actinomycetota > Coriobacteriia > Coriobacteriales > Coriobacteriaceae > Enorma. The sequence goes on along the minus strand of CAZUYD010000026.1, from coordinate 17,858 downwards.
GGCGGAATATGGGAGATGAGGCTCGCCCGCTAATCGAATTCGATCACATGCTTGAGCCCTTCTGCGGCCGCAGCGGCTTCCATGGCAATCGGCACATCGTCGATCGCATAGCGGTTGGAGATAATCTCTTTGAGTGAGATACGGCCAGATCCAATGAGCTTTGCGCAGGCACGGTAATCGCTCAGCGACTGCCCGGTGCATCCCATGACGGAAAGCTGGCGGTAGTGTAGAAGATTCGTGTTGAGCATCACGTTCTCGCGCCCCTTGGGCAGGCCGCCGAAAAACAGAACCTTCCCGTTCATGTTCATATAGCCGAGAGACTCCGCCTGAGCGCTCGGAGCGGGCGCGGCAATGATGCACCCATCGACTCCACCGCCGGTATAACGACGAAGTTCGGCCGCGATATCGCCCGAAACGGGAATCACCCCGGGAACGAGCCGTGCGGCCTGCTCCATCCTCTCTTGTGAGAGATCGTTCACGAACACGCGTGCCGCGCCGCGCAGAAACGCAAGCTTCGCGTGCATGATCCCGATGGGACCTGCGCCAATTAGAAGCACGTCAGCTCCAGGCTCAAGCGCCATGCGCACTTGACCGTTATAGACGCAAGCGAGCGGCTCTATAAGAGCCGCCTCCGCGAAATCGATCTCGTCTTCGAGCGGCACGACATTTCCCGTGCCGATGGCAGCGGCGGGAATGCGCACGTACTCGGCGAAGGCTCCGGGAATTGTGATGCCGAAGGCTCGGTAGTCCGGGCAGGCATTCGTCTGACCCGTGATGCACATGTCGCACGTACCGCATCCGATATTCGGCGCAACCGAGATTCGCTGACCCGGCGCATACCCCGTCTCCCCATCCCCCACCGCCTCGATGACGCCAGCAAACTCATGTCCTATCACCATGGGGTGTTCGATGTCGATATTCGCCCGACCATTCTTATACATACGCACGTCGGTACCGCAGATGGAAGCCGCTTTGACCTTGAGCAGGATGTCGCCGGATCCTATTTTTGGAACGGGGATCTCCTCAACCGAAAGATCGAGCTTCCCGCGAAGAACCGCAGCCTTCATATTCCTCACGCCTCCACTTCGATCGGCCGATGCTCGAGAAGAGAGCGCAGGCCGTCCCGCACCAAGATGAGCGCCATCTTGCCGTCATGACCGGTGACCTCGGGCTCGGTATCTTCGACGATGCAGCGGATGAAGGCGCGCGCCTCCTCCACGTATGCATCCTTGAAGAGCGTGCGCCACGAAGGCATGGCATCTGCTTTCAGCTGCATCCCTGCGACCGCGACAGTCACGTCGTCAGCGCGCTGAGATCCCACCAGCACGTTGCCCTTCGTACCCAGGATCTCTGCGCGTGAATCGTAGCCGTATTGCACGTACTGAGCTCCATCCACCATGCCGAGCACGCCGTTTTCGAACTCGAGCAGAACCGCGCAGGTGTCGTAATAATCCGGATACTCAGCGGCCTTCTCCGGCGCGCGAAAGTTCCCGCCGATTGCATGGATGGTCTTGACCTCCGACCCCGCATACCAGCGCAGCGTATCGAAATCATGGCTGTTAACCTCACCGATGGGACCAGAACTCTTCGAAACGTCGAACATCCATTCCTTCGGCTCGCTCGGACCATGCGTGAGCGACTTCACGAGCGTCACGTCACCGATAGCTCCAGAATCGATGATCTCCTTGCCGCGGCGGAAGCTCTTGTCAAAGCGTCGCATGAAGCCGAGCTGCAACTTAACGCCATGGTCGCGGCATGCGGCGATCATCTCGTCGCATTCTTCGGCGTTGGTGGCCATGGGTTTCTCGCAAAACACATGCTTGCCCGCCTCGGCGGCTGCGATCACGATCTCGCGGTGCAGGCCAGTCGGAGTGACGACCACCACGGCATCGACCCCTGGATCCGCCATGACATCATGGTAGTCGGTGTAGACCTTCTCTACCCCCGTCTCCTGCTGCGCCGCCGCAAGCGCCGCTTCGACGGGGTCGCAAAGCGCTACCAGGCGCCCCCCAGAAACGCTGCCGTTATAGCTGCGGGCGTGGATCATCCCTGCCCGGCCTGTTCCGATCACGCATACATTAACCACCTTAGCCACGTCGACCACCCTTTCCACGAAGCGCCCGGCCCAGAGCTGCGGTACCTGTGTTCGAAGACGAGCCCGATTTCCTTTCCATGGAGCGCCCAACCCAGAGGCGACTAGATCGAAGCGCATGTCGACAACATGCAAGCGCGTCGCAGGCACTTCAATTGCCGCTCCTTGCAATTATGCCTAATCTTGGGGAACTTCCTTCCTAAGGAAGGAGATGAGCAGGACGGACACGGTTACTCCCGCAGCACGCGCCATGAGCATTATCGGTAGGTTGAAAACGGCACCAGAAATAACGAAGATGAGGGCACCATGATGGTGCTTGCCTGGCCTTCGGCCAGAGTCGTAAGCGAAGCGACACCGAAGAAGTACGAGGCTTTGCCCATTGGACAGACAAGATTGATAGCCATCATAGTGCCCAGAATAAGTCCGAGCGCGGCGCGGAAGCGCCGGTTATGCTGTTGAGCCTACCAGCACGTGCCGCCTGAAGCCAGGAGCGCGGCTGACCGATGACGAAGACCATAAGCAGACCGGTCGCGAGCGTCGAAAGGACGGGGCGCGCAAGCGCGGACATGATGCCGGCGAACTTATCGGGCAGGTTCTTGAACGCTTTGCCGATCGCCAAGCGACAGCAGCCAGCGATAAGTCCGCCTGCATATACGTATCCTCATCCTCGATGCAGCCGGCTCGGGCGAGCATGCCGGCCAGCTTCCGAATGGCACCATCTTTCTCTTCGGCCTCAAGATTGAACGAGATGCATGCCGCATCGAAACATTGCTCCGTTATGACTGCTCGCCCGTACGCTCAAGGAACTCTTCGCAGATCTTGACGCCCGAGGACGTGCCGAGGCGCGTGGCGCCGGCTCCGATCATGGCAAGCGCCGTGTCGAGGTCGCGGATGCCGCCAGCAGCCTTGACCTGCACCCCGTCACCAACCGTCTCCTTCATGAGGCGGACGTGCTCCACCGTGGCTCCGGCAGTGCCGAACCCCGTGGAGGTCTTGACGAAGTCGGGCTTTGCTTCCCGGGCGACCTCGCACACGCCCACGATCTCCTCGTCGGTGAGGTAGCACGTCTCAAGAATCACCTTGCAGCAGGCACCCGCCTCGCGCGCAACGGCAACGAGAGAGCGCATCTCGCGTTCGACATAGCCCCAGTCGTGCTCCTTGACCTTAGCGACATTGCAGACGTAGTCGAACTCGCTCGCGCCGTTCGCGATAGCGTCACGCGCCTCGGCGACCTTCATCTCGATGGTGTTCTGGCCGAGCGGGAAAGAAATTGTGGCGCATACCGGGATGTCAGAACCCTTGAGCATCTCTGCGCACATGGCGACGGGACCGGAGTTGACAACAACTGTTTTGAACCCATGGGCGCAAGCCTCTTCGCAAAGCTTCTGGAGATCATCACGCGTGGCGAACGCTTTGAGGTTCGTGTGCTCGATCATCTTGGCGAGCTCGATCTGAGTTATCTCCATCTCAATCCTCCTTGCTCGGAACAGAAATCATGGTCGTTTATAATGCCACATCGCATACTCTGCAATTATCATTTTATTCACCGTGGTGCCAGCGGCAATGGATTCTGCGCACACGCCTACTCCACGATAAAGACTCCTGCAACCTGCGTTGCTCCCAATGCAAGACGCGCAGCGGCACCATATCATCCCGTCGGGAAAGATGCCGTCCAACGCGTTTCGCATATGATTCTATAAGCTGCCGACTCAAAGCGCCGCCCGGGGGGCGGGCGGCGCCCCCATTCGCGCAAATTTCCGCACCGGTGGCCAAAAAGGTGCGATAGGTTGCAGCGATCGGGGGCCGTGGAGGCCCTCGGGAGGCGAAAGGGGGCTTTCATGGCGTCCCGGTCGGCCGGAAACGCGGTATTCGGGGGTCTCAGGAGGCTTCTGGACCCCTGAATGAGCGCTCCGCCCCGCCCGGAACCCACGACGCGGGGCAAACCATGCAACCTATCGTGCTTTTTTGGCCACGAGGCCGAAAAGTTATAATCGTCTCGCAAGCAGAGGCTCATCCCCGCCGCGAAAGAATCGAAACCGACCGGCAAGGATATTCGTAACAACTAGGTTTCGCAGAGAGTATAGTGTCTGGACGAGAAGGCTGAGCGAGATAATGAGCCGGCTTGCACGCATCATCCGCAGCGAAGAATGAGGAACCAGACCATGTCTATGGAGTTCAAGCGCCTACTACCCATCCCCAAGGAGATTCGTGCGGAGATGCCGCTCTCTCCAGAGACCGCAGCGAGAAAGCCCGAATTCGATGCGCAAGTCTCCTCGATTCTTTCGGGCGAGGACGATCGGCGTCTGCTCATCATCGGCCCCTGCTCGGCCGACCGCGAGGATTCGGTGCTCGAATACGTCTGCCGTCTTGCCAAACTTGCCGAGCGGGTGCGCGAGCGCCTGTTCATCGTTCCGCGCGTGTACACCAACAAACCGCGCACCAAGGGAACCGGTTACAAGGGCTTGCTGCACAACCCCGATCCCGAAGGCCCCTCCGATCTGCTCGGCGGCGTGAAGGCCATCCGCCGCATGCATCTGCGCGTCGCAGAAGAGACGGGCATGTTCACCGCAGACGAGATGCTCTATCCCACCAACTACCAATATCTCATCGATGTGCTTGGATACATTGCCGTGGGTGCGCGTTCCGTGGAAAACCAGGAGCATCGTTTGGTGGCGAGCGGCGTGCCCATGCCCGTCGGCATGAAGAACCCCACCGGCGGCTCCACAAGCGTCATGCTGAACTCCATATACGCCGCCCAGCAGCCGCAGACGTTCATCTTCCGCAACTGGGAGGTCGAAACCACCGGAAACCCGCTCGTCCACGCGGTGCTGCGCGGCTATGTGGGGCTAGACGGCATCAATTACCCCAACTACCACTTCGAATACCTGGAGCGTCTCGCGGAGCAGTACACCGAGGCCGACTTCTCCAACCCCGCCGTCATTATCGACTGCAACCACGACAACTCGGGCAAGCGGCCATTCGAGCAGATTCGCATCTGTCACGAGGTGGCCGACTCCATGCGTCGCTCGAAGACCATCCGGCATCTGGTGCGCGGCTTCATGGTCGAGAGCTATCTCGAGGACGGCAACCAGCCGATCGACGGCGGCGTCTATGGCAAATCCATCACCGACGCGTGCTTGGGTTGGGAGAAGACGGAGCATATGGTGCTCGATCTGGCCGAACGCATTTAGCGAGGCACCCCGCGGCGCACGATGCGCGTCCGCGCGGCATCTGCTCGCGCATCGTGCCCGCACATGGCAACTATTCGAACCCTGCGGCCGCAGCAAACGAGGCGGTCGCCCCCATAAGGGAGCGGCCGCCTCGAACTTAACACGGAACTCTCGTGCGAATGATCCTTATTCCTCCGCAGAGCCTTCAACGACCTTGTTGCCCCTGCCCGGCAAGATGAGGTTGAGCAGGATACCCGCCAGCGCCGAGGTCGCCATGCCGGGAAGCGTGTAGTCGCCGATGGGAATCGAGATACCGCTTGCCTCCATGCCCACGCCCACGATGATGACGACCGAAGCGATCATGAGGTTGCGGTTCTCGTCGAAATCGACGCGGTTCGACACGAGCATGCGCAGGCCGTTCGAAGCGATCAGGCCAAAGAGCAGCAGGCACACGCCGCCCATCACAGGCCCGGGAATCGATTGGATGAGCGCCGCCAACTTGGGGCAGAACCCGCCGATAACGAACGCGAAGCCGCCCGCATACCAGAAAATCTGCGTGGAGTAGACACGCGTCACGCTCATAACGCCGATGTTCTCAGCGTAGGTCGTGGTGGGCGGGCCTCCCAAAAAGCCCGAAATCATGGTCGAGATGCCGTCGCCTGCGAGCGAGCGCGGAAGCATGGATCGGTAATCCTTGCCGACGATCTCGCCCACCGCGAGCAAATGCCCAATATGCTCGATGACCACCACGATCGCAACTGGAGCAACCAACACAATAGCGCCCACATCGAAGCGCGGCACCGAGATGTTCGGCAACCCGATCCACGCCGCTTCCGCCACCGACGTGAAATCGACAAGACCCAACGGAAGCGAAATGAGGTATCCCACGATGATGGCGAGCAGCACGGGAACCGTCCCGAAGATGCCGCCCATGCTCGAGAACACAACCGCCGCGACAAGCGTGATCGCCGCCACGATCGCACCGAGACCATAGAACGCCGTGGTGCCATCGGACAGATCTTGCATGAACGCCATATCGACCGCCGTCGCCGAAAGCCCGACGCCAATGACCACCATGACAGACGCGACGAGCACCGGCGGCAGCAAACGATCGAGCCATCCGGTTCCTACGAGCCTGATGATGCCCGCAACCGCCAGAAACACCATGCCGGCAACAATCACGCCAGACATCGCCGCATCGAGCCCTTGCGTTGCCCCGACCGCGAGAATGGGACTGATGAACGCAAACGAGCTGCCCAGGTAGCTCGGAATCTTGTTGCCCGTGACCAGCAGATAGCAGATGGTTCCAATGCCTGAGCACATGATGGCCACGTTAGGGTCGAGCCCTGTGAGCACGGGAACGAGCACCGTCGATCCGAACATGCTCATCATATGCTGGATGCCCAGCGGAATAGCGCGCCCGACCGACACGCGTTCGTCAACACCGATGACTTCTCGTTCATGCGCGCTCATACGCAACCCCTCTCAGCCGATTCCTCACATTCTCGCATAAGCAGCAACGACTGTGTGGAACGAGTTGCACAGAAAGCCGCAAGCACGCGAATGCAGACGTACAACATGGATAGCGCGCTCTGATGTGTAATGCACCGGCGAGCTGTGTTCCCATATTGAGTTTTGGGAATACTTGAGTCACATCATTTCACAGCCGAACCCCAGATACGAGGTCATCATGTCGAGCAGAAAGCCCTCCGCACGAGCCAAGCAAGCCGCCGCCTTTGCATCCGAACTCTCCGACATGGGCGATCTTTTTGACCGGGAATCCAAGCGGCGCGACGCGCTCGAAGCCGAGCGCGACCAGGCCCACTATGAGAAAGCCTGCGCTTCGAAAAATCGCTATGCAACGCGCACGGAGGCGCTTGGTGCGATCGCGGCGTGCGAAGAGCACGGGCGCCGCGGGTTAAGCACCTATCGCTGCCCGTACTGCCACGGCTGGCACCTCACCTCTCACCCCTGGAAGGACTAACAGCACGGGTACGGCATACAACACGTAGGTCATGTACGGGTACTCCGCATCGCCTGAAAGGACTAACGCACGGGTACGGCATACAGCCTCGGGGAGCTCGGCCGGCTGTAAGTCGAGCCCGAAAGGACCAACAGCGTGGGCGCTCCATGATAGCCCCCCAAATTCCGATACAGCTTTAGCACAAGGAGGGGCTCTGGAAAGCGCTCTCGCTAACGGGTGCGCCGGAACGTACGGAAGTCGAAGAACATGAAATCGGACGCGGCGGGTGCGCTCCTTCCTCGATCAGTCGGGGCAGCGTCGAGTTGCCTCAGGGTGCGAGAGACGAGATTGCGAGAGTCGGTCGAGTCGGGCGCAAACCCGGCTTCAGGACGCAGCAGCACCTCATGCGCGCAGCGACACGAAGACGCAAGCGTTCGAGCAGCAGCAACAGGCGAGCAGTACCTCATGCGCGCAGCGCCACCTCATACATGCAGCGCAGGTATTCAAATATGCCCCGCATCGTACCGGTAGTTGTTGTATGCTGAGATTACCGTGTCGGCCGCCAGACAACCATGCAGCAGCCATGCATGACGAGGATTACCCCTATGAAGCTTAAGGCATTCAAAGCAGCGCTTCCCTATACCCTGCCCATCTGCGCGGGATTCATATTCCTCGGCATCAGCTACGGCTTTCTCATGGGGTCGCGCGGGTTCTCCTTCGTGTATCCCCTGTGCATGAGCGCGCTCATCTTCGCGGGATCGATGGAATTCGTGACGGTCGATCTGCTGCTATCGACATTCAACCCGCTCATCGCGCTTGTCATGGCGCTCATGGTAAACGCCCGCCACCTGTTCTACGGGCTCTCTATGCTCGAGCGCTTTCGAGGCACCGGCCGCAAGAAGCTCTATCTCATCTTCGGCATGTGCGACGAGACCTTCGCCATCAACAGCTCGGTTGAACCGCCGGCAGATGTCGATCGCACCTGGTTCATGTTCTTCGTCACGCTGCTCAACCACCTGTACTGGATAACGGGCGCAACGCTTGGCGGCATCCTCGGAAACGTGCTCACCTTCGACACCACCGGACTCGATTTCGTGCTGACAGCCCTGTTCTTCGTGCTCTTTCTCGATCAATGGCTCGCCGCAACCGGCAACGTACCCGCCGTCGTAGGCGTCGCGGCCAGCGCGGCCTGCCTTGCGGTGCTTGGCCCGGACGCGTTCATGATCCCCGCCATGGCGCTCATTCTCGGCATCTTCTACCTCATGTGGCGCTCAGAGACGCCGCTTTCGTTCCATGAGGCTATCGCGCGCGCCGGTGCCAAACGGAAAAGACGGAGTGCGTCGAAATGACCCTCACCCAGCAGATCATCACCATCGGCGCCGCCATCGCGGGGACACTCATCACGCGGTTCTTGCCGTTCATCGTGTTCCCCGCAAACCGCAAGCCGCCCGCATTCGTCTCCTACCTGGGAGGCGTGCTGCCTGCTGCCGCGATGGGGCTCCTCGTGGTCTATTCGCTGCGCTCTGTTGACCTCTTCTCGGGCACGCACGGCATCCCCGAGGCCATCGCGCTTGTTAGCGTGCTGGCACTGCATCTCTGGCGCCGCAACATGCTCATCTCCATCGCGGGTGGTACCCTGCTGTATATGGTGCTTATTCAGGTAGTTTTCTGAGCGTACCACGAATGCAAGGACGGCCGGCTTAGAACTGCACGGGCTTCGCCGGCATGCTACCATGGCATGTGGAATCGGAATCGCACCCGTGCGGGCATGCGCTGTCAGCATGCGCCAGCGAGAAGCGCGCAAGAGAAAGGGGACGCCCATGGAGCGACCGAACGCCTGGAAAAGCTACGACGATGCCGCCATCGCAGAGCTCGAACAGCTTTGCGGGGACTACCGAGCCTTTATCAGCGAAAACAAGACCGAGCGCGAATGCGTGAAGTCTGCCGTCGCGCTTGCCGAAGCCGCGGGGTACGTCGATCTTGCAACCATGCAGGCAGCGGGACGCACGCTTACTGCGGGCGACAAGGTGTACGCCGTCTGCCATAACAAGACCCTCATGCTCGTGAATCTGGGCACCGCCCCCATGGAGCAGGGCATGAACATCTTGGGTGCGCACATCGACTCCCCTCGCCTCGATCTTAAGCAGAATCCGCTCTACGAGGCCGGCGACATGGCCTATCTCGACACGCACTACTATGGCGGGGTGAAGGCGTACCACTGGGTCGCCACCCCGCTCGCACTGCACGGCGTCGTCTGCAAGAAGGACGGCACCGCCGTCGAGGTGTGCGTGGGCGAAGACCCGACCGATCCGGTCTTCTGCATCTCCGACCTGCTCATTCACCTTGCGGGCGATCAGATGAAAAAGCCTGCCGCCGAGGCGGTAGATCATGAGAACCTCGATGTGATCGTTGGGGGCAAACCCGTGGCGATCGAGGGCGACGAAGAGCAGAAGGGTCCGGTCAAACAGCTTTTGCTGAATATCCTCGCCGACACCTACGGCATCGACGAGGAGGACTTCCTCTCGGCAGAGATCGAGGTCGTGCCCGCCGGCGCCGCGCGCGAGATGGGCTTCGACCGCTCGATGATCTTGGGGTATGGCCAAGACGACCGCGTGTGCGCCTACACCTCGCTCGCAGCACAGCTCGCGGTGCCGCAGGTAGACCGCACCGCCGTCACCCTGCTCGTAGACAAGGAGGAGATCGGCTCGGTGGGCGCTTCGGGCATGACCAGCCGCTTCTTCGAGAATACCGTGGCCGAGATCATGGAGCTCGCGGGCGAGTCGGGCGACCTCAAGCTGCGCCGCGCCCTCGCTAACTCGCGCATGCTTTCATCCGATGTCTCCGCCGGCTTCGACCAGCTCTATGCCGACCGCTTCGAGAAGAAAAACGCCGCCTTCATGGGACACGGCCTATGCTTCAACAAGTACACCGGGTCGCGCGGCAAGGGCGGCTCCAACGACGCGGATGCCGAGTACCTGGGACTGCTGCGCGACATCATGGACGAGGCGGGCGTCGCCTTCCAAACCTGCGAGCTCGGCCGCATCGGCGCGGGCGGCGGCGGTACCATCGCCTATATCCTGGCTGAGTACGGCATGGACGTGATCGATTCCGGCGTGGCGGTGCTCTCCATGCACTCGCTCTGGGAGATCACCAATAAGGCCGACATCTACGAGGCGTACAAGGGATACCAAGCGTTCATCAAGCGTGCGTAGCGGCGGCGTTGTGCGGCGGTGCCGACGGGGCTAACATCGTCCGGCGGCCGGCTTGCCGATGAGCGGTAAGCCGGGATGCGCTGAGTTAGGCAGCCAAGCCGTAATATGCGAGCCCTCTAAGCGGTGGCGCAGCGATTTAGCGCGAATGCAGGCTGGACGAAAACGGGGCAACTCGACGAGCCGCCCCGTTCTGTTTTCCGTTATGGAGCAGTCACCTGCTACCATGTTTGGCGCATCGATGAAACTGCCGCCTTGGTCGAAGGCGCGCTTGTTGGCGGCGCTACTGGATTTGGCGGCGTTGTTAGATCTGCCTCCGTTTATGCAAGCGCACCATACTGTTCATCGTCGACCGGCTCAAGCCACTCGTTCGATGTATCCTCGCCCGGTGCCTCAAAGGCGATATGGCTGAACCAGCTGTCTGCCGCAGCACCATGCCAGTGCTTGACGCCGGCGGGAATCACCACAACGGTGCCCGGGGTGAGCTCCTGCGCCGGCTTGCCCCATTCCTGGTACCAACCGCGCCCGTCGGTGCAGATGAGAATCTGCCCGCCGCCCTTGCTTGCATGGTGGATATGCCAGTTGTTGCGGCACCCGGGCTCGAAGGTCACGTTCGCAAGCCCAACGCCGCAGGCTACGGCATCGGTAAGCGGGTTCAAATACGAGTTGCCGATGAAATAGCGCGCAAATGCGTCGTTCGGCTCGCCTTTGCCGAACATCGGGATGAAATCAGTCTCTGCCATGGTTGTTCTCCTTTTCCATCTGGTGTATGCCGGGTTCGATGCGTCGAATCCGATGCGGCGCACGTAGCTCTATCCAGCGCGTCGGAACCTTTCTTTTGCATCGCCCCGCTGGCTGACAACCGCAAGGATCTGCCTGCGCGCAGAGCTTAACGCGCGGGTGTGACGCAAACGACCCGCTACGCACGCGCCGCGGCTGCATTATCGATGCAGGCCAGTGCATTCAAACTGCGCGGATATCCAATATAGGGCAGCATCTGCGACACCACGCGATACATGAAGTCGCGATCGCGCCCCAAGTTCAAGTTAGCGCCCGCGTGCGCGGTGGCCTGCGGTTCGCAACCGCCCTGAGCCGCGATGAAGCAGAAGGTGATCATCTCGCGGTCAAGGTCGGATAGGCCGTCGCGCGTATAGTAGTCGCCAAAGCAGTTGTCCGCCAGCCACCGGTTGATGTGCTCGCGCTCCGCAGGACCCGTCTTCCAGCTCTCGCGCATGCCCTCGCCGAAATACTCGATCTGCTTCTGGTTCCCCGCAGCGCGGCGCGTCTCCAGCGTCGTCGTCGCCTGGCTGGGCAGCGGCAGTCCGATGCCGCGCGCCGTAAGCACCTCGTTTACCACGCCGAAAAACGGGCGCGTCCGGCCAATGCCCAGATACGCCGTCGCCTGATAAGCGACTTCCTTGAGCTCGATGGGCGTGATGCCCGCATCGAGCGCCTCGGCGGCCATCGCGCGAAACTCGTCCAGCCCCTGGCACCCGAGGAGCGCTGCAAGTATCGCCAGGTAGCGGTCACGGTCAGGAAGCGCTGCGGCGTCCTCCTGCACGACCTGCTCACCTGCAAAGTACGCAAAGCGCTCCGCGAACTCCGGATCGCTCTGCGCAAGCGCACCTACACCGCAGGCCAGCGTTTTATCTGCCATAACAATCATCTTCTCTCTGTAGAGCACGCATCGATGGCGCCCGATAGCCACACCGTTGCGCACCATCGGGCGTCTCGCGCTACGCGCGCAAGAACGATGCGTCGTGCTGCGACATGCCATCCTCATCGCTCACATACCGCTCCGCATGCATATGCAGATCATATGTATCGCGCAGTTTCGCGATCGTTTCCATCATGGGCGAGGCGTGGTGCGCGTCGAACGCCGCCTGGTCGCGCCAGGAATCGATGAGCAACACCGTCTCGGGGTCATCGAGCGGCTGGAAATAGCGGTAGGAGATGTTACCCTCTTCCGCGCGAATCGCGTCCGCGGCGCCGGATGCCTCCATCTCGTCGGCAAAGCGACGAGCTGCGCCGTCCTTACCGGTGTAGTACAGGTTTATGGTGATGGCCATGCTCGTTTTTCTCCTTCGAGAAGTCTGCAGCGAAGCGCCAAGCTCGAATGAGGCGCGTGGAAACCTGGTAGCGCGCGTCATAGACGGCGTGCATATCCGGCGCCAAGCACGCAGCCGCGACCGCGCATGCGAGATGGCGGCAAACGTCTCGTAATGCGATTCGAGCGCCTTGCATGCATATGCTCGTCTCTCACAGTGCAAGCCCGCACGCCCAGCTGGCGGCATTCGCGGAACGAAGCAGCGCGCCAGAACGCCAATTAACAGCGGGGTATTTCTCGGCCAGGCTCTTCTCGGCACCGCCGATGCCCGAACCGCCAGACGTCGCGAACGGTATGACGATCTTGCCGGCAAGCCCCGCCGCCTCCACGAACGTATCTACGATGCGCGGCTCAACGTACCACCAGATGGGAAAGCCCAGCAGAACCACATCGTACCCCGACACATCGGGCACCGCACCTGCAAGCTCTGGACGGCACATCGGGTCATTCATCTCGCGCGAAGAGCGACTTTGCTTGTCGTTCCAATCTAAATCCGCCGCCGAATAGGGCGTACACGGCGCGATCTCGAAGAGCTCTCCGTTGAGCGCACCGGCCACGGCGCGCGCAACACGCGCCGTGGTGCCACTTGCCGAGAAATATGCTATGAGAATCTTGCTCATGTTCTCTCCCCTCTGCCAAGGCCATCGAGCACTGACGGTTTCCGCTTCATGAAACTCAACCGGCGGCCGGGCGCCTCGCGATTGCACACGGGCTCACCAAGACCACATCCATCTCGCGAATGCCGCAACCGGTGTAGCGACCGCTCGCGCAGCTGATCAGAATGCGGTCGTGCCCGATGGCGCCCACATACGCGGCCTACATCTAATTGGACCTGCCATCGACCATCGCGCCCGCGATCGTGGCAGGCGTAGGGCAGCGCGCAAGCACCGAGCCCAGATTCCTCTTCACCGGTATCATCTTCCCTGCTATCGATACGCGCCGCTCTAACCACTCACCATGCGAGCGAGGCTGCGCGAGCCCCGCCCGCAGATGCGTCCGACCTACAAACTCTGGCGGAAAATCTTAACGATCTCGTCGCGCGTGAGGACATGGTAGCCGCCCTGCATAACGAGCGTGCTGTCGGCAATACCCTCAATCATGGACTCATCGGCACCCAACTCGGAGATGCTCATCACGCAGCCGATCTCGCGCATCCACGCCTCCATGGCGTCGAGGCCCGCAGCGGCAAGCTCCTCCTCGGTTTTGCCCGCCGGGTCGATACCCCACACGTTCTGGGCGAAGCGCGCGAACTTGGTCAGGCCGTAGGGCATGATGAGCCGATAGTACGGCAGCGCGACCGCGGAGAGCGTCATGCCATGCGTGGCGTCCGTATGCGCGCCGAGCGCCTGGCCAAGCATGTGCACCTCCCAGTCCGTCGACTTGCCGCAGGCAACGAGCGTGTTGAGCGCCCACGTCGCGCACCACATGATGTTCGAGCGCGCCTCGTAATCTTGCGGGTTCTCGACCGCGATGCGACTTGCATGAACGAGCGAGCGCATAAGCCCTTCGGAGAGGTAATCGCTCGTGTTGTCGTCCTCGCCCGAGAAATACTGCTCGGTGATGTGGTTCATGATGTCGAAGATGCCCGCGACCATTTGGTATTTGGGCAGCGTAAAGGTGAACTCCGGGTTCAGCACGGCAAACTTGGGGAACACGTCGGGGTTCGCGAAAACGTGACCGACCTTCATCTTGGTCTCGTGGTTGGTGATGACCGACCCACAGTTCATCTCGGAACCGGTGCCCACCATGGTCAGCACGGCACCCACCGGCACGACCGGGCACGTGGGCTCGTCGAAATCGACCCAGTACTTCTGCCACGGATCAACATCGGCGTCGAGGTTCACCGAGACGGCCACGCCCTTCGCATAGTCGATGCACGAACCGCCGCCCACCGCAAGGATGAAATCGACGTCGTTCTCGCGCGCGATGGCGATGCCCTCGTTCAGCTTTTCGACCGTGGGGTTGGGCATGACGCCGGCATCCTCAACGACGGTTTTGCCGGCCGCCTCCAGCGCGGCGAGCACCTGATCGTAGATACCGTTCTTCTTGATGGAGCCACCGCCATAGACGAGCTGAACCGTTTGGCCGTAGCCCTTGAGCTCATGCGCGAGCGCGTCCATCGCGTCGGAACCGAAGATGAGCTTCGTAGGATTGTGATACGAGAAGTTACCGAGCATAGCAACACCCTTCTTTCTCATTCGTCTCTAAGTGACGTGGCGTCACTTCTTATTTGGTACTATAAGCGACGCTTTGTTGCTTCTCTTGGTAAAAATATTCGTCACGTTTCCTACATATCTTTTAGTTGTTCTCGCGTTTCGCATGTTATAGTTCAGCCATGTTGACGACGGAGGAAGACGATGGCCGATTTCATTAGGGCACGAAGCACCGAGCAGAAAGCGCAGCGCATGGCGGAGATAAAGAGCGCTGCCAAGCGGCAGTTCGACATGCACCCCTACCACGAGATCACGCTTACCACCATTGCCGGGGAGCTTGGCTGGTCGCGCGCCAGCCTCTATAAATATGTGAACACGAAAGAGGAGATCTTCCTCTCCCTTGACACCGATGAGTGCACGGCATACTTCGATGCGCTGCTCTCGGCGCTTCCCGAGGGCTGCGGGCTTTCACCTGAAACCATCGCCGAAGTGTGGGCGGGCATTGCCAACGCGCACCAGGATTACTTCCGCCTGGGCGAGATTCTCTCCGCAATCATCGAGACCAACGTGACCGTCGATGCGCTCGCTGACTTCAAAGGCGCGTATTATACCTGCCTAGATAAAATGTCTGAACGGCTTGAAGCGCTCGTTCCCATTGAACGCACGCGGGCTGCGCTCCTCATCGAATCGGTCTACTTCCATGCCGTTGGCGCCGCAGGAGCTTGCCGGCGAAACCCGCTCATCGCCCAAGCGCTCGAGCGGCTGGGGCGCGCGAACTATCACGCCGGCTTCCGCGAGGAGATGCGCGACTTCATTACGATGTGCCTCGACCACTACCGCTCGTAACGATCGGCGCGCAACGTCATCCTAAGCAGCGTCATCCTAGTCGAGATACCGCGCGCGCAGCCGATCGACCTCGGCCGGGGTGACCTCGAGCGCCGTAATGATGTATCCCATCAAGCTCCCGTACCGCTCCGCCACGGCGTCGCGTGCCGCACGCAGCGCACGACGCGCCGCCGGATAGCTCATCGATTGCTCGTTTGTGGCAAAGATGTTCGTGGCGAGGTAATCGGACTCGATATCATCCCATGACACGCCGAGCACCGTCTCGACCAGCGCGGACGCAATGCCGCAGCGATCGCGACCAATCGAGCAATGCCACAGCGCGGCACCGTCCTCGCATTCGATCAGCGCGCGCATGAACATGCGATACCCCAACATACCGGATGCGCTCATAAGCAGATAGCGATACATGGCCTCCATCGGGTTGGCGGCGTCGTTGCGCAGCGAGCGCTCGAGCTCCCGACGCTCGCGCATGATCTTGTCGCGCGTCGCCTTCTCCTGCGTAATGCCCTCGACACTCCGCGCCAGGATGTCCGCATGGAGATACCGCGCACCGGGAAATGCGTCCATGGGATCGGGAATCTCGATGAGCTCCTCGATATTGCGCAGATCGACAACAAGCTTCAGGTTGTACTCATCGCGCAGGCGGTCAAGATCCGCATCGCTGCCAAAGCCAAGGGCGCCGGAGCGCAAAAGCAGCCCGGGCTTCACGCGCGATCCATCCGCTGCGGAAAGTCCTCCCAGGTCGCGCGTGTTCGGCAAGCGACCAAAGTCGATCCATCCATATGTCTCGCGCCCTTCGGAACCCATCGCCGCGGGAACCTCTACCGGAACAGGCGAATGCTCTTCGAGGTAGACGATACGATCGGCGATGCGCTGCGCAACCTCTTCCTTGCCGCCCGGCGCTGCTCCCGCAATACTTCCATCCGGCGGATATATCTCTGCAGCATGTAGCATATCGCGTGGCACTCCCCGCTCATGCCGCGCCGCGCGCGGCGCGGCAACCCTGTTCGACATACCATTGTGACAGGTTGCTGCATTGATTGCATCAGAGATTGATATGAGATGCACGGTACGCGCCGCTCGGCTGCACGTTTTTTCGCGCCGTGTGCCTCGGGGACAACGCATCGCGATACGCCTTCGAAGGCCGAAGACACGCTCGAATGTCGATCGTCATGCCCCGAGCATATGTGCTAGCATCTAAATTAGTTAGACATACTTAACACTTTTTGGACAAGAGGCATCTGCGGACGTTCACAGAAGCGGGATCGGTGCGACACGCAGCCATGAGGCTTCGATTCGAGCCAGAACGCTGCGCGAACGGAGGCACGACGCAGGACGTCACGAACACGAACCAGATCAGAACGCCCCGCGCGCGAACGGAGGTGAACGCGATGCGCAACCCGCAATGCTTGACCGTCGAATCCGACGGGTTCCATGGCTTCTTCTTTGAACCCGCGCGAACGGAGCCTGCATGCGAAGCGCTCGCCAACAAGGCGCTGATCGTCGTCGGCGGGAGCGAGGGCAACGACAACATCCCCCGCGGCCTGGGGGCTCGATTCGCACGAGAGGGCATCGCCGCGCTCGGGGTATGCTACTGGAACGTGCCCGGACTTCCCGACGAGCTCGTCGAAGTACCGATTGAGAGCATCGAGCGCGCGGTGGCTTTTCTTCAAAGCAAAGGCTTCGAGAAGGTCGGGATCTACGGCATCTCCAAGGGTGGCGAGCTGGCACTGCTTGCTGCATCCCTCATGCCCGCCCTGAGCTGCGTCATCGCGCTCTCACCGCTCGACTACGTCATGCCGGGCATCACCGGCAACAAGAGCATGGCTTCAAAGGGCATATCCGAGCGCTCAAGCTGGACATGGCGCGAGCAGCCCCTCCCCTGCGTTCGCGGCGGCATGCGCATTCCCTACGGCGCGATCATCTGGCGCCTGCTCGCCACAAAGCAGCTGGAAATGCGCTTCATGTATGAACGCCTGCTCGAGCGCGCGAACGAGGATTCGTTCATCAAGGTTGAAAACATCGCCGGTCCGGTGCTGATCATCAGCCCTGCGCACGACGCCACCTGGCCAAGCGATGCAGCGTGCAAACGCATCGAAGAACGCCTGCGCATGCGTGCGCACCCGTGGGAAGTGCAGCGCCTTTCCTTTCAGCACGCGAGCCATATCATGGTGCCCATGGAGGGTGCCATGAACGCGAGATCGCTGCGGATGTTCAAAGCAGAGCGCACCTATCCGCGGGAGTGCGCCGCGAGCAGAGAAGCCGCCTTCACGCAGACGGTTGCATTTCTCAAACGGTGGTAACAAAACGCCGAGAAC
>CAZUYD010000025.1:3257-25832 GCA_964624825.1 uncultured Enorma sp. | reverse complement strand
CGGTGCGCATCACTCACTTGCCCACCAACACGGTGGTGCAGAGCCAGGAGCAGCGTTCGCAGATCCAGAACCGCGAGGTCTGCATGCAGATGCTCCGCGCGCGCCTGTACGAGATGGAGCTGCAGAAGCAGCAGGCGGAGCTTGGCGCCGAGCGCCAGAGCCAGATCGGCCACGGCAACCGTTCGGAGAAGATTCGCACCTACAACCAGCCGCAAGACCGCGTGACCGATCACCGCATCGGGTTCAACTCGACCTACAACGGCGTGCTGCTGGGCGACCAGCTCGCTGCGGTGATCGACGCCCTCGCTGCAGCCGATCGCGCCGAGAAGCTGGCGGAAGCGGTGTAATTGGGACGCTTGCCGCTGAGCGGGCGCCAAGCCCCGATGTTCCGCAGCGCGCGCTGCGATCATGATCGCGAAACGAACATGGGCAGGTCGTTCGCCTGCCCATTTCTTATGAACCCATTGTAGGCGCCGGGTGCCCGCTCGCGGCATTCGTATGTGCTAGAGCGGCTAGAGCGCGAAGTCTCCGCCCACGAGCTTAGAGACCGAGTTCTCGCTATAGACCGCGTTGATGGCTTCGGCGAACTCGCCCGCGACCGAGATGGTCTTGATCTTGCCGCCCGCTTCAACAGGAATCGAGTCGGTGACCACGCACTCAACGATGGGCGCGTCCTCCAGGCGCTCGATGGCAGCGCCCGAGAAGATGCCGTGCGTCGCGCACACGTAGACATCGCCTGCGCCCATGTTCTTGAGCTCGCGCACGTTTGCGCAGAGGGTGCCGGCGGTGTCGATCATGTCGTCGTTGATGATGCAGGTCTTGCCCTCGATATCGCCGATGATGCCCATGACCTCGGCCGCGTTATGGCGCGGGCGACCCTTGTGGGCGATGGCGAGCGAGCAGTCGAGCATGTCGGAGAGCTTCTTCGCGGCCTTCGCGCGTCCAACGTCGGGCGAGACGACGACCAGGTTGTCGGTGTCGAAGCCCATCTTGCTGTAGTACTGGCCGAACAGCGGCAGCGCAGAGAGGTGATTCACCGGGATATCGAAGAAGCCCTGTATCTGCCCCTGGTGCAAATCGAGGGTGATCACGCGGTCGACGCCCGCGCGCTCGAGCAGGTTGGCAACCAGACGCGCGGTGATGGGCTCGCGCGGGGCCGCTTTGCGGTCCTGGCGCGCATAGCCATAATGGCTGATGACCGCGGTGATGGTGCGCGCAGATGCGCGCTTGGCCGCATCGGTTGCAATGAGGAGCTCCATGAGGGCGTCGTTCACATCGCCGCTAATGGATTGCACGAGGAACACGTCCGCGCCGCGCACCGTCTCGTCATAGCGCGCATAGATCTCGCCGTTGGAGAACTTCTCGAGAGCGAGGCCGGAAAGCTCGACGTCAAGAATCTTCGCGATTTTCTCTGCAAGTGGTCGGTTGGCACTTCCCGAGTATAGGCGAAGCGTCTTCACCATCTGCAAGGGCATCTTCGGGTCGTTTGTTGGCATGGTCCCCTTCTCCTTGTGACAGAGCCAATGCGCGCGTTGCCGCGGCGCATGCTACATCCGGCTGCTCTTACGCTTAGAGTAGCCCTCTATGATGCGCTGCTCGGTGCGCTCGATGGCAAGCGCCCCGTCAGGAACATCCTTGGTAATGGTGCCGCCGGCACCGGTGACGGCGTTCGCGCCGATGTTCACCGGCGCGACCATCATGGTGTCGGAGCCAATGAACGTATGGTCTCCGATGGTGGTGGCGTGTTTGTTGGTGCCGTCGTAGTTGCAGGTGATGGAACCCGCGCCAATATTGACCTGGGAGCCCATGGTGGTATCGCCGATGTAGGAAAGGTGGGGAACCTTCGAGCCCGCGCCGATGGTCGACTTCTTGATCTCCACGTGCGTGCCCGCCTTGGAGCCGTCGAGCATATGCGTGCCGGGGCGCAGGTATGCGCGCGGGCCGCAGGTCACGTTGTTCTCGAGCACCGTGTCGATGGCGACGGTCTCGTCGAGCGTGCAGCCGTCTCCGCAGCGGACGTTGGTAAGGCGCGTGTTCGGGCCAAGCACGCAATCCTCTCCCACATGCGTGTCTCCTATGAGATGGGTCTGTGGCCACACGATGGTGTCGCGGCCGATGGTGGCATCTGGGCCGATCCATGCCTGCGTGGGATCGATGAACGTGACACCTTCGACCATGAGCTGGGCGTTTATGCGGTCGCGCGCGATGGCGGTTATCTCGGCGAGCTGCGCGCGGCTGTTCACGCCCAAGCCGTCGCGGTAATCGTCGCAGGTAAACGATACGACGCGCTGGCCGGCGTTGCGCAAAATGGCGAGCATGTCCGGCAGGTAGTATTCGTGCTGCGCGTTGTCGCTGGTGATCTCGGCGATGTGCTGGGCGAGCTGCGCGCCGTCAAAGGCGTAGCATCCGGCGTTGCAAGCGCGAATCGCCGCCTGCTCGGGCGTGCAATCCTTCTGCTCGACAATCTCTTGGAGCGCGCCCGATGCGTCGGTTATGACGCGGCCATATCCAAAGGGGTCGGGCGGCAGCATCGCGAGCACCGCTGCCGCTGCATCGCCCGTTGCGACCGTCTGGGCGAAGCGAGCGATTGTGTCGGGTTGGATGAGGGGCAAATCGCCGTTGAGCACCACCACGGCATCCGCGCCGTCGCGCGTGCTCGAGCCAGCGCCTGTGCTAGCTTCTGTGCCGATGCCAGCTCCACCGCCGATGCCGGTCTCTTCGAGCACGACGCGCACTGCGTGCCCCGTGCCCAGGCGCTCGGTCTGTTCGATGCATTCGATGGGAACGGGTGAGCCTTGGTATGCGTTCGCGATGACGGCGCGAACCTCGTCGGCGTGACTGCCGACCACAACGATGATGCGCGCGCAGCCTGCGGCGAGCGCGGCGTCAACCACCCAGCAGATCATGGGCTTGCCAAGAATCGCGTGGGCGACTTTGGCATGGTTGGACTTCATGCGGGTGCCTTCGCCCGCAGCAAGGATGATGGCGGTAGCGTCCATTGGTGCTCCCAGTTTATGGCGGGCGACAAGACGTTCGGCACGTGCCCAGCATCAATGGGCGGACAGGCAACTACCTAGGGGCAGCTGTGGCCGCGCGCCCATGTATGTCGGAGCATGCCGAAATGCTTACGTTCCGATGATACCCCAGTGCTGGTATTGCGGGAAGCGCGCATCGAAAGCTGCGTGAATTGTTACAGCGAATACGCAGAGCCCACTTGGGGTGCTACGGCGCGGTTTAGGGCGATGAGACGAGGTTAGGGCGATGAGACGAGGTTAGGGCGATGCTGCGCGGTTAGGGAGATGCCGTGAAGCTTAGGGCGATGCGGCAGGGTTTAAGACGATGCGGCGAGGTCAGGATACCGCGACAAAAGGAGGCGTTGTTCATGCGCGTGAGGCGCATACGATGCCGCTGTGCGCTACACTCTGATATGCGCGCTTCGGTTTCAATGCCGTGCGCGACGGGGCGGACGATGCGCTGCGCGGCGGGTGCTCAGCTCGTCGCCCGAAGCGACGGCCTCGGCGATGCCCTTGGGGGTGTCAATTCCCCTGGCATCGGCCTTGGCGATGGCTTCCGAAGTGCCAACCCTTATGGTGCCGCCTTCGACCTCTTCGGCCTCAGCAGATCGGCAGCCGACCGAGATGGAGCTTTTTGGCAACACGCATACGACATACCGCGTTTGATACCGCGCATCCCGTCGTGCCGGCTGCGTATCTGCTTATCACTTTGGTGCTTACCATGTCGGCCATGCAGCCAGTGCTTCTGGTGATCTCGCTTGTCGGCGGGCTTGCCTATTCGGTGCGCGCGCGCGGCCTGCGGGCAAGCGTTGCCAGCCTGCGCTGGCAACTTCCCGTCGTGGCGGTCATCGCGCTGCTCAACCCGTTCTTCTCGTCATTAGGATCGACGATAGTTATTCGCGTCGGCGAGCGCGCCATCTTTCTAGAGAGCCTGTGCTATGGCGGCGCGATGGGCGTGCTCTTCGTGTCGAGCGTGCTGTGGTTCCAGGCGGCCGCCGTGCTGCTGCCGTTTGAGAAGTGCATGGCACTGCTGGGAAACGTCGTTCCGGTGCTTTCGCTCATGGTCTCGCAGAGCATGCGGCTCATTCCCCGCTTCGTGCGACAAGGCCGCCTCATCGCGGCAGCGCAGGGAGCGGCCACGCTTCCGAGGCAGCGAGCTTTGGACGCGGTGCGCGCCAGGCTGCGTCTGTCCTCGGTGCTTATGGGGTGGGGCATGGAAGACGCGCTCGAAACAGCCGATTCCATGCGCGCCCGCGGATGGGGCGGCGCGCCGCGTCGCAGCACGTATGCGCGGTATCGCTTCACCGTGGCTGACGCCGCGCTGCTGGTGGCCATCGCGCTGTTCGGCGCGCTCTGCTGCATCATTGCGGTGGTGGCGACTAGCCAGTTCTCGTTCTATCCTGTAATGCCGCAGCTGGTGGCGTGGTGGGGATACATACCCTATGCGCTGTGGATGTTCATGCCGACGGCTATGCACGCGCGCGAGGTGGTGAGGTTCAAATGAGCGAGTTGACGATGCGCGGTGAGGGCGATACGGGCAGTCCAGGCGCGGCGAGCGCATCTCCCGTGCCCGCCTTGGAGCTGCGCGACGTTTCATTTACCTACGCGGGTTCTGTTGATCCCGTGCTCTCGCATGCATGCTGGACGGTTCCTGCAGGGGCGTTCGCCCTGCTCGTGGGCAAGACGGGTTCGGGCAAATCGACCCTGCTCTCGCTTGCCAAACCAGAGATCGCGCCGGCGGGGACCAGGTCGGGCGAGATTCTTGTGTGCGGGACGTCCGTCGAATCGCTCGACGCGACGGCCTCCGCGCGGACGGTCGGCCATGTGTTCCAAAACCCCGACAACCAGATTGTCTGCGAGAGCGTATGGCACGAGATGGCCTTCGGACTCGAAAACCTGGGCGTCGAGCAAGATGAGATGCGGCGCCTGGTAGCCGAGACGAGCTATTTTTTCGGCATGGAGCAGTGGTTTCACGACGATACCGACGCGCTCTCCGGTGGACGCAAGCAACTGCTCGCCCTCGCATCGATCTTGGTGATGCAGCCGCGCGTGCTGTTGCTCGACGAGCCGACGGCGCAGCTCGATCCCATCGCCGAGAAGAACTTCCTGCATGCGCTGTTTCGCGCAAACCGGGAGCTGGGCTGCACCGTGGTGGTGGCGACCCACGCGCCGCGCACGATGATCGACTACGCAACCTGCGCGTTTGAGGTGTGCGAGGGCAGGGTTGAAGCGCTGGACGATCTCGAGTCGCTTCGCGTGCGCGAACCGCTCTGGCCGAGCGGCGCTTCGACGTCGCCGAAGCCTGCTTCCACGACGTCTGGCCCTGTGTCCGAGGCTGCGCCTTCCGCGCCCGATGGAATGCCGTCTATGTCCGATTCCGGCTCGACGGGGCTCGTGTCTACCTCACTGAGCCCCGCGCACAAGGCGAGTCGTGCGCCTGAGGCCGACCCCGCCCGTGCATTCATATCGGCGAAGCCCGCGCTCGAATCGTCCGAGCTCGCGTCGTGGAAGCTGCGGCGATCATCCGCGCCGGCGGCATCCCTGACGCGTGCATGGTTTCGCTATGAGCGCGGCAGCGCTTGGGTCGTGCGAAACCTCGACCTCGCCGTGGCACCGGGTTGCATCCATGCGCTTGTCGGCGGCAACGGCTGCGGAAAATCGACCCTGCTTTCGCTCATGGCGGGCACGCTCAAGCTGCAAAAAGGCGTGAGAACGGTATCGGCGAGCTCGCAAGCGCTCCTTCCGCAAGATCCCCGAGCGCTATTCGCCGAAGAGACCGTGCAAGATGAGCTGATGGAGTGGTCGGGTGCGGCGGGGTATTCCCTGGCTGACGTGCACGATATGCTGCGCGCAATCGGGCTCGATGCGCATGGATCGCGCCATCCATACGATCTTTCCGGCGGTCAGCAGCAGCTGGTGGCATTGGCGAAGCTGCTGCTCATTCGCCCGCAGCTGCTGTTGCTCGATGAGCCGACCAAAGGGCTCGACCTCGCTGCGCGTCGGGAGATGGCGCGCATACTGGCCGCCCAGCGTGATCGGGGCGCAACGATCGTGCTTGCAACGCACGACCTCGATTTTGTTGAACAGGTGGCGGACGACGTGTCGATGATATTCGATGGCGAGGTTGCATGCACCACCTCGTGTAAGGAGTTCTTCCGGGGAAATGTCTACTACCAGCCCTGATACACGAGCCCCCCGCCATAAAGCGGGTTCGCAGGAGGCCGCGCGGAACGCTGTGCGTGGTACCGCGTGCAACGCCGCGCGCGGCACCACGTCGAGTGCTTCCCAGGAAACCCCTCAGCAACACGCTGCGCCCCGCGCGCCTGCGCGCCGTCGCCCCGCGCGCCTGCGCGCCGTCGCCGAACCGCTCGCGCTTGCGGCAGTGCCCGCGTGCATGGGCGTGCTCCTTGCCACAGGGACCAGCCAAACGGCACTCATCATGCTCCTGGTCGTTGTGCTCACGCTGGCTCTGTTCTTTGCAGGGTATGAGGCAGACCGTCCGGCGCTTCGACAGATCATGCCGACGGTCGTGCTTGCCGCACTAGCGGCGGCCGGGCGCATCCTGTTCGCACCGATCCCCGATTTCAAACCGGTTTCGGCCATCGCTATTATCGCGGGCGCAACCTTAGGGCGGCGCAACGGGTTCATGGTCGGATCACTTGCGGCGTTGACCAGCAATTTCTTTTTTGGTCAGGGTATGTGGACGCCGTGGCAGATGTACGCTTGGGGAATTGTGGGGTATCTGGGCGGCGTGCTAGCAGACGCAGGCGCCTTCACGCGAGTGGACGGCTCGCCGCGCCGAGTTGCGCTCATTGCGTGCGGGCTGGGTTCGGGCGTGCTGTACGGCATCATCATCAACGCCTACGACATCATCGGGTTCTTGCATCCCATCACTGTTGCCGGCGCCATCGCGCGCGTCGCGTCGGCGCTGCCTTTTGACCTCACGCACGCCGTGGCGACCGCCCTCTTCCTGAGCGTACTCTATGTTCCCTGGACGCGCCGCATCGACCGCGTGGTGCGCAAATTCGCGCTGCGTTCCTAAAGCACAGGGTCGGGCTACCTGTTCTGGGGCGGGCTTCTGTCGCCTCAGCGTCCGCCCGTCTTGTCTCTGTCGTCTTCACTGTGTTTCACGCGTTTCATGCGACCACTTTTCAAGTTTGGCGACACTTTTTACGGGTTTCCCGAGTATGCCGGGCACCGCGGCGAAGAAAGCCGCAGGTACATGGCTTGCCGATTTTCCTGCTACTTCTGAAGACTCCAAAAAGTGTCGCCAAACTTGAAAAGTGCTTGCGACCACCCCATGAAACAAGTAGCAGAATGCAAGAACACGCCTTTTCGGCTCGCTTGGGGACAGAAAAGTGCGGCACAAATCCTGGGGATCATCTTGGGAAGGGCTTGGATTGCATGCCTGCGGGCGTTCTGCCAGAATCACACGGCACAATTTCTAGATACACGCGCGGCGGCATTTTTCCTGGCGTTCAGCCGGGGTAGGCCTTTTCCTTGTAGGGATGCCTTCAGGCGGCGGCAAGTCGACGTTCCTGCGTTCAGCCGGGATAGACGCTCTCGTTGTAGGGATGCCCATCGAGAGCGCGCCAGGTGCCTACCGAACTAGCGTTGCGGTCGGCATCGCCGATGCTCAGAGGTTCCCTCAGCTGCCCTGTCAGGATGCGCTTTTTGTTCCGCGCGCTACAAAAATACGAAGATGACACGTTTAACGACCAGGCAGTTTGGGTAATCCAATATCGAAGATGTACAAATGCGCCCGTGAACGCTCGACCCTGAGTGGGTAAACGTGAACGGGCGTTCCGTTCTGTTGGTCAGTTTGCACGTTCTCCGCTCGTGGCTTGCCCAATGCGTCTTGCGACGGTCGATGCGCGGTGCTTCCTCCTGCGCGAGACGGTTATATGACGGTGTGGCATTCGTGCTGTGTTGGCAATACGCGCTGATTCGCGCTGTGCTGGCCATCGACTTTCCGCCAGATGCATCTGTGTTTGTGCTCGTATGTGTAGCGTTTGCCTGGAGGTTTTATGCACGGAGACACAGTCCTGCTCATGACGTTCGTCTTTGCGCTCGTCGCCGCTTTTGTCGGCGGAGTGGTGGCGCGCGCGCTGCGCTTGCCGCCTATTGTGGGCTATCTGGTAGGCGGTTTGGTGGTGAGCCCCTTCACCCCCGGGTTCATCGGCGACTCCGACGCCATGAACCAGCTCTCCGAAGTCGGCGTCATGTTCATGATGTTCAGCACCGGCTTGCATTTCTCCCTGAAAGACCTGTTTGAGGTCAAGGGCATCGCAATCCCTGGCGCCATCTTGCAGATCGTGCTGGGGACGGTGGTCGGGTACGCGCTTTCGCAGGCGTTTGGCTGGTCGGTCGGGGCGGGTGTCATGCTCGGCCTTTCGGTGAGCATCGCATCGACGGTGGTGCTCATCAAAAACCTGACCGACGCCGGCTTGTACCAAAGCCATGGTGGCCGCGTGGCGACCGGCTGGCTCATCGTGGAAGATCTCGCCACGGTTGTGATCCTCGTGGTGCTCCCGGTGGTATTCGGTTCGGACGAAATATCGAGCGTGGAGCTCTTGCTGGGGCTTGCGGAAGCCCTGGTCAAGACGGTGGTGTTCGTGGCGTTCATGCTCGTGGTAGGCTCGCGCATGCTGCCGTGGGTGCTCGGCAAGATCGCGCGCTTCTGCCCCAGCGAGCTTTTCCAGCTTGCAGTCGTGGTCATCGCGCTCGGTACCGCGATGGTGGCATCGATGCTGTTCGACCTGTCCGTCGCGCTCGGCGCCTTCCTTGCCGGCGTCGTGGTCGGCGGATCGAAGCTCTCGCATCGCGTGGCTGCAGAGGCGATTCCCTTCAAGGACCTGTTCTCCATCATCTTCTTCGCTTCGGTGGGCATGATGGTGAACCCCGCAACGCTTTTTGCGCACGCGGGCGAGCTCGTGGCGCTTGTTGTACTCATCATCTTCGGTAAATGGTTCATCAACATGGTGCTGGGCACCCTGCTTTCCGCGGGGCTGCGCACCACGCTCACGGTGGCGGCCGGCTTGTCGCAGATCGGTGAGTTCTCGTTCATCATCGGTCAGACGGGCATGTCGTTGGGGATTCTCTCATCCGAGCAATACAGCCTCATTCTGGGCGGTGCGGTGGTTTCCATCGCGCTCAACTCGTTCGCCTTCAAGCTCATCGATCCCATCGAGCGCTGGATGAGCGGGCACAAGCACCTCTCCGGTTTGTACGAGCGCCATGTGCATCATTTCGAGCCGCCGTCGGACGGCCTGCGCGACCATGTGGTTGTCGTCGGGTACGGGCACGCGGGGCAATGCGTGACCGAAGTGCTCAAGAACCTTGAGGTGCCGTGCCTGCTAGTGGAGCGCGATCTGCCGATGGCCGAGGAGGCGGAGGCGGACGGCCTCTCGGTGTTGGTTGGCGATGCGGCAAACTCCGAAATCCTCGCCCACGCGCATCTGGATACGGCGTCTGTGCTGGTCATCGCAAGCGGTGGGGACGCTTCGGCAGAGATCATCGCGCGCGAGGCGCGCGCGCTCGCGCCGGATCTTCGGATCGTGGCGCGCGCGAGCGATTATGACGGCGTCGAGGCCGTCGCCGCTGCGGGGGCAAACGACGTCGTGCGCCCCGAGTTGGAAGGCGGCATCGAGCTGATGCGCCACACCCTGCTCGATTTGGGCTATCGCCCGCGGCAGATTCAAGATTACGCGAACGAGCTCCGTGCGAGCGGCTACGAGGCGCTGGGCGACAACGCACGCGGCAAGCGCATGCACGCGCTTGAGCGTCTGCTCGCATCGCTTTCCGAGGTCGAGCTGCATTGGGTTTCGGTTGACGATGGATCTACAGCCGCAGGCCAGACGTTGGCCGAGCTCGACCTGCGTGCGCGTACCGGTGCCAACGCCGTGGCGTTGCGTCGCGCGGGCGAGCTCTCGCTCTTCCTGGATGCCGATACGCGGTTCGAGCCCGGAGATTCCGTAGGCTTCATTGGCACATCCGAGCAGCTCGATGCGGCAGACGAGCTGATGAGCATGGCGAAAGCGTAGCTGATGGCAGGGCTGTCGCCGCGACCGTGCGACAGCCCCGTGGCCGTTTGCGCAGCAGTGTCGCGGCCGCTTGTCCTGAGGCTCGGCCGCCTGTAAGGAGCCCTGCGCGCCCGACGCGACGATTGCGCGGCCGCCAACGTGGCGGCCGCGCTTGTTTGCACGGTGGCTTTACCTACCGGCCTGGCGGTCTGCGGACCCCAGCGCGGCGGTTCGCTCGCCTGCCCGCAGCCAGTGAAAACGTTTCAGCATGGCCTTTGTCGACTACGCAGGACAAAAAGACGGCATGATCGTCTTGCATATCCGGCAAGACGATCATGAATTCCTATGTGGCCACCATCGACATATGCGCGCGAGCGGCTTGTATATCCGACAAGACGCGGATGAATTCCTATGATGCGATGCATTCCTCGACCCACGAGATGAAATTCTCGGTCGAGTCGCCGGTGCGCTCGGCGGTGGTGTGGCCTTGTCCCCACACCGTCTCGAAGTCAACGTCTTCCACCTCGGTGGACGCTTGGAGTGCAAGCGACAGGTTCAGTTCGGTGCAGAGCGACGTATCGCTTTGCTCGATGCCGGTGCGAATACGCCAGTGCGGCGCGACCGTGGACGTTCCGTACAAGTCGTATGCGCTGCAGAGGTAGGCAAGCGGTTCGTAGAGCTCGACGCGCTCAGGAACCGTGAGCCCCAAATCGTCTTCGAGCGCAAGGTCATCGGCGTAGGCGTCGGGGAGGTCGGCGTCCCAGTCCTCGTATTCAGCATATGCATCGACGTTCGTCGCAAGCAGGTCTGCCATAATGCGGTCGAAGTGCAGTGAATCCTCGTCCGCGTTGCCGAAGAGGTCGTTTTCGGCCTGGGAGCGATCCGTCGCGTCGAAAGCGCCCACATCCTTGCCGGCCGGCTTGCATGCGCGCACGAATCCGCCCAGGCTAAGCACGGATGCCGTACCGGTGTTCTCGTCGTAGCTCACCCACTCTTCGTCGGCATTGAGCGCGTCGATGTAATCGGCCGCCGTCTCGTAGGTCTCGCCCGAATCGCTTTCATCGTCGTTCGCCGTGTCGCCGTCGGGCAAATCGGCGTCATCCAGACTGTCGAGCTGCATGGTATCGTCGGGAGCTTCGCCTTCCGCAAGGTCGCCTTCCGCAGGCTCGCCATCGGTGAGGTCGGTGTCACCGGTAGCGGTGTTGCCGTCGATCGCACTCCCGTCGGGCGCATCGCCGCTCGGCAGATCGCCAGACGGCGCACCTTCGGCATCGTCTCCGGAAAGACCCTCGCCAAAGCCGCCGTCTGCCATCGTTTGGCTCGAGGCGGTGTACGGAAACTCCGTGTCCTCCAAGAAGTTGTTAAGCGAACGCTCCACGAGTTCTACCACGGCGTCGTGGTAGGTACCGGAGCAATAATGCCCATCGTCCGAGGCTTCGAGGGAGAGCGTTTCGCCGTCAGTGCTTTCAAGTCCTATGGTGTCGAGGTAGGAGACGTATGCGTCGGCCAGGTCGCCCGAGAGCTCAGCCGTCCACGTCCCCTCGGCGCGAGTCCCCGACGATCCAAACTGGCCCATCATCCACTCATAGGCGGCGTTCGCACCGTCAAGGCAGGTGATGGGACACCAGCACATGGATCCGGCGACCGCGTCACTCACCGTGATGTCATCGTCGCCGGTGCCTGCCGCGCCGATCTCTGCCAAATAGGGTTCGAACGCCTCGGCATTACCGGTTACCCCCATCAGCGCGCTCTGGGCTCCGCCGCCACTGTGTCCGAAGGTGAAGATCGCGTTTGTGTCGCCGGGAAGTAAGGAGCTGTTGTAGCGTAGATACCGCACGGTCGCCTTGAGGTCCACAACGCCCCAGGGAGCGCCGCCGGCGTAGATGAGCTCGCCATCGTTGTCGTAGCCGTTTGCGCGTCCGCGGCAGCCCGGGTATACATAGACGAAGCCGGCCTCGAGGTATTCAGACACAGAGCTGTAGTTGTACGAGGTCGGCGCCTCCTGGGCAGAATAGCCGGCGGTGTTAATGGGAATCACGATGGGCGCGTTCGCGGCGGTGTGGCCGCCCGCTTCGCCCTCCTCGTCAACCGTACACGAGTAGGTGCCATCGTCGTTCGCCTCGCCGCTCAGGTATGTGCCGGGGACATAGATGCCGAGTGTCTCGTAATCTTCGGTTGCGGGTTTCTCGCAATATGCAACGCCTACCTGCCACCAGACGTCGTTGTCCTCGTCATAGTTCCAGGCATCCATATCGAATGCCAGGGCTCCGGTGGGCACGATTTCCGTCTCGGAGTCCTCGCCGTCCGATGACGTGCTGGCGTCACAGGCGCTGAGCAGCGCGCCCGTTCCAGCAACGCCGAGCGAGATAAATGACCGGCGCGTCCAGGCGCGGGCGCCGGCGGCGGGCTTTGATGACGTATGGTTCATGAGGCTGCCTCCTTGTTGCGATGCGCCGCCGGGGAGGGAGCCTGGTTGTCTGGCTTTTTGGTGGATCGAGCACCGGCAACACGCAGCTCCGGCGCTGTCAACGAAAAATCGCGTTCCCGGTCGCCATCGTTGTACCACGCAACAGGCGTTGCTATTTGCGCTGGTACAGGGTATCCACATACCTTAAGAAATCACAAGATTATGCGGGTCGTGGCCAAAAACATACGATAGGTTGCATGATTCGCTCTGCGGTTTGCGTCTCGAATGCATTGATACGCTTTTTGCGCCTCCCAAGAGGCTCTAAAAGCCCTATTTTGGCTCATCGGGACACCATGAAAGCCCATTTTCGCCTTCTGAGAGCTGTACGGCCTTCAATTATTGCAACCTATCGTATGTTTTTGGCCACGAGCGCGAAAAGTTGTGCGACGCGAGGCATCGTTCGAAGGCAGATGACGCTTTGAGCTGGCAGCCTATAGGTTAAGCCGTCCTTAAGGTGTATAAGGATTGTCTGGGAAAGCGGCGCCATGTTCGAAACACCGCCTCGGCTTTTCGATAATGGGGCAAACAGTCTTTGGTTGGTGGGCAGGATCGTGTAAGCGGTTCTGCCCCGTTGGTTTGCGGAGAGACTCTGGGCGGATTCATTCCCGTCCAGAGCCTGCCTGGGGCAGCGCGCCCGGGCGCGCTGCCCCGCCTGACCTCTCGCGGTCGCTGGCCGCTTGCAGTATCTGGGCGCTTTCGGCAGCCGTCTGCCAACGGTACGAGCGCCCCTGTCGTTGCTTGATAGCGGCCGCTGCGCTCGACTGTTGCTCGGCGGCGGCGAGGCCGTTTTCGACAGCCGCCTGGCAGCAGTCCTTTGCGCTCGACCGCCGCCCGGCGATAGCGCGGTCATCCGCAAGCCGACGTGTGCAAATAGAAGGGATCGCACCATGAACTCATTGTTGGATTGCAGCGCGCATCGGGACGCTAAGGGCGGCCTGCCGTCGTGTGCGCGAATAGCCTGCACGGCGGGTCTTGCGCTCGCGCTGTGCGTCTCGTCCTCCGCCGCTTTGCCCAGCATCGTATGGGCGGATGGGGAAACAAGCGGCAGCGCATCGCAAGATGGCGAGCAGCCGAGCGGCGACATGGGAGCCATGGGCAATGGCGAAGCTCCCGGCGATGTGGGCGGCATGGGCGATATGGGCGGTGGCAGCGGAGCGGACACGCAAAGCTTCGACTACTCGGGCACCTATAGCGGTACGGTTGCTGTCGACGGCGAGGAAGCCTCGGTCGATGGCGAAAGCATCGATGCGTCCGAAGCCTCTCTCAACGCCGTCCTTGCTCAGAACAGCGGTGTCGTGACACTCACCAACGCGAGCGTCACCAAGTCGGGCGACGTGACCGATGGCGATTCGTGCAACTTCTACGGCGTGAACTCCATCGTGCTGGCGGTGGGCGAGGGCAGCGCGATTCGCGTCTCAGATTCAACGCTCAGCGCCACGTCCGAGGGAAGCAACGCGCTCTTCGCAACCGACGGTGCCGTCATCTGGGCAAACAACACCACCATCGAGACCGAGGCCGATAACTCGCGCGGGCTCGACACGACGTATGGCGGAACCGTCATCGCGAACGAGATGAGCATCGACACCGAGGGCGACCACTGCGCCGGTGCGGCGAACGATCGCGGCGGCGGGTATGTCTCGGTTGCCAACAGCACCATCGAGACGGCGGGCTCGGGTTCTCCCATTCTGTACTCGACCGGCTGCGTCGAGGCCGATAACGTCACGGGAACGGCCACCGGTTCTCAGCTCGCCGGCATGGAGGGGCTGAACACCATCCGCATCGCGAACTCCACGCTTCAAAGCACCATCACGCAGGCTACGGCCTCCGACCCCATTGCGAACGGCATCATCATCTACCAGAGCACATCGGGCGACGCCGACACCTCGACCGGCGAGCGTGCCCTTTTCGAGGTGCGCGACTCGAGCCTTTCGAGCAGCATCGAGTCGGGTGCGATGTTCTATCTGACCAACACGAGCGCCGACATCCTGCTCGTGCGCAGCGACATCTCCTTTGACACGGATGCGGCGAACCTCATGATCATCGAAGGCAACGATGCCAACAACTGGGGGACTGCCGGCTCGAACGGTGCCGACGTTACGCTGACGGCGCGCGAGCAGACGCTCGAGGGCGACATTTCCGTGGACACCATCAGCTCGCTCACGCTTTACCTGCTCGACGAATCGACCTATACGGGCGCGACGGCCATCGTCGAAAATGACACCGCGAGCACGGTGGATGAGCCGATCTCGGTGGTAATCGAGAGCGGAAGCACGTGGGTGGTGACGGCAGATTCGACCGTCTCGAACCTTTCTGTTGAAGACGGCGCCAGCATTGTCGATGAGGACGGTGCTACGGTGACGATCGTGGCCGATGGCGAAACAGTGGTGTCGGGCGATAGCGACCTCACGGTGACCGTGGAGGGGGCGTACGCAACCGAGGTCGATACGTCTGGGGCGCTTGAGCTGAGCGATGGCTCGATTGACCGCACGGACTTTGATGAGTATTACCAGACGAGCACGACGTTCGGCACCAACGGCGATGCGAGCGATGGCGCGGTGGATGCGAGCACCGCAGACGAGAGCACCGCAGACGAAAGCGCGTCTGACGAGGCAAGCGATGATGGCGGCTTCTTCTCGTGGCTCAGCGGTGTCTGGGAATGGTTTATCTCGCTGTTCTAGTGGCAGGGCGCAACGGCGCGGGCGCAGCGGCCTGCCCGCAGCGGTCTGCCCGCGCCTCATGGCGCTGGCAGGCTGGCGATGGCGAGCTGCATATCGTGGATGGTAAACGGCCTGTGCGCATCATAGCAAGCAGCTGGGAGCAGGTTGCCCGGGTGCTTTAGATTCGAGTGGTGGCTTCGCAAGGTGTCCGAGCAAGCAGGCGGGAGCAGATTGCCCGGGCGCTTTAGACTCGGCGGCGAGCCTATGTAGCCGGTGCTGGGCACGCGACCACGCTCGCGCAGGTCGCCATCACGGCGCAGGCGCTGTCTGGTACTACTGTCGGGCGCTACCCCGTAAAGAGGATCATCGCGCCAAGGATGATGTATATAATGCCCGAAAACACACTGGTCAGGCGTGCGGCGCGCTCGCTTTTGCGCAGAAGCCGCGCAAACGGGGCGGCGATGAGCACAATGACCACGGTCCACGCCGTCGAGAGCACCGCGTAGGTGCAACCCAGCGCTAAAAACGGCAGCGGGCCATGTTCGTTTGGCACCGTCACAAACTGGGGGAGCAGCGCCAAAAAGAACAGGATAATCTTTGGGTTCAAGACGTTTGTGAGCACGCCTTGCACGTAGGTTTGCCATAGGGGATGCGTCGTAGCGCGGGGTGCGCCTGCCGTGCCCGCCGCGCCTGCCGCGCCCGCGCCGGCACCGCTGTCCTCCGTGCCGCCATCGACGGCAAATGCGCCGGCCGAACTCACGATGTTGCGCGCGCCCATCACCGCAAGGTAGGCGGCGCCCGCGATCTTGATGGCGCCGAACGCTACAGACGAGGCCGCAAGCACCAAGGAGAGGCCGGCCGCCACCAGCACGGTGTGCACGAGCAGGCCGGTGTTGATTCCCAGCGCGCTCGCGAGCCCTTCGCGACGGCCGCCCGCAACGGTGCGGGTAAGGATATACACGGTGTCGATTCCCGGCGTAAGGCACAGCGCCGCCGCGGACGCCACGAACACGCCGTAGTTCACAATGCTCAGCATCTTACGCCTGCATCTATGTCCGAGCGCCTTACAGCACCTTTGCGAGGAAGCTCTGCGTGCGCGGGTTCTGCGGGTTGCCGAACACCTCGGCAGGCGTGCCCTCTTCTTGGATGATGCCCTCGTCAACGAAGATCACGCGGTCGGCAACCTCGCGCGCGAAGCCCATCTCGTGCGTAACGATCACCATCGTCATGCCGCCCTGGGCAAGCTCGCGCATAACGTCGAGCACCTCACCGACCATCTCGGGGTCGAGGGCAGAGGTGGGCTCGTCGAAGAGCATGATGTCTGGATTCATGGCCAAGGCACGGGCGATGGCCACGCGCTGCTGCTGGCCGCCGGAAAGCGAGCGCGGCATAGCGTCGATCTTATCGGCCAGCCCGACACGCTCGAGCAGGCGGCGGGCGTTCGCCTCGGCTTCCTGCTTGGTTTGAATCTTCAGCTCCACCGGCGCGTACATGATGTTCTCCTTCACGCTGTAGTGCGGAAAGAGGTTGAACTGCTGGAACACCATGCCCACGTGGCGGCGAATCTTGTCCACATCTGCCTTATGGTCGGTGATGGATTCGCCGTCGATGACGATCTGACCCGTCGTGGCCTCTTCGAGCCGGTTGATGCATCGCAAAAACGTTGACTTGCCCGAGCCCGAGGGGCCAATCACGCAGACGACCTCGCCCACATGGATATCGATATCGATGCCGCGCAGCACGCGGTTCTCGCCGAAGTCCTTGGTAAGCCCGGCAACGTGAATCTTGACCTCGTTATTCTCAGCCATTTACCTGCGCATCCTTTTCTCGAGCTGGGACGAGACAACCATAAGCACGCTCGTGATCGCCAAGAAGATGATCGCGACCCACGTGTATGTGGCGAACGATTCCATGGTGCGGCCCACGTAGACCTTCGCTTGGTTCATGATCTCGGGCAGGCCGATCGCATACATGATCGTCGAGTCCTTGAGGGTGATGATGAACTGGTTCACCAGGCTCGGCAGGCAAATGCGCAGTGCCTGCGGCAGAATGATCTTCTGCATGGTCTTTGCATAGCCGACGCCAAGGCTGCGCGAGGCCTCCATCTGCCCCTTGTCCACCGACTGAATGGCGCCGCGGAAGATCTCGGACGTATAGGCGCCGGCGTTGAGGATCAAGGTGACGATACTCGCGGTGATGATGTTGATGCGAAAGCCGGGGGCGATCGTCGCCTGGAGCAGCTGCGGCACGGCGAAATAGAAATAGAACGCCTGGACGAGCATGGGCGTGCCGCGAATGATCCAGATATAGAACTTGGCGATGCCGCGCAGAGCCTTGAACTTGGAGAGGTTCATCAGGCAGGTGAGAATGCCGACGACCAAGGCGAAGACGAGCGAGACGATCGTGACGTAGACCGTCGTCTGCAGACCCTTCCACAGAAGCGGCCATGCCTCGGTGAGCACTTCCACAAGTGTCGATGGATTCATAGAACCCCTTTATCCTACTGGGGTCGCGCGATGCAGCGTCTCGGTCGGCGATCGTCGGCGCGCAGCCTTTATACAATCAGCGGCCAACGGCTGGTGTTGAACGTTTGCCGGTCAGCAGCTGCCGGCCACCATCCATTACCGGCTGCGTGCCGTGTTGCCAACAGCCGTTGCCAACAGCCGATAATCGTCAGCCGCCAGTTGTCAACCGATGGCCAGCAACTGGCGGCCGTCAATCGCCTGGGCACCAATGTGCGGCCAACAACCGACGGCCGGCTGCATGCGCTCGTCGCTGCCCGCGCGACCCGGTTCCCTGTTGCTTGGGGATTAGATTACGCCTCCAGATAGGCGGCGACGATCTCGTCGTATTCGCCGCTGTCCTGGATGTTGGCGAGGCCGGCGTTGAACATCTCGAGCAGCTCGGAGTTCTCGCCCTTCATGACCGCGAAGCCGTACGGGGTGGCGAACTCGTCCTCTTCGGTGGCGATGACGGTGAGGCCGTTGCCCTGCGCCACTCCGTAGGCCATGACCGGGTAGTCCTCGAAGCATGCGCCGGAGTTTCCGGTGAGAACATCCTGATACATGAGGTCGGAGGTATCGAAGTAGGAGATCTCGAAGCCGTACTCGTCGGCGATGGACTCAGCCCAGCTGGCGCTCTGCGTGCCGGTCTTGCAGGCAACGGTCATGCCGGAGAGATCCTCGAGGCTCGCGATGTCGCCACCGTCGGCTGCCGCGGCGCACACATAGGAGTCATAGTACGGATCGGAGAAGTCGTACTTTTCCTGGCGCTCCTCGGTGATGGACATGCCGGCGATGACGCCATCGGCCTGGTTGGACTCGAGGGCTGCGACGGCGGCGTCGAAGCCGAGGGAATTGAGGTCGTACTCGAAGCCCTGGTCATCGGCGATGGCCTTCAAGATGTCGACGTCGATGCCCACGAAGTCGCCGTTCTCGTCGGTAAACTCAAACGGGGCGAAGGTGGTGTCGGTCGCGATGACGTAGGTCGTGCCGGACGTGGCGGCAGAGCCCGCGCTGGAGCCGGTGCTGGAATCTGAGCTGCTGCAGCCTGCCAGGCCAAGGCCAAGCACCGATGCGGCACCGGCGACCGATACTAACTGACGACGCGAAACGGGGTGAACCATGAGAGGCCTCCATTCACTAGGCGCTCTACCTATATAGAGCGCGATTAATATACTTTGGACAAAAGACTATACTATCACGATTACATTTTCCCTGTGTAGGCGTACCCGGCCTGCAACCGTATCGCAACGGTGAATGGAGATTTCCGCCATAAGGCAATCGAGAAGCGCCGGCAAACAGCTCAACTGCGAGCTGAATCCAAACGCCTTTCTCGCCCGCGCAGACCACCGGCAGCTTGCTATCGATCGCGAGCGGGGAGGCGTGGCGCTCGACAACCCGCTCGCCCACGAGGTTGCCTATGGGTGCGCCCGCGAGTACGATGTGGCCAAGCGGGCGCGCGCGCTGTCGGGCGAACGCGGCTACGCCCTTTCAGACGGTGAGGCGTGCTCCATCGTCCTGCGCATCGCTCGCGCAAAGGCCGAAGGCGGCACCTTCTCGGATAACACCGACAACGTCATGAAGACCGTCGGCATCGTTGACGAGATCATCGCCTCGTGGAGCGCAAGCTCAGCGTTACCTTGGATCGCGGCTCATAGAGCTTTTCGCGCTCTGTGGTTCATATTCGCTATCTCATCCGAAGGCGCATGAGCGGCAAGCCCGTGGAGTCGAGGAGCATCGCCTTGTTCGAGCAGATCGTCGCTGATTTCCTCGAAGCTCATAACTGCGTCGAGGCCGTCCGCAAGCGTCTGCGAAAACGCTATGGGTGGACGTGTGCCGACGAGGAGGTCTCTACTTCATGATGTGCATCAACCGCCTCTTGTCTGGATTCTGACGAATCGGGCCGCATCGCTGCACGGCGACAAACGCGCGCGTCAGGGCTTGGAGTGGGTGTGTTCGCATAGGAAGATTGCCATATAACGCACAGGAGGCTGGCATGGCAAGCAAATACGATGGTCTAGCGCGGATCATCATTCAAAACGTAGGCGGTAAGGAGAACATCAACTCCGTGAAGCACTGCGTTACCCGTCTGCGCTTCTCGCTCAAGGATGAGTCCAAGGCGAACACAGGGGTGCTTGAAGACACCGATGGCGTGATCAAGGTTATGCAGGCCGGTGGCCAGTACCAGGTTGTTATTGGTCCTGAGGTCACCGACGTGTACGACGCCATGCTGCAGGCTGGGTATCTTGCGGATGGCGGCGCGGCCGATGTTGACGGCAACGAGATCGATGAGACGGAGCGCCCCAAAGGGCTGCGAAACAACGCGATCGATCTGGCCTCGGCTATCATTCAACCGTGCCTTCCGCTGCCTCCTGCGGGCGGCATCATCAAGGGTCTGCTCGCCCTCTGCACATTCTTCGGCATCATGACCGATGCCGACGGCGTGTACAACGTGCTGTACGCCATCGGCGATGGCTGCTTCTACTTCCTGCCCATCGCTTTGGGCTACACCTCGGCCAAGAAGTTCGGCATCTCTGAGCTTACCGGCATGGCATTAGGTTTTGCGCTCTGCTACCCGACCATGGTGGACTCCAATGCGTCTGCGCTGGGCTTTACGGGCGGGACGCTGGGAACGCTGCTTGCCGGCACGCCATTCGAGATGAGCTATTCCATGACCTTTTTGGGCATCCCCATCTGGATGCCTTCGTCTGGTTACACCTCGACGGTTGTGCCCGTCATTCTTGCAACCTGGTTTGCCTCGCTGATCGAGAAGCCGCTGTGCAAGAGCCTGCCTGCATCCATCAGCTTCTTCTGCGTGTCGCTCATCACATACTGCGTATCTGTTGTGGTTATGTACCTCGTCATCGGGCCTGTCGCCAGCTTGCTTACGAGCGCGGTGCTGCTTATCTTCAACACGCTTTTCGCGCTACCGGCTGTCGGTGGCCTGGTTGGCGGCGTGTTGCTGGGCGCGCTGTGGCAGATTCTGGTTATGTTTGGCCTGCACTGGATTCTGACGCTTCTGTGCCTCGCCAATCTCGCCGCTCAGGGCTACGATGCAATCCTTTCGCCTCAATTTGTGTGCACGTGGGCGCAGATCGCCGCCGTGTTTGCCGTTTACCTGAAGGTCAAGGATCCCACGGTCAAGCAGGTTGCGCTGCCCGCTATCATGACCGGTCTGTTCGGTACGACCGAGCCGGCTATCTACGGTGTGACGCTGCCGTGCAAGACGCCGTTCGTGATTTCCTGCGTGGCCGGCGCCATCGGCGGCGGCTTGGTTGGCCTGATGGGTATCAAGAGTTTCGTGCCGGGCTATTCGGGTCTCGCCGGCTTCATCTGCTACATCGATCCCTCGGGCGATTTGTCTGGGCTTATGCGGATGGCCATCGCCGTGGCGCTCTCGATGATCATCTCGTTCGTGCTCACGTTCTTCTTCTACAATCCTCATAAAGCCACCAAGAAGGCCGCATAAGGACGGCCGGACGCGCAACAAACGAAGGAGTATTTCATGGCAGTAACGTTTCCCGAGGGCTTCTTCTGGGGAGGAGCCACCGCGGCCAACCAGCTCGAGGGCGCGTGGAATGTTGACGGTCGCGGCCCTTCGGTCGACGACCACTTCATGGGCGGCAGCTTCGAGAAGCCGCGCGAGATCACGATCGATATCGATCCTAACAAGCTCTATCCCAATCACGACGGCATCGATTTCTACCATCACTATGAGGGGGACATCGCGCTGTTCGCCGAGATGGGCTTCAACATGTTCCGCCTGTCCATCTCGTGGAGCCGCATCTTCCCCAACGGCGACGAGATGGAGCCCAACGAAGCCGGTTTGGCCTTCTACGATAAGGTGCTCGATTGCTGCAAGGACTACGGTATCGAGCCGCTGGTGACTTTGTCGCACTACGAGATGCCCTACCATCTGGTCGAGAAGTACAACGGCTGGGAGAGCCGCGAGCTCGTCGAGCTCTTCGAGCGCTATTGCAAGACCGTGATCGATCGTTATCACGACAAGGTGACTTATTGGCTGACCTTCAACGAGATCAACACGGGCACGAGCGCCCTGGGCGCCATGATGTCAACCGGGCTCATCAGAGGCTACGAGGGGCCTGCGTCGGGTATCGAGGTCACGCCGCAGCAGTGCTACCAGGCGCTCCATCACCAGTTCGTCGCGTCGGGTCGCGTGGTGCGCTACGCCCACGAGAACTACCCCGCGCTTAAGATGGGCAATATGAATTGCTTCATCCTGTCCTACCCGGCGACCTGCGACCCCAAGGACGCCCTTGCGAACCAGGCCGAGATGCGCCGCATGAATTGGTTCTGCTCCGACGTGCAGGTGCGCGGCGCCTATCCCCGCTATGCTGCCCGCTACTTCGCCGAGCACGATGTCGCGCTCGTTATGGAGCCTGGCGACCTGCAAGACATCGCCGACGGCGTTGTCGATTTCTACACGCTCTCCTACTACATGTCGAGTACGGTGGGAACCCATGAGGACATGGAGACGGCGCGGGGCAACATGACCTTCGGCGGCAAGAACCCCTACCTGGAGAGCACGGATTGGGGCTGGCAGATCGATCCCGACGGCCTGCGGTATTCGCTCAACGAGATCTATGACCGCTATCAGATTCCGCTCATGGTGGTCGAGAACGGCATGGGTGCCAAAGACGAGGTCACGGCGGACGGCAAAATCCACGACGAGTACCGTATCGACTACCTTAAGAAGCACGTCCGTGCCATGGGCGAGGCCGTGGACGACGGCGTGGATTTGATTGGCTACACCTGGTGGGGGCCGATCGATCTGGTTTCAGCCGGCACCGGTGAGATGCGCAAGCGCTACGGCTTCATTTACGTCGATAAGCACGATGACGGCACGGGCACCTATGAGCGCATGCGCAAGGACAGCTTCTTTGCGTATCAAAG
>CAZUYD010000025.1:0-3157 GCA_964624825.1 uncultured Enorma sp. | reverse complement strand
CCCCCTGTTTTGTTGCGAGCAGCGCGGATGGCTGCGTTATGAAAGGACGTCCATGGCGACGAACAAGGTGATTTTTCTCGATGTAGACGGCACCATTGTCACGTACGACACGACGATTCCGGATTCGGCGCGGCGTGCCATACAGATGGCCCGGGCGGCGGGCCACTCCGTGCTGATGTGCACCGGTCGCAGCAAGGCCGAGAACCCGCCGGAGCTCGTCGCCATAGGGTTTGATG
Source organism: uncultured Enorma sp. (assembly GCA_964624825.1). Taxonomy (GTDB): domain Bacteria; phylum Actinomycetota; class Coriobacteriia; order Coriobacteriales; family Coriobacteriaceae; genus Enorma. The sequence goes on along the minus strand of CAZUYD010000025.1, from coordinate 2,921 downwards.
GCATGATCGGCGGTAACGGAGCGTATGTTGAGGTACACGACCAGGTGGTGATGCATCAGCGGGTGAGCGGGGCGCAGTGTCGTCGCATCGTGGATTGGTGCCACGAACGGGGGCTGGAGTTCTTTCTCGAAAGCAACGACGGGCTGTTTGCGAGCGAGGGCTTTCGCGAGGCGGGGCGCCCGGTGCTGCAGTGTTACATGGGGCGCACGGGTGCGGACAGCACCGCCGCGCTTGCACCCGAAGATGTGATGCATGGGCTCATCTATGGAGGCGAGCTGTATCGAGACGACGTGAACAAGGTGAGTTTCATCCTCTCGAGCTATCAAGACTATCTGGATGCCGTCGATGAGTTCTCCGATATGAAGGTGGGTACATGGGGCGGTGCGGGGGAAACCGCGCTGTTTGGCGACATGAGCCCGGCCGGCATCGACAAGGCACGCGCGGTGCGCATGGCCGTCGCGTGTTTGGGGGCCAGCATGGACGATACCATCGCCATGGGCGATGCCAAGGTGGACATTCCCATGCTCGAGGCGTGCGCGGTGGGGGTTGCCATGGGAAGCGGCGGCGAGGAGATTCGCGCCATGGCCGACTATGTGACCACCGATGTCGACCAAGATGGCCTTTGGAACGCGTTCTCGCATCTAGGATTGGTGTAAGCGTTACAGTACTATGGGGACTAGTTCGTGCGATGCGGGTCATCTGGATAAGGAGTGAGGGAAATGGGACTGTTCGACAAGCTGAAAAAGAAGGCCGCTCAGCCTGAAGCGCCGGCGTCGGTCGAGGCCGTGGAGGCCGCGGGCACGCTGTGTGCCCCCGTCAGCGGTCGCGTCATCAAGATGACCGATGTGCCCGACCCCGTCTTCGGCGGCGAGGTTTTGGGCAAAGGATGCGCCGTGTGGCCCGACGACGAGCTTGTGTACGCTCCCATTTCCGGCACCGTGACCGTGACCATGGGTCACGCGGTGGGCATCACGGGCGACGACGGCATCGAGGCGCTGGTGCACGTGGGCGTCGACACCGTGGACATGGAAGGCAAGGGCTTCACCGGGTACGTGAAGCAGGGCGACGCGGTCAAGGCCGGGCAGCCCATCCTTAAGATGACCAAGGCCGATATCGCCGAGGCCGGCCATCCCGATTGCGTGGTGCTCGCGGTGTCCAACACCGCCGCGTTCGTCGACGTGACGCTGGCGGTCGATTCTGAATCCACGGTCGCCGCAGGTGACGCGGTGGTCAAGGTGGTTCGCTAGCATACGCGCGCGTTTGCACATAGGTACGGAGACAAGCGGGCGACGGGCTCTATGGCCTACCGTCCGCTCTTTCATAGCGCGTTCGCCCGCACGGTGCATAAGGGGGTTGGCATGATCGAGTTCACGCATGTGGTTCGCGACCGGCAAGGGTTTCACGCCCGTCCGGTGACGCAGGTGGCAATGGTGGTGCGCGTCCACGAGAGCGCGGTATGCGTGACCTGCGGCGGCCGCACCGCGGCAGGTGACGACCTCATGGCGCTCATGGCGCTCAGCGCCGGCGCGGACGATGTGCTGACCGTCCGCGTGGAGGGCCCGGATGAAGAGGCTGTTGCCGCTGAGCTGCGAGACGCGCTGCCGTAGTGCGCATCTGGGCTTCCGTGCCTGCCCAAGCCGTTCGAGCGCCATGGCCGCTCGGATCCGGTCTTCGCCGTGCAAGCTCGCAAAGCCTCGTAGAAACCTTAAGAAACCTTGCGTGTTCGAATGGATATCATGGTAGACACAGCAGGGCGCTGCGGTAAAAGGCTGCGCCCCGTATGACAGCGCCCTTTGCGGCGGTGCGGCCTGCTGAATATGCGGGCCGATGAAACGGCATCGGAGGTTTCCCATGAAAAAGCGCTGGCGTCGAGCGATCTCTGCGGTGTTTGCAGCGGTGCTTGCGTGTTCCCTGCTTGCCGCAATTCCCGCGATAGCGGATGAATCCACGGGAAGCACGACAAGCGCTGCCGGCGAGTCGGCAGATAGCAGCAGCGCGGCCTCGGATGAAGCTGCGAGCGCTGATGACGAGAGTGCGGCCTCGGAAGGTGCGGAAGCCACCAGCGAGGCCAGCGAGGCTGAAGCCGCCGATGAGGCGGAATCTACGGACGACGCGGGTTCCGATGACGAGTTTCGCGGCAATAGCTGGCGATATGTAGACGGCGTTCCCATATCGTCGCTCTATTCCACGCTCTCAAGCAGCTCGAGTGTTACCTGGAGCAAATCGGGCAGCACGTATGTCAGCAGCTCGGGCATCACGGTTACCGGAGCTTCAGGCATAGGAATCGATGTATCGGGGTGGAACGGAACTATTGACTGGTCGAAAGTCAAAGACGCGGGCATCGACTTCGTCATCATTCGCTGCGGCTGGGGCACGGGCGGCGAGGATTCGCAGTTTATTGCCAACGTGCAGGGATGCCTCAAATACGGCATCCCCTTCGGGGTTTATCTCTACTCGTACGCCTACAGTACTTCGACCGCTCTTCAAGAGGCGGAGCACGTTTTGGATTTGCTTGAAGAAGCCGGGGTGTCTTATTCCGATTTAAGTCTGCCGGTGTTCTATGATCTTGAAAATGAAGACGATTCGGGTAATCCGGCGGGCCATACGGGCAGCGCTTACAAAACCGTTAGCAATTCAACCCTCGCAAGCATGGCTAAGGTATTCTGCGACACCATTGAAGATGCGGGCTACACGGCCGGCGTCTACGCCAACCTTAACTGGTGGAATAACTATCTAACGAGTTCCACGTTCGACCAGTATGTGCGCTGGGTGGCTCAATACAATTCATCGTGCAGCTATACGGGGTCGTACACGTACTGGCAATGTATGAGCACCGGCAAGGTGGACGGCATCAGCGGGAACGTGGATATCAATTTTGCCTACGGCAGCTATGTGGTCAGCTTGAAGACGCCCGCGCTCTC
>CAZUYD010000024.1:25679-26749 GCA_964624825.1 uncultured Enorma sp. | reverse complement strand
TACTGGTCATCGGAAACGCCGAGCGCGTGACGAAGTACCTGCCCGATCTGCCCGTGGTGCATGAGGTTGAGCGTGTCGTGGTTCCGGTGGGGACGCCAGATGACGAGATTGCGCGCGCCGCCGCCGACGCGGACTTCATCTTGGCGGACGCCATAAGTCCCGTGAGCGCCAGCTTGATTCGGGCGCTGCCGAACCTCAAGCTCATCCATTCCGAAGGTGTGGCCTATAACGCCATTGACCGCTCAGCTGTGCGCGAGCGCGGTATCGTGGTGTGCAACAATGCCGGTGTCAACGCCGATGGCGTGGCGGAGCAGACGGTGCTGTTGATGCTCGCATGCTTGCGCGACGTCGTGAACGGTGACGCCGCGGTGCGCGCAGGGCAGCAGATCCAAACCAAGGAGCGTCTGATGGTCGAGGGCATCCGCGAACTCGGCGATTGCACCGTGGGCTTTATCGGCTTTGGAGCCATTGCGCAGGCGACTGCGCGCCGGCTCGCCGGGTGGGGATGCCCGATGTTCTACTATAAGCGGCATCGGCTTTCGCGGGAAGAAGAAAGCCGGCTGGGCGTCGCATTCGCCAGCTTTGACAATCTGGTTGCCCGCTGCGACATCGTGAGCTTGCATGTGCCGGTGACCGATGAAACGCGCGACATGGTCGATGCGGCGTTTCTCGCGCGCATGAAGCCGGGTTCCATCCTCATCAACACGGCGCGCGGCGAGATAGTCGATAACGACGCGCTGGTGGCGGCGCTTGAGGCGGGAACCTTGGGTGCGGCCGGGTTGGATACCGTAGCTCCTGAGCCGGTGGAACCGGATAACCCGCTTGTGAATCTAAGCGAGTCCGCCGCGCGGCGCGTGGTGTTCTCGCCGCACATCGGCGGTGTGACCGAGGGCATGTTCTATCGCGCGCATCGTATGGTGTGGGAGAACATCGCACGCGTTATAGCGGGTGAGACGCCGCGCAACGTGGTCTCGTAGGGGCTGGTGGGCGGTTGTTGCTAGGCGGAGACGCTAGCTCGGCCGATTACGGATTCCTTGTCGCATATGACATCGGTTTCGGAACATCCATCG
>CAZUYD010000024.1:22391-25579 GCA_964624825.1 uncultured Enorma sp. | reverse complement strand
TCGGCCGATTACGGATTCCTTGTCGCATATGACATCGGTTTCGGAACATCCATCGATGAAACGCCCACGCCGCCATCCTCGACAAATTCCATGAGTGCGGCCTCAGCCATGTAGATGGCGTCTTCCCTTTGTGTCGTATACGCGCATTTTGCTTTCATATCGGCCATCGTCTGTTGTCATGCGGCTGGCTACGCGTTTTCGCTTTTCTGCCCACGCATCATGCTTATTACCTGTTCGGCGTCGGGCGCGTTTAGCGCATCCGCTGCAGCGGCGCTGTGATTGCAAATTGCGCGCGTCAAGGGCGGAGACGTTCAGCGCCCTTTGGCTTAGGGCTGCCGTTCCCTCCCGTCTGGACAGATGCCTTTCTGTCCGCACAGGGCTCTAAGATGAATTGAACGTGCAGCCACGTGTGAAGGGAGGCGCTATGGGACTCGATGCAAGCGTTCGATGTCGCTGCTTTGAGGAGGGCGAACTCAACCCTGGACCGGTGCCGGTAGACGATTTGTACATTGATGCTGATGGCTACCTCTCATCCCGGACGCTCGATAGTGCCAGGGAGCAGTACGATTATCGCCGTTTTGATGCGCGCTACGGAGCGCTTGAAGATGAGTTTTACGAATGGCTTCATCATCCGTGCGGGCATGCAGACGGGGAGCAGTGCTGTGAATGGGTGAGCAATTGGTCGGGCGTGTCGACATTTAAGTCGCTGGTCGAAGAGTTTGGCGGCGAGCAAGAATTCCCCATTTTCAGCACGATGCTGCCCTCTGGGAACGGCGGGTTGTTCCCGGCCGACCAAGCTTCGGCCGCGTTGGAGGAGCTTGATCGATTTACCGAGATGGTTGTTGATGTGAGCGTGTGGGAGCTCCGTGACGCTGAATGCGACGAGGTTGTTCGCTTCTGGACAAAGACCGAGGCTGTTACGTGGATGATGGGGCCACGCGATTGTGTTGGCGCACAAGGCGGATACGTGTTCTTTAAGCATGCGGGGCGCCCGTGCGTTAGAACGAATCATTTCAAGCAGATGCCTCTTGGTAAACCCGATGCAAACGGTTGCCAGCAGATGTATATCGTCGCCTTAGATACGGGTGAGGCAACCGAGACGTTCAATTTCCTTGGATTGAAGGGAATGCCAAAGGCTGAGCAAGAGTTCTATGTCACATCGGGGAATATGCCGCTGTATGAAGGCGAGTATGGGGTGGCGGAACGCCTGCGCAGGTTGCTTCTCGCGGCGCAAGGAACCGGTAATCCTATTCGATGGGCATAAATATGAATAAGCAAAATGTCGTGGCGGATGCACCAACACTTCGGATCCCGCATCTTTCATACAAGGACCGCGTCGCCTTCAACAGGCAGACTGCGTTCAATCGGCCGCAAGTGGAGCATGCGCGCGCATGCGGTTGCTTTCGATGCGGCAGCGTGTTTGACGGACACGATGTGACCTCGTGGCTCAAAGAAGACGATGGCGAGGATACCGCGCTGTGTCCATATTGCAAGACAGATGCGGTGGTTGTGGGAATGAACGAATTCCCGCTTTCAACGGCGCTGCTCTCGGTGCTGTACAAACACTGGTTTGCTGATGAATTCAAGGAACGGGTTAAAACTGCGACCTATGCGCCGCGCTTCTCAGATATGGACGATTACTTGAGACGGGGCGTGCCGTTTCTGCTGGCCGTGGATCCCACGGTCGAAGTAGTTGGAGAGATCAGTCTGTTCCCGCTTGAAATCATGGATGACACATGGGGCAACGTGCATGATAACGAGGTCTTCGATCGGGCGATGGGAAAGATATACAGTCGTTGGCGCGGCGGAACCGTTTTCGTGCGAACGGATAGCGAGTATCCGGGTTCAGGAGATGTTCAACTCATTACTGCCGACGGTGAAATTCTGCCCTATGAGTCTTGGTCTGGCAAGGAGATGCACCTTGTTGGTCAGCTGGTAAAGCAATACGGAGATGGTTTCAAAGGCGTTATCGTCGGCGGCGGCAATAGCAATATGAAATTGATTGTTGATCGGCATTGATACGGAGAGCGCACGGGGCGTTTTCTCATGGGTGAGCTCGTCGCCTGAAAGGGCAGGCCGCGCCGAAAGCCGTTCATCCTCAACGATACGCGCTGGGCCGGTAGGACATTTTCGCATCGAGGCGACGAAGGCTGAAAGCCGCGCTCCGAACAGACCGTGAAGCTGTTACGTCAGCCTAGCTGCTCGTCGATCCAAGTTCGCAGGTGATTCCCCATGCGGTTGACCAAGCATGCGGTGGTGCGGTTCGTGTAGGCACGCTCGATTCCGAACGGTTTTGCGAACAGCGCGAACAGATAGCCCTGGCCAACCATGATTTCGAGGCTTGTGGGATAGGCGAGTTCGAAGGCATAGCACGAGAGGTTGATGAGGTTATCGACGGGCGTTGTGCGCTCTGCGCGCGTGGCCGTGCGATGCTCGAAAAACGCGCGCTCCATAGTGGGGGAAACGCCGCTTGCAAGGAGCTCGTCTTCGTGGACTCCCATGACGGCCTTGACGGTATCGGTGCAGGCTACGCGTAAGATGTCGATCTTGTCTGCGTCGCGCACGATATGGCAGAACGCGCGCGTGCGGGCATCGAGCCCGTCGGGAATGCGAAAGTCACTGTGAAAGGCGACGGCTGCAAGAATGAGGTCATCGGCTGCGGGGTCATCGAGAAAGGCACGAATGGTTCCCGTTTCGCGCGCATGGCTCATGAAAGCATCGTCGCTGGCAAGCGCATCCTCGCTCGTGCAGGGCACATTTGCGAACGAAGGGTCGCAGACACGGGCCGCATGATTGAAAAGCATGTCAACGGCAATCGCGGCGTGGTTGGCGGAGTCGCCGTCGGCAAATGTGTCCCACCGACGCTGCTGCTCAAAGCGGCCGAGGTCGTGGAGCAGACCGCAGAGCCACGCAAGGTCTGCGTCCGCATCGGAGAACCCCGAGTCTCGCGCGACTTGATCGCACAGGCTCGCCACGCGATAGGTGTGCGCCGCTTTGAGTGCGATGCGCGGATCGGCCATGTCATACGGTTCGAGAAACCGTTCGAACGCCGTTCGTGCCCTCGTGCGATCGATTGTGACAAACGGTTTCTCTGACGCTGCCGCCTCGGTCATTCAGATCCTTTCCCTCGCGGCATCCATGATAATCCAGGTTTCGACGTATCTTAGCTAGGTTCGACGTGCTTTCGC
>CAZUYD010000024.1:0-22291 GCA_964624825.1 uncultured Enorma sp. | reverse complement strand
CAGCCGTCTACATTCCCGGGAAGCCGGTTTGCCGAAGCGCCTCATAGAGGACGATGGCAGCCGCATTGGAGAGGTTCAGCGCGCTGATGCGGTAGTCATTGGGGTCGATGAAGTTGCCGCAGATGTCCTGTCGGCGCAGGGCGGCATGTTCGGTGTCCTCATGCGCGGGCGTTGCCCATGCGTCGCGGTTGGAGAGCGCGCGGCGATCGGTGAGCATGGGGATTCGCTTGCAGCATGCGGGATGGGCGGCAAGGATCTCTTCAGGAATGCCAGCGCTCTCCTTACCGAGCACGAGGTAGTCGCCATCGCGATAGGTTGCCTCGGTGTAGGTGCGACGCGCCTTCTTGGTAAGAAGGTGCAGGCGCATATGCTGCTGCGCATGCGGCGGCGCGGCGAGCTCGTAAGCTAATCCCGTGCGGGCAAGAAAATCCTTCCAGTCCCGATATACCGTTACCGTTAGATTCGGCCAGTATCCCAAGCCGGCTCGGTGCAATGCGTGGTTGTCGAGCGAGAAGCCGAGGGGTTCAATCAAATGCAGGTGCGTGCCGGTGAGTACGCACGTACGGCCGATATTGCCGGTGTTGGCGGGAATCTCGGGCTCCCACAGGACGATGTTGAACATATGTGCTTCCTCCTTGCGCGATAAGCATAGATCATTGTCTGTTCATGCAAGCACGTTCGTCTCGTGAGGCTCGCATATGTCGTATCCTCATTGAAGCGAGCCGATGAGGGAAGAGGATAGCCGATGATTTTCTCGCTGGCTCCCATGGAGGGGCTTACGGGTCATATATTCCGCCGGGTTCATGCTGAGTGCTTCGGCGCGCTCGACCGCTACTACACGCCGTTTCTCGCGCCGCCGCGTGTGGGGTCTTCTTTCGGTGGTCGTGCTCGCAAGGAGATCGATCCGGCGCAGAACAAGGGCCTCGACGTTGTGCCGCAGCTGCTGACGAACAATGCCGATGAGTTCGTATGGGCTGCCCAGCTGCTTGCCGACATGGGCTACACCGAAGTGAACCTGAATGTCGGATGCCCCTCGGGAACGGTCGCCTCGAAAGGGAAGGGCGCGGGGCTGCTGCGCAATCTGGATGACCTTGAGGCGTTTCTGCACGATATATGCAGCAGGTCATGTCTCTCGGTGTCGGTGAAAACCCGGGTAGGCGCTCAAAGCGATGCAGAGTACGAGAGCATTCTCGAGCTCTATTGCTGCTACCCGCTCAACGAGCTCATCGTCCATCCGCGCGTGCTGCAGGATCGCTATCAGGGCGTGCCGCGGCGGGAACTTTATGGCGTGACGTTGTCGCATGCGCCGTTTCCCGTAGCGTATAACGGGGACATCTTTGGGCAGGAGGATTTGGACACGCTGCTCGATGCTTATCCTAAGACGCGGCATGTGATGCTGGGGCGAGGCATTCTGGCAAACCCCGCGCTGGCTCGCATTTTTGCGGGCGGCTCTTCGGCCACGGCTGCCGAGCTCGAAGAGTTCCACGACAAGCTCTTCCATGCGTATGAGGATGAGATGGGCGGCAACGCGGTGTTTCGCATGAAGGAATGGTGGTCTTATGCTCGCTTTTCCTTCGCCGATCCGCTTGCGGTGCACCGCGCCGTGAGAAAGGCGCGCAAGGTCAGGGAGTACGATGCCGCGATCGAGCATATCTTCCGCACGCAACCGCTGGCCGAGGTCGCGCGGTTCCAGGGGGTATAAAAGGGCTTTGCGGCTGCGGGTCCTGCGCCATACGCTGCATCGTGGTTACTTCTCTGTCGTCGTATTCTTCCAGCGCTTAAGGTGGGGAAGCAGCGTGGCCATGAGCGAGACCGCTTCATCGCGGGATACGCCGAGCGCCTTGGCCTCCATGGGCGCGGTCGCTTCGATGAACTCGTCCATGGTGACGTCCTTGGCGGTGAAGTCGCCATGGTCGTAGCAGAAGCGGCAAAAGTCCTGGCTTGGCGATCCATCCGCCTCGGTGCCATGCAGCTCAGGGTCGGGGATGGGCATGCTGCAGCATTGGCAGTAGTAGCTCATCGGCATATCGAAGAAGCGCTCTAGCGGTACGCCAAAGGTAACGCAGATGAGCTTGACCATGTCGATGCCAGGCGTGGTCTCGCCGTTTTCCCAGCGCGATACCGCCTGCCTTGTTACATAGAGGCGGTGTGCCATTTCCTCCTGCGTGATGCCCAGCTCGCGTCGAATTTCTGTGAGGGTTTCTTTTATGGCCATGGCTTCTCCTCGGGTTCGCAGGTTCGTTGAGCGGAATGAACACGACATGATTGTGGGCGAGGGATATGATGCGCGCAAGAAACAGGTTGTTGCGACATGGTGCGACCAGGTGAGTAGAGGCCTCTAGCATATGCGGGGAGCGCTCGGGCGGCGCGCGGTCGCGCCGAGTGTTGTTCCCGCATGCGTAGGGGTACAAGTCTTCCACCGTCTCTGCCGCGACTTCCTCGGCGGTTGTTCCCGCATGCATAGGGGCGCAAGGCAGCAGCTCTAGTTCGTCTAGCACTCGTCGGGTTGTCCCCGCGTGCCTAGGGCACAAGTGCATGCTTCGTCCGTGATTTGCTACGCCCAGGTTGTCCTCGCATGCATAGGGAGCACGAGTTGAGGCGTCCGCAACCAGGAAAGAGCGATTGGCAAAGTGCGATGAGCGCTTTAGAGCGCTCAGGCTCGCTCGTTTCGGCTATTGCGATGACTGTTGAACGCAAAAAAACGACCCTGTGGCCAAAAATATACGATAGGTTGCAGACGGCGGGCGGTTCCGAGACAGCATTCGCCATCTTGGCAAGAGTTCCGGGCAATTTCGAAGCAATATTTGGCTAGAAAAGGGTGTTTAGAAGCTGTCGGCACGCCAAATATTGTCTCAGAACCGGGTTGGCGCACTAAGTTTTGATTCAGAAGTAGGTAGGACGTACCCATGAGCCTTTTCGCGGTGGGAGATGCGGAGCGAGGTGTGCAACCTATCGTATATTTTTGGCCACCAGCGCAGAAAGTTACAGTCTCACCATGTAAGCCTTGTGATAGTTGAGACTTCGCACTACAACGCGGCGCGTCGCGGTGCATCGTATCGGGCGGTGCTCTTGTGCTTGCAAGTCGGTTGATTATGCGTGCTGTATCGCGACGTCCACAGCTTTCCATAACAAAGTGATCTGTGCGAAAGAGCCGGGCTGTTAGCGCATGCCGCATCCCCGTTTACCGACAGTGGCGGTAAAGCAATGTCGGCAAGATGATGCGTAAAGGAAGCCTTATGGGTTGTCACCGCCACTTACAGCAATACGCGCAATTATTTGGGCAATGGCTGACATGTATCTCAGTTCATGCGGCAACAGATAGGCGAACGATGGCGAGCTATGGCGAACTATGAGTCATGGTTGGCCATGGTGAGCGCACGACTTGCTCCTAGGCTTGTCATGCCTGACAGCTAATTGTCGTGCAGGCTTGCGCGCTGTCATGTGTCACGCTCGCTTCGCCTGTCGGATACAATGTGCGGTATATTCCCGGTTACCCGAGGGCCTGGTCGTGCAGAATCTTGGTCGTGCAGGATCTTAGTCGTGCAGGGGCTTGACCGCGCGCGAGATTTTGACCTCGTGGGCCGTGGGGTTCGGCTGCAAAAGATTGTGGCTGCGCGAAGGTGTCAGCGGTTTTAGCTGCGCGATAATTCCGATTGGCCGTTCATTTCGGCTGAATGGAGGAATTCCATGACGCTCGCAGAGTTCTATCAGGCGTATCCCACAGACATCTTGAAGATCAGCATTGGAAAACCTTTCGCGTATCGTTGGTACAAGCGTCCCGGGGCACCGGCCACCATCGTTTTGCTCGCGGGCGGTATCGGCCTGTCGGATCTGTTCTACAAGCATTTCGATCGATTCGCCCGGAACTTCTCGGTGTTGACCTTTGATTACCAGGTTCAGTTTGCAGACAATGCCGAATTTGCCGATGCGGTGGCCGAGCTGTTGCGGTCCCTGGGTGAGACTGCCTGGTTAGTTGGCCAATCCCTAGGCGGTGTGGTTGCTCAGATCATCGCGACGCGCCACCCGGACGTAGTGGACGGGCTGATTCTCTCCAACACCTGCTCGCTTTCCGCCAATATGAGCGAGGCGGGGCATCAGGATCTGAGGAAGATGATCGAGAGCCAACGGAAGTTCAGAAAACTGCTCGCGTTTTTGCCCTTTTCACTCATTAAGCGGCTGATGAAGCGAGCGGTGATGAAAAAGAGAACCGACGATCTCGCGCCATCGGAAAAAGCTGTCATGGAAGAGCTGTGCGATGCCATGATCGAGCTTCTCTCTAAGTCCTATGAGATCCACATGATTGATCTCCTCTGCGATGCGGAAAACTACTTCGGCATGGAGCAGCGAGATTTCGCTTTGTGGAAGGGCAAAACCTTGCTGATCCTTTCCGAAGATGACGACACCTTCAGCTTGGCCTGCAAGCAAGATTTGATTGATTTGATGCCAGGCGCCACGGTGGTCACGAACCTGAGCGGCGGGCACTTGGCGCTGCTGGTGCGACTGGAGCAGTACGCGGAGCTGGTGACCAAGTTCATCGAGACGCGAACGGAGCCGCAGGCGTGACGCACGCTTGCCCTTATGGTGCCGCTTGGCCTGCACGATGCCGTGACGGCTCAGCCGTTGATCGATGCATGCGGCGGGTCGCCGTCTTGCCTAAGCGGCACTGGCAAGCAGATTAAAACAGGCGCTATTCCATTTGTTTGCTGCGCGCCGTGCGGTAGGCGCGCGGGGTGCAGCCGAAGCGCTCGCGGAATGCCTCGGAAAAACTTCCCTGGCGAGCAAAGCCGCAGGCGCGGGAAACCTCGGCAAGGGGGAGGTCGGTGGTTTCGAGCAGCGTGCGTGCACGTTCCATGCGCAGCCGCCGCGCATACCCTTGCGGGGTGGTGCCCTCAACCTGCTTAAAAAGCCTCGTGAGCTTGCTCTCGCTCATGTAGGCAAGCTCGCAGAGCGTTTTGTTGGCAAGCGATTCGCCAAGATGGTCCTCGATCGCCTGGCGCGCTCGCGCAAAGGCGGCGCGGTCGGCGGTGCTGAGGGCGCGCCCGGCTGCGGGCTTTGCGTCATCGGCGGCCTGAGCACGATCGAGCGCGAGTGCGAGCGCCTCGACGATCTTCGCGGTGTAATATGCGTGCGCCGTGCGGGCGGATGGCCGTGCGGCGTCAGCCTCAGTAAGCACGGTTGCAAGCTCAGGCGCGGGTATTGTCGAATCGAGAGCGCATATGGCGCGCTCGAGCTCTTCGGGAGCGGAGCCAAGCGATACGGCAAGTCGTTTGATGCCTTCGGGAAGCACGAGGATGCTGGTAGCGCCGAGCGCGCCGCCGGGAGATAGCAGTTGCGTATACCTTGGGGCAGTCCAGGCGTACCCGAGTACCGTGCGCCGTGCCGGACCGTCTTCCAGGCCGAAGTAAGGCGTCATGCTGCGGGTGTATGCGCCCACGCAAAAGAACGGCGGCGTCGAGCAGCTTACCGTTTCCTCCACAGAGAACTGCATCGAAAACGAGCAAAGGGCAGCGGTTGAGTCGATCGCATAGTACCAGTAGGTTCCGCTGCCAAAGGCCGGATCGAGCTTCCATGTTGTGCCCACGCTGCGGGCTCCGCCGTCCGTCGCGCGCCGGCAGTGCAAGGCGCGCGCCTGCGCGTCGAAGATATGCTCGACACGTTGCGTGCTTCGTGCGGTTGCCGATGCTGCTTGAGGAATGCCGTACTGCCTTCCGATGAAGGCCGAGATGGCGTCCTTTGTTGCGCTTGTCGGGCGCGACGTTTTCCCATGCGTTTTCGGCATCGCTTCTCCTTGTTCCACGCCCGGCGGCTTCGGTGTTGCGGTGAAAGCACCGTGGTTTTCGGCATAACCGTCAAACTCGGGCTATTACAGGAGCGATTTCTTCAATCCCCCATAAAGTAACCCCATGGTAACTCAAGTAGCGTCCGCTTGTTCAGGACATATGGCGGAGAGGAGATAGTATGGCCAATCCCTCGCCCAGGATATCGGAAACACCTGTGCAAAATGCGGCTTCCGCGCAGGATGCAGTTCATGCACGAGAAGCAACGTTCGCACCGCAGTCGTCGAGATGCGAGGAGGAAGCGGGGGCAGCGCGCACGCGAGATGTTGCGCCCGCGCCGCAGCCTAAGGCAGCATCTGCGCCGCAGTTCAAGGCCGCGTCCGCGCCGCAGCCTAAGGCGGCATCTGCGTCCCAGCCCAAGGCCGCGTCCGCGTCGCGTCCCAAGCGGGCGAATCCCATTGTGCGGCTGCTCGGTTTTGCGGACGGAAATGCCAGGCTCACGCTGCTCGGATGCATCCTTTCGGCGGCGCACGCGCTTCTCACCATAGGAATGCTTGTATGCGTGTGGTTCGTGGTGCGCGACCTCATCGCGGTGGCGCCCGCTTGGGGCACGGCGACGAGCGCTCCGCACTATGGCGTGGCGGCGCTCATCTTCGCTCTCGCTGCGCTGGTCGTATACTTTGTCGCGCTCATCTGCACGCATGTGGCGGCGTTTCGCACGGCGACCAACATGCGCAGGGCAGCGCTTGAGCATCTCGCCCATGTGCCGCTCGGATACTTCTCCACTCATGCGACCGGCGAGCTACGCCGCATCATCGAAGGCTCGACCGCGCTCACCGAGGGCGTGCTCGCACACCGCATTCCCGACTTTATAGGAGCGCTCGTGACCCCGCTCGCTTTCGTGGTGTGCCTCGTTGTGTTCGATTGGGTGCTCGGGCTGCTGTGCTTGGTGCCGGTGGCGGTATCTATCGTTTGCATGATGAGCATGATGGCCGGCGGCGGCTCGGACGAGAACAGCAACGTCATGACCTTCATGAAGAACTACCAGGATGCGCTGCAGGACATGAACAAGGCAGCGGTCGAGTACGTGCGCGGCATCCCGGTGGTCAAGGTCTTTCAGCAGACGGTCGCATCGTTTCGCACGTTCTCCGAATCGATCCGCGCGTATTGCACCTTCGCCACCCGCTACGTGCGCATGTGCGAGCGGCCGCAGGTGGCGCAGCTCGTGGCCATCAATTCAACCTTTGCGGTGCTCGTGCCCGCGGGCATCATCATGGCGCGCGCGACGGGCGATTTCGCGGGGTTTTTGACCGACTTTCTGTTCTATGTGATCCTCTCGGCGCTCACGACGCTCATGATGACCAAGATCATGTATTCGAGCCAGGCTCTTACCGAGGCCGATGATGCGCTCCGCCGCATCGAGGGCATCCTAGATGCTCCCCGCATGTCGGAGGTTTCGCCCGCCGCGGCTCAGCATGCAGCCGATGCCTCGGTTGAGTTGCGCGACGTGCGCTTCACCTATCCTGGGAACGAGACGCCAGCGCTCGATGGCGTGAGTCTTCGGGTTCCCGCGGGCGCCACGGTGGCGCTGGTCGGTCCTTCGGGAGGCGGCAAGACCACGCTTGCAAGCCTGATTCCGCGCTTCTGGGACGTGGACGAGGGGTCAGTGCTCGTTGGCGGCGCAGACGTACGCCATATTGCGGTGGCCGAGCTCATGGATCAGGTTGCCTTCGTGTTCCAAAACGAAGCGCTTTTTAAGCAGAGCTTGCTCGAGAACATTCGCGCAGCGCGACCGCATGCGACGCGTGTCGATGTTGAGCGCGCAGCGCATGCGGCGCAGTGCGATGACATCATCGCCAAGGTTCCTCATGGGCTCGATGCCCAGGTCGGCACGAACGGGGTCTATCTCTCGGGCGGTGAGCGCCAGCGGATCGCGCTCGCCCGCGCGATACTCAAAGACGCGCCGATCGTCGTGCTCGACGAGGCGACCGCTTTTGCCGACCCCGAAAACGAGGCGCTCATCCAGCAAGCGCTCGCCGAGCTTTGCCGAGGCAAAACCGTGCTCATGATTGCGCACCGGCTTTCTACAGTGGTCAGCGCCGACTGCATTTGCGTCGTCGATGCGGGGCGCATCGTAGAGCAGGGAACGCATGCAGAGCTGGTGGCAGCGGGCGGTCTATATGCGCGGATGTGGGAGGAGTATCGACAGAGCGTATCCTGGCGCATCACGTCCAGCGCGCCGACAAGGGAGGAGCGCACGGTCGCGTCGCTTCTCGCCGCCGATGACGCCACTCACACCTCGACTAAAGAATGCGGGTGATGCCCAATGAAGCGCCTTCAATATGCGCTCGGTCTGACTGATCAAGGCATGAAGAAATTCTGTCGCGGCGTGTTCTTCTGCGCGCTCGCCAATCTCGTGCTCATGGCACCGATCGGGATCCTCTATCTGCTCGTGACCAATTTCGTGGCGCACCTCACCGAGGGTGCGCCGCTGCCAGATCTTGCGCCCTACATTGCCGGGACGGTGGGTGTTCTTATCGCCATCGTTCTCACGCAGTGGGCAGAATACGCGAACACCTACCATACCGTGTATGAGGAGAGCGCACGCAAGCGCGAGCATCTTGCCGAGCATCTGCGCCGGCTGCCGCTGTCGTTTTTCGGTCGGCGTGACCTCGCCGACCTCACAAATGCCATCATGAAGGATTGCTCCGATCAGGAACGCATGTTCATGCATACGATGCCGCAGCTCTTCGGCACGGGGCTTTCGACGGTCGTCTGCATCGCGGGCGCTACCTGCTATCAGTGGCAGCTTTCGCTCGCGGCGTTCTGTCCCATTCCGGTAGCGCTTATCGTTATGGCGGCGTCTGCCGGCTATCAGCAGCGGATGACGAGGCGCATGGAGGACGCGCGCCTCACGATGAACGACGGCGTGCAGGAATATCTCGATTGCGCGCAGGAGATTCGGGCGACTAACCAGTCGGCCGCGTTCTTGCAGGCGTTGAACGCCAAGCTCGATGCTTTCGAGCGCGCTCAGCTGGTTTCGGAGGTCGGCTCCGGCGTGTGCGTGACAAGCGCCCAGGCGCTGCTCAAGCTCGGCATCGCCGCCACGGTGCTCACCGGCGCGGCGCTGCTCGTGGCGGGACAGGTCGACTTCATGCGGTATTTCGCGTTCCTGCTCATCGTGACCCGTGTGTACGATCCGGTGAACATAATCTTGCAGTCCATTGCCGAGCTGTTGTCGCTGCGCCTTTCGATTCGCCGTACGAACGAGCTGCTTGCCGAGGAACCCATGACGGGCTCCGCACGGCTTGCGCCCACAGGCCATGACGTGGCGTTTGAACAGGTGGGCTTTGCCTACGACGGCGGCGAGCAGGTGCTCAGCAACGTGAGCTTCACGGCGCGCGAAGGCGAGGTGACCGCGTTGGTCGGGCCAAGCGGATCGGGGAAATCAACGGTGGCACGGCTGGCGACTCGCTTCTGGGATGTTGACCGCGGGCGCGTGACCGTGGGCGGCACCGATGTCGCAACGGTTGATCCCGAGGTGCTGCTTACCGATTTTGCCCAGGTGTTCCAGGATGTTGTGCTGTTTGACGAGACGGTGATGGAGAACATTCGGCTGGGACGTCGTGATGCTACCGACGATGAGGTGCTTGCCGCCGCGCGAGCGGCGATGTGCGATGAGTTCGTCGAGCAGATGCCCGAAGGCTACGCCACGCGCATCGGCGAGAACGGCGCCCGGCTTTCGGGCGGCGAGCGTCAGCGCATCTCGATCGCGCGGGCGCTGCTCAAAGATGCGCCGATCGTGGTGCTCGACGAGGCGACGGCAAGCCTCGACGTGGAAAACGAAAGCAAGGTGCAAGCGGCGCTTTCACGTTTGCTGGCGGGTAAGACCGTCATAGTGATCGCGCACCGCATGCGTACCGTTATGGGTGCCGACAAGATCGTGGTGCTCGATAGGGGGCAGGTGGCGGAGCAGGGGAGTCCCGAAGAGCTCCTCGCCCGCGATGGCCTCTTTGCGCGCATGGTTCGGTTTCAGGCCGAAAGCGCCGCGTGGAGCATGTCGTAACATGCGGCCGTGCGCAGCAGTGCGCGCGGCGCGGGAGCGCACTGCTGCGCGCCATTGCTTCTCGAGCAGCGGCGCTACACCGTCATGCCGCCATCTACCTGCAATACCGCACCCGTCACATACGACGCGAGATCGCTCGCCAGGTACACGAAGGCGTTGGCGACATCCTCGGGCATGCCTACGCGCCTGAGCGGCACGGCGCCGATGATCGGCTTGATCGCCTCCGCCGGCAGGGCGGCCACCATATCGGTCGCGATCACGCCGGGCGCCACGGCGTTCACCCGGATGCCCTTCGAGCCAAGTTCGCGAGCGAGCGAGACCGTGATGCCGTTTACGGCGAACTTGCTCATGGGATAGGCCACGCCAGACGGCTGGCCGTTCTTGCTCACCATCGAGCTCGTATTGATGATCACGCCGCCGTGGTCGAACACATGAACCGCTGCCTGGCAACCGTTGAGCACGCCCTTGATGTTGATGTCGATGATCTTGTCAAACTCTTCGGGCGTGTAGTTGGCAAGCGGTGTGGACTGCGAGATGCCTGCGTTGTTGCAGACGATGTCGAGCGCGCCAAAATGCTCTTTAACCTCGCGAAATGCTTGCTCGACAGCGGCTTCGTCGGAAAGGTCAGGCCACTTGCCGAGAACCGGTGCTGCGGGAGACGATTCCTTGATGCTGGCGAGCGCGCGCTCGACCGTCTCCTGACGGCTGCCAAAGAGCGCTACGTTCGCACCCTCTTCAAGAAAGCGCTGCACGATGGCGAAGCCAATGCCGCGCGATCCTCCGGTTACGATGGCGGTCTTACCTTTGAGTAGCATGTCCTCTCCATTTCTCACGATGGCGACCTACCGTGGTCGTACTCCATCACTTCTTACCCGCTCGGGTAAGGGCGATATCTGCAAGTAAGGGCGATATCTGCAAAATGGGGACGGTTGGAGATGAATCTGCAAGCGGTTTTGTGGCGATTTGGGAGCTCATAAGCTCGCCGGTGGTTGCCGCCGCGATGGTTGCGGTCTGCCGCGTGTTCGCGACGTTGTTGATGGGCTGGCTCCGTCTTGCTCGGGCTCTCCGCTTGCTGAACGCTGCGCGCGGTGCTTGAGCCGGCGTGATGTGCGGGGCATACGTCCGCTCAAGCGTCCGCTCAGCCAGCGCGCTCGTTTTCGTTTTGGTTCCGAGTTCACGTCCCGCCCTGATGTTTTCCAACAGATATCAAACTCGTTACGCGAGCGTGTAAGGCTGTTTTCACACTCGTTGCCGAGCTGTTGCCCATGTTTCCAGCCGGTTGAGGAACGGTAAATCTTAGCGTGCGGGAATGCTTGCCGGTGCATTCGGCTTCCTATGATGGGGCGTGTCAGTTGCCGCCTGCGGTTTCACGTGTACGTGTTGCTGCTGCGCGCGGCTTCGCTCAACGGAGATTAAGGGGGATCGATGTACGACACCGGCGCCACAGCATTCATGCTCATCTGCACCATGCTTGTGCTCTTTATGACGCCAGGGCTTGCGTTCTTTTACGGAGGCTTGTCGCGTCGCAAGAACGTCATCAACACCATGCTCATGTCGTTTGCCATCATCGGCATCGTGGGCTTGACTTGGGTTATCGTTGGATGGTCACTCGCCTACGGCGGCGATGGCACCAATCCGGTCATCGGAGGGTTCGACCAGATCGGGCTCGCGGGCCTTGTCTTCGAGATGCTTGCCGAGGCGGAGGCTGTGCCCGACGGCGCCGTGTATCCTTCGATTATAGACGTGACCTTCCAAATGGCCTTCGCGCTCATCACGGCGGCAATCGTTACCGGCTCGGTTGCCGGCCGCATGAGATTCGGTGCCGTCGCGGCGTTTATCGCCATCTGGTCGATCGTGGTCTATGCCCCGCTTGCGCATATGGTATGGGGCGGCGACAGCAGCCTTATCGGCGGCATCATCGGCGCGCTCGATTTTGCGGGCGGCGACGTGGTCCACATCAGCTCCGGTCTCACCGGTCTGCTGCTCTGCCTTGCCTTGGGAAGCCGCAAGGGCTTCGGCCTCAAGACGTATCGTCCGCACAACGTGCCGTTTGTGGCGCTCGGTGCCGGCCTGCTGTGGTTCGGCTGGTTCGGCTTCAACGGCGGTTCCGCATTTGCGGCCGACGGCATCGCCTCACTGGCGATCTTAAACACCGTCGTTTCGAGCGCTGCCGCCTTGGCTTCGTGGATGGTCGTGGAACGCATCGCTACCGGAAAGCCGACGCTTGTGGGTGCCTGCACCGGTCTGGTTGCCGGTCTCGTGGTGGTGACGCCCTCAGCGGGCTTTGTTGAGCCATGGGCTGCGGTGATCATGGGCGTTATCGTCTCGCCTGTCTGCTACGCCGCCATCTCGTACCTCAAGGCGCGCTTCGGCTATGACGACGCGCTCGACGCTTTCGGGTGCCATGGCGTGGGCGGCATTCTGGGCGGTATCCTAACCGGCATCTTTTGCGTGCCCGAGCTCTCCTGGACTGAGTACGGCGGCCTTATCTATACGGGCGACCCAACGCTTCTGGTTAGCCAGGTTTTGGGCATCGTGGTCACGTTGGCGATCGTGGCCGTGCTCGATTTTGCAATCATCGCCGTGGTGCGCGCGCTCTTCGGCGGTCGCCTGCGTGTCGAGGATAGCGAGGAAGCGCTCGGCCTCGATATCTCCATGCACGGCGAGAGCGCCTATCCTGCCTATACGGGCATGGATGTTTAAGAGCGCGAGCTGTTTTGACGCGAGCTAGTGGCGGGTGTGCGCCCGTTTGCAAAAGGAGAGTTGCTATGAAGCAGGTAACGGCTATTGTGCGACCCGAGGTGTTAGAACCGCTCAAGGACGCCCTGATCAGGGCGGGCGCGTCGGGTGCGACCGTTTCAGAGGTGCAAGGGTTTGGGCACCAGCGCGGGTGGACCGAGTACTATCGCGGTACCGAGGTGCTGCTCAACATGGTGCCCAAGGTGAAAGTTGAACTCGTGGTAGAGGACTCCGAGGTCGAAGACCTCATCGAGGTCATCGTTGCAGTTGCTAAAACCGGGCAGGTGGGTGACGGTAAGATCTTCGTGTATCCAGTCGAGGAGGCGGTTCGTATCCGTACGGGCGAGCATGGCCTTGCCGCGCTGTAGGCCAGGCGACGGTTCTGGATGTGAGACAGCCATCCGCCTCATATCGGGTACCATGCCGGCCATCATCCAGGTTGCGCAGCGACCGTTCTCGTCAAAATCGGTTTCATGATCAAAGAGGTATATGACCAAAGAGATATGCAAAGCGGAAAAAGCGGCGGCCGACCTTGTGCCAGCCGCCGCCGTGCCGTCGCACCGCCCGGAAATCATGCGGTGCGCCATTTCAGAGCCAAGCGCTAGATGCCTGCCGCTTCTTTCTTGGCGCGAGAGGCGTATATCACGGCGACGATTGCGATTAGGGCAAAGAGGAGGGGTAGCAAGAAGATGCCGCCGCTATTGCCAACGAATATCAAGGCGAGGTCGAGCAGGTTTATCGCAGCGATGATTGCGGCGAGCACGATGAAGGTGCCGAGCTTGGAAGGGCGATTCGCCCCTCGCGCCCCCATGATTCCCGCAACCATGTAGAACAAGCCAACTATGATCGCGATCGCGCCCATGATCTGCGCGGCGAGCCCGAAGTCACCGACGATGACGCTTGCAACCTCGGAGCCCGCGAGTGCCAGGGCGCCGACGACAACGACGAAGATGCCACATACGACCGAGATCAGGCTCAGCACTTTTACAATCTTGCAGTTCGTGGACATATGTCTCCCGTCCATTGAGTGTGGATAGTGCCGTGCATCCACGCACGCGCTCGCAAGTGTGGCGATGGGACTACAGCTTCCATGCCATGGGGCTGCTAGCGCCTTTCAGGGTATCACAAGCGCCGGCAACGAAACATGCGCTGAGTCCTTGTTTGTTGTGGGGTTCCTGGCAGCTTCGACGCGGGGTGGCTGCGTTCCATATACCGATGCTCGCCGGCATCGAATCGGGAGATGCTGCCTGCGGAGCCGCTGGAGCGTGCCGCGCAGCTCACGGGTTCAAGTCTTGAGCCATGGTTTCGCTCGGTGTGCGGAATACGCATAAGGAGCGCTCCCATTTACACCGTTTGCACCGTTTACCGAACAAAAACTGCCGTTCACATAATGCGGTAATTATAGGCATATACATAAAACTGAATAAACATTCATATCTATCCAATTCAGACTGAAAAGATGTTCAACCGAGGCCGCTCGATACGGCAGGATGCGAATGCGGATGTGCATTCTCAATCAGAAAACCCGTTCGGCGCCACATAATTTGTTCATCCCACGATGGATATCTTTTTGCATCAAAATAGCAGGAAACAGTTAGTTGTTCATTCAGGTCTACTCGCGCTATAAAAGGCTGCGAACACGTTCTCGCGTATTGGCAAGCATGCTGAGGCGCTTCTCAACCCGCTGAGCTCTGTGAACTCTGGTGCGTTAACGGGCTTTGCGAGTAAGTCTGGATGGAAGGAGGAATCCATGGTAGAGATAGGCAATTCCCTTCCGCTTCATATCCAGGCGGCGAACTACATACGCGAGAAAATCTACCATCACGAGTGGTTGCCCGACACGCAGATCCCGACCGAGTATGATTTGGTGGAAGAGCTGGGAATGAGTCGAGGTACGGTGCGCCGCGCCATTCGCGCGCTCGTCTCTGAGGGGTTGCTCGTTCAGATGCGCGGACGGGGAACCTTCGTGAGCAACGTCAAGATCAGCCATCCAAGCGGCAACACGCTGATCTCGTTTGCCGAGTCGCTCCGTTCGCAGGGGATCGATTTCGTAACGAACGTGCTCTGCCAAGAGGTCGTTTTAGCCGATGAGTTTATGAGCAGCAAGCTCTTCGTGCCGGTGGGTTCTCCTGTGCTCAAACTGGATCGCGTGCGCTATGTGGACGGTGAACCTACCCTCTACTTCAAAAGCAAGATCAGTCTATCCATATTACCCGGTCTCGACGAGGTGGACTTTGAGCGGGAATCGCTCTTCGCGTACGTCGAGAGCCATTACGGCAAGCGCATTGGCCATTCGAACGCCCAGTACGCAGCCTGCGCTGCGGGCGTTGAATGTGGGGAGGTGTTGAATGTTACCCCTGAGTCGCCAGTGCTTCACCTGCGGCAACAGATCTTTTTGGTCGATGGCATGCCCATTGAATGGAGCGACGTTTGGCTTAAGGCCAACAAATACATAGTGAGCATGGTCATGCAGCGCATCTAACAGCGCGTCATGCAATCGGACAAGTCGATGGCGGAACCCTAGCACCTAGGGTCGGGGCATCGTGTGTCAAAAATCGGGCAGGGGCCCGGTGCACGGCGAGGAAACTCGCATGGAACGGGCGTTGCGCCCAAAAGAGAGGGGTGGTGTATGAAATTCATCCTTGCGTCTCATGGTGACTTCGCGAGCGGGTTGTTAAGCAGCGTTCAGATGCTTCTTGGCGACCAAGAAGACATCGAGGCGTTCGGCCTATACCCCGAGGAGCAAGCTCAGCGTTTGGGCGAACGCCTCGAGGAGGCCATCAAGGACGAGGCCGAAGGGTCGGTGGTGTTCTTTACCGACCTGTATTTCGGGAGCCCGTTCAACCAAGTTGTCGAGCTCGCGCGCTCGCACGACATTTATCACATCACCGGCACGAACCTACCGGTGCTCATCGAGGCGGTGGTAGCCCGCAATGGCGGGGCGTCGTGTGAAGAGGTATGCCGCGCGGCGGTCAAAGCCGCCGAGGGCAGCGTACTGGATGTACGCAGCATGCTCGGCAAAGACGACGACCGAGAAGATCAAGAAGAGGAGGAATGGTAATGCGTAACGTCGTGCTTGCTCGCGTTGACGACCGCCTCATTCATGGCGAGGTGGTATCGGTCTGGACCCCGAGCCTCTCGTGCAACTGCATTCTGGTGGTAGACGACGGTGTCGCGGCGGACAAGTTCAACTGCCGCGTGCTTAAGTCGCTTGCACCTGACGGCGTGAAGGTCTTTGTGTCAACCACCGAGGGAGCCGTGAAGGGCCTGCTTAAAGACCCGGTTCCCGGTGAGCGCGTGATGGTGCTCACCAAAACCCCCGTCACGTTCAAGAAGCTCATCGACGCCGGTGTGCCGTTCAAAGAGATCAACCTCGGTGGCATGGGCTTGCGCGGCGAGCGCAAGACCTTCATCAAGAACGTCGCAGCAGACCCGCAAGAGGTCGATGCGATTGAAGCGATGCGCGATGCAGGAGTGCATGTGTATTACCAATTGGTACCGGAGCAAGCGGTCATCGAGGTCGATGAGGCGCTCGCAAAGGCACGGAAAGGGGAGTAACGATGTCGATTGTTCAAGCAATCCTGTGCGGCATTACCTATTGGTTGGCCATTGGTAACCTGCCGTTTGTCGGGCTCTGGTCATTGCAGCGCCCGCTCGTCTGCGGACTCGTGACGGGCATCATCTTGGGCGACCCCGTGACGGGCGCCGTGGTGGGCGGAACCATCAACCTGGTATATCTGGGCTTCATCTCGGCTGGCGGCTCCATGCCCGCCGACATGGCGCTCGCAGGCATCTTGGGAACCTCCTATGCGATCGTCGGTGGCCTCGACGCCGATACCGCGCTTGCCCTTGCGGTGCCTATCGGCATCCTCGGCACGATCGTCTGGTACCTGCGCATGACGTTCGACTCGATCTTCGTCCACATGGCCGATAACTACATCGAGCGTGAGCAGTACAACAAGATCTGGCGTGCAAACGTGCTGTTCCCGCAGGTCTTCGCATTCGTGATCACTACGATCCCCTGCGCCCTTGCGGCCTACTTCGGTGCGTCGTACATCCAGTCGTTCATCAACTGGATGAGCGGTCCCATCCTCACGGTGTTCCAAGTCATCGGCGGCCTCATGCCTGCGCTCGGTATTGCCATCACGCTGCAGTACATCTTCAAGGGCGAGGCGCGCGTGTTCTTGTTCTTCGGCTTCATCCTGGCTGTCTATTCAGGTCTTGGTCTGCTGCCCCTTGGCATCATCGCCTTCATCATCGCGATCATCTACGTACAGCTTTCGGACAGTCGTGAGGCCCCTGTGCTCGAGGGCGCAGGCGACGCAGACGACGAGGAGGAATTCTAATGGCTAAAGAGAACCTTGCCCGCGAAGGCGGATTGATTCCCAAGAGTGCCCTGATCAAGGCGTGGCTTATCTGGGAGACCTTCCCCCAGACCTGCTACAACTATGAGCGCATGATGGGTCAGGTCGTGGCGCACGTCTTTGCTCCGGTCATCTATTTCCTGTACAAGAATCAGCCCGAGAAGCGCAAAGAGGTCATGAAGCGCGAGATCGAGTTCTTCAACGTGCACATCGAGTTTGGTTCGTGCATCTTGGGCATGGCGATCGCGATGGAAGAGGAGAAGTCTCAGGGCGCTCCAATCCCCGGTGAGTTCATCACCAACATCAAGACGTCGCTCATGGGTCCTCTGGCTGGCGTCGGCGACACCATTTGGCAGGGCGTGGTCATTCCCATCCTGCTGGGCATCTGCATCGATATCACCACGACCGGCGATGGCAACATCTGGGGCGCTATCATCTATGCCGTCGTCATCGTCGTGGCGGCCTACGCGCTCTCATATGCGAACTTCATGTTCGGCTACCGTGCGGGCAGCGAGGCGATTCTCGACTTCCTCGAAAAGGGCACGTTGAATAAGGTGCTCAAGGGCGCATCGATTGCCGGCTGCATGGTCATGGGCGGACTTATCGTGAACTATGTGAGCGTTACCTGCGGTCTTGAGATTGTTGCTAGCGGATCGACCTTCAACATCCAGACCGACTTTTTGGATACCGTTATTCCGAGCATCTTGCCGTTGGGCGCTACGATGATGATTTACGCCTTGCTCAAGCATCGCTGGTCGTCGCTTAAGATCATCGCCCTTATCATCGTCATCGGAGTTGTCTGCGGCTTGACCGGTATCCTCACCTACGCTGGATAATCCCGCAGTCGTGGCTAGAAGGGGCGGCTCTCCTGCATAGGGTCGCCCTCGCCAACGCCCCGCGCTTTGATCGTTCGCTAAAGCCCTGCGCTCTCGCGCTCACGAACCTTTACTCAAATCTATACGCCAGGTTTGGCCCTCACGCCAGGGTCTGGCGCAAGCCTTGCCTCGTTCGCCCGATGCGCCTGCGTCCGATGCGCCTGATCTCGATGTCTCAAGAAAGGAAGAACGTTATGAAAGCGTTGCTTATGTCCGCACCGGGGCATGTCGCCCTGAGCGATGTCGAGCTTCGCGAGCTGAAGGAAAACGAGGTGCTCATTCAGGTCAAGATGGCTGGAATCTGCACCAACGATATTCGCGACTACTTGGGCGACTGCGATTACTCGTATCCCCGGATCGGCGGGCATGAATACTGCGGGGTCATTGCCAAGATGGGAAGCGCGGTGAACACGCAGCGCTTCTCGCTCGGGCAGAACGTGGTGACCTACATCATCGAAGACTGCAAGCAGTGCTATTTCTGCAAGACCGGTCACGAAAACATCTGCGAGAAACACCCCCGAAGCCAGGTGTTCCATAACGACGATGGGATTTCTGGTTATTGCGGCTTCGCCGAGTACGTCATCGCCGACGCCGATGACCTGATCGTCTACGAACGGGAGACCTCGTACGAAAAGATGGCGTTTACCGAGCCGGTGGCCTGCGTGATTAACAGCATCGAGCAGGTAGACGTGCGCTTCGGGCAGGATGTGCTCGTAATTGGCGGCGGCACCATGGGGCTTCTGCACGTGATGCTGCTGCGCCAGCGCGGCGCGCGCGTCTTTGTGAGCGAGCCTATGGTCGAGCGCCGTGAGCGCGCGCTCAAGCTGGGCGCAGCCGAGGCCATCGACCCCACGGCGTGCGATCCCGTGGAGGCGACCAAGAGCCTCACGCAGGGGCGCGGCGCGGACTACGTGTTCAACACCTGCGCGCACCCATCGATCGCCGTGCAAGCGGTGCAGATGACAGCTCCGTGCGGCGCCTGCGTGATGTTCAGCTCGATTCACCCGCGCGAGGACGTGTCGATCGACGCGAGCGCGATCCACAGCCTCCAGATGACCGTGACCGGCGCGGTGAGCCCCACGGTGCGCTCGTACTTTGAGTCCGTGCAGATGATCGACAAGGGGCTGCTTGACCCGACGACGCTCATCGAGGGCGTCTTCGATTACACGGACTTCCAAGCCGCGATGGATACGGCCATCAGGTCGGACACCTACAAGGTGCTGGTGAAGTTCGGCGAGTAGTGCATGGCGGCGCGCAGCCGCCTGCCGGAGCGGGCGCGCCGCGTGCACCTCGAAGCCGTTTTGCAAGATGCAGGGAGGGTGCGATGGGCTGGTATATCGGCATCGACATGGGCACGTCCTCGGTCAAATCGCTGCTTGTGGGCGAGGGCGGTGCGGTGCTCGCCCAGGCCGAGCGCGCGATCGCGATCGCCTGTCCGCATCCTGGCTGGAGGGAAGTCGATCCCAATCTATGGTGGCAGGCTGCGAAGGAAACCGTAGCCGAGCTTGTCGGCGCCGTGGATGCCGGGCGCATTCGGGGAATCGGTGTCACGGGGCAGATGCACTCAACCGTGTTCGTGGATGACGCGGGACGCTCGATCCGTCCTGCGCTCATGTGGAACGATACGCGCACGGCCGAGGTTGTCGAGCACATACGTCCAGCATATGCCGCCTATGGCGAGCCTTATCTCGCACGGCTGGTATCGACGGGTAGCCCGGCGGCGAACCTCGCATGGCTGCGTGACGAAGAGCCCGAGCACTTTGAGCGGTTGAGCACCTTTCTTATTGGGCCCGATTGGCTCGTGTTTCGCCTGACGGGCACCATGGGAACCGATTTTTGCGAAGCATCGACGTCCTCGCTGTTCAATCTGGAGGCGCGCGCGTGGTCGCAGGCGGCACGTGCCGCGCTTGACCTCCCTCAGTCGATTTTCCCGACGGTTCGCGGCGCCGCGGAGATCGCGGGGACGCTGCGTTCCGATGTCGCCGCGGAGCTGGGATTGCACCCCGATACCATCGTGGCGGTCGGCACGGGCGATAACCCGGCGGCGGCGATCCCAACGGGATCTCTGACGGCAAACATGCCCGTGCTTTCGCTCGGCACCTCGGGTGTTCTGCTGTTTTGCCGTCCCAAACCCGACTACGCTGCGCGCGGAAAGAACATCCTCTTCTCGCTTGACGGGAGCGTATGCTCGACGCTCGTGCAGGGCGTGGTGCAGTCATGCGGGAGCAGCCTCTCATGGCTTGCGAACACGGTGTTCGGTGAGGACGACTATTCGTTCGTCGATCAGATCGTGCCAGATGATTTGCCCTTGCCGTGCGATCCGCTCTTCTATCCGCACCTCACCGGAGAGAAGACCATATACGCCGATCCCCATGTGCGCGGCGCGTTTTTGGGTTTGGGAACCGAGTCGAGGCGTGCGGTGCTTACGCGTTCGGTGCTCGAGGGGATCTCGTTCGGCTTCAGGCAGCTCATGGACGAGATGGCATTCGATGCGGGCGAGCTGGACACGATCTACGCCATCGGTGGCGGCGCCCGCAGCCGCAGGTGGTTGCAGCTTTTGGCCGACGTGCTCGGGCTTCGCGTCGCCGCGCTCGCCGGCCAAGCGAGCGCAGGCATGGGCGCCGCTTTGCTCGCAGGGGTTGCCGCGGGCGATATCGCGCCCGAGGCGCTTGGCAGCGTTGGCGTCGAGGTGCGGCAGACCTACGCCCCGCGAGCAGAACACTCGGCAGCATATGGCGCGCGCTATGAGCGGTATCTGCGCATACACGATGCGCTGGCGCAGGTTTGGGATTAGCACGTGGGCGCCGCTCATGCCTTAACAGGTACGCGATGAGTGATTGAGAGGAAGATATGGCGAAAACCTGCGACATCTGCGGAGCTTCGCTCGGGCTTCTCAAGTTTCGCTATGCCGAGGGACTCATCTGCCGCGATTGCTACGATGCGGCGACGGCTGGCGGGCGTGAGACCGTGCGACGGATGACGCGTGCCGAGCTCGAGGAAGCCGTGCAGGCGCATCGGGGTGCTTTCGAGGACGTACCCGATTTTCGCGCCAGCCTGCGCGTGGGCGACGTGTTGCTCGTCGACCAGGAGCGCCAGCTCTTCTGCCTGCCGCGCAACCGCCGCACCGATGGAGCGAATGCGAAGCCGGAAGTCATCGCATGGAAAGATGTTCGCCGCGTGAGGTTGGTATCTGATCCCAGCTATTCGACCAGCGAATTGAAAACGCTTTCGCGTGCGAGTCCCGATGCCGTGGTGAAGCGCCTTTGTATTGAGATCCGCGTCGCCCATCAGGCACAGCCGCGCGAGCTCTGCCTATTCGCCACGCCGGTGCGTGCGAAGAGCTTCGCCTATCGCCAATCGCTCGCGCTTGCATTGCGCGCGATGGAGCTTCTTGAACAGGTGGTGAAGTAAGCGGCGCGGAGGGCCTTGTTCGCAGGACGGCGGCACGGTTATGGGACGTCGAGCGCGCAGACGCTCGACGGGAAGGAACACTTCTATGGCTATGATGAACATGAACGACCTTGTGGCGATCGCGAAGAAAAACGATGTGATGCTGCCGGCGTTCAACACGACCAACCTCGAGATGACGCTTGCCATCATGGATGCATTCGAGCGCGCGGGCATGCCGGGCATCGTGCAGATCGCACCGACGAACGTCAAGCTCACCGGCTATGATTACATCTCGACCATTGCGCACATGGCCGATGAGCACTACACCGTGCCCATGGCGCTGCACCTCGACCATGGCAAGACGCTCGATGATGTGCGCCAAGCCGTGCTCGCGGGGTTCACGTCGATCATGATTGACGGCGCGTCGTTGCCGTTTGAGGAGAACATTCGCTTCTCGCGCCAGGCGGTCGATTTCTGCCACGCGCACGGCGTTCCCGTCGAGGCCGAGCTCGGCGCGATCGCCGGCAAGGAAGACGACCATGTGAGCGAGGCGGACTGCAAGACCGACCCCGACCAGGTCGCCGAGTTCGTCGAGCGTACCGGCTGCGACTTGCTGGCGGTTTCGATTGGCAACGTGCACGGGTTGGAGGATGAGCCTAAGATCGATCTGCCTCATCTTGCCAAGATCGCGGAGGTCGCGCCCTGTCCGCTCGTGCTGCACGGTGGCTCGGGCATTCCGTACGAGACGATCTGCGCCATGAAGCAATACGGCATGATCAAGATCAACATTGCAAGCGACCTGCGCCGTGCGTTCATCTCGACGGTCGGCAAGGCATACAACGAGAATCCCGGCGAAGCTAATCTCGCGAAGGTTCTCATGCAGGTTCGCGAAGCCGTGTCGGACGTTGCCTACAAGACGACGCTCGCCATCAACGGTCTCTAAGCGCCGCGTTCCAGCCTGTTGTCGCATACGGCAGGTGAGGTGAGGGCTTCCGTGCGCCGCCCGCATGGCACGGTATGGTTGCGTTCTCGGCGTTTTGTTACCACCGTTTGAGAAATGCAACCGTCTGCGTGAAGGCG
>CAZUYD010000023.1:18460-29090 GCA_964624825.1 uncultured Enorma sp. | reverse complement strand
GCCCGCGTGGTCGAGCGCAAGAAGTACGGCCTCAAGAAGGCTCGCCGCGCTCCGCAGTTTTCCAAGCGCTAACGACTCGCCTTATCGACATCTCGATGGGCATGGAGCTCGCCGTATGGCGAGCTCTTTTTTTGTGTCGCGATTCACCAATTTGCATCTAGTTTGAGGTACCATACACTGAGTTTGGTTCAGGCCGAGCTGTTTGTTGTCTAGGGAGATCATGTTCAAATCGGTTTTGAAGTCGCTGGGTATCCACAAGCACAACAGCGTGCTGCTTTCACCCATCGCGGGAAAGGTCATCTCGCTTTCCGACGTCAACGATCAGACCTTCTCCTCTGGCTCACTGGGCGATGGCGTTGCGATCGAGCCCGTGGGGGATAAGGTCGTAGCCCCCTCCGATTCAAAAGTTCAAGCGATCTTCCCTACGGGGCATGCCGTTGCCCTGCGCACGCATGAAGGACTCGACGTGTTGATCCACGTCGGCCTCGATACCGAAAAGCTCGATGGCCGCTACTTCAAGGTGCATACTGCGGTAGGTGATGCGGTCAAAAGGGGAGACGTCCTCATCGAGTTCGACCGCGACGCCATCTGCAAAGAGGGCTACGATATCACCGCGCCGATCCTCATCTGCAATTCGGTCGAGTACTCGAGCATCAAAGGCAACGTGGGCGACACGGTGACCGAGCTCGATGCGCTCATCACGGCGCGCGGGCGCTAGGAGCCTCACGGAGCCTGCGGTTTTCAGGCAACGCATGCAAGGCGCATGTTGCGCGCGCGGGGCACGATATGTAATATACGCGGATGGTGCGCGCTCGAACGGAGCTGAGCGGCCGCCGTCTTCTGATTGGGAGGGGTTCCAGACATGCTCAAGGTTGTCAAGGCACGCGACTATGAGGATATGAGCCGCAAGGCTGCCAACATCATTTCGGCTCAGGTCATCTTGAAGCCCAATTCGGTGCTTGGTCTTGCCACGGGTACGACGCCAATCGGCGCGTACAAGCAGCTTATCAATTGGTATGAGAAGGGCGATGTTGATTTTTCCCAGGTGAGCACGTACAACCTGGATGAGTATCGCGGCCTTACGCATGATGATCCGCAGAGCTACCACTACTTCATGCGCGAGAACTTCTTCGATCACATCAACATCGACCTTGCGCGTACCCATGTGCCCGATGGCTCGAATCCGAATGCCGAGGAAGCGTGCGCCGAATACGATCGCATCGTTGCCGAGGCGGGGTACCCTGACCTGCAGCTGCTCGGTATTGGCAACAACGGCCATATTGGGTTCAACGAGCCGGACGATCACTTCTCAAAGGGCACGCACTGCGTTGATCTTACCGAGTCGACCATCCAGGCGAATAGCCGCCTGTTCGACCGCATCGAGGACGTGCCGCTTCAGGCATATACCATGGGCGTGCAGACCATCATGTACGCGCGCATGATTCTGGTGATGGCCAACGGCACGGTGAAAGCTCAGGCGGTGCGCGATATGTGCCAAGGCCCGGTTACGCCGCAGTGCCCGGCGTCCATTCTGCAGCTGCATCCGAACGTCGTCGTTGTGGCCGACGAGGAAGCGCTGTCGCTGTGCGACTAAGGCCGGCAACCTCCTGTTGAACCATTGTGTCTGGTATGCAGGGGCATACCGCTTCCGTGCCATTGAGCAGTGACGGCGGGAGAAGCCGCCCGAACGGGGTATGCAGGGGCGCACTGCTTCCGTGCTACGTGAGCAGGTGCAGCGCGTGGTAGCACGCCTGTAGAGACAAAATTTGCTAGTCAAGCAACGCAAGACTGAACAGGTGCAGCGCGCGGCGGCAAGCCCGTAGGGTCAAGAATGGATTAACTTCGTAGACGAATGGGCCCAGATGTTTCTGGGCTCATTTTTTCGTTAGGCGGGCATCTTTTGGCACCGGGATCGCCGTTCTATTGCTTGCGGGGCAAAACACGTTCGCTGTCGACAGTTTCTTTTCTGTGCTCTTGAGGCTTCCGGCTTATTTCAGCCACGCGAGCATGAACCATATCCGCGTATTCGCCGCTTTCGGCCGTGTTTCACGTGTTTCATGCGACCGTTTCTCGAGTTTGGCGACACTTTCCGGGGACTTGCCGAGTATACCGAGCATTGCCACGGAAGAAACAGCAGGTACAGGACTTGCCGTTTCCTTGGCTACTTCCAAGTACGCCAAAAAGTGTCGCCAAACTTGCAAAGTGGTCGCACCTGCCCCATGAAACACGCCGCAAGACGCAATGGCCTGTCTTGTTCCGGCTCGATCGAGGCGGGCATTCTGTTGGGGATGCGCTTTTACCCCTAGCGTCAGATCATCTAAAAAGTATTCGAAAGAATATTGCCATAGAGCGCACCACCCACGCGTCTTCCGCCTTATCATATTTGTCGGGGGAATGCCGCTCTGTGTTCTGTGAGCGGTAGAAAAATATCATCGGGGGGACTTTTTAGGTGTTGGGAGGGCACGTCCCGCATGCGCGGCGTGGAGCTGCGCGCGTTTGAGCTGCGAATAATTACTTTGCTATCAAATGGTGTGGTCTGGTAGCAAGTCCGACATACATCTGCCCAAATTCTGACACGGCATCGTGTATCGGCTGAATTCTCGCCGACGTGTCGCGTGCCGCTCTGTACGGTTACGCATGGGGCTGATTTGGGGGTGACGATGGATACGCTGGTGAATAATGTGCATGCGGAGGCGGGGTCGGCATGCGATTGCATTCGGCAACCTCGCCAATCGCATTCAAATCGGATGGGTGCCGAACGAGGTGGTTCGCGCCCGCTGCCAAGTGGATCGAGCTTTATGGTGCATCGAACGAAGATTGTGCAGGATATCGTGCGCAAGGCGTTTGAGACGGGAATCGTGATGATATGCGCTCCGCATGGATTTGGGAAGACGGCGCTGCTTATCCAATATGTTGACGAGGTGCTGAGCGATCCGGCTCGGGGAAGTGCGCGCGTGATCGACGCGACCGATGCGTGCGCGGACGAGTTGGTGGCGCAGCTTCATGTGCTGGACGAGGGGTTTTCGCATGCACGGCGTCCCGGTTTGGCCATCGACAACCTTCCTCCGCTTGAGGGCGAGGATGCCGAGCGTGTTGCGGGGTGCATTCGCGAGATGCGCGATGCGGGAACGGAGTTTGTAATTGCCTGCACTCCGGCCGCACAGAGCTTCGTTGCAAAGCTCGGCGACTCGTCTAAACTCCATGCGGAGCATCTCAAGGTGCGTCCGCGCGAGTATGCGGAATGGGCGCGCGTGCTTGCCATATCGCCTGCTGTCGATGTATATGGCCTCACTCAGGGTATCCCAGCGCTTGTCGCGGCGTTGCAAGGAGCATCCTCGGACCTTTCGGGTGGGATCGCGCCGCTCAAGGCGCATATCGTGGACATGTGCCATGCAATGCTTTCCGAAACACGCGCGATGAACAAAGATCAATTCAAGCTTGCCGCAACGATGCTTCTCATGGGCGACGGATCGCTGACCGACCTTGAGCGTGCGGGCGTGTCGGTCGGTGTCGATACGATGCGCCGGTTGGTTCACGGGTACCCGGTCTTCGGATATGATGCGTCCACGCAATCGTTTCAGTGTTTAGGCGCAGATATCGATGCCCGCATTCAGATCGCACGGGTTGTTGCCGCGGAAGACCAATCGCTTGTTCGCCGGGCTGTTCGTATCTTGCTCACGAGAGGATCCGTTGACCGCGCCGTCTCCCTGCTTACGACATGCTGCGATGTGCGCGATGCGTACCGCGCGATCGCGCGGTATCCGCTTCAGTTCGCGCTCAAGGGGCACGCCTCGTATGTATGCGAGGTCGCCGCGCGATTCAAGGAGCTCGAACCGCGCGAGGCGATTGACTGGAACGTTGCGCTCGCATCGTATGCCTCTGCGTTTACCAGCGGGAATATAAAGCAAGCACGTGCGCTTCGCAACGAGCTCATGCTTTGCGCGGCCGAGGCAGCCGAGGTGGTAGCGCAGGATGATTGGAACCTTGCACGCGTCCTTGCGAGCGTGTGGCATGGTGTGCGCGACGTTGCCTTGCCGCCGTATCCGAATGCGCGGGATTGCTGCGACATTTCGGCTAGCGACTGTTCGGCGCTCGAGTTGCATCTGCAAAGCGCCTCGGCACTCATCGAGCGCGGCGAATGGGACGGGCGCTTGGAGCGGTTCTGCGAGAAAAGGCCGCCGGCGCGCGCGGACAATGCGGTCGATATCCCGCGTCTCCTGCTCGATTGCGACGCGATGCTTGCAGAGGTTATTACGGGTTCGCTGGGTCATCTTGACGAGCGCGACAGCGGGCTCGCGCGTAGCGAACATGTGCTGCGCGAGCGGAGGCTTGAGCCCGTACTCTCCTATGTGCGCCTCGTCCGTGCTGCTCGTCGTCTATTTGCCGGCGCATCGGTGGTCGATGAGCGCGCATTCACCGATGCGTCGAGCATGGCGATACGCATGTCGGACTTGTCCATGCAGCTTTTCGGCACCGCCATGCTTGGCTGGCAGGAGCTGATCCAAGGGCAGCCGGTCAACGCGCTGTTTCGAGCCGAGCAGGTCGAAAAGCTTGCAGATGAGGGGCAAAGCTGCATTTTGGAAATCGCGTTGCTGCTCGAGTGGTCTGCGCGAATCTGCAACAGCTCGCGGGTATCGATACGCGACACGGCGCGATCGATCGACTTGATGCAAGGCGCGGTCAGTCCTGCCTGTGCCTGGGCGTATGCGCTCTGCCTTTCTGCGGCGCACAGCGATGCAGAGCTTGCCGCGTGGTATTCGTTGCACAAGCGCGCGATACTCGATCCGTCGATTCGGCTGCTTGGACGTCTTGCAATATCCTGTTTAGGAAATCGCGCCGATTCGCTCTGTCGGGTGTTGCCACATCGCATGCTCCCGTATTACCTCATGGGCGATGGGGGCGAGCGACATGCGGACATCTTATTTCAGGCAGACAAGTTCGATGAAGATGACGAGGTGGGACAGGTATCGTTTCGGCTTTTCGGCGGCTTTTCGGTTTCACGAAACGGCTATGCGCTCACCTCGACGCTCTGGCGGCGCAAGAAGGCGGGCGTCCTCGCCGCGAGGCTGGCGCTTGTTCCGGGCTCATTCGTTTCACGACGCACGCTGACCGAGGAGGTTTGGCCAAACGCCGACTATCAACATGCACGCGAGAGCCTGTATTCAGCGCTTTCGGTGCTCAGGCGCGCGATGGGGCAGACCAAGGACGGATTGCAATACGTCCTTGTCCAAGGTGACGGTGTCGCGCTCAACACCGATTATGTCACGTCGGATGTCAAGCGGTTCAACGAGCTCGCGCGCGAGGTGCTCGTCGGACATATGCGCATGAGCGCCCCTCAGATCGTAGAGACATGCTTGAAGATCGAAGAGCTCTATACCGACCCGCTTTACGTGCCCGATCGCGGCGCGCCGACCTTCTTCGTGCGGATGCGTCGGCTACTGCAGTCGAAGTTCATCGATTGCATGATGCGCGGCATCGAGACAGCGATAGAGGAAGAGGATCTGGCCTCGGCGCTTTGGATGATCGAGGCGGCCTTGCGCAACGATTCGACCCGAGAAGATGTGGTGCGTGCCGCGATGAGGGTGTACGACCTCGCGGGGCGCCGGCACGAGGTTCTCGATGTGTACTCCGCCCATCTGACCACTCTCGAGCATGAAGCACGGGGCTATCCCGAGCAAGAGACGCAGCAGCTCTATGAGGAAATCATCGGTCGCTACCGCCGTCGCGGCATTATCGAGCGATAAGCCTCGGGGCTAGAGACCCCGTCCGCGCTAGACGAGCTTAATCTTCTCCACATCGTCGCGGCTCGTTTCGCGGTAGATCGAGAATTTGCGCCCAATGACCTGGACGACTTCAGCATGGCAGCGCGCCGCGAGCTCGTCTGCGGCTTCGCGCACATCGAGGCTTGATGTGTCGAGAAGGGAGCACTTGATGAGCTCGTGGGCCTCAAGTGCGGCGTTCGTCTGCTCAACCGTGCCGTCGTTGACGTCTCCCTTGCCAACGATAATGGTTGGGGCAAGGTGATGCGCAAGGCTGCGCAGCTGCCGAATCTGTTTTCCGGTCAATGCCATACGTGGTTTCTCGCTTTCTTGGATGAGTGTGAGCTTTCGCAGATAAAGCCAGAAAACGATACCGCAAGGTCGGGATGCCGACAAGGTTCCAGAGGGCGCGCTATCGACGGCTGCGGGGTCGCGCATCATGTTCCAGATCGGGCATTCGGGAAGTTTTGGCGGCCGTGCGCGCGCGTTGCTGCGATGCCGTGCGCGGGCGTTGCCGCGATACCATGCGCCGAACGTCTTGCATCTCGGAGTTGGCATTGTCTAATAGCAGCGTCTCGGGAGCGATGCCGTGCGCCGAGCGCCTTGTATTTCGGAGTGTGGCGAACTGCAGGCTCGTGCGGGCTTCGCAGCCGTTGATCCTATCAGTGCTAACACCAATTCCATATTTAGTATGCCGTTTACAGATTAGCCCAAGATGTTGATGCAGATGCGAATCGGGCTTGCTAGAATCGAGCCTGTCGCGCGCTCGGTCGCGCTGTGCTCGGCCGCGCCACGGAACCGCGTCGTGCTCGACCGCGCCACGGAAACCGCGCGTTGTCCGCGCCATGTGCGAAGCTCTTGGATATGGCCGCTCATCAAGCGAAAGCGAGGAATCGAATCATGGCTACCACGATCGACGAGCTTATTTGCCGGCGGTTCACAACAGAGCTCGATCGTCCCGAGCATGCGGATAAAACGGTATATGACCTCTTTGAATGGACAACGCGAGACGTCTGCCTCACCGACTACAAAACAGGCAAGATACTCTGCGAGATGCACGATTTAGAGTTCCCCGCACGGTATTCTCAAAACGCGGTGGACATCATCGCATCGAAGTACTTTCGTCGCGCGGGCGTGCCCGAGACCGGTCACGAGGTGTCGCTCAAACAGGTGGCGCACCGCATGGTGGATTTCTGGGTAGCGGCGCTCGTCGATGAGGGGATGATCGACGAGGGCGAGCAGGCGCAGATCCTTTACGACGAGCTGGTGTATCTCATGCTCGACCAACGGTTTGCACCGAACTCGCCGCAGTGGTTCAACACCGGGCTCAAGCGCTCTTATGGCATTTCGGGTGAGCCGCAGCACATGTATTATGTGGATCCCGAGAGCGGCGAGGTGGTCGAAGCCATCGACCAATATACGCGCACCCAGGCGAGCGCGTGCTTTATCGTGAGCGTTGAGGACAAGCTGCTGGGCGAGCATTCCATCTCGGATGAGTTTGTCACCGAGACGAAGCTCTTCAAAGGCGGTTCGGGCACCGGTTCAAACTTCAGTGCGCTGCGCGCCGAGGGAGAGCGGCTCTCGGGCGGCGGGGTCTCGAGCGGCGTGATGAGCTTCTTGCGCGGCCTTGACCGCAACGCCGATGCCATCAAGAGCGGTGGCACCACGCGCCGTGCGGCGAAAATGGTCTGCCTGGATATCGATCACCCGGACATCGAGCAGTTCATCACCTGGAAGTCGCGCGAAGAGGACAAGGCGCTCGCCCTCATGAAAATGGGCTACGACGGCGACATCAATGGAGAGGCGTACGCGACGGTCTCGGGGCAGAATTCGAACAACTCGCTGCGGATCGACAACGAGTTCATGACGAAGGTCATGACGCTCGACGAAGAGCCCGATGCGACCTATGAGCTCAAAGGGCGTGTTGACTCCTCGCTCGACCGCGAGGTTTCGGTCAGGCATATCTGGGATTTGTTTAACGAGAGCGCATGGCGGTGCGCCGATCCCGCACCGCAGTTCAACGACACCTTCAACGAGTGGCATACCTGTCCCGGCGGCGAAGACGGCATCGTGGGCGCCTCATACAACCGCCTGAATTCCACCAATCCCTGCGGCGAGTACGCGTTTCTGGACGATTCCAGCTGCAACCTGGCATCGATTAACGTGTTTCGCTACTACGATTCCGCGACGGGGACATTCGATGTTGCGGGCTACGAGCATACGATCGATCTGGTGCAGCTTGCGCTCGAGGCATCGATCGCGTGGGGGCAGTTTCCTACGAAGGACATCGCACGGAAGACGTACCGGTTCCGTGCGACGGGCTTGGGCATCTCGAACCTAGCGAGCCTGCTCATGGCGAAGGGCATGCCATACGATTCGCCCCAGGCGCGCGTCTTCGCGGCGGCGCTCGTGGGAACGTTGACCGGGCGAAGCTACGCGGCGTCAGCCATCATGGCGCGCAAGGTCGGTCCGTTTGACTGCTACGGCATCAACAAGCGCTCTATGGCGCGGGTGATTCGCAACCATGCACGCGTTGCCGGAGTGCGCAACGATGCGTTCGAGGGGCTTTCCGTCGAGCCGCCGATCGTTGATTTCGACCTGCTCGACCAGGCGGGCGAAAGCGAGCTGGCGCAAGCGCTGATCGAGAGCTGGACGTTTGCAGAGGAGCTCGGCGAGCGCTATGGGTATCGCAATGCCCAGGTGAGCGTTATGGCACCCACGGGCACCATCTCGTTTGCGATGGACTGCGCTGCAACTTCCATCGAGCCGTTCTTCAGCCATATGATCTACAAGAAGCTCTCGGGCGGGGGCTTCATGACCATCGCGAACCCGGTTATCGGGGATGCGCTGCGCCATCTTGGATACGCCGAGGACGAGGTTCAAGACATCCTGGATTATGTGCAGGCGACCGATGACGCGGGCATGATCGTGGATGGGAAGATCGAGGGGGCGCCGCACCTGCGCGATGAAGACCTTAAGGTGTTCGATACCGCAAACGTGTGCGGCAGCGGCGAGCGATTCATCGCGCCGCGCGGGCACGTGCTGATGGTCGCCGCGCTGACGCCGTTGGTGTCGGGCGCGATCTCGAAGACCGTGAACCTGCCACACGATGCGACGGTTCAGGACTTCAAGGACGTGATTCTGCTCGCCTGGCAGACGGGGTGCAAGGGCATCACGCTCTACCGCGACGGCTCGAAAAACGCGCAGCCGCTCAACACCACGCTTGCCGACGATGCGGGCGAGAAGGACCTGGGCGATCTTTCATATGCAGCGCTTTTAGAATACGCGCGCGGGGCGCAGGAGAAGCTCGCTCAAGCGCCGCAACCGGCGCGCAGGAAGCGCATCAAGGGCATTCGAAGCGGGCGGACGCATTTGGCGCAAATCGACGGCGTGAAGATCTATACCACGGTGAATCGAAACGAGGAGGGAAAGATATCCGAGCTCTTCGTAACGACCGACCGCGAAGGCACCACGATCATGGGGCTTTTGAACTCGCTCTCGAAGACCATCTCGGTCATGTTGCAGTACGGCATTCCGCCGGAGAGCATCTCCAAGATGCTGCGCGGGCAAATGTATGAGCCCTATGGCTTCGTGCAGAGCCATCCAAACATCAAGTACGTGACGTCGATTTCCGACCTGATCTCCAAGGTGATTGACATCGAGCTTGGCGATTTCACGCGCGTGCAGGTAAAGCCCGAGGGTTGGGGGCAGATCGCCGGGGCGACCCCGGTGCCGGCCAGCGCTTCCGCAGCGCGGGAGCTCGAGTTCGATGCGGAGCCCGTTGCCTCGCAGGAGGAGCTGTCGCGGCTCACGGCGGCGAAGGAGCGGGAGCTTGCAGAGGAGACGGGATCGATCGATACCGACGATCTCTACACGGCCGCGTTCGTGAGCGAGGCCGTGCATGATGCGGCGCTTCATGGGGAGCGGTTGTACGACGGCAGCACCTGCTCCACCTGCGGCAGCTCGCGCATGGTGCAAAACGGGACCTGTAAGGTGTGCATGGATTGCGGCTCCACCACCGGCTGCTCATAAAGGCGGCGTTTCCGTTACAGTTTTCATGGCATCGATGAGCTTATCGAGTTGAAGGAGATATCCGGTGTCGAAGCGCAAGACAACTCACGACGCGGCGCGAGAGACGCGCAGCGCGCCTGCGGCGAGCGAGCACGAGGGGAGCGCGGACCGCGTGCATGCTCCCATCAATGCTGCAGAGGCCGCGCATCGCGCCGCGCGCGCAGACGGGCGCGAGCTCGATCGTTTGCGCCACGATGCCGCAGGCCAGGCGGTGCAGACGGCTCCTCAGATGCGATCCCGCACGAATCGCCTGGTTGTCATGGTGCCGGCGCTTATAGGTATTCTCTGCGCTGCGCTGTTGATCTGTGTCGTAGGCAGCGCCGTGGCCGGAGCGTTGCTTGCCGATGACACGGAAGCTATCGCCGCCGCCGATGAGGCGGATAGCGGCGGGCAGTCTGGGAGCGTCGTGCGCGTTGCGGACGGCGAGACGATCGAGGCGAATGGGTACACGTATTCAATCATCCAGCAGGATGACGGCTATGCGTTCGGGTACCAGTACGCCGACTCGGACGCAGAGTCGCTCGCCCTGTTCGAGATAACGGGAGATCCTGTGGGATTTGCGCTCTACCAGGGCGTATTCTATCTGCTCTCCAACGCCGACGGCGTCTTTTACGTGCAGAGCTATGTCCATTCGGATGGATCCGCCGCGGTAGATTACTACCACGCCGAAGGTACGATGACCGATCTTGCGCTTGATGAAGACCAGCTGGTGCTGACGGATACCGAGGGGCGGACGTATACCCTCGCGCTCGCATCGTGAGCGGTAAGCGCGCGCCGGGCGCTTGGCCACCACGGTGCCG
>CAZUYD010000023.1:0-18360 GCA_964624825.1 uncultured Enorma sp. | reverse complement strand
GCATCGCTTTCGCGCGGGTAAGCAACTTACCCGCAGGTGCGTTCTTGTGACCTGCGCAGGTAGATAGGATACTGAACATAGGATGTTGGCATTGCCACGTCTTAGGTATTGCCGCATGCGGAGATAGGAGTGCAGTATGAAGAAGAGCCTGGGAGATGCGGGCGAGCTGTTCCCGCAGTCGGTGTTCATCATCGGGAGCTACGATGAGAACGGCGTGCCGAACGCCATGAACGCGGCCTGGGCGGGCGAGTGCTCGCGTCATGAGATTTGCTTTAACATCGGCGATCACAAGACGACCGAGAACATCGTCAAGAAGGGTGCGTTCACGGTGGCGCCAGCGGATCGCGCCCATGTGGTCTCGGCCGACTACTTCGGCATCGCCACGGGCAACAAGGTCAACAAGGCCGAGCAGAGCGGCCTGACCTTCGTGAAGTCCGAGCACGTCGATGCGCCGGTTATCGAGGAGTATCCACTTACGATGGAGTGCGAGGTCACGAGGGTCGATGGCGACGAGCATGGTGCGCGCATCGTCGGGCGCATCGTGAACACCCTGGTCGACGAATCGATTCTCGACGATGCGGGGCGCGTTGATTTCGATAAATACCAGCCAATCGTCTACGATTCGACCCGTCGCATCTATCGCGTGGTGGGGGAGGAAGTCGGCGGCGCGTGGGACGCGGGCAAGGCATTGATGTAATGCAACGGGTAGGCGCGCATAATTGAAGCAATGCAGAAGCCCATGGCTCTAACACCGGCTGTTAGAGCCATTTCTAGGTAGAAGACGGGTTT
This sequence comes from uncultured Enorma sp., assembly GCA_964624825.1. GTDB lineage: Bacteria > Actinomycetota > Coriobacteriia > Coriobacteriales > Coriobacteriaceae > Enorma. Next base: position 17,571 of record CAZUYD010000023.1, on the reverse strand, counting down.
GCCGTACGGGAGCCGCGGCTCATGCCAGCCGCGGCCCTTTCTGGTTTCATGCGCTGAGGACGGATGGCGGCGCAATCCCTGCTTCGGCTGGCGTGCCCTACCCTCTCGTTCGCTCAGCCAATTTCATCCCAGGCAGCGCAACTCCTATTTTGGCCGGCGCGCCCCACACTTCCTCGGCCTGACGGGCGTGCCGTTGAGGCGGCGTAACTTCTGTTTCGGCTGGCGCCTCACGCCTGCGACCGTGCGATGCGCGCCTCGCGCAGCTCGGGCGCGGAGGCTTCCCGCCTCGGCCGAACCGTGGTCTCGCCGCACCCATCACAGGCGTTTTCGAGGTTCAACGCGACGTAAACGATGGCGCTTCTACGAAGAAGAGAAATACAACAGAGTGTTGTATTTCTCATAGGTATATATTCATAGCCTGGTATGGATCATTGAACAAAACACCATGGCGAAATACGCTGTGAGCGTCTCCGAGCAGGTGGGTCGGTCGCGCTGCACAGGGTTGCCGCAGGGGACAAGAGAGGCGTGTGCGGGGAGCGACATGAATCAGTCGGTTTCAGCAGGAGTCAAGCAAGGGATGGCCGGAGCATCCCTTTCGGAATCGATGGAAGAAACGCTGCATGTGGGCCTCGATATCGGCTCGACGACGACCAAGGTGTTCGTGCTCGACGCGAAAACCGGTGAGACGCGCTACTGGCGCTACAAGCGGCACAATGCCCGGCAGGCGGCGAGTGCGGCCGAGGCGCTTGCCGAGGTGGGCAAGCGATTCCCCGGCGCGCGCCTGCGCATCGCGGTGACAGGATCGGGCGCGCGCGACATCGCGCGGTCGCTGGGCGCCACATATGTTCAAGAAGTGGTCGCGAACGCCATCGCTATTCGCAATCTCTATCCGCAGACCCGTTGCGCCATCGAGCTGGGCGGACAGGACGCCAAGATGATCTTCTTCCGCGCGAACGAGGCCGGCGGGCAGCCCGTGGTGTCTGACATGCGCATGAACGGTAGCTGCGCGGGCGGCACCGGTGCGTTCATCGACGAGATGGCCAAGCTGCTGGGCGTTCCCACCGAGGGGTTCGAGGAGCTCGCGGCGCGCGGCACGACGGTGTACGAGGTTTCCGGCCGCTGCGGCGTATACGCGAAGACCGATATCCAGCCGTTGCTCAACCAGGGCGTTCCGCGCGAGGATTTGGCGCTCTCCGCATTTCACGCGGTGGCACGCCAAACGATCGGCGGCCTGGCGCAGGGCATCGAGATCAAAGCGCCGGTCATCTTCGAGGGCGGCGCGCTCGCCTACAACCCCACCCTCGAGCGCGTGTTTGCCGAGCAGCTCGATCTTGCGCATGATGAGCGCATCGTGCCGCGCGATCCTCAGGTGATCGTTGCCCGCGGCGCAGCGCTCTCGCTTGCAGATGGCGAGAGCTCAGATGCGGGCGGGCAATGGGATTACACCGACGCGCAGACGGCGTGCGCGGCGCTCGTCGAGTTGGAACAGCGCCCGCCTGCAGATGACGAGATCGCCCCCACGCGCCCGTTCTTCGAGAACGACGAAGAGCGCGCAGAGTTCGAGCGGCGCCATCCGGCGGAAGTTCCCGCGACGGGTCCTGGGGCGTATCGCGCGGGCGATACCGTTCATGTGTATGTGGGAATCGACTCCGGATCGACTACCACGAAGTTCGCGCTCATCGATCACGAGGGGACGCTCGTCGATTCGTTCTATGCATCGAACGAGGGCAAACCGCTCGACGTGGCGCGCGACGGACTTCTTGCCCTGCGTCGTCGCTGGATGGACGCGGGCGTGACGCTCGCTATCGACGCCGTGGGCACCACGGGCTACGGCGAGCTCTTGTTCGCGCGGGCGTTCCATGCCGACTACCACACGGTCGAGACGGTCGCGCATGCCCGTGCGGCGGCGACGTGCGTGCCCGATGCCACCTTCGTCCTCGATATCGGCGGCCAGGACATGAAGGCTATCTGGCTCGCCGACGGCGTGCTGACCGATATCGTGGTGAACGAGGCGTGCTCGGCAGGATGCGGATCGTTTCTCGAGGGGTTTGCCGCCAATCTGAACATTCCGGTTGAGGGTATCGCCGAGGCCGCGTTCTCGTCTAAAGATCCCGCCGCGCTCGGGAGTCGGTGCACGGTGTTCATGAACAGCAGCGTGGTGAGCGAGCAGCGTCGCGGCAAGGGGCCGTCCGATATCATGGCGGGGCTTTGCCGCTCCATCATCGAAAACGTGTTCACCAAGGTCATCCGCGTGTCGAATCTCGACGCGCTGGGCGACCGCATCGTGGTGCAGGGCGGCACGTTCAGAAACGATGCGGTGCTGCGCGCCTTCGAGCAATACCTCGGCCATGCGGTCACGCGCTCCCCGCACCCGGGGCTCATGGGGGCGATCGGCGTGGCGCTGCTCGCGCAGGAGCATGCGCAAGAAGCCGAGCGCACCTCGGGCAAGCCGTTCACCTCGAGCTTCATCGGGCTCAACGCTATCGAGGACTTCACCCACGATGAATACGCCGGCGTGACGTGTCGGCGTTGCGGCAACCATTGCGGGCGCACGGTCGTAGCGTTCAGCGATGGCGAGCTCTTCGTGACGGGCAACCGCTGCCCGCGCGGCGAGGAGATCGACTGGGCGGAGCTCATTCGCGAAGTGCCGGGCACGCTGGCGCCCGAGGCGAAGCGCGCGGAAGGGGGAGCCGGGGCGGCTGCCGGCGCGCGCATGGCGGCGGGTTACACGGGCGACGAAGCGGCTCGGCCGGCATCTGCGGCAGAACCCGGGCAGGCGTCGGCGACAAACGTGGCCTCCGGTGCGCGCGGGCAGCGCCAGGCTGCGGCTCCCAATCTGTTTGACGACCGCCAGCGGCTGCTCTTCCAAGACTGGCCGTGCGACCCGGTTGCGCCCGAGAACGGCATCACCGTCGGTTTGCCCCGGGTGCTCGAGTTTTGGGACAACATGCCGTTTTGGACGACGCTCTTCCGCGCAATCGGCTGCACGGTGCGCATCTCGCGCCCGAGCACGCGCCGCATGTTCGAGCAGGGGCTTCCCCATGTGACCTCCGATACCATATGCTTTCCGGCAAAGCTCGTCCATGGGCATATTCGCGATCTTGTCGCCGCAGATGTTGACCGCATCTTCATGCCCATCATCACGACGGTGCCGACCGAGAACACGGCAAGCACAAGCGAGTGGATGTGCGCGGTGGTGAAGGGCTACCCTTATGTGATGCGCAATTCCGATAACCCCGAGGAGCGCTTCGGCATTCCGTTCGATACGCCGCTCTTCCATTGGTACAGCACGCGCGATCGTGACCGGCAGCTCGTGCGCTACCTTGAGGACACGTTTCACATCGCGCCGCCGCAGGCGCGCCGCGCGATCCTCATGGCCGATGTGGCGCAGCAGAGCTTCACCGATGCGCTGCAGCAGCGCGGTCGGGAGGTCATCGACCAGGCGCGTCGTGCGGGCACGTACGCTGTGGTGATGGCGTCGCGTCCATATCACAACGATCCTCTGGTAAACCATGGCGTCCCCAAGCTCTTCACCAACCAGGGCATCGCCGTGCTAACTCCCGACGCGGTGCCCGGCGTGTGCGAGGTCGATCTTTCGAATAGCCGGCTCGACATCGTGAACAACTTCCATGCGCGCATGCTCTCGTGCGCGGTGATCGCCGCCTCGGCCCCTGAGTTGGAATACGTGCAGCTGGTGAGTTTCGGCTGCGGGCACGATGCATATCTTTCGGACGAGATCGTGCGCATCATGCACGAGGTGGGCGATAAGACCCCGCTGATCCTGAAGATTGACGAAAGCGACGCGACCGGGCCGGTGCGCATTCGCGTTCGCTCGTTCGTCGAGACGACGAATCGCCGCCGTGCAGGCATTGCTGCGGGGGAGGACATCTCCGGGGGCGAGCGCGCCGCTTCCGAGCAGCGCGATGCGCCGCCGTTCGCAGCGGAGCAGGCGGCAAAAGCGGGCGAGAACCTGCTATCAGACCCGTATAAGGTGAAGTACACCAAGCGCGATCGGCGCGAAAAGGTGGTGCTCATCCCCAATACATCGCATGCGTTCGCGCTGCTCATGGCGGCCGCGCTCAAGCGGCAAGGCGTACGCGCCGAAGCGCTCGACGTCGGTCGCGAGGACGCCATCCGTCTGGGCAAGCGCTACGTGCACAACGACATCTGCTTTCCTGCGCAGATCACCATCGGCGAGGCGCTCTACGCGCTCAAGAGCGGCAAGTACGACGATGCGGACGTCGCGATGATCACCGGCAAATACATCGGCGATTGTCGTCTCACGCACTACATGCCCTTGCTGCGCAAGGCGCTCGACGATGCGGGCTATCCAAATGTGCCCGTGCTCACAAACGACGACGTCGATTTCCATAACGCCTACCCAGGCTTCAAGTTGAGCTTAGCCACGAGCATCCAGATTGTCTGGGGACTGCCCATGATCGATGCGCTTGAGGCGTTGCTGCGGCGCATGCGCCCGTACGAGCTCGAGGCGGGCTCTGCCGACCGCGCGTTCGACGCGGCGATCGATGAGGTCATGAAGGGTATCGAGCACCATGGCGTCGCTGGTGCCGAGCGCGGGTTCGCGCGCGCCATCGAGATTATGAAGGGCGTGCGCTATGACCGTTCGCATCCGCGCCCTACGGTGCTCATTGTGGGCGAGTACCTGCTCAACTTCCATCCGGGCGCAAACCACGAGATCGAGCGCTACCTCGAGGAGAACGGCCTTGAGGTTATCGAGGCGCGCATGACCGACGTCATCCGCAAGAGCTACTTCTACAAGCATGCGCAGTCGCGTGAGTACCGCGTGGACATTTCTGCGAAAGAGCGCATGTGGTACGCCACCGCCGACCACTTCTTCGATATCGCACACGACCGTTGCGATCGCATTGCCTCCGTGCACCCGCTCTATGAGGCGCCTACGCGCTTGCCCGACCTGGTGAAGCTGAGCGACGAGGTGCTGCACCATACCTTCGACGCAGGCGAGGGGGTGCTCATTCCGGCCGAGATCTTAGAGCAGGCTCGGCTCGGCTGCCGTGCGTTTGTGATCTTGCAGCCATTTGGCTGTCTGCCCAACCACGTGGTCGGGCGCGGGTTGGTGCATGCCCTCAAGGAGCGTTACCCCGACGGGCAATTTTTGCCGCTCGACTACGATCCCGACGTGAGCTTCGCGAACGTGGAGAACCGTCTCCAGATGCTCATTATGAGCGCGCGCGAGCGCGCGGCGAACAACGAGGTGGCAGCCGATGGCGCGACCGCGTAAGGATGCCGCCGAAGCGAACGCGCGCACGCGCATAATCGATGCGTTTTGGAGCTCGCTTGAACGTGTGCCGCGAAGCGCCATGACGGTGGGTGCCATCGTCGAGATGGCGCAGTGTAACCGCGGTACGTTTTACTACCATTTCGCCGATCTAGACGTGCTCGCCTCGTGTGCGGTGCGCGAGGAGTTTTTCTCTGATGACACGCTCGTGCTGGCGATCTTCGGCACACTGGTCAACGGCGATGCGCAGGTTTTCGACCGAGGCGTCCCCGCTTTGCGGCTGCATCGTATGTCGGTCGCCATTCGCGCGGGCGAGCGCCAGATGGTCGAAGATACGGTTCGAGAAGAGGTTCAGCAGCGCTGGCAGAAACACCTATGTGCGAGGGGAGAAGAGCTTACCCCCGAGGCGAGGTTCGCTATCCAATTTATGGTGGGCGGTGTTTTGGGCTTCATCTCATATATGTTGACCACCGGGCACGCCCCGAACCCATTGCCTCCGGCGGAGCGCGCATACCTCGCTTCGGTGGCGCGCGCCACGCTGAATGCCGTCGCGGACGCACAGGGATTGGAGCCGGTCGAAGTGCTTGCACGCGTGTTTTGCGAGGATGAGCTGAATCTACCCGTTTGATACCCGCCAAGACGAACGCAAGCTCCACAAACTTTTCACTTACGCAGGCAACGACAATTCGAGTAAAGTAACTCAAGCCGATGAGGTAGCTTAAACCGGTGAACGGTCGTTTCTGACCGGTGAGTGGTATCTCATCCACCACACATATGAAAGGAATATCGCCCCACATGCCTACGAACAAACGAGAAAGTCTCATCTTCACCGTCATCATGTGCTTCTGCATGGTTTTTGGGATGTCGGTCTATAACGTGAGTCGCGTAAACGGTTGGGAATTTAGTCTCGACACTATCGCCGACGCATGGATGGGCTTCCCGCCTGCCTATGTGGTCGCCATGCTGCTCGACGTGTTTGTAGCGAGTCGCTTTGCCAAATGGTTTGCGTTCCGGTTCTTGGTAACGCCGGGTAAGAGCAGCAAGCGTGCGATCACGCTTGCGGTGAGCACGATGATGGTGTTCCCCATGTCGTTCCTCATGTCGCTTTACGGCGCGTTCGAAGCGGTTTTGCACACGGGTGCGTTCTCGATGATTCCGCAGATCTGGTTGGGGAACATCCCGTTCAACTTCGTCGGCGCCCTGCTTTGGAACCTGCTTATTGCAGGACCCTTCTCGCGCTTCGTGTTTCGCCGTGCGTTCCCCGAAGGCACGGTGTTGGCCGAGCCTATCGCTGCGCAGTCCGAGACCGCCACGCCGTAGTCTGGCTCCGCGGTGTCGTAGGCCGAGCCAGCTGTCGCGTAGCCGAGCCCTCATTGCGTCGCGGCTGTGTTCTGCGGCGCAGCGCATGCGTACTTGCGTTCATGTAACGCGGCCGGGCTTCTTCGCTCGGCCGCGTTTTTGCGTATGCGCTCGGGTGCTCGCCGCATGGCTGGACGCATCATGCGCGCCCGGGCGCGTCTTCGCCGCCGCATTGTTTGATCGAGCGTCCCGGCCTGCGTCGCCTCGAGCAGGCTCGCGCGAGCCTGCTTGCTGCGCTGCCGTATCGAACACCGCTGCCTGCGTCACTTTGTCGGGTGCCACCTCTCATTGCGGTAACCCCGCCGCTCTCACGAAACTGTGTTAGGATTCACCTCCTTTGGGTAAAGAAGGGAAATGCGCGGGCATACCCGTGCTGGAGCGATGACACAGACCGTGCAATAGAGGGTTCAGCATGTTAGATAGATTTACCGACCGTGCGCGCCGCGTCATGTCGATGGCGAAGGAAGAGGCGATTGCGCTCGCCACGAACAAGGTGGGTACCGAGCATCTGCTGCTTGCGCTCGCCAAAGAGGAAAAGGGCATCGCCTCCGAGGCGTTGAACTCGCTTGAGATCACCTACGATGACATCCTGGCCGAGCTCACGTCGGGCAATGCCACGCCCGCGGCGCAGCCGGTGGCAGCGGCGGACGAGGATGCATCCAGTGCCGATGACGCTTCGAGTGCCGATGACGCTTCGGTCTCCAGCGCGGCGGCGAGCTCCGCCGGCGCCCCTCAAGCGCCCGAGAAGAGCAAGCTGGCGTTCACCCCGGCCGTGATCACGGTCATGGAGAAGAGCTTCCGCCATGCGCGCGAGAACAACCAGACCTATGTTTCGACCGAGCATCTGCTGCTCGGCATCGTGGACGAGGCGTCGTGCCGCGCTATGGATATCCTGATGCGCCTGGGCGTCTCGGCCGCGTCGGTGCGCCAAGCGGTCGAGAAGCTCACCTCGAAAGATCAGGGCAAGCGCCCGCTCGCCGGATCCGCTTCCGGGCGACCCGGTGCGGGGCTCCCGTTTTTCTCGGGCGAGTCCGCGCCGGGCAAAAGCGATGGCGCCTCGATGCTCGAGCAATTCGGCACGAACCTCACGCAGAAAGCGCGCGACGGCAAGCTCGATCCGGTTATCGGTCGCGAGCATGAGATCTCGCGCATGATGGAGATTCTCTCGCGCCGCACGAAGAACAACCCCCTCATTCTGGGAGACCCGGGCGTGGGCAAGACCGCGCTCGTGGAGGGCCTTGCCCAAGAGATCGCGGCGGGCAACGTGCCGGAGAACCTGTCCGACAAGAATATCTGGTCGCTTGACCTGCCCGGTTTGGTGGCGGGCGCCAAGTACCGCGGCGAGTTCGAGGAGCGCCTGAAAGGCGTTATCCAGGAATGCACCGATGCCGACGACGTGATCCTTTTCATCGACGAGATGCATACGCTCATTGGCGCGGGATCGGCCGAGGGATCCATCGACGCGAGCTCCATGCTCAAGCCGGTGCTCGCACGCGGCGCCTTTCAGATCATCGGTGCCACCACAGCGGAGGAGTTCCGCAAGCACCTTACCAAAGACCCTGCATTCGAGCGGCGGTTTCAGTCGATCGACGTGGAGGAGCCAAGCGTCGAGGACACGGTGGAGATCCTGAACGCGCTGCTTCCGCGCTATGAGGAGCACCATCATGTGCGCTATACGCCGGCTGCGGTCGAAGCGGCGGCAAGCTTGTCCGCGCGCTATATCCAAGATCGCTATCTGCCCGATAAGGCGATCGACCTCATCGATGAGTCGGGCGCTCGCGCACGCATCGCGCGCAACCGCGCGCCGGAATCGGTGCGCGCCGCCGAGTCGAAGGTGACCGAGCTCGCGCAAGCCATGGACGAGGCATCCGAGGCGGATGACATGAACCGCGCCGCCGAGCTGAAAGAACAGAAGCAGCAGGCCGAGATCGCGCTTTCCGAGGAACGCGCCGCATGGACGGCCCAGCTCGATGCGAGCCCCATCGTCATCGACGTAAGCGAAATCGCCGACATCGTTTCGGTGGCGTCCGGCGTGCCGGTCTCATCGCTGACCGAGGATGAGTCGCGCCGGCTGCTCGCCTGCGAGCAGGTGCTCAAGACGCGCATCATCGGGCAGGACGAAGCGGTGAGCGCGGTCGCGAAGGCCATTCGCCGCAGCCGCTCGCCGCTCAAGGACCCGCGTCGTCCCGGTGGCTCGTTCATCTTCCTAGGCCCCACGGGTACCGGCAAAACCGAGCTCGCCAAGACGCTTGCCGAGTATCTGTTCGGCAGCAAAGATGCGCTCATCAGCTTCGACATGAGCGAGTTTTCGAGTGAGTACGAGGTCTCCAAGCTCATCGGTTCTCCCCCGGGATATGTCGGGCACGAGGAAGGCGGCCAGCTCACCAAGGCCGTGCGTCGGCACCCGTATTCGGTCGTGCTGTTCGACGAGATCGAGAAGGCGCATCCAGACATCTTCAACGTGCTGCTGCAAGTGCTCGATGAGGGGCGCCTGACCGATGGCCAGGGCAAGACGGTCGACTTCCGCAATACGGTGATCATCATGACCTCGAATGTGGGCGCACGCGAAATCGCCCAGGATTCGAGCGTCGGTTTTGGCACCACAGGCGAGGCGGGGCTTAGCGCCGGCGAAATCAAGAGTCGCGCGATGGGCGAGCTCAAGCGCCTGTTCCGTCCCGAGTTCCTGAACCGTGTGGACGACATCGTGGTGTTCCAGAAGCTCTCGGGCGACAGCCTGGCCGCCATCGCCAAGCTGCTCGTCGACGACCTGCGCCAGCGCCTGCTGGTAAACGGCATGAATATCGAGCTCACCGATGCGGCGATTGCGAAGATCGTGGCCGAGGGCACCGATCTCACCAACGGCGCGCGTCCTCTGCGTCGCGCGATTCAGAAGCTCATCGAAGATCCGCTTTCCGAAGAGCTCCTGGCAGGCGAGTGGGACGCAGGCGACACCGTGCTGTGCGATGTGGTGGATGACGTCTTCGTATTTAGCCATGGAACGGGGGAGATCCCCGCGCCGCGGTCGCACGGGGCGCTGGGGCGCTCGTTCGATGCGCCTGCGCATTCGGGCGGGTCGGCGTCGGTCGTCGGTTCGCGCGGGTCCGGGTCCGGAGGATTTGCTCGGGAAGGTTCGGGTACGCGGTAGCGGTGGAACAGCTCAGATTCTTTGCATAATCAACCTGCGGAGGACGAGAACCATTCGCAATGTAGCGGTCGAGACGATTCTTTGCGTCTCGACCGTTTTCCGTCTCATGCGACGTATCGTCGCGGTTTTGACGTCGCGAAACCTTGAGTGCACCTCGTCTCGCGCATCCGGTGCCATCTCGCGGCATCAGTGAATCAATTCCTTGCTTTCCCATATCGTCGATACCGAGGCGAGCAATTCATGCGAAAATAGAGATGTCTGTGAATAAGTTGCGTGGGGGAGGAGCACTGTGGACAAAGACGAGCTCAAAAAGAGGATGAACGAAGCAATTCGCCTCACAGCTCCAGGACAGCCCATCCGCACCGCGCTCGATATGATCATCGCCGGGCATCTGGGCGCCCTCATCTGCGTGGGCGATTGCGAGCATGTGCTCATGGCCGGCAACGACGGGTTTCCCTTGAACATCTCGTTCACCTCGAATCGCCTGTTCGAGCTCTCGAAGATGGATGGCGCGATCGTCATCGATGAGAACATCTCCCAGATCCTCCGCGCGAACTTCCATCTCAACCCCGATCCATCGCTTGCCACGAGCGAGACGGGCATGCGCCATCGCACGGCCGCGCGCATGAGCGTGCTGACCGACGCCATCGTGATCTCGGTCTCGGAGCGCCGCTCCGTGGTCAACGTGTACGTGCACGGCAAGCGCTACCAGATCCAGCCGGTTTCCGAGGTCATGGTTTCGGTCAACCAGCTCGTCTCAACGCTGCAGACCACGCGCACCTCGCTTGACCGCGCGTTGCTGCGCCTGACCGCCCTCGAGCTCGATGACTACGTGACGCTTGCCGATATCACCGATATCTTCTCGAGCTTCGAGCTTCTGCAGCAGGCAAAAGACGAGCTCAAGTTTTGCATCGTCAAGCTTGGGAGCCAGGGAAAGCTTGTGCAGATGCAGCTTGAACAGCTCGCGGGAAGCAACGTCGAAAACGACTACAACCTCATGATTCGCGACTACGCTTCCGATTCATCTGAGGAGAACGGGCAGCGCATTCGCGCGCAGTTCGCCGCCATGACGGCGCAAGACCTCACCAACCCGCAGCGCGTGGCGCAGGTGCTGGGGTATGACGACTTGGACGAGGATTCCGTCATGACGCCGCTTGGGTTGCGCACGCTCTCACAGGTTTCGGTCGTGCGCGACGGCGTGGCCGAGAAGATCGTGGACGAATACGGCTCGCTGCAAGAGCTTCTTGACGACATTCAGGAAGATCCCGAGCGCCTGGGCGACTTCGGAGTCAACAATCCGACCATTTTGGCGGATTCGCTCTACCGCATGCAGAGCAAACGGAGTGGTGCCGCGTGAGCGATACAACGGCAGCGGGTATGAGCGCGCGCGCGGGCGCGAATGCACATGCGTATGCGAACGAAGCGCATGCACCAGCGCCGCGTCCGGCACCGGTGTGCGCCGTCATTCTTTCCGGCGGCTCGGGTTCGCGCTTTGGGAACCCGGGCGGTAAGCAGTTGGTGAACGTGGCGGGTCGTCCTATGATGACCTGGTCGATTATGGCATTCGATCGGTCGTGCCTGGTCGGGCACATTGTGGTCGTGTGCCCGCACGAACGCCGTGCCGAGATGCGGCGCGTGGCGATCGACCCCTTCGAACTCAAGACGCCGATCACCTTCGCCGATGCGGGCGAGACTCGCCAGGATTCGACACGCTCCGGCGTGGAGGCGGTTCCGCTGGGCTTTGCCTGCGTTGCGATCCACGATGGCGCGCGCCCGCTCATCACGACCGAGGCGATCGACCATGCGGTCAGCGCGCTCATGCATGATCGCGCGCTCGATGGCGTGGTGTGCGGCCAGCCGGCGATCGACACGCTCAAAATCGTTGATGGCGATCGCATCGAAAGCACGCCGCCGCGCAGCCTGTATTGGGCGGCGCAAACCCCGCAGATCTTCAGCGTCGATGTCATGCGCCGCGCTCACGCGGCAGCGCTCGCTGACGGTTTCGTGGGTACGGACGATTCATCGCTGGTCGAGCGCATCGGAGGCGTCGTGCGCTGCGTCGAGAGTCCGCGCGACAACCTCAAGGTGACCGTCCCCGAGGACCTTCCTCCCGTGACGGCGATTCTGCACGGACGCATGAGCGACGCCGAAAGCGTGCAGGATACGGGCATCATTGGCCGCGCACCGCTCGCCTAAGGCGGCAATCTGGCACCTGGTGTTCGATTGCCATGGCCGCCATGGCCTGTTCACAGCATATCGGGGCGGCATCTAAAGAAGGGATGGCCATGTTTCGCATCGGACATGGATACGACGTGCACCAGCTCATCGAGGGCAGGCGCTGCATCATCGGCGGGGTAGATATCCCCTATGAGCGGGGGCTTCTCGGTCATTCCGATGCGGACGTGCTCGCGCATGCGCTGGCCGATGCGATTCTCGGCGCCATGCGCGGCGGCGACATCGGCAAGCTGTTTCCCGACACCGACCCTGCCTATGCGGGTGCCGATTCGCTCAAACTGCTCTCCGAAGTGATGGCATACGCACGACGCGCAGGGTTTGAGTTCGTAGACGCCGATTGCACCATCGCCTGCCAGGAGCCCAAGATCAGCCCCTATCGCGATCAGATGCGCGAGAACCTGAGTCGCGCGCTCGGCGTACCTATGGAGGCGGTGGGCGTGAAGGCTACGACCACCGAGCACCTCGGTTGGGAAGGCGCGGGGCGCGGCATCGGTGCTTGGGCGGTTTGCTTGCTGGAGCGTCGCGCGTAGGCGAGGCCGGCGGCCGGGCAGATGGAGCCGGCGCCGCGGGTGCGCGCGTGCTGGCGCAAGATGTTCGCGCCGTTCGTGTTCGCTCGTGTACCATAGTGCAGAAGAATAACCAACAGAGAAGGTCGGCTGCTGCAGCATCTACGGAGCCGTGTTTGGGACACCGGCTGCATGCGGCTTTCTGCATTGAGTCTTGTTCGCGTCGGAGGAACGTTCATGAAAATCTACAACAGCGCCACGCACGAAAAAGAGGAGTTCGTCCCCATCGAGGCGGGTGCGGTGCGCATGTACGTATGCGGCCCCACCGTCTATGACAACATCCATATCGGCAATGCGCGCACGTTCATCAGTTTCGACGTCATCCGCCGCTGGCTTCAGGCGAGCGGTTACGAGGTGACGTTTGCCCAGAACCTCACCGATGTGGATGACAAGATCATCAACCGTGCGAACGAGCAGGGGCGGACGGCCGAGGACGTCGCGGCGGAATTCTCCGAGCGGTTCATCGACATCATGCACCGCGCGAACGTGCTCGACCCCGATGTGCGCCCCCGCGCCACGCGCGAGATCGGGCCTATGATCGGCATGATCAAGAGTCTCATCGAGCAGGGGCATGCCTATGCTGCGGAGAACGGGGACGTGTATTTCTCCGTACGCAGCGACCCTTCATATGGCGAGGTGTCGGGGCGCAAGGTCGACGAGCTCATGGTGGGCGCGCGTATCGCGGCAGGCGAAGAGAAGCGCGATCCGCTCGATTTCGCGCTCTGGAAGGCGGCGAAGCCCGGTGAGCCCAGCTGGCCGAGCCCTTGGGGCGCAGGCCGTCCCGGCTGGCACACCGAATGCGCGGCCATGGTGCATCGGTATCTTGGATGCCCCATCGATATCCATGGCGGCGGCTCAGACCTGGCGTTCCCGCACCACGAGAACGAGTGCGCGCAGGCTACCTGCTGCTGGCACGAGGGATTTGCAAACACCTGGATGCATACGGGCATGCTGCTTGTCGATGGCGAGAAGATGAGCAAGAGCCTCGGCAACTTCTTCACGCTTGAGGAAGTGCTCGAGAAACATTCAGCTGCAGCGTTGCGGCTGCTCATGCTCCAGACCCATTACCGCTCTCCGCTCGACTTCTCGTGGGAGCGCCTGGAGGGTGCCGAGAACTCACTCGCGCGCATCGCAACCGCGGTCGAGAATCTTCGGTGGGCGGCAGGGCACGCGGATGCCGCAACCGATGCTGGGCGCGCGGCGGAGCTGCTTGCGGCGGTTGAGCGCGCTTCGGCCGAGTTCGAAGCATCCATGAACGACGACTTCAACACCGCCAGCGCGGTGGCTGCGTACTTCCAGCTTGTGACCGAGGCGAATACATATCTCGATACGGCTGCGGGTGCGGTGGACCCCGAGGCATGCATCGCATGCGCAGCGGGCATTGTTGGCGCGTTCTCCACTCTGGGCGTCGAGCTTCCCATCAAGCAGGCGGAGCTGCCGCCCGCGCTTACGAGCGTGGCCGCGGAGCTCGTTGGATATATGGGCGATGATGTCGATGCTGCCGCCGAGGCGCTGCTTGCCGCCCGCGCCGAGGCGCGCGCTGCGAAAGACTGGGTACGAGCCGACGCTATTCGCGATGCCGTGCAGGAACTCGGTCTTGCGATCGAGGACACAGCCGCAGGCTCTCGCATCAAGCGCGCATAGGGTACAGCTGGGCAACTCTGTTCTGGAGGACTGCTCGGCAGCCTAACGCCAGGTGTTAGACTGCCGTTTGTGATCATGGGAACGGGGAAAAGGAGTTGTGGTGAGCAAGTTGTATGAAAATGGCGATGCAAAGGACGGCATGCACTCAACCGGGCGTCGTCCCGATCAGGGCATTGCTGTTGCGACACTTATCGTCGCTTGCCTTGCGCTGGTTGTGTCGTCAGCGACTCTCGTTATCACGCTGACGGACAGGAACCAGGGCGTCGAGGCTGCGGCATCGACTGAAGAGGATGCCTCGGCCGACGACGGCTCGCTCGATACTTCAGACGACGATCAGGCAACTTCCGATGAAGATGCCCAGGATGAGGAATCGGAGAACGATTCTGCGGAAAGCATCGTGCTCTCGGATGCCACGTTGGAGGCAGACGCCACATCGATCATCGATGACGGTAGCTGGCACATCGAAGTGGCTGAGGTCACGGTGACAGGAACCCGGCTCGATGTGGTGCTCGCGGTAACGAACAATACATCCGAAGCTTCTTATGGCTATTCAAGCATCTACTTAGATGCATATCAAAACGGCTTGCAGCTTCAAGAGTCGTACGGTGAAGAGGATACCCAGAGCGGAAAGGTGCAGCCGGGCACGACGTTCAGCATGCACAAGGTATATGAGCTCAACGACACGGAAAGCGACGTGATGGTGGAGCTGTCGTATTGGAGCGATGATGCGCTGGCAACGGAGACCTGGTCTTTGTCGTAAGGTGCTGCCCGCCCGTCGTTTCCTGTGATGGTAATCTGACGCCAGGTGTTAGACTGCCGTTTGTTCGTAACTGGTATCTCCTGGTGTATATAGTCGGCCTCAGGCGTTCTTCGCAACCGTGACCAAACAGCCGGATATCTCCTGGTGTATATAGTCAGCTGGTATAGGAGCCAACGGGGCGTGTTCGAAGACGCGCCCCGTTGGCTAGGCTCGTTTGTCCTTTGACGCGCGCAATCACATACAATAGGGGCGCAAAATCGACGAAGCGGGGAGCAGATGGCAGAGAACAGGCGCAAACGCACAGTTTCAGGAAAAAGTGCGAAAGAAGCTCCAAAAAGATCCAGCCGCGCGGCGGAACATGGCCGGCGCGTAGGGCATTCGGAACGGCATCATCGACCGTCTGCGCGCGCTGAGTCGCCCCGTCGGCGCGCTTCCTGCGATTACATCGAAGGCCGCAGAGCTGCTGAGGAGGCGCTGCGCACAGGCTTTCCGGTGAAGCGCGCGCTCGTGGCAAACGATGCCGGCCGGCGAGACGCAACGCTTGCTGAATTGATCGATTGGTTGCAGGGTGCAGGCATTCCGATCGAGCATGTTGCGTCCGAGCAGCTCGACGGCCTGTCTTCCCATGGCGCGCACCAAGGCATCATGCTCGAGGTGGGCGAGTTTCCCTATGCCGACCTTGCAGATGTTATCGCGCGCGCGAACACCGATCCGTCGCTCGTGGTGGTGCTCGACCATGTGACCGATGCCGGCAACTTCGGTGCAATCGTGCGCTCGGCCGAGGTGGTGGGCGCCGCGGGCGTGGTCATTGCGAACAAGCGCGCCGCCGAGGTGAACGTCGGCGCGTACAAAACGAGTGCGGGCGCGGTCATGCACCTGCCGATAGCGCGCGTGCCCAACATCGCTCGCGCGCTCGAAGCGCTGAAAGCCGCAGGGTTTTGGGTGGTCGGCGCGAGCGAACATGCGGAAGGCGCGTGCTGGGATGCGCCGTTGAGCGGGCGCATCGCGCTCGTGATGGGGTCTGAGGGAGAGGGCATCGGCCGCCTCGTGCTCGAGACCTGCGACGACCTCATTAAGCTCCCGCAGCGCGGCAAGACCGAAAGCCTCAACGTTGCCCAGGCGGCCACCGCGCTTTGCTATGAATGGCTGCGCCAGAACATCGAGGTGTTGGCGGAGGCGAGTGAGCGTGGGTAAGAAGAGCCGTGCAAAAGCAAAAGCCAGGCGCTTCGGCGAAGGGTCGGCAAAGCCGATCGTCTCGGCGAGCACCTATGGTACGGGCAACGCCTTCGCTTCCGCATTCGCAATATCCGACGTGGCCGAGCCGGCGCGTGGCGAAAACGCACGCGGCCAGCGTGAGCTTCTGGTGGTTGACGGCTACAATGTCATCCATGCCGCGCCGCGGTACGAGCAGCTCATCTTCGACCATTCCGACGACCCCTATTCGCATGATGTATACGACCGCGCGCGCACGGCGCTCATTGCCGATGTCGCCGCCTTTGCGCAGCACCGCTATGATGCGGTGATTGTGTTCGACGGTGCGGGCAACGTCTCGGCCGACCGGCCGAATCTGCCTCAGGCGGGCGTGCGCATCGAGTTTTCGCCCACGGGCGTTTCGGCGGATACCGTGATGCAGCGCCTCTGTACCGACGCGCGCGAGTCGGGTCGCGCATGCTCGGTGGTGACGAGTGACGGAACCATTCAGGCGACGGTTATGGGCAAGGGAGTCACGCGCATCTCGGCGCGTATGTTTGTGGAAGAGATCCGCCAGGTCGATGCCGATGTCGCAGAGGCCGGAGCGGCGCCCGACATCAAGATGACGCTCGGCGGCCGCCTCTCACCCGAATCGCTCGCGAAGCTCGAAGCGCTGCGCGACGCAGCCCGTCATTGAGGGCAGGTCATAGGTCTTCCCGAGGGAAGGCGACGCGTTGTGTTTCGGTTCGAGCACTTGCAAGCGCGTGAGGGATTCAGTATGCTTGGAGCCGCCTTAGCGGTGCCAGCGTGGCTCAACGGTAGAGCAAGTGATTTGTAATCACTGGGTTGCGGGTTCGATTCCTGTCGCTGGCTCCACGGACGGTTCGAGCCCGGTGCCCCCAGCGGGACCGGGCTTTCTGCTCCCGGCCGCCGGAATCGAACCCGGTTGCGGGCGCGGAGCGGGGCGAACGCGCCGAGCGTTCGCCGCGGAGCGCGCAAGGCGGCGCAGCCGCCGCAGCGGGGTGAGCTCGCGGAGCGAGCGGCGATTCCTGTCGCTGGCTCCACGGACGGTTCGAGCCCGGTGCCCCCAGCGGGACCGGGCTTTCTGCTCCCGGCCGCTGGGATTGGGATGACGCTCTAACACCAGGCGTCAGATCGCCATGAAGAGCCATGGCGGGGGTTCTTCACAAGTTCCGCATGAGAAGCCGAACGTCTTCCCAGCTTGGAGGTTATAGATACGCCCGGACGCGTGTATTTAATCAATCTGGTTGACATCGTTGCGCCTTGAGTCGTACTATCTCTTCTGCCCACGAGGTACTTGTTTGTCATGGACAAACGGCTTTGTGGAACTTGCTTTAGGGGAGTGTGCCCGAGTGGTTAATGGGGACGGGCTGTAAACCCGTTGGCTTTGCCT
>CAZUYD010000022.1:18512-30067 GCA_964624825.1 uncultured Enorma sp. | reverse complement strand
CCGTGTTGATGGAGAAGACGATGATGGCGCTCGGCCAGGGGTCGAGCGTGATGCCCAGATCGGGCAGGCCGTAGAACACCACATAGAGCTGGATGAGCAACGGCGTACCGCGGATGATCCATATGTAGAATCGCGCGAGCTGCGCGAGCACGGGAATGCGCGCATATTGCACAAGCGCGACGACGGTGGCGATGACCAGCGCGAGCGCGAACGAGATCGCGGCAAGCGGGATGGTCGCGGTAAGCCCGGGGATGAGTATCTGGCTGAACGAATCGACCAGTATGCTGAAGACGCGCTCATCCATGCAGACCACCGCCCGCCGCGCTGGTTGCATGGGGCGCCCCTTTTGGCACCGCTTCCGAATGCGCGCAGGCCACCGTCGCTGGCGCCGCTTCCCGCGCAACGGCTGCCACGGCATCCGGCCGTACAGGCGTTGTTCCGCACGTCGCCGGCATGTGCCGGCGCTCGGGGGCGCATTCGCAGCTCACCCGATGCAGCATATGGTCGATCGCATCGATGCCACGCTGCGTTGCATGCATCTCATCCAGCAGGCGCTGGCGCTCACCCAGAAGCACGCGCTTGGCCTCGCGCACCCGTCCTTCTCGGCACGACGACTTCGCCTGCTGTGCCCGTGCGACGTCGCACGAACAGTCGCAGAGGCACCGCTCTAGATCTTCAGAAAGCTCTCCCATACCATCCGCTCCTTGCTGTTGCGTACTGAGATGGTATGGCGTGGGCTAATATATGTAAAATATCTATATTGCATGCGTTACTATTTGAAATTTGCATATTTTGAAGCGCCGGACACCCCGGAGCCGAAGCTTCAGATGCAAGCCGTCTCCCCATCTACAAGGCCGATGCTCTCTCCACGTATTCGAAAGGCACCCGCCTAGCTAGAGAGAACATTCTGAGAGACGCCTATCTGGCTAAACGTTGCTTCACAACGAGCACCGAAAAACGGGCGGCGAAAGCAGCGAGAAGCGCGTCAACATTCACGACATGCACTGTGCGACAGCTAGAAGCCAAGAACTTGCAGGACGAACATCACGATAGTGAGCACGGTGATGAGCGCAATGGTCGCCCAGGTGAGGATGTTTCCCACGCGCCCGTTGCGAAACTCGCCCATGATGCGGCGGTCGCCAGCGATGAGCACCAAAAACACGAGCAGCACCGGAAGCAGCACGCCGTTGATGACCTGCGCGCTCATCATGATGTCGAACAGATTGATCCCCGGCAGAATGACCAACAGCGCCGAGAACAGAATGATGCCGGTAATGATGCCGCGATACGCGGGGGCCTCTTCCCAGGAGCGATCCGCGCCGCGCTCCCACCCGAACGCCTCGCAGATGGCGCTCGATGTCACGCCGGGCAGAACGCATGCCGCCAGGAAGCTCGCAGCGACCAGACCAGCACCGAAGAGCACCGTCGACCACTCGCCCACGATGGGCTCGAGCGCCTGGGCGGCGTCTGCGGCGTCGGACACCGCGATGCCGGCAGGATAGAGCACCGTTGCCGTGGTCACGATGATGAACCAGGCGATGGCGCATGCGATGACCGAACCCGACGCCGTATCCACGCGCTGCAGGGCAATGCCATCCTCGCGTACGTTCTTGTCGACCACGTTGTTTTGAGCGAGAAAGATCATCCAGGGTGCGATGGTGGTGCCGATGGTCGCCACGAGCAGCGATACGTACCCCGGCTCCGAGACCAGCTGCGGCGTCACGGTTGCGCGCGCCACCGCTCCCCAATCGGGATCGACCAGAAAGGCGGCCGCAACATAGGTGAGAAACACGCAGCTCACCAGCAGCAGAATCTTTTCTATGCGCTGGAAGCTGCCGCTCATGGTGATGAGCCAGATGATGAGTCCCGTGAGGGGCACCGAGATGGTGGTCGGAACGCCAAAAAGGACGAGCCCGCTTGCGATGCCCGCAAACTCCGATATGGTCACCGCCGTGTTCGCAATGAGCAGGGCTCCCATGGCGAGCGCCGAGAGACGCACGCCGAACCGCTCGCGAATGAGCGAGGCGAAGCCCTTGCCCGTAACGCACCCGCAGCGAGCCGCCGACTCTTGCACCACGATGAGCAGCACTGCCATGACCGGCAGAATCCACAGGGTGCCATAGCCATAGGACGCGCCCGCACTTGAATAGGTGGCGATGCCGCCCGCGTCGTTTCCCGCGAGCGCCGCGAGAAGCCCCGGACCCATCGCCCCAAGCACTGAGAGCAGCGTAAGCTGCTTGCGATCCCTTCCCTGCATGGTGCGCCTACCAGCAGACGGTGAGCAGCACGCCGAGCGTCGAGGCCAACGAATATAGCACCGTGGCCGCAAGCACGCCCGAGACGCCCAGCACGGTACCCGAGGTGTTGAGATCGTGCTCGTCGCGCCATACGAGCAGCCGTATGTATCCGACTGCCGTCAAACAGGACAGAAGCGCCACGCCTGCCGCGCACTTCACGCTCACCGAAAGCGCGCGCACCTGCAGCACCGAGGCCGATGCCTGATGCGCGCCAGCCTGCGCGGCATGCGACGCCAAAGCAATCGTGTCGTCCGAATACGCCGCACCAAGAATCAGCTGGCCGCACAGGTAGATGAGCGCGGCAAGCACCACGCCGATGCCCGCGGTCTGTAAAAAGAACGCGAGGTACGGTTTCCCCTCATCGTCTGCGCTGTCCCACTCCAGAAAGGAATTGCGCGCGAACGACACCACACGGCCGGCAACAAGTATCGCGATGGGCATGGCGCCCATGGGATAGATGAAATACTGACCCGCATCGGCCGTTCCGCCGAGCGCATCGAGCGCCGCGGCGATAATGCCCGAGGCGATTGCCCACACGAGGATCCAGTACGACCGGCGCGCAAACCACGTGAACGCATGCGTGGTCTCGCTCGATCCGCTCTCGCCTGCGCTCATGCCCGCGATCTGCAGATCTTCCTCGTGCTCCTCAGCGATGACGTCAAGCGCGTCATCGACCGTCACGATGCCCAGCATGTGACGGTGCTCGTCGCACACCGGAATAGCGACCAGGTTATATTTGGTCATCTCGTCTGCCACGGCCTCTTGGTCGAGGTCGGGCGCGACCCACACCACATCGCGGTAGGAGATGTCGGACAAGCGCGCCTCGCGGTCGGCAACGATAAGCGTGCGCAGCGACAGCACGCCGGTCAACACCCCGGTGGGGTCGAGCGCGTAAACGTAGTAGATGCTCTCAAAGTTCTCATCGAGCTGGCGAATCGCCTCGATGGCATCGGCGGCGGTATCGGTCGCAGGAAGCGCAACGAACTGCGAGGTCATAATGCGGCCGGCGGTATTTTCCTCATACCCGAGCAGGGTGCGGATGGCCCTCTCTTCCTTCACGCCCATCAGGCGCAGAAGCTTCTCAGCCTTCTCGTAATCGAGCTCTTCGATAAGATCCGCCGCATCGTCGGGATCCATGAGCGCGAGCATCGAGGAAGCCTCGCGATCGCTCATGCCCTCGATGACCTCGGCCATCAGCTCATCGTCATCGAGCTCGCTGATCGCCTCGGCGGCTTGCGCGGTATCGAGCTGGGCGAACACCTGGCTGCGCAAGCGCGGATCGAGCTGCTCGATGATGTCGGCGATGTCTGCCGGGTGCAGCTCGTTGAGCGTCTTGTGCGAGACGGATAGCTTGATGGTTTGGGTGGAACGCTCGAGCAAATCCATGTACGACCACGCGATGATATGCTCCCCGAGCGGCTTTCCCACCGCTCGGGCGATGCGGGCAATCGCGCGCTCAAGCACCGGGTGAGCTGCACGCAGCAAGCCGCGCACGCCCACCTCGGCTCCGAGCAGGCGAAGCTGGTTCTCACCCGAACTCGAAAGCTTGAGGTCGTTGACGCGCACAACCTTGAGCCCTTGGGTGTCAACGATCTGCTTGTTCAGGATGTCGCGCGCCAGCAGCAACTCGTCAGGCTGCAAGTACGAAAAGCGGACATCGGTCGCCGGGGTTTTCAGGCGCACGCCGTCCGCATCGACATGATCGACGTACTTGCGCCAGCTGATCATAAACGGCGTCTTGCCCGGTCCTTTGAAGGCGAGCGCCGTGACATGCGGGAAAACCTCGCCCGTGGCGATTCCCAGATCATTCACAACGCCAAGTTTCTCCCCGTTCGCGTCGAGAACGGGAAGCTTGAGCATCTCGGAGAGATAGTTCATAGTGCTCCTTCTGCTTCATACCGAAGCGGGGAACCCGCCGCTTCGGGAAGTATGTGTGCGCGCAACGCAGCTGCAGCGACACGCAGTGCGACGCAACGGGCTCGAACCCCATGCGCGCACCAGAAGCACCCGCAGGGGTCACCGACTGTGAGGTCGAGGTTTCGATTTCACCTGTTACCTTTCTCGTGACCCAATAAGCAGAACCACTATACCAGAAGCAGAAGGAATACCGGGGCAGCATGCAAAGAGCTGACAATGTTAGATAGAGGGCAGCAGCCTCATGCCACGCGCCGGACGGCGGCTTCACGCCTGGCGTTACCGTGCCGTCCGCAGCCTGGGAACCGCGCGTGAGATGAGCATCGGGTACCGCCTGCACGGCACCTTACCGCGCGGCGCGCCCCACATCGAGCTGGAGCGAACGACGGCGCGTCACACGTCGGGCAGCGTCGCATCGTCGGGCATCGTGACGGTGCCGTTGATGACATCCTCGGGCACGCGGCCATCAAGCTCTAAAAGCTCGCTCACCGTCACCAACTCGTATCCATCGTCGAGAAGCCCGTCGATGATGTCGGGCAGCGCCTCCACGGTCTGCGAGCGATCGCCGCCGCCATCGTGCATGAGGACGATCGCGCCGTTATACGCCTTGCTCAGCACGCGCCAGGTGATGACGTCGGCACCCGGCAGCTCCCAGTCGAGCGTATCGATGTTCCATAGCACGTTACACGAGATGAGGTCTCCCGTGCGCCCCCATTCAACATCGGTAAAGGCGCCATACGGTGCGCGAATCATCTGCGTTTTCACGCCCGACGCCTCCTCGAGCGCCGCAGCGGCGTTCGCGATCTCCGAGCGCAGCGATTCGCGATCTATGTTGAGCAGGTTCTTATGCGCCATCGTATGGCTCGCGAGCTCCTGGCCGGCATCGACGATCGCCTTGCATTCATCGGGATAATTCTCTGCGTTTGAACCCAGATTGAAGAAGGTCGCCTTCACGCCCTTCTCCTCAAGGATCTCCAAAATCTGCGACGTATAGGAGCTGGGACCGTCGTCAAACGTGAGCGCGATGTACTTGTTGCCGTCGGATGGGCTGGGATTGATGGACGAAACAACCATGTCGACGGGCTCTTCGATTACCTCTTCGACCGTCTCGCCGGAGACTTCCCCTGTCGTTACCGTTTTCTTCCCTGCTATGCCCCACTGCGAGACATATTGAACGGCGCCGCCTTCCTCTTTCTCGATGCCCGGTGCCACCTCCACGGTCACGACCGTCGAATCCTCCACGGCGTCGGTACCATCTTCCACCTCGATGACATCGCCCTCGTGCAGACGCGTCTGCGCGGCCTCGTCTGCCGAAAGCACGTCGCCGTTATAGATCACCGTGCTCGAATTGCCCCCATCGTCTGATATGACGGTTCCCGAAACCGAGAGCAAACGCCCGGCCACCGCGTCGAAATAGTCGTGGTCATCGAGGAACTCCTCGAGCGAGGTTCCCACGCGCGTCGTATACGACTCCCCGTTCACCGTGATCGTCACCGCACGCAGCATGAAAAACCACGCGCCCGCCGCTGCGAGCACCACGACGCACGCGATGAGCGCCGCGAGCGCCAGCCTGTTTGGACGCTTGCGCTGCTCCCGCACATGCTGATGAAGCTCGGACTCGTTCTCTATGGGTTCAGAGGCGGAATGCCGCGTGCCCGCTTGGGTCAGCTTGGCAGGTGATACCCCCCGAGGCTGCATATCGTGGTTTGACGCAGCATGATCGCTCGATGCATGATCGCTCGACGTGCGCACCCGCTCGCGTTTCACGTACTGGAGATTAGATACCCTGCCCGTCTGAGCGTGGTCGTTCTTTCTCGTCGCCATACCATCCTCATCCGTACAATCCTTTCTGTACGGTATCACGCAGCGAAGGCGAATGTGCGCTCCATCATAAAGTTTGAAATTGTTATCAATCAAAGGCAATTGCGGCGCGCAATGCGGCACGACGGGGCGCAGTGCACACCACCATGCACACCACGCCGCTCATCGATCTATGCGTCAGATGCATCATCGCCACTCGACACCTGTGGCAGCACCGCATCGTCGGGCATGGAGACCTGCGAGAGGTCGAGCTCGCTCGCCAGATCCTCATCGGTCGCTATGAGGTCGCTCAGCGTCACGATCTCATAGCCCTCGTCCTGCAAGCGATCGATCAAATCGGGAAGCGCTTCCACCAGCTGAGCTCCCGTTGTCTCGTTGTCGGTCAGCAGCACGATGTTGCCGTTGGAAAGCGACCCCATCACGTTTTCCACAACGGTATCGGCACCCGGCAGCAGCCAATCGCCCGAATCGATGTTCCACGAGACGACCGCACTGACCAGATTCATCGCCTCCGCCCAATTCTGGGTGGAAAACGCGGCATAGGGCGCACGGAACAGGTACACGCGCTGACCCGTCACCGCCTCGATGGCGTCGAATCCTTGGCTGATCTGGTCGAGCAGGCTGTCGCCGGTCAGATTGGTCATCACGACGTCGCTGTATCCATTTGATCCCAGCTCGTTGCCCGAATCCGCAATGGCCTGCACGGCGGCCTCGTTCGACTCGACGGCGTCGCCCTGCACGAAAAACGTCGCCTGCACGCCCTTTTCTTCCAGAATGTCCAGGATCTGCTGCGTATAGCTGCTCGGCCCCTCATCAAAGGTGAGGGCGACATAGGTTCCCTCGTCGGGAGACACGGAGCGATACACCACCACGCAGTCCTGCGCCTCTTGCACGACGCCGCGATCTTCCGTAAGACCGGACTGCTCGCCCGTCCACACCTCAGACCTGCCCGGAATGCCCCAGGTCTCAACGTAGCCGATGACGCCCGACCCCGAGATCGTGATAGTCGGTTCGATCACGGTCGCATCGACTGTATGCTCCTCGTACACATCGTCGCCGTCGGTAATTTCAAGCTCCTCGCCGCCGGTGAGCCGCGTGGTTCCGTAATCATCTTCGTCGATTGTCTCGCCGTCGAGCGTGACGCTATAGCTGTTGCCGCCACCGCGCTCGAGCACGCTATCGTCTACGGCGAGCAGGTCGCCCGCTTCACATGAATCGGACAGCCCCTCGTCCTCGATGACCTGGTCGATGCTCACGTTGATGCGCACGCTCGTCTCGGTGCCGTTCAGCGTGATGGTCACGCTGCGGTTGAGATACCAGATGACGCTGGCGACGAAAAAGAGCATCGCGCAGCCCACGATGATGAACGCATAGGAGCGCCGGGGGTTCTTTCGCTCGCCCGACGCGCGCCGCATGCGACTCATGTGCGACTTGCGCCCGCGCCGTCCGCTTCCAAACCCCTGCGAGTGGTTTAGATACGTCGCCCCTGACCGACGACGTGCCCGCGCGCGACCCCGTGGCAGCTGGTATCCCGTTGTTTTTTGCCCACGCCGAGAATGCGGCTTGGAGTTCGAGGAGGAGGCGGTGTGTTTAAGCAATGGTACCTCCCGATGCATCGGCGCGCGGTGCGCACCCTCCCGTTAGTTCCAGATCATCGCGCCCCGTCGCTTATTGCTTACCTTTCTTGCTTGGAGCGGGTCCGGCGGCCTTCTTGAATTCGTCTTTGAACGAGGAGAACATGCCGCGCGTCCGGCCGAGCTGTTTGCCCAGCGCACGGGCTCCTTTCCCTACTGCGGCAGATCCCTTTTCTATGGCTTCGGAGCTCTTTTCGTCGAGCTCCCGCGCGCCCTGCTTCGCTTTGTCCTTGAGCTTGGCGCTTGCCTCGCCTGCTTTGGCTGCCGCACCGCCCGAGAACTCAAGCGATGCCGCTGCATCGTCTACGATCATCGCGCCGTCTGCATAGCCCCGCAGGTAGGTCACCGGCATCTCGAGCGTGCCGAGCAACGCCGAGGCCGCAGCGCCCGATGTGAGCGAGAAGGTCTGCACCGCCCCCGTTTTGGGGTTGAACTCAACGTCGGAGCAATACCCGAGGTTCTTACCCGATACGGTCACCACGTCCATGCCCGTCCAGATGATGCAGGTATCCAGATCGATGCCGAGGCGCTTTGCCGCCGCCGCATCATACGTGCTGCGCGCGTCATCGACCGCGACCACGCCCTCGTAGACACGGAGGGCGTCGCGCGCGATAAACGTATCGGGTTGCTTGATCATTCCCGCGATGTCGGGCGGCGACACCATAAAGCCCACCAGACGCGTGCCCTCGGCGGTAAACACCGGAAAATGAATCTTGCCCAGTCGCTTGGGATCGCGCGGCGTGCCGTCCTTGCGCGCACGCTTATTCTCCGGCGGAATGCGATAGACCTTCAGGCCTTGGAAATCCTTGGTGCGCATTACGCATCGGCCGCTACGTCGGCTGCGACTGCCGACGGCGCGACCTCGACCTCGACATCTACAGCAGGCGTGGCAGCGCCCGATGCGATCGCGTCATTGAGCGTCTCGCGCAGCTGATCCATGCGCTCGCGTGCTAGATCGACCTTCGCGCGGAGCTCATCGGTCTTGGCGTCTACCATGGGGCCGAAATCGTTCATTGCGGCACGCGCTTGCTCGGTGCCCTGCTCGTACATGTCGCGTGCGCTATCCCAGGCGTCATTCGCCATATCGGCGGCCATGGCGCGGGTCTCGGCACCGGAACGCGGCGCGACGAGAATGCCGATGATGGTTCCGGCAGCAGCGCCCAGCGTGGCACCGACAACGAAGCTGAAAGCCTTACTCATAGTGCTTCCCTTCCATAGATCCGCTCATGCGGTGACTTCATATCCGACCATTATACCCGGACGAGCTCTGTGTCTGCCCCGGCGTCTCAGAACGTAACTCATATATGCCATTTACGTTGACCCTACGCGCCGATTCTTAACCGCATCGCAGCACGGTTGTTTCGGTCGTTGGCTATCGGCCTCATCGCAGCCTCTCCACGCTGCACGCGACATGAGAACCCGAAAAGGAGGCGTGCTCGGTGCGGCGCCCCGTGCGCTCCTGGAAGAATCGAGCCTTCGATGACGCCTGCGGCAACGCGTTCGACAACACCTGCTTAAGGCGCGGAGCGAACAGCCCTGAAACGAGCCGCGACGCAGCAGGACAGGGCGCTCGATCGCGCAGCGTCGCCTGGCTCGCTACCGATGCGACGCGGCGGCGCCACCGAACACGGGCGCCGAGCGGTCGCCTGCAACCTCATCGGGCACGGGCTCGCGCTCGCTCGAATCGACCTCGGCGTTGGATGAGTCGCCGCTCATCCCGTCGGTACGTGCGTCGCGCAGACTGAGCACCATGGTTCGCAGCGCCTCGACGGTACCGGCGAAATCGGGCGCGGTTGATTCGGGGTGCAGGAACGCCCAGTCCATCATGAACGACGCCGAAGAAAGCGCTCCGACCGTCAGCACGTCATCGGGGCACGAGAACTCAACCTCGAAGAGCCGGGGATCAACCGCAATGCCGCGGGTGCGCCCGCAGGAAATCTCACCGGCGAGCCCGGTCTCTTTCATGATCTCGACCGTCAAATGCTCGAGCAGATGGGCGAGCTCGGTTTCTCCCATGCAATTCTGGAACTCTTTGCCCTCGTCACCCAAACACAGGTGATGAGCGATGGCTGGAGCCAGATAATACACGCGCGCCGTCGCCTCGATATCTTCCGAGGTCATAAGCGGCATGCCGGGATTCACCAACACGTGGGCGGCGAGTTTTGCGTCATCCACCGTGATCTTCATGATGCTGAACAAGCTGGCCATATCTCTCCGTTCTCTGGCTGCAATCGAATTGCCCGCGCGGCTTTTGCCGTGGCTGGCGCTGCAACCGCCGACGCAAGCGCTGCCGGAATCGACGCCGCGGGCATCACCGCAACCACCGAGCCGCGCACCGCCGCGACCGTCGCCCGATCGCCGCGATGCACGCCTTCGACCCGCCTAGTCATCGTAGCGCAACACGACGCCCCGCGCCTGCCAGACCACTTTATTCGATGGCTTCACCACGGGCATCAGGCACCGAGCCCTCGTCGCGCGCGCGGCGCGCCGCCTTCGATTCCTCGCGCACGGGCTCCTGTTCGTCGTCCGAACCCGCCTGGGCCCGCCTTTCGGGTGCAGACTCCTCGGGCGCGATCACGCGAATCAGCGAGATGCGCTGGCCGCGCATGGATTGCACGCGGAAGCGATAGCCTTCCGCCTCGAACACTTCACCGATGTCGGGCACGCCGTCGCAGATGTCTAAGATCCATCCGGCAATCGTTTCATATTCGTCGCTCTCTTCGATAGGCCAGCCCAACTCCGCCGCGTCCTCGCAACTCAAGCGCCCATCGACCAGCCATTCACGGCGCGACAGGCGCGTGAGGTACTTGTTGTCGGGGTCGAACTCGTCCTCGATCTCGCCCACGATCTCCTCGACGATGTCCTCGATGGTGATGACGCCGGCCGTACCGCCATATTCATCGACCACCACCACGATTTGATCATGAGCGGTCTGCATCTCGGAAAGCAGCGGCAAGATGTCCTTGGTATCGGGCACGAAGGTCGCGTCGCGCAGATGCCCGCCCACCGGCTCGTCGCCGCGGCCGCCGAGCGCCAAGCCGATCAGGTCCTTGATGTGCGCAATGCCCACCACGCAGTCGGCGTCGTCCCGGTACACCGGAATGCGCGAGAACCCGGTGCGGCGCATGGTGCCCATGACCTCGTCGACGGTGTCGGTGTCTTCGGCCATGGTCACGTCGACGCGCGGCACCATGACCTCACGCGCCACCGCATCGCCCAGGTCGAATATCTCGTGAATCATGCGCTTCTCTTCATCGAGCAGCGTGTCTTGCTCGGAGACCATGTACTTGATCTCTTCTTCCGAGACGTTTTGGCGGTCGTCGGCACTTTTGATGCCCAGCAGCGCGCTCAGCCCGTTCGCGCTCACTTGGGTGAGGCATACCAGCGGCTTCGCCAGCTTGCGGAACGCAGAGATGGTGCCCGCGACCGCCTTCGCCATGCCCTCGGCATCGGAGAGGCCGATGCGCTTAGGTATCAGCTCGCCGACGACGATCGAGAGATACGACACGATCAGCGTGATGATGATGGGCGAGGCTACCGGCGCCGCCGCAGAAAGCGGCGCGATGCCGAACGATTGGATCCAGGTGGCCAACGGATCGGAGAGCGTGTTGGACGAGACCGTCGCGGAGAAGAAGCCCACCAGCGTGATCGCTACCTGAATGGTGGCGAGGAAATCGGTGGAATCGGTAGCGAGGTCGAGCGCGAGCGCGGCGCGTTTATCGCCTTTCTCGGCGTCGTGCTCGAGCGACGCGCGCTTCGCCGTGGTGAGCGCCATCTC
This sequence comes from uncultured Enorma sp., assembly GCA_964624825.1. Lineage (GTDB taxonomy): Bacteria > Actinomycetota > Coriobacteriia > Coriobacteriales > Coriobacteriaceae > Enorma. Next base: position 18,623 of record CAZUYD010000022.1, on the reverse strand, counting down.
GGACATCGAGAAATAGCCGTTGAGCAGGGTGAGTAGAAGCGTTGCCACGATTGAGATGAATATGCCCATGGGGACGAATTCGAACCTCCAAGAACGAGATATACCTGAATG
>CAZUYD010000022.1:0-18412 GCA_964624825.1 uncultured Enorma sp. | reverse complement strand
TGAATATGCCCATGGGGACGAATTCGAACCTCCAAGAACGAGATATACCTGAATGCCTGAATGCCTGAATGACTGAAGGCTGGATACCTGAATACCTATACCCCGCGCGCCGCTCATGTCGCGCGGCGCATGACCCAAAGCAGTGCTAAACCACGAAGAGGATCACCGCCATAAAGATGAAGATGCTTCCCGCAAGCACCCATAGGTGCCACACGCTGTGCATGTATCGGATCTTCTTCAGGAGGTAAAACGCCGTGCCGATGGTGTAGCACAGGCCGCCAGAGGTAAGGAGCACGAGCGCTGTCGGATGAAGCGCGCCCACGAGCTGCGGCAAGCGAAACACCACGAGCCATCCCATCACCAGGTAGATGGTGATGGTTACCCAGCGCGGCTGGCGCTGGCGACCGACGATCTCGAAGGAGACGCCTGCTATGGCGAGCACCCACACCACCACAAAGAGGACGATCCCTCCGTACGGCGCAAGGGTTATAAGGCAAAACGGCGTGTAGCTGCCCGCAATGAGCAGATAAATGCTCGAATGATCCACGATGCGCAGGACGCGCTTGGCCGCAGACGCCCGGATGGCATGGTAGAGCGTTGAAGCAAGATATTCCAAGACGAGCGTTACGCCGAGTACGATGGCGGAAACGAGGTGCGTCGGCTCGGAGCCCCCCAGCGCTGCTTTCACCGTGAGCAGCACCAAGCCCGCGATGGCGAGCAAGAAGCCAATACCATGGGTAACGGAGTTGGCGATTTCCTCGCCGATCGTGTAGAGGGGTTGACCGGCATCATGCCGCCCTGCGGCCGCAGATGACGCGGCCGAAGTACTTCGGGGTTTTGAGCTATCGCCTGATGCAGACATGCGCAGTGGATGTCCTCTCTGCTTGTGCGTTGGCCGATATTCTAGCAAAAACTCACAAGCCATACCAATGCGCGAGGTGCTGGGTACCGCCCGAAACCGTGAATACAACGGAACAGGCACCGTCCCAGGCCAGCGAGCAGAGGCGCGTGCTCGCTTTTGCGCACGCGAGCGCCGGCTTCGCGCATCTCAAGCACGTGAGCGCCGGCTTTGCGCATCCCGGAGTAGTCGTGGAATTATCTCGAATAAAAGCGCCGGTAGAAGGCTTGGGTCATTTCGAGATGCTGCGCGCTTCCCGACGCTGGCGCTCACGTGCGCAAAACGTGGACATCGGGTTCAGATAGCCGCTATGGGCCAGACGAAGAACGGCCGCCGCAAAGCCCTGCTGGACACCACGCCGAACGCCGCACATGCAGCAGCCCTCCCCATGGCAAGCATAGGGAGGGGCCCCACCGTGTGCAGGCAGCACATGAAGGTCATGCCCGCGCGAAGGCTACTCGTTGCTGGCCGGGCACGGAGGCAGCTCGTTCGTAAGGCGGCTACCCCATACGCAGCGTTCAGCAAACGCCCTCACGCGTTATAGGTATCCCAATCCATCTCGTTCTCGCTGTCCGAAACGATGACGTTGGTACCCGCATCGCCCAGCGTGTTCATCATGATGCACGCCATGCCGACCGGATAGTTGATCGCCACGACGAGGGCATATGCGAGCATGCATGCGTCGGTGGTGAATCCGGCACCGGCCATCACCACGTAGATGAGCACCGTTCCCGCCATGGGGATGGTGGGCGTGGCGATCGCAATAAGAATGGCGACGGCGCCGCAGACAGCCATCTGAACGGGCGTGATGTCGAACCCAGTCGAGGTCGCAATAAACGTGGTGGCCATCATCTGCATAACGACCGTACCGGGCATGTGTATCACCATGCCGGTCGGCAGCACGAAGCTCGAAACCTCGCGACCGCAACCCATGGATTCGGCAGCCTTGACGTTCGCCGGGTATCCCGCCGAAGACGACGTGGTCGCCGCCGTGATGAGCAGCATGCGAATCGTCTTCTTCATGAAGGGGATAGGGCTGTGCTTGGTCACGATGAAGATCGTGAGCGGAATCACCGTGACGGTCAGCACGATGCCCGTAAGCGTACCGGCGACCAGGTAGGTGGCGGCAGGCAGCAGATAATCGGTGCCATAGATCGCGAACGCGCGAATGATCATGCAGCAGATCGCAACCGGCGCGCATTTGTTGATGATGAAGCCCAGGTAGCTCTCGACCAGATCTTCGATCGACTGGAACAGGTCACGGATGGGCTTGGTCTTCTCGGGCATCGTACGCATGAACACACCGATGACTACCGCGATGAAGATGACTGATAGCACGCCATCGTTGCTCGAGAAGCATTCCATAAGATTGCTCGGCACGATATCGACGATGATCGAAAGCGGATTGAACGCATCGACGGTCGACACCTCGCCCAAATCGGCCGCTGGCAACGCGACGTCATATACGCCTGTCGAGCTGACGGCAAGGCCGATAATTCCAGCGCAGCAGGCCAGAAAAACATAGAAGAACACGAACCAGCCGATGCTCTTCCCCGCGATGCGCCCCAGTTTTGCCGTGCTGCTCACATTGAGAATCGCAAGCGTCAGCGACGTAAGCACCAGCGGGACAATACCTAGCTGAAGAGCAGCTAAAAATAGCGTCTGGATATCGTAGAGAAGGCCGATGCCGTTAACGCCCTCTTCGCTGCTGATGTCAACGAACAGCAGCTGATAGATCGTTTGCCAGGTATCGGAGTCCTCACCAATCGTAACTTTATAATAGAGAAGCGCGAACCCAACGACAAAGCCGACGATAACCGATACGACCATCTGGGCTACAAGCGATATCCCCTGTTTCTTTGCTCCCATATCGTCCAACTCCTTGCACGATCACATCGTTCGCAGACGATAGATGGAAGCGCGCTCTGCTGCCTAGTACAGAAGCTTTACGCCGTGCTTGAGCAATGCTTCCTTCCACTCATCGGAAGGTTCTTGATCGGTCACCAGATAATCGATGCGATCGAAGCCGATGAGGCGAACGAATGCGGCCTTGTTGAATTTCGAATGATCTGCGAGCAGGATGCGCCTGGAAGCTTGTTCGAGCATGGCCTTCTTTACTGCGGCGTCAGACTCGCGTGAATCGAGCACGCCGCCGGCGAGAGAGAGCGCCGCGCAGCTGAACACCACGGTATCGACCTGGAACCAACCGAGCGCCCGTTGCGCGGTTTCGCCGGTAAGAGAAAGCGTCTCGTCGTTGAACGTTCCTCCCGTCGACATAACCACCGCATTCGAGTTAAACGCCTCCAGAAAGATGTGCGTTGAGTTGGTCAGGATCGTTAAGCGGTCACGGTCTTTAATGAGCCGGATAAGCTCCATGACCGTGCTGCTCGAATCTGCCGCGATGACCGCGATGCCGTCGAGCAGGGGAAGCGCGGTCTGGGCGATCTTGCGCTTCGCTTCCCCGTTTCGCCGCGAGCGCTCATAGTAATGAGCGCCATTGACCGGCTCTGATTGCGTAATGATCGCGCCGCCATAAGTGCGCTTCAGGAACCCCTCGTTCTCGAGCTTCTCAAGATCGCGACGAATCGTTTCCTCGGTGACAGAAAACTCCTGACTTAACTCAGAAACCGATACGCGACCCTGTGCGAAAAGCTTCGCGCGCACCGCGTCGAGCCTTGCCTTTCCCGTCATCTCATACCTCAATCACAGCCTAACGGCACATGCCTGCTATTATTCTAACCCCCTTCCTTACTATAGCGTCACAACCGCAGAGCGCAAAAGCCCGAAAGCAGCCTGCGCCCTGCGTTAACTTGCATGCAACGCGCAAAAAGCGCGCCTGCTACTTGTCGAGCGCCTCTGCCTGCTCGCGCATCCAATCTGCGTCTTCCTGAGACAGCGAGACGTCCGCTGCCTTGATGTTCTCGACAACCTGCTCGGGGGTGGTGGCGCCGGAGAGAATCGTGATGTTCTCGCCCTGGGCGAGGATCCATGCAAGCGACAACGTCGGAATGGTGCAGCCGTACTTCTCACAGAGCGGCTTGAAGGTATCGAGCATGTCGACGACGCGCTCGATGTTGCCCTTCTGGAACCACTTCTTGTTCGCGCGTGCGCCCGTCGGCACGTAGTCGCGCGCGATCGCGCCGGTGAGCAAGCCTTGCTCGAGCGGCGAGTAGCACTGCAGCACGATGCCGTTTTCCTTGCACAGCGGGAAGAGGTCTTCTTCGATTGAACGGTCAAGTAGGTTGTACTTCGCCTGGACGATATCGAGCTCGCCGCACGCCAGGTACTCGCGGATATGATCGGGGGTCACGTTGGCGGCACCGATCGCATGGATCTTGCCCTGCTTCTTGAGGTCCATGAGTACGTCCATGGTCTCGGGAATGGGCGTGAAATAGGGCTCGACGGACTGCCAGTGGCTCATGTACACATCGACGTAATCGACGCCCATGCGCTCGAGGCTGGCTTCGATCTCCTCGCGAACCGACTCGGGCGAAAGGTTCTTATAGAGTTGAACGTCTCCGACCTTGTTGAACGGCGTGCCCGTGCGCTCCCACACCAAGCCGAACTTGGTCTGGACAACGACGTCCTTGCGGTCGAGCTGCTCGAGCGCCTTGCCGACCATGACCTCGCTGTTGCCGAAGTTGTAACCGGGCGCGGTGTCGATGAAGTTCACACCGACCTCGACAGCCTTGGTGATGGTGTCGACGCACTGCTGCACGGCGAGGTCTCCATCCCACGCAGGGCCGCCCCCGATAGCCCAGGTGCCCAAGCCGATCTGCGAGACCTCAATGCCCGTATCGCCCATCTTTACGTATTTCATCAGCGTATGCCTCCTTGGTTCAAAGCATCGTTATGCGGATTGTTAGCAGCCGTAATGGCGCGCGCACTCTTCGTCGACCATCTGGTGGCTTCGCACCCCGGTGGTCGCGCCGATCGCGCGAACCGACAAGCTGCCCGTCGCGTTGGCAAAGCACGCGCACTTCTCGATGGACATGCCGTCGAGGATGGCGGTGATGAAGCCCGAGACGAAGTTGTCTCCGGCGCCGGTCGTGTCGATCGCCTGGGTGCCGTGGACGGCATCGACCTCGAACTCGGTATCGGCATTCTTCACAAAGCAGCCATGGCGTCCGTTTTTAATCACGACGTTCTTCACGCCGCAATCGAGGAAGGTCTGCGCGATGTCCGACAGGCCCTCCTTGCCCGTGAGCCCCGCGGCCTCCGCCCTGTTCGGGAAGAACCAATCGAGGTAGCTCAACGCCTCGCGAATGTCATCGAGGGTCTCGCCCAAGCGCGGGTTGATCATGTCTGCCGTGATGATGAGCCCCTGCCTCTTGGCCTCCTGGAAGATCGGAACCAGATCCGCGCCGGTTACGAGCGGGTTGTTGAAGAAGCTCGCATACGAGAGAAGCTTTGCACCTGCCAGCTTCGACGTGTCGAAGGCGGCGGTCGTGGTCTTCCACAGGCTTCCGTTGCGGTTGGTTACAAAGGTGCGCTCGCCGTCGGCGGCAACAAGGCCCACGTTGATCGACGTATCGACCGAAGAATCGACGCTCACGCCGCTTGCATCGATGCCTTCCCGCTCGCAATGCTTGAGAATGAAGGCGCCGGCCGCATCATCACCCACCATGCTCTGAAGCGCGGTCGCGTGCCCCAAGCGGTTGATGATCGTTGCCTCGTTGATGGCGTCGCCACCGATTGTCATACGGATCTGATCGATCGGATACGAATCGATATCGAAGATGCTTCGATCGACGGGCTGCAGCAGCACATCGGTGATCGCTGCACCCATGACCACCACATCAACTGAGCTCATAGGAATCACCATTTCTTGGTAGCATGCGTTACTCCGCCTTGTGGTCGTCGCCGAACAGCTTGATCTTATACATCGCGCGTTCCTTGACGGCCTCGCGCACCTTGCGCTCGAGCGCGAGGAACGGCTCGTCGACGTTCTCGCGAATCGCGTCCATGGCGGCCTGGCAGAGCTCGGTGTGGATGTTGATCTTGGCGATGCCAAGCGAAATGCACTTCTTGATGTCCTCGTCGCCAATGCCCGACGCGCCATGCAGCACCAGCGGTACATCCACAGCGGCGTGGACCTTCTCGACGACGTCGAAGTTCAGCTTGGGCTCGGAGCTATAGACGCCGTGCACGTTGCCGATGGCGACGGCAAGGGAGTCGCAGCCGGTGCGCTCGACAAATTCGGCAGCCTGGCTGGGATCGGTGTAGGCGTACTCGGCGAGCGCCTCCTCGTAGACGGTCTCGTTGCCTACATGGCCGAGCTCTGCTTCGACCGGCACGCCCAGCGGATGGAAGTAATCGACCGCGGTCTTGATCTCGGCGATGTTCTCCTCGAACGGAAGCGCAGAGGCGTCGCGCATGACGGAATTCATGCCGTGCTCATACGCGTTCTGGATAATCTCCATGCTGCGGCCATGATCCCAGTGGGTGATGACCGGCACAGTTGCCTTCTTGGCCATCGATGCCATCATCCAGCAGAAGTCCTCAAACGAGGTGTTGCCCACAAAGCCCGTGCCGAACGAGATGATGATGGGAGCACGAAGCTCCTCGGCGGCGTCGATGACGCCCATGAGCATCTCGGCATTCCACACGTTGAAGTGCGGAATGGCGAAGTGCTCCTCAGATGCCTTGTTCTCCCAATAACGGATGTCTGCAAGCATGGTTGCTCTCCTTACTTGATATGTTGATAATTCGGGAGCCGGATATTGGTATCCGGCTCCCGTGCGCACCGTGATGAAGGCCTACTCTTGGCTCATCTCAATGACGCCCTTGACGATGCCTGCCTTGCAGTTGACCGAGTCCTCGAACGCCTTCTGGACGTCTTTGTACTGGTAAACCGACGTAACCATGGACTTGACGTCGAACACGCCGGAAGAGATGGCATCGATGGTCATGGGGTAGTTGTTGGCATACCGGAAGCTGGTCTGGATGCTTACCTCGCGGTTGATCTTCAGGAAATCGACGGGGACCTCGCTGGACTGCGTGCCGACCATGATAATCTTGCCGCCGCGGTCAACGATCGAGACCGCTTGCTGCGCGGTGATGCGTGCGCCGGAGCACTCGAAGACGATATCCGCGCCGCCGCCGATCAACTCGCGGCACCGCGCGACGGTATCCTCCTCGCCGCCGTTGATGGTGCAGCTGGCACCCAGCTGCTCAGCCATATCCAGGCGCTTCTGCATGAGGTCGACAACGATGATCTCGCTCGCCCCGAAGGCGCGGCAACCCTGGAGCGTCATGAGGCCGATGCATCCGGCACCCATGATGACGATCTTTTTACCAGGCTTGACGCCAGCCAGGTCGGCCGCATGAACACCGACCGCAGCGGGCTCGACGAGCGCGCCCTCCATGATGCTCATGTTCTCGGGCAGGTGGTAGGTGAAACTCGCAGGATGCACCAGATAGTGCGTCAACGCACCTCGGTAATTGGGCTGCGTTGCCATGAAGTCGACATCGGGGCAGATGTTGTAATGGCCCTCAAGGCAGTAATGGCAGTGTCCGCAGGGAACGCCCGGCTCGCAGCACACGCGGTCGCCTTCCTTGAAGTCGGTCACGCCCGGGCCGACCTTCACAACGACGCCAGCGAACTCATGCCCCAAACCGATCTCTTGGTTGGGGTCCTTCGGCGGAATGAACGGGCCGCTTTCAAAGCCGTGAACGTCGGAACCGCAGATGCCAACCCACTCGACGTGAACGAGCACCTCTCCTGCGGCGGGCTCGGGCACATCTGCCGGTACGATGACCATCTTGCCTGGGTGCTCCAGGATGGCCTTTGAGTTCTTCAATTCGCTCATAATGCGAACTCCTTCGCGTCTTGGTTTAGCCGTGTCTAGACAAGCTGGCTTACGCGCTAGTCGACGTCGCCGATAGCCTCGACGGACTCACCGCGGGTCTCGACACCAGCGACGGCGACGGCAACCGCGATGACGACCGAGACGATGGCGAGCAGCACGAACACGTAGCTGGAGTTCATCGCAGCAAGCGCGGTGACCAGGAACGGGAAGAACACGTTCGCCAAGCGACCCATGGCGTTGCAGAAACCAGAACCGGAGAGCTTCGCGGAGGTGGGCCACATCTCGGGGACGTATACCGCAGAGGCATAGCACACATACATGTAGATGATGGTGTTCATAAGGAATGTGAGCGCGATGAGCGCAGTCATGTTCACAAGGCCGAGCTGCGTGGTGACGCCGATGATGATGCCGAAGACGGCCATGCCGACGAGCAACAGGACTCCCATGGTTCTTCGCGGAATGCGATCCATGATGAGCGATGCGATGAAGATGCCGAAGGGCGCGCCGAACAGGCCGAACATGGTCATGAACTGCGAGGTGGAGGTGTCGTAGCCAAGGCCGACGAGCAGCGAGGGCATCCAGGTCATGAGGGTGTACTGGATGGTGTTCATGCCGATGAGCACGAGCGCACCGACGATGGTACGGCGGAGCAGCTTCCCGTGGAACAGCGCAGAGTACGGCAGGTTCTTAACCTTGGCAGGAGCCTCGCCAACGGGCGGGAGCGGCTGGCCGGTCGACGCCTCGACCTCGCGCTCGACCTGGTCGACGATCGCATCGGCCTCTTCGAAGCGACCCTGGCTCTCGAGCCAACGCGGGGACTCGGGAAGCTTTGCCGCGATGAGGAGCGTCGCGATGACGGAAAGCACCGACGGGATCGCGAACTGGATGCGCCAGTTGAGATCGCTGGGGATGGCCAAGCTTATCAGGATGAAGGCGATGAGGTTGCAGATGGGATGAGCCCAGTTGCCGATGAAGGAGTTGCGGCTCGACCAGGTACCGCGGTTGCGACCGGGAACATACTCGGTGAAGCCGGCGAAAAGCACCACGAGCAGCGCGCCGAGGCCAAAGCCCTGGAGGAAGCGGAAGACATAGAGCACATGAATGTTCGGGGAGAGAGCCGCGCCGACCATGACGGCGATGTGGATAACCTCGTACAGCAGGATCGACTTCTTACGGCCGATCTTGTCGCCGATGGGGCCGCCGACAAGCGCGCCCAGCAGCTGGCCGAGGGTATAGGTGGTGCCCCACATGGCGAGCAGAGTCGTGCCCGACTCGAGCCAGTGAATCTCGTTTAGCAGGATGTTCTGAACGGAGCCGGCGATGCCGTTAGACCAGCACACCAACAGTGCGAAGGCTACGACAAGCCACATCTTGACGTGCCAGCCGGAATTCGGCAAGCGGTCGAGACGGACGCCGACCGGCATGCGTTCTTTCGTAGTAGATGCCATGTTGAATCAGTTCCCTTCCGCGCATCGCCTGCGCACATGCCATTCGTTGGCGTGCCGACGATGCGCATCGCTTCAATTTTCGTGCGGAACCCGGTGCCCGCACCTGCCTGCCTGTGCTAACAGCGGCGCTTCGCACCGTCGAGCGCTTCGGCGACCTCGCGCTCCATGGTGTCCCAAGCGCGCTCGATATCTGAATCCTTGTTCCACAGCGCCGGAGGACCAAGTACGACAACGTCTGCACCGGCCTCGTAGAGCGGCCTGTAGACGTCCTTGTTCATCGAGCCGTCGGCCTCGATGAGGAAGCTGAGCCCCTTTTCCTCGCGCATGCGCACGAGCGCGCGGATCTTGTCGTACATGGGCTCGATAACCTTCTGGCCGGCGTATCCGGCATCGACGATCATGATCGTCACCTTGTCGAGCAGCGGCAGATAATACTCGATCGCGCTGAGCGGTGCCGCAGGGTTCATGGCGATACCGGCTTTGCAGCCCAAAGAGCGGATCTTGTTCAGCGTCACGAACGCATCGCTCTCGATGCAGTCGGTGTGGGGCGTGATGTAGGTCGCACCCGCAGCCGCGCACGCCTCGATGATCTCTTGGGGGTGCTGCACCATAAGGTGCGCATCCATCGGGGTCTTCACGTGCGACTTGAGCGACTCCATGAAATCCGGGCCGATGCTATAGGTCTTCACGTAGTTGCCGTCTTTAATGTCGATATGCAGGAAATCGGCGCGGGCATCGATATATTCAACTTGATGGGCAAAATCAAACAGGTCGCAGCAGCCCATCGAGGGTGCAATCAGGAGCTGTCGTTCCATACCAATCACCTTACGTGTATCGAGACGCCCGGCGGGGCATCCCCGCCGGGTGCGGAGAAGTTACTCGAAGTCGTAGTCGTCGGCGTAGTCTTCCTCGCCGAACTCCTTGACATCCTTGTCGTCCTCGTCGTAATGGAACACGCACTTGACCGCAGACTTGTCGGCCATGGCCTTGAAGCCCTCTTTCCACTGGGAGAGGCCCAGGCGATGGGTGATCATCGGCTGCATCTTGATGGCGCCCGAAGCGAGCAGGCGCAGGCACTCGCGCCAAGAGGTCGAGTCGTATGCCTGATGGCCGATGATGCTCTTGTTCCACTCGGTGATGACGTTGATGGAGAACTCGAGCGGTTTGAAGCCCATGCCCACGCGCACGACCTCGCCGTTGGGACGAAGCATCTCAAGCGCCTGCTGAAGCGCTATGTTGGCGCCGGAACACTCGACCACAAGGCCAAGGTTGTCGCGGCCGCAGATCTCGGTGCAGCGCTTGACGACATCTTCGGTGGAGCCGTTCACGCAGTGGGTGGCACCGACCTCGCGCGCAATGGGGAACCGAGTCTCGACGTCGTCCTGCAGGCCGACCATCACGATGTTGACCGCGCCCATGATGCGCGCGATCTGAACGGCGAACAGGCCGAGCGGACCGGTACCGAAGACGACGACATCCTGGCCAGGAAGCAGGCTCGACTGCTGCGCGATCGCGTTATACGAGTTGGAGACCGGATCCATGAGTGCTGCCTCTTCATACTTCACGCCCTCGGGAATCTCCCAGATCGCATGCGGATGCAGCTTGAGAATGCCGCCGGGGATCTTGGCGTACTTGGTGAAGCCGCCGGAACCGCCGAATACCGCCCAGTTGTTGTCGAGGCCCAGGCCGGTCTTGTGCTCGCAGAGCATGAAGTCGCCCTGCTCGCACGCGGGGCACGTACCGCACGCCTTGCCGGAGTTGTCGGACACGACGCGCTGCCCGACCTTCCAATCGGTCACGTTCTCGCCAACCTTGACGATGACGCCAGCAAACTCATGGCCGCGAATGGAGTTGAGCGTCTCAGAGGTGTTGGATCCCTCCAGATCCGCATACCAGTGCTTCATGTCTGCGCCGCAGATAGCGGCCGCCTTCAGACGAATGATCACGTCATCTGGGCCGCACTCAGGGGCTGGCACATCAACGTAGTGATAACCTCCGAACTCTCCATGGTCACAATAGCGGGTAAGTGCTTTCATGCTACCTCCTTAGCCATTAGCAGATCGCTCTGCCCTTGCGATGAAGTGTAGGAGAATAACCTGTGTTTGGGTAATAAATTCTGTGTTTTGAAGAATCTATTCTGTGAAAGGCAGATTTCTGCCGCTGAGCGGCGCACCTTGAGCAACGTGCCATCGGCCAGCACCGAATACGAGGGATTATGTGAGTTTCACATGCTTCAAGAAGAACAATCGATACTCCTTGATTTGATAGTCACCGGTTTATAGATTCTGTATTTCACAAACTCGTTCCGCCCATCTGAGTTGGGAAACACAGATTTTGTTGCGAGCCCGCGGTAGCATGCATGGCGCCGCTATCGAGTACTTGAGGCCCGCGCGCACCGCGCGATCCCCTGCCCGCGCGCGCGGACGATACGGCGCGAGCGCAGATCGCATAGGCGAAAAACACCTTACCGCTCGGCGCGGGAAAACGAGATGAGCCGCTCTGAACACCCCAGCAGCGCTCGCGGCCGCTCCCACGACGGCTGTTCGTAAATCCTGCCGCGGCATGTACCAGCGCTACCGCTTGCCACAGGCACCGCTTCGCAAGATTGCTCCTCGACGAACGGGGCAAAAGCGGGTACCATAGCTTCAGCGCTCTGCGCGTTCGATGGGTTCGGGTGACGATACGTTCCGAATCTGGTCAGGTCCGGGAGGAAGCAGCCATAAGGAGCCTCTGCCGGGCACCCGGATCCATCGAGCGTACGGGGCGCTTTGCCGTCGCGTGGTACCCTAATGCCTGACGCTAGACCACCGTGGTGCATTCGAGAGGGCTTGCGCATGATTTCGCTGCTCAAGCAATTCGCCGGCGCGTATCGCCGGTCATTCATCATAGGGCCTCTATGCAAACTGATCGAAGTGTTCTTCGACCTGTTTACACCGATCGTCATCGCACGGATGATCGACGAGGGCATCGGCGTGCGCGACCTTGCGACGGTGCTTCGCTACGGGGCGCTGCTCATCGGCATGGCGGTCGCAGGGATATGCCTAGCCCTCGTATGCCAGAAGATGGCGTCGCGCGCGTCGCAGGGCATGGGAACCGACATCCGCCGGGATCTCTATCGCGCCGTCAACCGTCTATCCGCCGCCGAGCTCGACCGCTTCGGCACGCCGTCGCTCATCACCCGCATCACCAACGACGTCAACCAGGTGCAGCTTGCGGTGGCGCTGGGTATTAGGCAGCTCATCCGCTGGCCGTTTCTGGCGGTGGGATCCATGGTGGCTGCGCTGCTCATCGACCTCAAGCTCGGCATCATCTTCCTCATCTCGACGCCGCTGATCGGCATCGTGTTCTGGGTGGTCATGGCGCGCTCGCTGCCGTATTACCGCAGCATGCAGGTCAACCTCGACCGCATCGCCCTCATTGCGCGCGAAGGGCTTTCGGGCGCGCGCGTGATTCGGGCGTTCGTTCGCGAGGAGCACGAGCGCGAGCGGTTCCGTGCCGCAGCGTTCGACCAGGCAGAGACCGCAATCTCTGTGGGCAGGCTCTCGTCGGTGCTGAACCCGGTCACCTTCCTCGTTATGAACCTGGGCGTCTGCGCGATCCTGTGGGCGGGCGGAGTCCAGGTCAACGTGGGCGCGCTCACGCAGGGCGAGGTCATGGCGTTTGTGAACTACATGACCCAGACGCTGCTCTCCATCGTGTATGTGGCGAACCTGGTCGTGGTGTTCACGCGGGCGAGCGCTTCGGCCGCGCGCGTGAACGAAGTGCTGGCGTGCACGCCGGCGGTGACGGACGAGGAAGCCGCCCCGGTCGATGTGGGTGCGGCGGTAGCCGCCGGCGCCCCCGCGCTGCGGCTGGATGGAGCGTGCTATGCGTACCCGGCTTCGCGCCTGAACGCGGTCGATGGCGCGACCATCGAGGTGCAGCCCGGCCAGACGCTCGGCATCATCGGTGGCACCGGGTCGGGAAAGACGACGCTCGTCTCGCTCATCCCGCGCCTGTACGACGTCACCGCCGGCTCGGTTGAGGTCATGGGCACCGACGTGCGCGCATGGCCGCTCAAGCAACTTCGCCACGTGGTGGGCATCGTTTTGCAAAACGCCTCGCTGGTGTCGGGGACGATTCGCTCGAACCTGTGCTGGCGCAAGGAGGATGCATCCGACGAGGAGCTTTGGGATGCGCTCGCATGCGCTCAGGCGGCAGATTTCGTGCGCACGTTGCCGGCAGGGCTCGACAGCCCGGTTGAGGCGGGCGGCAAGAACTTCTCGGGCGGTCAACGGCAGCGCCTGACCATCGCCCGCGCGCTGGTGGGAGAACCGCCTTTGCTCATTCTGGACGATTCCGCATCGGCGCTCGACTTCAAAACCGATGCGGCGCTGCGCCGGGCTATTCGCGCGCGCAGCAGGAGCATCGAGCATCGCGGCAAAGGGAGCGTGCCGCTCACCACGGTTATCGTGTCGCAGCGCGTCTCATCGGTGCGCGACGCCAACCTCATCTGCGTGATGCGCCGCGGACAGGTTGTCGGCCTGGGCACGCACGAGGACTTGCTCAAAACCTGCGATGTCTACCGGGAGATATGCCTTTCCCAGCTCAAGCGCGAAGAGCTCGGGCTGGATGAATCGAGCGAGGACACGGGGAGCGCAAGGATCGGGCAGCTCCCGAACGCGGCGGTTGAGGGAGGCGCGCGATGAGCAACCCGTATGAGTCGGTAGGGTCTGTCGCCACCGTTGCCGCGAGTATTTCCGGCCAGGACGGCGATTCGGGCGGCTCAGATCCGCGTCAGGATATCGGCGATGCCCAACGCTATAGCGCCCTCGAGGTGACGCGCCGTCTGCTCGCCTACGTGCGCCCCCACGCGCTTTCATGCGCCGTGTCGTTCATCGCGGCTGCCGCGTCGGTGATATTGCAGCTCTACGTACCCATTCTAACCGGCCGCGGAATCGACCTCATCGTCTCGGCAGGCGCCGTGAACTTCGACGCGCTGCTGCCTTTGCTCGAGCAGCTTGCCATCGTGATCGTCTGCGCGGCGGGCTTCCAGTGGCTCCAGGGTTACTGCGTGAACCGCCTCTCATATGAGGTAGTGCGCGACATGCGCATCGAGGCAAACAACAAGCTCTTCCGCATGCCCCTCGCGTTTATCGACGGCCATGCGCACGGCGACCTCATCGGCCGCGTGGTAAACGATGTCGACCAGGTGGGCGACGGCCTGCTTCAAGGGCTCACGCAGCTGTTCGGCGGCGTGGTGACCATTGTGGGCACGCTCGTGTTCATGCTCTCCCTTTCGGTGCCCATGGCGGTGGTCGTGGTGTTGGTGACGCCGCTTTCGGTGCTCGCGGCATCGCTCATCGCGCGGTTCTCTAACCGCAGCTTCACCGCGCAGCAGCGCATCCAAGGTCAGCTGGGCGGGTATGTCGAGGAGCTGGTCGGCAACCAGAAACTCGTCGACGCATTCGCGTTCGGCGACCGGGCGCAACGGGACTTCGACGCGATCAACCGCGAGCTGTATACCGCGGGCGAGCGCGCGCAGTTCCTGAGCTCGCTTTCGAACCCGGGGACGCGCTTCGTGAACAACGTCATCTATGCGGTCGTGGCGATCATCGGTTGCGCCTGCGTGATAACCGGCGTGCCCGATACGCTCACGGTGGGCGCGGTGCAAACGTTCCTCTCGTATGCGAACCAATACACCAAACCGTTCAACGAGGTAACGGGCGTCATCACGCAGATTCAGACCGCGTACGCTTCCGCACGGCGTCTGTTTGCCCTGCTCGATGCCGCCGAAGAGAAACCCGATGCCACCGATGCGCGCGAACTGGCTGAGCCGCGCGGCGAAGTCGAGCTGAACCGCGTGGGCTTCTCGTACGTTCCCGACCGCCCGCTCCTGCATGATATTTGCGCGCACGCGAAGCCGGGGATGCGCCTCGCGCTGGTCGGCCCTACCGGATGCGGCAAGACGACCCTCATCAACCTGCTGCTGCGATTCTACGATGTCAACGTGGGGTCGATTCGCGTCGATGGTCTCGACACCCGGCGAATCACGCGGCGAAGCCTGCGCCGCGCGTTCGGCATGGTGTTGCAAGATACCTGGCTGTTTGAGGGAACGGTGCACGATAACATCGCATATGGCAAGCCCGATGCGACGCGCGAGGAGGTTGTCGCCGCCGCAGAGCGCGCCCACGCCGACTCGTTTATCCGCGCGCTGCCCCAGGGGTACGACACGGTCATCCCCGAGGACGGCGGCACGTTCAGCCAAGGCCAAAAGCAGCTGCTGTGCATCGCGCGCGTCATGTTGACCGACCCGGCGATCCTGCTGCTCGACGAGGCGACGAGCTCCATCGACTCGCGCACCGAATCGCAGGTGCAGGCTGCCTTTGACGAGCTCACCGCGGGACGCACGAGCTTCATCGTGGCGCATCGCCTGAGCACCATCCGCAACGCGGACTGCATTCTGGTGATGCGCGATGGCCGGATCATCGAACGAGGCACGCATGATGAGCTGCTTGAGCAGCATGGCGCATACGCCGAGCTCTACGATGCGCAGTTCGCCAGCTCAGCTCTCGCGAGCGCGCGAGGCGACCGCGCGAGAAGCGACCGCGCGCGAGACGACAGGACAGCGCGGTGTTAGCAGAATTGCCGCTGAGAGGATCTCTCGCGAACATTGGCTTTTGGCTCGGTTTTGTTAGAGGTCTTCTAATTTGCGATGGCCGCATATGCGCTATGCGTTGCTAGAGCATGACGAACCCGAGTGCTTGGCTGGCCGCGCCGCCCGGTCAATCGGCTCGGCAACGCTACCATGAGCGAAGCAGATATGCGCGGATGGCGGCTTCGCCGGCGGTGCGCAGATTTGCGCGCATTTCTTCAGGTGAAAGCGCTTGCTCGAGCGCCATGGGGCAGCGGATAGCGGGCAGAACCAAATCGATTCCCGCCTGGTAGGCGTCGCCGAGGGTATCGGTGCGCGCGCCCACCACCGCGATGACGGGAACATGGCGGCGCTTCGCACGAGCCGCCGCGCTGGCCGATATCTTGCCGCGAGCGACTCGTTCGCCCATGAATCCCTCGCCCGTGATGAGCACATCTGCCGTGGAAAGCGCTTCATCAAACCCGATAAGATCGAGCACGGCTGATGCCCCCGGCGTCAGACGTGCGCCCAGCGCGAGCATCGCCGCACCAAGACCGCCCGCTGCACCGGCGCCCGGAACGCCGAGAACGGACGCGAAGTGCGGGCGTCCGCCACGTTCCGCACGGCGCTCTGCTTCGAAAACGCCGTGTTCCGTATCGAGTGCATGGCGCGCCGAGTCGAGCGCACGACCGTAGGCGATCATCCACCGGTCATACGCGTCAAGGTCGAGCCGGTCGCTGCCTGCATGAGCCATCGTATCGACGTAGGCTGCGGCGCCTATGCCTGAATCAGGCGCTTCTGCATGGTCTGGTGCGAGCAGGCCTTTCTGCGCGCCATGCATCTTCAACGCACCGCGCGCGCCCACCAGCGGGATGTCTGCATCAGAAAGCACCACGACCTCGCATGAGCCCAATGCGGCGCACGCATCGCGCAGATCGATATGCTCCACGTCACGCAATCCCGCAAGGCCGGGAACAATGGGGTCGCCCTGCGCATCGAGCAGCTTCGCCCCGATGGCCTGCAGGAACCCCGCGCCGCCATCGTTTGTGGTGCCATCGCCGACGGCGAAATAGACCGTGCGGGCACCGCGCGCCAACGCGTCGAGCAAGAGCTCTCCCACGCCGTACGTCGAAGCGCGCATCGCCGCCTCGTGGGTGAGTGGAAAACGTTCGATGCCTGCGACCTCGGCCACCTCGATGGCGGCGAATGCGCCGCCAGCCCCGTCGGCTAACAGATACGATGCCTGAACCGCCTCGCCCAGAGAGCCGCGCACAGATGCCGTGATTATCTCGCCGCCGAGCGCGGCGTGCAGCGCCTGGACGGTTCCCGCTCCCCCATCGGCCACCGGCAACGCGGTGACCCGCGCGCGAGGGCATGCGCGCGTGACGCCCTCAGCTACCCATTCCTCAACCTCGGCGCTCGTGACAGAGGCGGCGCCCACCCGTACCGCGGACGCGGCAGAGCCGGTGCTTACGGTAGATGCGGCACCCACAGAAGGGTCGATATTCATAGCAGGCACGGCGCACACGGCAGAATCGCCCCGCGCGGCAGAACCCTTGAAGGCATCGATCGCGAGGAGCACGCGCGGGGCGCGCTCCTCGCCCCGCGCACGCACCCCTTCCCGTGCATATGTCTTCTCTACACGCGCATGCTTCTCATCGTGAGCGTCGCCGCAGGCGCGCTCACCGGTACGCAGGCGCGCGAAAAACGAGGCGAGAAGCTGCGCGCATTCATCTGCCAAAACGCCAGCCGTCACCTCGAACGAATGGTTCAAACGCGGATCGTTGTTCACGTGGTAGAGCGTGCCCGTCGCACCCGCCTTGGGATCCGCC
Organism: uncultured Enorma sp.; assembly: GCA_964624825.1. GTDB lineage: Bacteria > Actinomycetota > Coriobacteriia > Coriobacteriales > Coriobacteriaceae > Enorma. Next base: position 809 of record CAZUYD010000022.1, on the reverse strand, counting down.
GCGCCAAACACGCACCGGTCGATGCGGCTGTTTACCATGAGGCCGGCGCACATGAGACACGGTTCGAGGGTCACGTACACGGTACAGCCGGTAAGCCGCCATCGCCCGAGCACCCGCGAGGCTTCGAGCATCGCGGCGAACTCCGCATGGGCGGATGGGTCCTCATCGAGCTCGCGTCGATTGTGGGCGCGCGCGATGATCGCGCCCTTATACACGACCACCGCACCGACGGGAACCTCGCTCGCTGCAGCGGCACGCTCGGCTTCAAAGATCGCCTCACGCATGAAGCGCTCGTCCCCAACGCCGCCTTGCTCGCCAGCGGGCACATCGGCAATCGCCGGCTCGGTGCGTTCGCGTTCCATGCAAGTCCCTTCTGCCCATCGGCTTCATTCGATGCTATCATTACTTCGCATGGAGAGATGGCAGAGCGGTTGAATGCGGCGGTCTTGAAAACCGTTAGGCGCGCAAGCGTCTCGGGGGTTCGAATCCCCCTCTCTCCGCCACCCGATTCCAAGCCCGTTGCCTGCACGGCGGCGGGCTTCTTGCTGCCGCGTGCGGGGATTCGAACCTTACAACAGAGGATGCGCGCTAACCGACGGCGGCCGAGGTCGCAGTTGGCAGTTCAACGCCTAACGCTAAACTGCCGACTTGCAGGTAGCTATGGGCGGCAATCGAGCACCTGTATGAGATCGCCGCATGGCAGGTGAATGGCTAGGCGACCTTGACGATCCAACCCTCGGGAGCTTCGATCTCGCCGTCCTGGATTCCGGTCAGCGTCTCGCGAAGCTTGGCCATGACCGGCCCCACGT
>CAZUYD010000021.1:29921-33109 GCA_964624825.1 uncultured Enorma sp. | reverse complement strand
CTTATCCATTTCGTGTTTCATGGTGAGACATTTGATCTGGTAGAAGTGTTGCAGCAGACTGACGTTCAAATGCTTGCGTCGCATCAAACGCGCTGCATGCCGTTCGTTCAGCATGTCGCAGAGCTTGAGCGGCTGGTCAAAGCAATCGAAGCGTTTTGCGCTCACCTGATCTGCAAGGGCACGGCTTCGATAGGCAAGGCGGTCGAATGTCCGTTGCACCTCTACGAGAGCTCGTGCATTTTTTCGAGGAAGATGAGCTCGATACGGTTGCGATCTCATCGTGCGGCATCGATTCGCGCTCGTTTATCAAGCCGTTTGCCATGCGCGCACTTCAGTATGGTAAAGTGGTTCGACTGCGCGAGCAGGCCGAGGATGTACGGAGCCGTGCCGCGCGGCGGTACCGTCTACGTTGCCACCTGGAGAGGGACAAGGAATATGAAAGCCACGCCGTGGGGGTTTCGAGACATCCTGCCTGAAGAGGCTCAGACGCGAGAAGAGATTGCCGGCACGGTGAAGGCTTGCTTCAAGGCGCATGGCTACCTTCCCGTCGAGACCCCATTGCTCGAAGACCAGGGCTCACTCAACAGCGGTGGCCGCATCACAGATACGCCCTTCAAACTGTTCGATGACGATGGCCGGCTTCTCGTGGTGCGCCCCGACAACACGCTGCCCATCGTGCGGCTCGTTGCAACGCGCCTGCGCGCGGCCGAGCTTCCGCTGCGGCTGCGGTATGAGGCGCCGATCGTTCGCGCGCAGTCGCGTAATTCGGGCGTGGCGCGTCAATTCACGCAGCTGGGGTTCGAGCTTATCGGAGCGGGCGGCACGGATGCCGACGTCGAGATGGTCTCGCTGGTAATCGAGGTGCTCAGCGCGCTCGATATCCCCATCAGGCGCGTGGTATGCGGGAGCGTCCGTCCATTCATGAAGCTGCTCGCATGCGGCGGCGATGACCTGCTCGCCCGCGACGCGCTGGCGCTGGTGCATGCAAACAACTTCGTAGACCTCGATGCGCGCGTCGCGCAAAGCGAGGTGGCCGAGCCCATCAAGCGCGCCATCTCGGAGTTGCCGCGCGTGCACGGCGGCCTTGAGGCGCTCGACCGCGTCGATGCGCTCATGGAGGCGGCGGGTATTTCGGAATCACAGACGGCCGAGCTTCGTGCCCTCGCCCAGCACCTGGACGAGCAGGGCGCGGCATCGTGCGCGGCGGTGTCATGCCGAGACTCCGGCGTGCTCGCCTTCGACTTCTCCATCATGAACTCGTTTGAGTACTACACCGGGCTGGTATTCAAGGCGTATGCGGGAAACGTGCCCGATCCCGTTGGCTCGGGCGGTCGCTACGATGCCACCTTCGACGGCGTGTTTCCCGGCGCTGAGCGCGTGCCGGCAGCGGGCTTCGCGTTCTCGCTTGAGCGCTTGGAGGGGGCGCGCATCGCGGACGAGGAAGTGCCCGATGCCAATGCGGACCATGCCGTCGCGCGCGCCGCGGGAGCGCCGCTGCGCATCGCGGTTCCCAAAGGGTCGCTCAACGCGGGTACCATCGACGCGCTCGATGCCGCAGGGCTCGATGTCTCGGGCTTGCGCGACCCCGGCCGGCACCTCATCGTCCGCTCATGCGATATGCGCGGCGGTGCGGACGGGATCGACCTGGGCGAGGTGGAGTTCGTCATCGTGCGCGCGACCGACGCCCCGGCCTTCGTGGCGGGCGGCGGCGCCGATTGCGGGTTCTGCGGGCGCGACTCGCTCATCGAAGCAGGGCTCAACCTGCTTGAGCTGATCGACATGGGCTACGGCGCGTGCCGGTTTATCGAGGCGGAGCCCGCCGGCCGGGCGGGTGCTGCGGAGCGCGCCTACGCGCGCCGCGGATGTCTGCGGGTGGCGACGAAGTATCCGCGCATCGCTGGCGCATGGTACGAGCGGCGCGGCATCGCAGCCGATATCGTTACGCTCCATGGGAACATCGAGCTCGGCCCCATCGTGGGCATGACCGATCGCATCGTGGACATCACGGCTACGGGGACGACGCTGCGCGAGAACAACCTGGTAATCACCGGCGAAATCATGGAGTGCAGCGCGCGGTTCTTCGTGAACCCCGGCCGCGCGCGCCTCGACCCGCGCGTGCACGAGCTCGCGCGCCGCCTTGCCGCGGTGGCTGCATTCGCCTAATCGGGCGCGCTCAAGCTACGCGCGGTCGAGCTACGCGCGCTCGGCGCTTATCGCGCCGTCGCCGCGCAAAGTCGGCTCGTCCATCTCGCGGCGCGTGGGTATGGACTGCTGCGCGCCGGGGCGAGTCACGGCGATGGCCGATGCCCGCGTCGCCCAGCGGGCGGCTTCAATCACGTCGGCACCTTCGAGGCGTGCGGCGACGAACGCGCCGATATAGGTGTCGCCCGCCGCGGTCGTGTCAACGGCATGGACATCCACTGCAGCGATGTGCTCAAGGTTCCCCGCGCACCATACGTCGGATCCCGCTGCGCCGCGCGTGATGATCGTGCATGCCACGCCGCGATCGGCGAAGGCGCGCATCGCCCGCGCGACGCGTTCGTCGTCCTCGGGCATAATTCCCGCGATGAGCGCGCACTCGGTCTCGTTCAGGCAGAGCACATCGACATCGCGCCATATGGTATCGGGGAGCGCATGGGCGGGAGCGGGGTTGAACACCGTGATGAGCCCATGCTCGTGGGCGTGGTGCAGCGCGGCGCAGGTCGCATCGAGGTCGCATTCGAGCTGCGTGACGAATATATCGCCCGGCTGAGCCACGCGATCGAGCGCGGCGGCAACGCGGGACGCGTCGAGCGCATGGTTTGCTCCGGGATCGACGATGATGCGGTTGTCGCCCTCAGCGCGCACGATGACGGCGACACCGGTCGGGGCGGCATTGGTGCGCGCAAGCTCGCTGGTATCGACGGCATATGCGCCGAGCGCCCGTGCAAGCTCCTCGCCAAAGGCGTCGCATCCCACGGCGCCGATCATAACGGTCGGTGCGCCAAGCTTTGCCATGGCGACCGCTTGGTTTGCGCCTTTGCCGCCCGGATTGGTTATGAAGTCGCCGCCTATGATGGTTTCTCCTGCCTGGGGTATGCGCGCGCATGCGATCGAGAGATCCATGTTCAGGCTTCCAAAAACGATGGCGCGGTTCATATCGTTCCTTTCTTCGAAACGTGCTGCTTCAGGTGCTTCACCGGGGCGAT
>CAZUYD010000021.1:0-29821 GCA_964624825.1 uncultured Enorma sp. | reverse complement strand
TGCTGCTTCAGGTGCTTCACCGGGGCGATGCGATGCGCCTGCGCGTCGGGCACCGCGGCGGGCTTCAGGAGGATCCGCGCCGCGCTCATGTGACGTAGCGGACCTCAGGAGAAACCGCGCCGCGCCCATGCACCACGCGTCGCATGCCTCGCGGTGGGCGCGCCGCTGCCCGGGCAAGCCGTTTGCTCGGCATCATCCTAACGCGCATCGCGCGCATGCCAACGATTTCATTGCCGAACGGTAACTCCTATCGCAGGGGCGTCGGGCTATTTGCCGCACACGCTTTACCATGATAAAGTTTACGAGGAATCGTAGCAGGGCGCATGGGCAACCATGCGCCCTTTCAGGCTTGTGGCTTGTGGAGGATGACGCGGCGCGGCGGTACGCACCGCTGTGGCCGTGGAGGGAGCGGCGTTATGAAAACCATCGTCCTGGCGCCCGGCGAGCGCTTGGTGCCGGCGCAGCTGATCCGGAAGGGCGTGTTGCCCGACGAGGTCGTTGCCGCCGCGCGCGACATCGTGGCTGACGTGCGCGCGCGAGGCGATGAGGCGCTGCGCGCGTACTGCGAGAAGTTCGATGGCGCGGCCCCTGCGTGTCTTCGCCTGTCCCAAGAGCTGCTTGCGCATGCGCTCGAGCACGTAGACGATGCGTTTCGCATAGCTCTCGAAAAGGCCGCAGCGCAGATTCGCGCGTTCCACGAGCGGCAGCTCGTCCAATCATGGTTCACCACGCGCGCGGACGGCACGATGCTCGGCGTGAAGGTGACGCCCATGGCGGCTGCCGGCATCTATGTGCCCGGCGGGCGCGCGCAGTACCCGTCCACGGTTCTCATGAACGCCATTCCCGCCAAGGTGGCCGGGGTGGAGCGCATCGTCATGGTCACGCCCCCTCAGCGCGGTGCGGACATGGCGCAGACCGGGGGCATCTCGCCCTATACGCTTGCGGCCGCCGCGGTCGCGGGGGTGGATGAGATTTATACCGTCGGTGGCGCGCAGGCCATCGCAGCGCTTGCGTATGGGACGGAGTCCATCGCGCGCGTCGACGTGGTGACAGGCCCCGGCAATGCATACGTTGCCGCTGCAAAGCAGCTCGTTTCGGGCGATGTGGGCATCGATATGATCGCCGGGCCGTCCGAGGTTTGCGTGCTCGCCGACGCTACGGCCGAGCCCGCGATCGTTGCGGCAGACCTCATGGCGCAGGCCGAGCACGACCCGCTTGCCGCTTGTTACCTCGTTACCTGCGACGCTTCCTTCGCCCGTGCGGTCGAGGAGGCCATCGGTTGCATGATGGGTCAAAGCCCTCGCAAGGACGTGACCGCAGCATCGATCACAAACGAGGGCACCATCGTTGTGGCGCCCGACCTGGACACGGCGATCGATGCGGTGAACACCATCGCGCCCGAGCACCTTGAGCTGCACTGCGCCGACGCGCTCGGCCTGCTTGGGAAGATTCGCAACGCGGGCGCGATCTTCGTGGGCGCGTGGAGCTCCGAGCCGCTGGGCGATTACGTCGCGGGTCCAAACCATACGCTACCCACCGGGGGCACGGCGCTCTTCTCAAGCCCGCTTTCGGTCGATGATTTCCAGAAGCACTCATCGGTTATCTGCTACACGCCGGAAGGGCTGCTGGCCGATGCGCCGGCAACGCAAACGCTCGCCCATGGTGAAGGGCTTTGGGCGCATGGTCTCTCGGTGGGGTTGCGTCGCACGCTGCTCGAGCAGGGTGCGGCATCGGTGGCGCCCGACGCGCTCGCCGACGCCGACCTCACGGCGATTGCCTGGCCGCACGATGATGCGGCGACGGTTGCCGCAGGCGCCGCGCAGGACACCGCGTCAGGCGGGTCGGGTGCAGGTGCGAGCGCGGCGTTTCGCGACGGGGAAGGGGCGTAGGATGGCCCAGCTCTCTTTGGCGATGCGCGCACTCGTTCAACCCCACCTAGTCGATATCGAGCCCTATGACCCCAACTTCGCCGAGACGCACATCAACCTCTCGGCAAACGAGAACACCTACCCGCTGCCCGCCGGGGTGCGCGAGGCGGTCGATGCCGCGCTTGCCGCCACGCCGCTCAATCGCTACCCCGATCCGCTTTCGAGCGAGCTGCGCCAAGAGCTCGCCGCATGGCACGGCGTCGCCCCCGAGCAGATCTGCGTGGGCAATGGCGGAGACGAGCTGCTCTTCAACATCATGTTTGCCTTCGGGGGCGAGGAGCGTGCGGTCATCACCTGTCCGCCCGACTTCAGCGAGTACGCGTTTTTCGCCTCGCTCGTCAAGACGCCGGTGACGGTGGTCGCGCGCGATCCTAATACATACGCCCTTCAGATGCCCGAGCTGCGCGCCGCCGCCGCGCACGCCAACTTGGTTGTGGTCACCTCGCCCAACAACCCCACGGGCGATCTGGTCCCGCTCGATGAGATCGAGCGGCTTTGCAACGTGTGCCCGGGCATCGTGCTGGTGGACGAGGCGTATGGCGAGTTTGCCGACGAGGGAACCTCGGCGGTGCCGCTCCTTTCGCGTCACCCCAACCTGATTGTGCTCAAGACGACCTCCAAGGCATTTGGGGCGGCGGGCATCCGTTGCGGGTATGTGCTTGCCGCGCGCGATGTTATCGAAGTGCTCTCGGCGGTGCGTCAGATTTACTCGGTGAACGTGCTCACCCAGGCAGCCGCGCTCGCCATGGTGCGCCACCGCGCGCTCTATAAGCCCACCATCGAACAGGTTCGCGCGGAGCGCGCGCGCATGTTCGCTGCGCTCGGCACGCTCTTGTCGAGCATCACGCCGGCGGGCACCGTGTGGCCGAGCCAGGGAAACTTCCTGCTTGTGCGCATTCCCGAAGCGAGCCGGGTGCGGATGCGCCTGCGCGATGAGTTTTCGATCCTCGTGCGCGATTTCAGCGCGGCGCCCGGGCTCTTTGGTTGTCTGCGCATCACGGTGGGAACGCCGGCCGAAAACGACGAGGTGCTGTCTGCGCTCACGGCGATTCTGAAGGAGGATGCTTCGTGACCATCTATAAGAAGCAGGGTCAAAAGCAGCCGCGCGACCTCAAGGCCGCGTCGACGGCGACGGCCGCGGAAAGCGCCGCCCGCGCGAGCACGGGGCTCGATGACCTCTTTGCCTCCGGCGCGCGCACCGCGACCGTCCAGCGCGTGACGGGCGAGACCGATATCACCCTCACCCTGACCATCGACGGCACCGGTGCCTGCGATATCACGACCGGCGTACCCTTTTTCGACCACATGCTCAACGCCTTTGGCCGGCACGGCCTGTTCGACCTCAAGGTCGAGGCGCTGGGCGACACCGAGGTCGATGCGCACCACACGGTTGAGGACGTAGGCATCGTGCTTGGCCAGGCGTTCGCGCAGGCGCTGGGCACCAAGCAGCGCATCGCGCGGTTTGCCGATGTGGCCGTTCCCATGGACGAGACGCTCGTTATGGCGGCGGTCGATATCTCCGGCCGCGGCCAGGCATATTGCGACCTGCCGCTGCCCACGGAGCGCGTGGGTGCGTTCGACACGGAGCTTGCGGTCGAGTTCTTCTTCGCGTTCGCGCGCGATGCGGGCGTGACGCTTCACGTGCGCGAGCTTGCGGGCGAAAACTCGCACCACATTATCGAGGCGGCGTTCAAGGCGGTCGGCCGCGCGATGCGCTTCGCGTGCGAGGTCGATTCGCGTGTGCGGGGCGTCCCCTCGACCAAGGGCTCCCTGTAACGCTGCCTGCGAAATGCGCATGCGGTTCGCGCGCGGGTGCACCGTGCGCTCGCTTGCACCGCATGCCATGTTCGACACGCCCCGCACCGCGCGTCCTACCCTTCGAACCGTTGGAAAGGAACGACATGGCGCATGCTCCGACCATAGCCGTGATCGATTATCACAAAGGAAACCTCTCAAGTGTGGCGCGCGGGCTCGCGCGGGCGGGCGCCGTGCCGATCGTCACCGACGATCCCGCACGCATCCGTGCCGCCGATGGCATGGTGCTTCCCGGCGTCGGGTCGTTCTTCGACGCTATCGTCTTCATGCACGAGCACGGGCAAGACGCTGCGGTGCTCGATGCGGTGCGCGGGGGCGCGGGAACGCCGTTTCTGGGAATTTGCCTGGGGCTCCAGCTGCTGTTTGAGCGCGGGGACGAAGGCGTGCCGGCAGATGCGCCCGCATGCGCCGCGCGCGACGTGCACGGTTTCGGCCTCGAGCCGGGAGCGGTCTTCGCGGCCGAGGGCACGCGGTGGGCGCGCGGCCTCGGCATCCTGCGCGGCTCGTGCACGCAGCTCCCGTCGCAGCGCCTGAAAGTCCCCCATGTGGGGTGGGACCAGGTGCATCTTACGCAAGCCGGGCTGTCGTGTCCGCTCCTGGCGGGCTTCGCCGAGGGCGCGAACCTCTACTTTACGCACTCCTATGCGGTCGGCGAGGATGCCGACCCGGGCGATGTCGCGGCATGCACGTTCTATGCGCGCAGCTTCGCGTCGGTCGTATGGCATGGCAACGTGTTCGGCTGCCAATTCCATCCCGAGAAATCGTCTGCACACGGCCTGGACGTCCTGCGCAACTTCGTGCGCATCGTTTCGACCGCGAAGGAGGGGGCAGCATGATCCTCTTTCCGGCGATCGACCTGATCGCGGGCAAGGTCGTGCGGCTGGAGCGCGGCGACCGCTCACGCTGTACGGTCTATTCCGACGACCCGGCATCCGTCGCGCGCTCATTTGCCGAGCAGGGTGCGCGTTGGATTCATGTGGTCGATCTGTCTGCGGCGTTTGAGGAAGATGACGTTGCCCGCGCGGCGAACACCGAGGCTATCCGGGCGATCTGCGCGGTGGACGGCATCTCGGTCGATATGGGCGGCGGCGTCCGCTCGCTTGCGCGCATCGACGAGCTGGCGGCGCTGGGATGCAAACGCATCTCGCTGGGCACGGTGCTGGTGCGGGAGCCGGGGTTTGCAGAGGTCGCCGCCCGGGGCTTTGGAAACCTGCTCGTAGCCGATGTCGCCGCGCGTGACGGCGAGGTGCGCGTCAACGGATGGCGCGAAGGCGTGGCGCGCTCGGTCGAAGACGTGGTAGGCGAGCTTGCGAGCTGGGGATTCAAGCATCTGGTGTTCACCGATATCGCGCGCGACGGCATGCAGACGGGCATCGACGTGAGCGCCTATCGGCGCGTGGCGCAAATCGCCGGGTTTCCCGTCGTGGCATCGGGCGGCATCTCGACGCTCGAGGACATTCGCCTGCTCGCCGCAGCAGGTGACGATGTGATCGAGGGAGCCATCACCGGCCGCGCGCTGTACGAGGGGGCGTTTTCTCTTGCTGCGGCGCTTGCGGCCGCTCGGGGAGAGGAGGATCCATGCTCACCAAGCGCGTGATTCCGTGCCTGGATGTGAAGAATGGGCGCGTGGTGAAGGGTGTGAACTTCGTTTCGCTCCGCGATGCCGGCGACCCGGTCGAGCTCGCCGCCGCCTACGATCGAGAAGGCGCCGACGAGGTCGTCTTCCTCGATATCACGGCGACGAGCGACAACCGCGCGACCACGATTGACATGGCTGCCCGCGCCGCCGAGGAGCTGTCGATTCCCTATACCGTGGGCGGTGGGTTTCGCGACCTCGCCGGCATGCGGCAGATGGTTGCCGCGGGCGCGGATAAGGTATCGCTCAACTCCGCGGCGGTGAAGGATCCCGCGCTCATCTCGCGCGCGGCCGCCGCCTTTGGCACGCAGGCGGTCATCTGCGCCATCGATGCGAAGCGCGTGGGCGAGCCGGGCGTTCCAGGAGCCGATCGCTGGGAGGTCTATACGGCAGGAGGCCGCACGCCGACCGGAATCGACGCGGTTTCTTGGGCGGAAGAGGCGGCGCGGCGCGGCGCGGGAGAGATCTTGCTCACCAGTATGGATCGTGACGGCACCAAGGAAGGGTTTGACCTGGCGCTTACCCGGGCGGTGGCGCGCGCGGTGTCCATTCCGGTGATCGCGTCCGGCGGGGTGGGGACGCTTGAGCATTTCGCCGAGGGAATCATCGAGGGCGAGGCCGATGCCGTGCTCGCGGCGAGCGTGTTCCATTTCGGCACGTTCAGCATCCGTGCGGTGAAAGAGTACATGGCCGCGCAGGGCATTCCCGTTCGACTAGACTTCTAGGGTTGGAGGCTTCCCAGGCACCCGGTCTAGTCCTTCAAGCTTTCGGGCGCCGCGCAACGGCGCGCCCTCGGGCTTCCGGGGCGCCTTGGGCTTCGGGGCAACCTCGGGCATCTGGAAGCCCTCGCCGGTCTGGAAGGGCCTGCAGCCTCCCCGTTCAGGCCGGTCTGCGGCACCGGGAGCGCTTGCCGCCGGGGTTTCTCGATGCACCGCGGCAACCGGAGAGCCGGCTGCGTTCCCGTATCGGCCGAAAGCCCGTCTGGGGCGTAAGACGCATTTCGTTAGGACGTGCTCATGAATATCGACCAATTGAGATTCGACGAAAACGGGCTCATTCCCGCGGTGGTTCAGCAATGGGATACCGGCGAGGTGCTCATGGTTGCCTGGATGAACGCCGAGTCGCTGCAACGCACCATCGAGACCGGCACCACATGGTTTTGGAGCCGAAGCCGCCAGGAGCTGTGGAACAAGGGCGCGACGAGCGGAAACATGCAGCAGGTGCACGAGCTTTGGGCAGACTGCGACGCCGACACCCTGCTCGTGCGCGTCGACTCGCCGGGTCCCGCCTGCCACACCGGGAATCGTACGTGCTTTTTCAACCGGCTTGTTTGATGGGAGATGTGACCGATGGGCGAGAGAACCGCGCACGTGCAGCCAGGAGATATCGGCATCACGCTCAAGAGCCTCTCGAGCGTGATCCATAGCCGCCGCACCGCGTCACCCGAGGAGAGCTATACGGCGCAGCTGCTTCAGGGCAACGAAGACAGCCTGCTCAAGAAGCTTGCCGAGGAAGCGTGCGAGGTCATCATGGCGGCGAAGGATAACGACCACGACCACATCCGCTACGAGGCGGCCGACCTTGTCTACCATCTGCTCGTGACGCTCGAGCGCTATGGGGTCACCGTCGAAGAGCTCGCCGGGGAACTGGACGCGCGTCACCGGTAGGCGCCCGGCTTCTTATCGTCATCGGCGCCACAGGGGCGGGGCACGCATATCAAGATTGCAGCGCCCGCCCCGAGTCTTAAGCGCCTCGCCATCCAGCTTGCGTGCCGAGGCCGCTCCTTCTCGGGCGCCGCTGAGCGTCTGGTGGTGAGATCAAACTGTATGAAATCCGGCTTCGGCGCCAAGGACTACTCCAGCGCGTACGTCTCCCAGCTGCCGTCGGCATGGGGCGCGTCGAAGGTGCGGTATCCGGCCTGCATGGCATGTCCCATCGCTTCGGGAATGCCCCAGCATATGTCGCATGCCTGATGTGCATCCGAGCCGAAGGTGATGGGCACGCCCGCGCGCGCAAACCGCTCAAGCAGGCCACGCGCAGGGTAGTAGTCGCTCAGGCCCTTACGCCAGGCCGCCGTTGAGAGCTCGACGCGCCGGCCGGTATCGTGCGCGCACGCCACCATCTCATCCCATAGCGGGGCAAGGTCGATGGTGGGGACGAGCCCCTCGTTCGTGAACCGCGTGGGCAGGTCGGGATGCGCCATGGTGTCGAACGAAAGCGGGCTCTCGCACGCGCGGCACCACGTACGCACGTACTGGCGCCAGATCTCGTCCGGGCCAAGCTCATGCCATATATGCAGATCGGTCACGTCGTCTATCCAGCCCGAGCCGCTGCCATGCTGGCCGGCGGGAACTATAGCCGCATCATTTGCATACGCAGTATCGCACCCGCCGGAATGGATATCGCCGGTATCGCCCAGCCAGTGAACGCTTCCGAGCCGTACGATCGCGCCGGCCGACCACGTTTCGACCAGCGGCTCGCACCCGTCGTACCAATCGCATTCGAATCCATAGATAAACTCAAGGTCCGGCGCTATCTCGGCGGCATATTCCCGGGCGCGATCGAAGGCTTCGCGACGCTCGGCGAGTTTGCTTGCGGGAACGGCCGCCGCGCAGGCGGGATCCATGGGGGCGGGAACCGTGAGATGGTCGGTTGCAACGAGTACCCGGCACCCGGCATCTGCGGCCGCGCGGACGTTCTCCTCGAAGGTCGATATCCCGTCCGAGAACGCGGTATGCGTATGGCAGTCGGTAAGGGGAGCGCGTGGGAACATAGAATCCTCCTTGGCAGCTTCGTTCGTACGGATGGCACGGTGCCCTCATGCCGGCGGCTGGCATCTTTGCGACCGCCCCGCGCGAACGCTTGGGGACACGGTGCCGATGCCATGATACTCGCGGCGCGCGCGGCGCGCACCATTGTTTTGCGTGCCATCGACCCCAGGCACAATATGGCATACGATAAAGCCGTTCCATGATCTGACGCGCGCGATGCCGCGTAAGCCCTATCGAGCGACCTGCGCGCGCGAGAAGATGGCAGGAGGAATCATGTCCACGAAACCGGTGCTCTTTATTGGGTATCCGCCCTGCTCGACCTGCAAGAAGGCGAAAGCATGGCTCGACGAACACAACGTCGCGCACATCGACCGGCATATCGTCGAGGATAATCCGCGCGCCGACGAGATCGCGGCATGGCACGCCCGCTCAGGGCTGCCGTTGCGGCGCTTTTTCAATGCAAGCGGCATGAGGTATCGCGAGCTGGGCATCAAGGCGCAGCTCGACGCGGGGATGAGCGACGAGGATGCCTATGCGTTGCTTGCGACAGACGGCATGCTCGTCAAGCGTCCGCTTGTCATCGCCGATGACGTCGTCTTGGTGGGATTTCGCGAGGCCGCGTGGGAAGATGCGCTGCTGTGATGCGGCTGCTATGATGCGGCTGCTATGATGCGTGGCGCACCCAGAGAGCCTGCCCGCGCCGCTGCCTGCAAGCCTATGAGTACGCGAGCAGCTCGTTCATCTGCTGCGTCTGATAGATGAAGATTCCGATCACGGCGGCACAGATGACGAGGCAGAGCACGCCCAGAACGATTCCGATGACGGCCATCCATCGCAGCGGTGTTTTCCGGCGCAGCGCGACGATGCCGCAGCCAATGCAGGCAATCACAAGCGCGAGGCCCACAAGCAAGTTGAGGCGATATCCTATGATCGCGCCAAGAACACCGAGCGCGAGCGAGGCGATGGCGATAGCGGGGCTTGCGGAACCAGAGCCGTGCGATTTCGTATGGTCGATTTGCTCGCTCATGCGGACTCCCTATGGTGGTGAACTCGTCTAGCCGTGCGGCGGCGATGGGTGAGATTATACGGGCAACATGTGATGAAACGGAGAAGGGGCACATTATGGATGCATCTGAGCTCGAAACGCTTGCCGAACGGGTCGCCTCGGGCGATCTTACCCCGCGCGAGCTTGTGGACCGCGTTCACCTGGACGCGGTCGCCGATCTCGACTATGCTCAGGTGGATACCGCGCGCGGCGTGCGCACGGGCGTATCCGAGGTCATCTATGGTGCCGGGAAAACCGCTGAGCAGATCGCGGGCATCGTCGAGGCGATGCGCGGAGCCGGCCAACGGCGCGTTCTCATCACCCGGCTCGATGCAGACAAAGCCCAAGCGCTCGAGCGGCTTGGCTGCCCATTTGCATACCACGAGGATGCTCGGGCAGGGGTGGTCGGCGCGCTTCCCGAGCCCGATGGAAACGGCGAGATCCTCATCGTAACGGCGGGGACGAGCGATCTTCCGGTGGCCGAAGAAGCCAAGATCACCGCGCAGTTCTTAGGCAACCGGGTAACATGCGTGAACGATGCCGGCGTGGCGGGCATCCATCGCTTGCTGCGCCATGGGGAGCGCATCGCCCGGGCGCAGGTCATCATCGCTATCGCGGGCATGGAGGGGGCGCTTCCCAGCGTGGTCGCCGGGCTTGCCTCGTGTCCGGTCATCGCGGTGCCTACCAGCGTGGGGTACGGGGCGAATCTCGGCGGTATCACCGCTTTGCTCGCTATGGTGAATAGCTGTGCGAGCGGGGTTTCGGTGGTAAACATCGACAACGGGTTCGGCGCTGCCTACCAGGCGTCGCTCATCAATCACCTGCCGGCCGCGGCACGGTAAGCGGCCGCGGTGCGCGATCAGCGATGTCTCGCTGATCGCCTCGCCGCATCGCAGCTGCTCGCGCTTCGCGAGCGTTCAGCGCTTCGCATGCCGCCGGTGGTGCGCATGCGCTGCCATGCATCACGCTATACTGGATGGTCGGTTCGCCTGTTTGGGGGGTCGCATGTACGCGCTCTTCTTCGCTATCAGCTTCGGTGCGTCGATCATCGGTGCCATCTGCGGCATCGGGGGCGGCGTGATCATCAAGCCTGTGCTCGATGCGTCGGGCACGCTCCCTCCGGGTACCATCAATTTTCTCTCGGGCTGTACCGTGCTCGCCATGACCTGCTATTCCGTGGTAAGGAACCGCCTGTCGGGCTCGACGTCGGTGGATGGGCGCCATGCGGTGCCGCTCGCGATCGGTGCCACGGTGGGCGGCCTTGCCGGCAAGCGGCTCTTCGATGTCGTCGAGGGGCTGTTCGCGACGCCAGATACGGCCGGTGCCGTGCAGGCCGTCGCTTTGGGTCTCATCACGCTGGGGACGCTCGCATACAACCTCAACAAGTCTCGAATCGCCACAAGGCGCATCGAGGGTGCGCCCGCGTGCCTCGTCATCGGCTGCGCCCTCGGTGTCATGTCGTCGTTTTTGGGAATCGGCGGCGGTCCCATCAACCTGGTGGTGCTCTTCTACTTCTTCAGCATGGGCACCAAGCAAGCAGCGCAGAACTCGCTTTTCATCATCCTGTGCTCTCAGGCGGCGAGCACTGTCACGAGCGTGGGCACCGTCGATTTCTCCACGATCGACGCGTTGTTGATCGCGGGCATGCTTGGTTGCGGCATCTTGGGCGGCATCTGCGGCCGCGCCGTGAACAAGCGCATCGACGACCGGCATGTGGACAAGCTGTTCAGCGGCCTTATGGTGGTCATTGTGCTCATTTGCGTGTATAACGCGGTGAAGCATCTCGTGCGGTAACGGAACCCGGTGTCAGGGCACCTCGCAGCAAAGCGCGGCAAGACGTCCGGCAGATTCTTTGGAAGCGCGGTCATGCCGGCGGCGTTGAGCGCTGCTGGCCGTGAGGGATAGTATGCGAATGCGGTAGCCCTACGTGCGCCCCCTCACGGCGACGCTGCAGCGGTCGCCGCCTGGGGCAACGATGCCGCCGCGCTCATAATGTAGAGCGGGGCGGCCATGAAGCAGCTCCTTTCAGCACCGGTGGCAGGTAAGCGTAAGGCTATCTCAGCGCTTGGGGGTTTCTTATCGCCAACTCCTTTCAGCACCGGTGACGGGTGAGTGCCGGGCGTATCGTCCAAGACGGTTTAGTATGCCTGCTGAGAAGCGTTCGCGGTTACATAGATGAGCGCATCGGGGTGGTTTTGCAAGAGGGTCGCGGGGAAGGCGGCGGTTACCTCACCATAGGCGGCGCGGCGCACCACGCCGCGGTGCAGATTGCGGAACACCCCCAGGCGCACCTTGCGCGCGTTGAGAATCTCATGCATGCCGACGGTCACGCAGCGCGCGGGCATGTCTTCCAGCGCACCGCCCATATCGTTCACGCAGTTCGTTGCGCGCGTCTCGGGATGTATGTCCAGCGCGCGCGTGCGAAGCTTGGCGAACTGCTCTGGGGTCAGGGAATCGTCCGGCTCGTTGAATGCCAGGTGCCCCGTGATGCCGATGCCGCCGAAGGCCGTGTCGACGCCGCCCAGCTCGTCGATGAGCGCGGGTATGCGGTCGAGGTCGGCAGGATCGGGGAAGACTCGCTGGCTTTCCGGCATGAGGAGTTCAGGGTCGATCTTGCCATAGACCGCGCGGTTCATAAAGCCGCGGAACGAAAGCGGGCTCGCCTCGTCGATCCAGGCGTCTTCGTCGGTAAGGTATTCATCCATGTTGATGAACCAGCAATCCGCAAGCGAGATGCGCTCGCGGTTTACCAGGCGAACGAAGATGGGATACTGGCCTGTGGGCCCTACCGGGCAGATGAAGACGGTTTTCTCGCCGCGCTCGTTGTGGGCGCGGATGGTACTCACCATGTCGAGCGCCATCTCGTAGAAGACTTCCCCGGAGTCACCGAGGACGAGTAGCGGAATCTTGGCCTCGCGCCCAAGCTCTGCGGCAGGAATATGATAGTAATCCATGACTCTCTCCTCATAGAACATCCTCATAGAACAGCCGGACGCTCGCGTGGCAAGGTCCGGCTGTCAGGCGGTCAACGAACGTCGGGAGCGCTCGTCATCAATGGGCGGGGGCGATGCCCCGAGACGCTATGCCTGGGAAAGCTCGTACGCCTCTGCCATAACGTCGGTGTTCACATAGTTCTCAACGTCAACTTCCTCGGTGATGGTTCCGTTGTCGAGGAACACCTGCTGCTGGGCCGTGTAGTAGCTCAGAATGGTATCGATGTCGCCTTGGCAGTCGACAGAGCCCTGCCAGTCGCCCTCGCCTGTGGATTCCAGAAGCGTGTCTTCGGGAAGGTCAAGCTCGGTGGCGAGGAGAGAGGCGATTTCGTCGATGTTCTCAAGCCTATAGATATGCGCCTTGTTGATGGCGGCGCCGAAACGCGCGAGCACGTCGGCGTTCTCTTCGGCGTATTCGGGCAGGCACACGAAGCTTGACGGGAAGGCAACCTCATCGGAGAAGTCGGTATTGGTACCGAGAACGAGATAGTTGTCGCCGAGCTCCTGCTCGATGGTCACCGTGTTTGGCGACCACGTGGCGGCGGCATCGATCTGGCCGGAGAGCAGCGCGGTGGTCATGCCCGAGACGTCCATTTCGACCTTGGTGATGTCGTCTTCGGTAAGGCCGGCATCGCGCAGAACGAGCTGGAGGATGATCTCGGAAGAGGTGCCGCTGGAAACACCGACGGTCTTGCCCGCGAGGTCTGCGGCGGACGCAACGACGGTTTTGTCGCACACGACGGCGTCAGACTGAGAGAGCTGGTCAAACACGAATACGACCGCATCGCCCTGGATGCACAGGGAGTGCGCACCATGGCCGATCTGGGCGATGTCGATATCGCCAGACTGCATGGCGGTGATCTCTGCAGGGCCTCCCTGGAACTGAGCGGTCTCGACTTCGATGCCGTATTCATCGAAGTAGCCTTGGTCGATCGCGGTGAAGAGGGAAGAGGCCGAGCCAAGGTTGGGCATGTAGGCAACGCGGAGGCTTACGGTCTCATAGTCGGTGCCCGTGCTCGCGCTGCCCGCCGTGCTGCCGCTGCCATCGCTGCTGCTGCAGCCAGCGAGGCCGGCGAGGCCGAGACCGCCCGCAGCGGCGACGAGTCCGCGACGGCTCATCAGGAAATCGTTACGCTTGGACATGGTACGCTCCTTTGTTTGCACTCTCGCGCCCCGCTCCTCATACGGAGCGCGTGGTTACCAATGGCTACCAATATGACGTTATTTGCGGACAGAGAGGTACTCCTGGTATACCTGGCTCCAGATCTCGTTCTTGAGCTCCAGGAATCGCGGGGTCATCTTAGTGGCCTGGTCGCGCGGGTAAGGAATGTCTATATCGATGATGTCCTTCACGCGACCCGGGCGCGCGCACATGATGACGCAGCGCTGACCCAATATGATGGCCTCGTCTACATCGTGGGTGATGAAGAAGCACGTCTTGCGCTCTTTCTCCCAGGTTTCGATGAGCTCTTGCTGCAACTGGGTGCGCGCTTGGGCATCGAGGGCGCCGAACGGCTCGTCCATGAGCAACACCTGGGGATTGGTGGCATAGGCGCGGGCAATGGCAACGCGCTGCTTCATTCCGCCCGAGAGCTCCTTGGGGTAGTGGTTCGCGAATTCCTCCAAATCGACCATCTTGAGGTACCTATGAGCGATCTCCTCGGACTCTTGCCTTGACTTGCCCTGGAGCTTCAGGCCGAACATGACGTTCTTGATGACCGTGAGCCACGGAAAGAGCGCATACTGCTGGAACACGATGCCGCGCTCGGGGCTGGGGCCTTCGACGGGTTTGCCGTCCAGGAGAACCTGGCCTTCGGTAGGGGTTTCGAGACCGCCGATGATGTTGAGAAGCGTAGATTTGCCGCAACCGGAGGGCCCTACGACCGTGATGAACTCGTTTTCGTGGATATCGAGGTCAACGCCGTTCAGCGCAACCATCTCGCCTTTGCGGGTCTCGAACTTTTTCACCACGCGGTCGATGTGGACCTTTACGGCTGAATCGTTTCCTGCCATCCGGTGAACCTCCTTTCGAGGAAGCGAACGATCTTTTCGAAGCAGATGCCGATGATGCCGAGCAGGATGATGCCGAGCAGCACCGTCTCCATCTGGTAGTAGCCGCTGGCCTGCTGAATCATCATGCCGATGCCCCGATCGCCGCCGACGATTTCAGATGCCATGAGCGTGGTAAGCGAGGTGGAGAGGCCCAGGCGGGCGGCGACGAGGATAAACGGCGTCGACGCGGGGATGGTCACCTTGAAGAAGATATCGCGCTGCTTGGCGCCCAGCACGCGCGCGGCCTTGATGAGCGTGGTGTCGACGCTTTTGACGCCCTGGTAGATCGTTACAACCATAACGAGAAACGCCGCGATGAAGATGACCGCGACCTTGCTCTCCTGGCCGATGCCGAGTGCGGCGATGAGCAGGAACACGTAGGCAAGCGGCGGGATATTGCGCACGAACTGGATCCAGGGTTCGACGATATGGCGGAACGGGTCGTACCACGCCATGAGGAACGCCACGGGAATCGAGGTGACAAACGCAAGGGCGAAGCCGATGAGCACGCGCGAAAGCGATGCCCAAACATGCTGGATGAGGATGCCGCTCTCAACTTTGCTAACAAACGTGTCCCACACCTCAGATGGCGGGGCAAACACGGCGGGCAGTTGGCTTGACGCGAAAAGCCAGAGCGCAACGGCGCAGAGAACGGAGATGAGCACCCATACGAAGTTGGGGACCCTTCTCCACAAAGGAACCGATTTCTCCATCTTCAGAGCTCCTTCCGGACAAACGGTCGTGAATAGCTCACAGAGGGACGGCTAAAACAATTGCTTATACGTTTAAGTAACAAATACGTTATACCACCATAATGGGTGACTTTTCCGGTGAGGCGCTATGGGCTAGATTAACCGTTTACTGGCGAATTCCAACCGTTCATCGTTGAAAGGCAAGATAGAACTTGGTGGCATGTTTCGCCTGCTAGTGGTTTTATCGAGATGCTAAATCTCCGGACGGTCGGTTTTGCGAGATGAGCGGTTCAAGTTCTGCCTATACAAAAAGCCGTCCACAGGGCTTGGTGTTCATGATAACTTAAACGAGTAAGTAACGGTGTCATGCTGTGCTGCCGAGCCTGTCGTCTGGCACATAGCTTGCGCCGCGAGGTTGCAGCATGGGAGGTGTGGCATGAGCAGGCGGTCGCGTGTAACGCTGAAGGATATCGCGAGCGCTGCGGGGGTCACCACCGCCACGGTTTCCTATGTAATCAACAACACGCCGGGGCAGCGCATTACCGACGAGACGCGCGAACGGGTGCTGCGCGCTGTGCACGAGCTTCGGTACGTACCCAACAGCGCCGCGCGGGCGCTTCGACGCGACCGGTCGGGCTGCGTGGGCGTAGTGGCCAAGAAGAACCTTGCTGTTCCGCGTTTCAGCCAGACCATCCGCGGCATCCAGAGCACCTTCGAAGACCTCGGTATCATGATTTTGCTGTGCACTAACAAGGTGAAGCAAGACGGCATGTCAGATTATCTGCGCGCCTACTACGAGGGGCGCGTGGACGGCGTCATTTTTCTGGGTAAGGACAACGTGGGGCCAAGTCCCGAGAGCATCGAGCTCATCGAGCGCGACGCCATTCCCTTCGTGGCGTTCGACTGCCAGCACACATCGAATGCGGTCAGCTCGGTTGATTTTGATTATCGCAACGGGGCGCGCTTGCTTGCAGAGCGGCTGATCGAGCGCGCTCCGCGCCGGGTTCTCTACGTGAAGCCCCAGATGTACACGGCGCAGGAGATGCAGCGTAGCGAGGGTCTGCACGACGTGTTCGACGCATGTCCCGAAATAGAGCTCATAGAGGTCGAGGTGCCCATCACGCTCGACAACCTCGACATCTGGGATCTGCGGTACTCAGTGGGCTCTACCGACGACGGCGAGCGCCTTACACAGGAGTTCTTGGACACGGTTCGCGCTGCGAGCGCATCCCTTGCGGCTGGCGACGCGTTCATTGCGAGCTGGTCGGGATGGAGTGAGCCGGTGCGCGAGCTCTTTCGACGGCGCGGCATCATCACGGCGGAGCTCGCCAACAACGGTGAGAGCCACTTTTACCCTGACTACTACACGCGCTTGCCCAACTTTGACGCGGGCGTGGCATGTGCGGACGAGATTCTTGCGCGCATCGAGGGCAGACCCGTTTCAGCTCGGCTGCTGCGCCTCGCCGATGTCTCGTGCGCCCAGACATCCAGTCAGCTTGAAGGGGCAGCGCAAGACGCGCCTGCATTGGCACAGTAACGGATGTGATCGGTATGGCTTCTCTGCACGGGAACGGTTTGGTAAGGCGATAGGATATGGATACGGGAAACAACAACCTGCTGATTGTGCACGGAGGCGGGCCGACGGCGGTCATCAACGCGTCTCTCTACGGGGCGGTGCGTGAAGCGCTCGAGGCGCCAGAGGTTGGCCGGGTGTTAGGCGCGCGCGGCGGCGTCGCGGGACTTCTAACCGGCAATTTCATAGATTTCAATAGGGTTTCGCCTCAGAGCATCGACCTGCTGCCCACCACGCCGTCCTCTGCCATTGGCACCGGGCGCGACGCGGTGGACGAAGCGGGCTATGCGCGTCTTGCCCAGGCGGTGCGCGAGCACGGCATCCGCTGGATCCTCATGACGGGCGGCAACGGAACGATGGACACGTGCGGCAAGATCTTTCGCGCATGCCGCGATGCGGGCGTGGACGTGGGCGTCATAGGTATTCCAAAGACGATGGACAACGATATCGCGGTGACCGACCACACGCCCGGGTTCGGGAGCGCGGCGCGCTTCGTCGCTCAAACCACTTCGGAGGTGTGCTGCGATGTGCGCGGGCTTCCCATCCACATCGTGGTCATCGAGGTCATGGGCCGCTCCGCAGGCTGGGTGGCGGCATCCGCAGCGCTCGCTGCGGATGCGGGCATTCCCGGCCCTGACCTCATCTATCTACCGGAGCGCGCCTTCAACGAAGACGAGTTTCTAGATGATTGCCAGCGCCTGATCGACAAGCAGGGCTGCGGGGTGGTGGTGGTGAGCGAAGGCTTGCGCGATGCTGCGGGCAAGCCCGTCGTGGAGCCGGTAATGACGGTCGGCCGCGCCACCTACTTCGGCGATGTCTCCGCGCATCTGGCGCAGCGTATCACCAAGACGCTGGGGTACAAGTCGCGCTCCGAGAAGCCCGGCCTTATCGGCCGCGCCGCCATTCCATATCAGAGCTCCGTCGACCGCATCGAAGCGATCGCTGCCGGCCGTGAGGCGGTGCGCGCCGCGCTCGAGGGGGATTCGGGCAAAATGATCGGCTTCGAGCGTGTGCCCGGCGAGCGCTATGCCACGCGCTTTATACGCATTCCCATCGAACGCGTGATGCTCGATGAGCGGTGTCTGCCGGACTCCTTCATTGCCGAGCGCGGCAACGGCGTTACCGATGCGTTCTGCTCATGGTGCCGCCCGCTCATCGGCGAGCCGCTTCCCCAGCTCGTGAGCTTCATGTGATATGCCCCGCGCATGCACGGTATCGAGCTGCCAGGCGTCTAGCGCCAGATCGTGACAGCCAGCGATAGATAAGAGATAAGGAACCTGCGCATGAAACACATCTATCTGAACCTCAAGCGTTTCGATGTCACGCCCGAGCACGGTGGCGTCAATCGTCTGTTCGAGCCCGCCGCATGGGGCGCCAGCATCGTGGACGCGCTGCAAGACGGCGTGATGCCCTATACCGATCGAGCGGACTTCACGATCTACCTTCCCGAGGCTCACATCATCGGTGCGCTCGATGCCCACAAGGAAGAGAGCTCGCTGCGCATCGGCTGCCAGGGAATTCACCGCGCCACCACCGCGCCAGGCGGTAACTTCGGCGCATTCACCACGCTTCGCCCTGCGAGCAGCATGATGCAGATCGGCTGCACCGATGTGCTGGTTGGTCATTGCGAGGAGCGCAACGCGCTGCGCGAGGTCATGGCGGCCGTAGGCGTGAAGGGCGTGGACGCCGCGCCCTCGGTCGATCGTCTGCTCAACGAAGAGCTCGTTTGCGCTGTAAACGCGGGCATGACCGTTCTTTTCTGCATCGGCGAGCGCGAGGAGGAGGCAGATAGCTGGGAACAGGTCATCACCGCTCAAATCGAGCGCGGGCTCGACGGCGTCGATACGTCCCAGATGACCCTCGCCTACGAACCGGTGTGGAGCATCGGGCCGGGTAAGACGCCTGCGGGCAAAGAGCATATTGCGCGCGTGGCCGAGCTCGCCAAGAAGGTCTCCGGCGGGCTGCCCGTGGTGTACGGCGGCGGCCTCAAAGCCGATAACGCGCAGATGCTCGCCAGCATCGATGCCATCGACGGCGGGCTCATCGCCCTCACGCGCTTCAGCGGGCAGATCGGCTTCTATCCGGATGAGTACTTTGACATCGTCAAGCTCTATCTCGGCGCATAAGGCTCAGCCGAATATAGATACATACGCGGATGAAAGGACATGCGATGCATTTAGAGTTCGAATGGGGCACCGGCATGATGGGCGCGGAGCTTCCCGACACCACCGACGTCTTCGTGACCGGCGAGACGGTCAAGGACCCCGCATGCTTGCCGCAGGAATGGGACAGCCTCTACGCCGCGACGCTTGAGAGCATCCGCAACCCCATAGGCATGGAGCCGCTCGCCGACCTTGCGCATCCGGGCGCGAAGGTCGTCATCGTGATTCCAGACATCGTAAAAGGCGGCACGCAGCCCACGGCGCACCGCAAGGTGGCTATCCGTGCGTGCCTGGACGAGCTTTTTGCCAACGGCGTGAGCCATGATGACGTGCTGCTGCTCTTCTCGAACGGGTTGCATCCGCGCACCTCCACCAACGAGGCGAAGGCGATTCTGGGCCTTGACCTCTACCGCGAGTTCGAAGCGACTGGCCAGATCACAAGCCACGACTCCGAGGACTACGAGCATCTCGTGGACCTCGGCTACACCGCTCAGGGTGACCACGTGATCATGAACAAATATGTCTACGATGCAGATATCGCGATTCTCATCGGCCACACGCAGGGCAACCCGTACGGCGGATACTCGGGCGGGTACAAGCACTGCGCCACCGGCATCACCCATTGGCGCTCCATCGGCGCGCATCATGTGCCGCGCGTCATGAGCCGACCAGATTTCGTGCCCGTCTCCACCAACAGCCTGATGCGCGACAAGTTCAACCAGCAGGGTCTGTTCATGGAAGAGAAGATGGGCAAGAAGTTTTTCTGCTGCGATGCGGTGCTCGATACCTGGAGCCGCCAGATCGCCATCTTCTCGGGATACGCGGCCGAGATGCAGCCCCGTTCCTGGGAAGTCGCCGATAAGCGCACCTACGTGCACTGGGCGGAGAAGAAGTACGACATCGTGGTCATGGGCATGCCCACGAACTTCCACTATGGCGACGGCATGGGCACGAACCCCATCCAGATGATGCAGGCGGTCTCCGCGCAGGTTATCCGTCATAAGCGCATTCTTTCCGACCACTGCGTCTTCGTGATCGCGAGCTACTGCAACGGCTGGTTCCACGACGAGCGCTGGCCGTACCTGCGCGAGCAGTGGGAGCTTTGGCAATCCGACAAGATGAACACCCTCGACGAGATGGTCGAGTACGGAGAATACTTCGCCACCAACGAGAAGTACATCCGTAAGTACCGTTTCGCCCATGCCTTCCATCCGTTCCATGGCTTCAGCATGATGACCTGCGGCAACCTGGCAGAAAAGTACCTCTCGGCAACCTATATCGTAGGCGCGCAGAAGCCGGGCATCGCTCGCACCATGGGGCTCAAGACGCGCGCCACCTTCGAGGAGGCCATCGCCGACGCAACGCTCAAATACACCGATGGTGCACCCAATATCCTCGCGCTGCCGCATGCGTACACCCGTGCCGTTCCACACCTGTGCATGAAGGATCCGTCACAGAATAGCCACTTCCGCGACGATGCCCCGGCACATCCGTGCGGGTGCTAGATTCGGGCGGCCCGGGCGATACGCGCTCGCTCATGGACCATGCATCGCCGCTGCCCTCCAGCGCTTCGGCATGGGATGTTCGCAGCTTCGAGCTGGGGGCGCCGCGGGGCGCTCGTCGTATTGAACGGTTGGAGGTAGCAACATGCTGACACTCAATGAAACCTTCGCATCGGCATTCATCGGCTCAGATGAGCTCGATGCGTATCTCGATGCTCATGCGGACGTGCTTGCCCGCTGCCAGACGGGCGAGGATCGCTATGCCGATTCGCTCGGATGGCTGTCCGTCGATGAATGGGCGGGCGAGGAGATGCTTGTCCGCACCGAGGCGCTTGCCGAGCGCATTCGATCCCAAGCCGACACCTTCGTGGTGATCGGGGTGGGCGGCTCGAACAACGGGTGCCGCGCGACGGTGTCGGCGCTGGCGCCCGACGGTGCCCGGCTTGTCTGGGCAGGGAACACCCTCTCGGCATATGAGCTCAACCGGGTGCTCGGGGATCTTGACGGCCACGAGGTGGTAATTGATTGCATCGCCAAGAACTTCGAAACCTTGGAGCCGGGCTCATCGTTTCGCCTGCTCCGCCAGTACCTGGTAAAGCGCTATGGTGCCGAGGAGGCTGCGCGGCGCATCGTATGCACGGGCACGATCGGCTCGTCGCTCGAAGATCTCTGCCGTGAAGAGGGCTATACCTTCGTGCCCTTCGCGACCAACGTGGGCGGCCGCTACACGGCGCTCACGGAAGTGCATCTGCTGCCCATGGCCGTTGCCGGCGTGGACATCCGTGCGCTCGTGGCGGGGGCTCGCTCGCAAGAGGGGTCGCTTCGCACGGCACCTGCGCAGAAAAACAGCGCGTTTCGGTATGCGGCGCTCCGCAATATGCTGTGGGATCGCGGGTATCGCGTCGAGCTCCTAAGCTTCTTCGAACCGCGCTTTCGTTGGTTTTCCAAGTGGTGGGAGCAGCTTTTTGCCGAAAGCGAGGGCAAGGACGGCAAGGGTATCTTCCCGGCTTCTGCGGAGTGCTCTGAAGAGCTCCACAGTCTGGGGCAGTTCGTCCAAGATGGCACGCACGACCTGTTCGAGACCTTCATCGACGTGCTCACGCCGGGCGATAAGGACAGCTTGGTGCTCGGCGGCACGGATGTGGCCGATGCGTTCGGGTATCTCGATGGGAAGGATTTCTGGGACATCAACAAAGCGAGCTTCTCCGCTACGCGCGAAGCACACGCCGCGACACTCCCATGCCTCACCATCGAGCTCGATCACCTCGACGCCACGCATATGGGCATGCTGTTCTATTGGTTCGCCTTCGCCTGCTACGCATCGGGTGAGCTTCTAGGGGTCAACCCCTTCAACCAGCCGGGTGTCGAGGCGTACAAGGAGCGTATGTTCAAGACGCTTGGCAAGTAACCAAGGCGTGCGGGCAACCCTGGGCGCGCGCTGCGCCGAAACAGGGCGCCCGCCACGGTTGGCGACATCTGCGCGCCGCACCGCCTGACCGGTGCGGCGCTGCTGCGTGGGCGAGTTCGCCTTGGCTTCGCAACCTGCGCACCGCATCGCTTTACGAGCGCGACGTAGGAGGGACTTCCGTTTTTAATTCGTCATAAGGCGCGCGTTGACGCGGAGCGGGCTCCAGGGTAGATACTATGTGCTTGGACGGCGAGCCGAACTTGCCGAAGGTGAACGAACGAGGAGAGTTATGGGCACGACGCTGTATCTAGACTGCACCTGCGGTATCAGCGGCGATATGACGGTCGCCGCGCTTTTAGATGCTGGTGCGCGCGAGGAGCGCCTTCGTGCGGCGCTCGCGAGCCTGCCGGTGGACGGGTACACGGTGCGCATCGGGCGCGCGTCGAAAGCCGGGATCGACTGCTGCGATTTCGACGTGGTGCTCGATGCCGCCCACGAGAACCACGACCACGATATGGCGTATCTGCACGGCCATGGGCATGGGCACGGAGAGCATGACGGCCATGGGCACGACGGCGGGCACAGCCATGCTCACGGCGAAAGCCACGGTTGCGACCTCGACCGCCGCAACCGCGATCATGGCCACGAAGCGGAGCGCCTCGACTGTACAGATCCTGCGCCTGCCGCCGTATCTCACCATGCGCACGGGCACCACCATCACCATGAGCATCGCGGCCCTGCCGATATCGACCGCATCATTGACGCGGGGGCACTCAGCCCGCGCGCCCGCCGGCTCGCCCATCGCATGGTCGATGTGCTGGCGCACGCCGAGGCGAAGTCGCACGGCGTTCCGCTCGACGAGGTTCATTTCCACGAGGTGGGCGCCGTCGATTCCATCGTGGACATCGTGTCGGTCGCCGTGCTCGTGGACGATCTGAACGTCGACCGCGTCATCGTCCCCCGGCTCGTCGACGGGTGCGGCACCGTGCGCTGCCAGCACGGCATCATTCCCGTTCCCGTACCGGCCACGCTGAATATCGTGGAACAGCACGGGCTGCCCTTCACGATCAGCTCGGTCGAGGGGGAGCTGGTGACGCCGACGGGTGCCGCGATCGTGGCTGCGCTCAACGCGGAGCAAGACCTTCCCGCGCGTTTCTGCGTACGGCGCGTGGGGCTTGGCGCGGGCAAGCGAACCTATGAGCGCCCGAGCATCCTGCGGGCGCTCATCATCGAGGAGCTTCCAGCGTCGGGAAGCGATGCCGAGACCTGTGCCCTCAGGGCGGGCGAGGAATACATGTCTGCGCCCGTGGATGCGGCCGCCGCGCGCGCACGGACGGGCGCGCCTACAGTCGATGCGGCCTGTCATGGCGAGGTCATACGGCTCGAATGCGATATCGACGATGCCACGGGAGAGGTGCTTGCTTATGCCGCCGAGCGGCTGCGCAGCGCGGGCGCGCGCGAGGTTCACTGGGTTCCCGTCTTCGCCAAAAAGGGTCGGCCAGCCTGGCAGTTGCAGATCATTGCATCACCTGTCGACGTAGCGCGTCTCGAGGCGATCGTGTTCGCCGAGACCACCACGATCGGCATCCGCCGATGGGCGTGCCAGCGCAGCGTGCTTCCACGCGAGATGCACAAGGTTCAGACCCCTTGGGGCGCGGTGCGCGCCAAGGCTGTGTCGCTACCCGATGGGTCGTTGCGCGCCGCGCCGGAATATGAGGATGTCGCGGAGCTCGCTCGAACGTCGGGCGTGCCGCTGCAGCGAGTCATGGATGCTGCGCGCACGGCTGCTGCAGGCATCACTCCTCCCGAGGTGCTGGTATAGCGGCGCGCTTTCGGCACCCGGCGACGCGCACGACACATATTGCCGATGCCAGGCCATGAGAACATGCTCTCAGCACCCGGCGGCGGGTGCGCGGCACATATTCTTGAAGATTTGCTACGCTGTGGATGGTTTCGAACAGAAAGGATGGCCTGCGCATGAAGGTGCTCATCGCTTCTGATATCCATGGCTCCGCGTATTGGGCGGAACGCCTCGTCAACGCCATCGAGGTCGAGCAACCCGACCGCATCGTGCTCTTGGGCGATTTGCTCTACCATGGGCCCCGCAACGATCTTCCGCGCGATTACGCTCCCAAGCGCGTCATTCCGCTGCTTAACGACCTCGCTGCGACAGGTGCGCTCATCGCTGTGCGCGGCAACTGCGATGCCGAGGTCGACCAGATGGTACTCGATTTTCCCTGCATGGCCGACTACGCAGAGCTCGTTGCCGAGGATGCGCCGACACTCTTTCTCACGCACGGGCACGTGTTCGGCGCCGGATTCCATAACAGCGTTGACAACTTGCCCGCGCTCACCGCGGGCAGCGCCGTGGTGTACGGCCATACGCACATCAAAGTGAATGAGCCCGTGCCGGCAACGCCAGAGCTTTGGGCGTTTAACCCTGGCAGTGTGTCCATCCCCAAGGACGGCACGCATAGCTACGGTATCTTCGAGAGCGGACCCCCCCTGTCCGAGGCGTTCCGCCACGTAGTGCTTAAGGAGGCGTAAGGCCATGGCGGAAGATGGGACGGCGGCCGCGCTTTCGATGCGCGAGGCGCATGCGGCGAATACGGGCGCGGCATACGCAGACACCTCGGTAGCGACAGGATCGGATGGAGCGCTTGTACGCGACCGCTCGACCCGTGCAGACGCGCGCGACGTCTTCGATGCGCTGACCGAGACCATCTGGCGCCTTCGTCAGCCCGACGGCTGCCCGTGGGACCGTGAACAAACGCATCTTTCTATCGCGAAGAATCTCATCGAAGAGGCCTATGAAGCGCTCGATTGCATCGAAGCGGGCAACGAGAAGCACTTGTGCGAAGAGCTGGGCGACGTGCTGATGCAAGTTATGCTCCACGCGCAGATTGCCGCCGATGCGGGCGCGTTCACCATCGAGGACGTCGTGCGCGGCCTGAACGAGAAGCTCATCCGCCGGCATCCGCATGTGTTCGGCTCAGACTCCTGCGCGCACGATGCGGCCGAGGTGCTCGATATCTGGGACTCGGTCAAGCTGTCCGAGAAGGCTGCAAGCGACGCCGCGGCTGCTCGTTCGGGCGATGAGCGCCCCGAGGGTCTGCTCGACGCCGTGCCGCGGGCGCTGCCCGCGCTCATGCAGGCGCAGAAGGTCTCGCGCAAGGCTGCCGCCGTGGGATTTGAATGGGAGTCCGTCTCGGCCGTGTGGGATCAGGTGGCAGAGGAGCGCGCGGAGTACGAGCATGAGCCGCGGGGAAGCGATGCCCGAGAGCTCGAGTTCGGCGACATGCTGTTCGCGTTGGTGAACGTTGCGCGCAAAGAGGGCATCGACGCCGAGCGCGCGTTGCGAGCGAGCACGGCGAAGTTTCGAGCCCGTTGGACGGCGGTCGAAGACGCGGCGTTTTCCCGGGGAGAAGCGGTCGAGCACCTCTCGACCGAGGAGCTCAACCGCCTATGGGACGAGGCGAAGGCGGGGGAGTAGGGCGCGAAGGGTAATCTAGCAACCTAATCCAGGTGCTCGATCGCCGCATGATCGCGGCGTAAGTTCTGCAGCCTTCAAGTTCCCGCGTTTCCTACCCGCAAAATAGGGCATACTATGCAGAGTTTGGTTGGGCTAACCCGGATAGGAGGCACCCGTACCATCTGGGAGCCCGCTCGTTTTCAGAGAAAGGAAAGACTACATGAGCGAGATTCTTGACGTCTACGGCCGCGAGGTCCTCGACTCGCGCGGCAACCCCACCGTCGAGGTTGAAGTGGTTCTGGACGACGGCTCATTCGGCCGTGCCATGGTTCCTTCAGGTGCTTCGACGGGCGCATTCGAGGCCGTCGAGCTGCGTGATGGCGATAAGAATCGCTATATGGGCAAGGGTGTGACGAAGGCCGTCGATCATGTGAACAAGGAGTGCGCCGAGGCGGTCGTCGGCATGGATGCCTTTGACCAGCGCGCTGTCGATGCGGCGCTCCTCGCTGCGGACGGCACCCCCAACAAGGGCAATTTGGGCGCAAACGCCATCTTGGGCGTCTCGCTTGCGGTCGCCCGTGCTGCCGCGCAGTCTGCCGGGCTCGAGCTCTATAGTTATCTGGGCGGCGTGAACGGCCATACGCTTCCCACCCCGATGATGAACATCCTGAACGGTGGCGTGCACGCCGACAACAACGTGGACTTCCAGGAGTTCATGATCATGCCGGTCGGCGCCCCGAGCTTTACCGAGGGTCTGCGCTGGTGCGCTGAGGTCTATCACACCCTGAAGAGCGTCCTCAAGGAGTCCGGCCATGCAACGGGCGTGGGCGATGAGGGCGGCTTCGCACCCGACCTCGCCAACAACGAAGAGCCGCTCCAATACATCGTGAAGGCTATCGAGGCCGCGGGCTACAAGCCCGGAGATGACTTCATGATCGCCATGGATCCGGCGACTACCGAGTGCTATGACGCCGAGCGTGGCGTGTACGTGCTCAAGGGTGAAGGCCGCGAGCTTACCTCCGACGAGATGATCGAGTACTGGTCAGAGCTCGTCGAGAAGTACCCCATCATCTCCATCGAGGACGGTCTGGCCGAGGAGGACTGGGACGGCTGGGTGAAGCTCACCGAGCGTTTGGGCAAGAAAGTTCAGCTCGTGGGCGACGACCTCTTCGTCACCAACACCGAGCGCCTTAAGAAGGGCATCGAGCTCGGCGCTGCGAACGCGATTCTCGTCAAAGTGAACCAGATCGGCACGCTGACCGAGTCGCTCGAGGCGATCGAGATGGCGAAGCGCGCGGGCTATGCCTGCGTCGTGAGCCACCGCTCTGGCGAGACCGAGGATTCAACCATCGCCGACCTTGCCGTGGCCACCAACGCGGGGCAGATCAAGACGGGTGCTCCGTGCCGTTCCGACCGCATCGCCAAGTACAACCAACTCATTCGCATCGAGGATGAGCTGGTTACTTCGGCGGAATATGCTGGTAAGACCGCCTTCTACAACATTCGTTAAGAACAAGCCAGTATAGCTTCCTGCAATCGCGCATACAGGCTGCGCGTCAACCAAGCCGGATCCTCTTCGCATCCTCGTTCAATCATCGGACAGGGATCGCGCCAGAGGATCCGGCTTTTCTTACCATGATGCGAACAAGGTCTGAAGAGCGTCATTCGCTTCGTTTCGGCCATCGCATGCGATACCATGCGTCGTCTCCCACAATCTGAGCTCGCAGCCGCCTTGATGCTCAGAGCGCAGCAGACCACGCCTTACACCTCGCGTTCCGCAACTCCGCGCTCCACAACCCCGTGTTCTGCAACCCCACGCGGCCTTTCGAAGCATTCGGCTGGTGCGTGCGGCGGGGAGGCTTCCGCTCGCATCACGCGCCGCGGATCCTAGGCGGCTCCGTGTTGTTCATAGGGCATCACGAGCTCGCTGCGGTGCGTCCGTCGGGCGCTGTTTGAGGGTATAGAGAAGCGGGCAGAAGGTTGGGGCTACCAAGACGGTAACCCCCGGTCTTTTTTAGGGGCGACCTCGGGCGCAGTCGCAGCGAGCGTGCTCGGTGAAGCGAGAACAATGGATGTCGCCGCAGGGACGATTCGTTTCCTATAGCTATCGCTGCGCGTACCTCGCTGCGCCGTGAGATTTTCCGAAACTCTTTGAAACTTCACGCCCGGGGTGCGGCGCGCGTGTCATAATGATTTGCGAAGCGCAATAACACCTCAATCGCACAAGGCGCCTATGGAAACCTATCGCAACACAGTATCGACCGTTCGGTCGCGGGGACAAGTCTCTCGCGGTGCCGAGACCGCTCGCACGGCCTCGGCCGTGGTGCGCATCGCGCAGCCTGCGCGCGCAGCGGCAACGGGGGCTCCGTCGAGTCGCACGGTGCCGGCCACACGCGGCCGCGCACGCACGCGTTCTAATTTCATGCGGTATGCCGCAGACAGCCGTGTTGTCCAAACGATGTATTCATTTATCACAGGCCCTACACGGTTTGTCTTCTATGGCCTGGTGGCGCTCGCCATCGGCATCGGGGTGTATTTCCCCGTGCGCGACCTGTACGCGGCGTATCGGACGGGCGATATTCTCGAGCGCCAGCTCGAGATTCGAACCACGTACAACGAGAACCTGGCGAGCGAGGTCGAGTTGCTGCTCTCAAAAGAGGGCATCGAGCTCGTGGCACGCGAACGGTTCGGTCTGGTCATGCCGGGCGAATATGCGGTTGACGTTGTGGGCGCCGATGATTACGAGACCGATACCGACGACGAGGCCGATGCGGACGACTCATCCAGCACCAGCGATGATGCCGAGGCGGATGAAGCTTCAGACGATGCCTCGGGCGACGATACGGCAGACTCATCCGACGATTCAAGCGCCTCGACCGACCAAGACGGGTCAGATGGCTCGTCAGAATCGGATGATTCGTCTGCATCGGAGACCTCAACGGCAGATGCGGACACGCTTATGACGGTCGATGAGGTGGAGACCGCCGAAGCCGAAGCCGCGGCGGAGGCGCCCTGGTACATCAAAGTCCTCGATTTCATATTCTTCTATGACGGCGTTGAGGGGCAGACCGTTGTCTCGAGTGGCGAGTGACGCAAGGTGAGCGAAATAGATACGGCGGCAAGAGGGGTAGGCATGGGGGTTTCGCTCGATTCGGATGGGTGCGCGCGCATCGCAGCCATCGATCTGGGAACCGTCTCGTCGCGCTTGTCGCTTGCGCGCGTGCGCAACTCGGCCATCGTGGATGCGTCGAAGCACTCGATCATCACCGATATGGGAAAAGATGTCGATGCGACCGGTGCGTTTCGTACCGACGCAATAGAGCGCGTAGTCGAAGCGTGTCGGCTGTTCAAAGACGAAGCCCGGGCGTTTGGCGCGCAGGCGACATGCGTGACGCTTACCAGTGCCGCGCGCGACGCGCGCAACGCGTCGATTCTGCTCGACGGCCTTACCTCGCTCGGTCTTATCCCCCAGATCATTTCGGGAGACGTTGAGGCGCGGCTAACCTTCTATGGCGTCGCGCACGACGTTCCCAACGAGCGCATCGCGGTCGCGGATCCGGGCGGCGGCTCGACCGAGATCGTGGTGGGCACCTACCAAACCGATCCCGCAGCACTCGACCTCGAGCACGTGCAGTCGCTCAATATCGGGTGCCGCCGGCTGACGGATCGCTTCTTTACCGCCGATCCACCCCGGACGAGCGACATCGACGCGGCCGCGCGCTGGGCGCACGAGCAGTTCTCCTCATATTGGGATACGTTCGCCGAACGTCCCGACCGCTTCCTTTCGGTTGGTGGAACCGTGACGACGCTTGTCTCGCTTACGCATGAGCTTGCGCCATATGACTCGTCGTTCGTGCATCTGCATACCCTGAGCATCGATGAGGTGGAAGCGCAGCTTGAGCGCATGCGATCGCGTACCGTGGCGCAAATCGCGCGGCTCGTAGGTATGCAGCCCCAGCGCGCCCCCATGATGATCGCCGGATCGATTATCATTCGGGAGCTTATGAGAACCGGTGGATACCATGTCCTAACCGTGAGCGAGCGCAACTTATTGGCAGGGGTCGTGGCAACAGTTGATGAGACGCTGCGCGGCACGGCTCCTGTGGCTGGTTGGGTTCCGCAGCTCTCGTAGCGCTAGATGAGTCCGGGTCACGCGCGGCGCTAGCGGGCTGAGCGCACGATGCAGTGCCACGGCAAGATGGCGTTGCCATAAGACCATATACAAGGGTTGCACAGAGGTTGCATAGGGTTACAGAAGGCGCGGCCGTAGACTGTGGAGGTGGCGCACCGGCGCAAACCGCGTTCACCAACCTCGTGCCTGCTGTAGTCTGTTAGACTAATCCAAGACATGGGGGCGTGGCGGAATTGGCATACGCATCGGACTTAAAATCCGGGGCCTTCGGGATTGTGGGTTCGAGTCCCACCGCCCCTACCAGGAAATGCGCGGGCTTCAGTAATGGAGCCCGTTTTTGTTTAAAGTGTTGGCTGGGCGGTTCCGTATCGAGTCTAAAGCGCGGAAAGCGGCCTAGCGGTAGCTTCGCCGCATGCGAGGCGAGATTCGATGTGTTGTGTCACGCCGCGATCAAGCCACGATCTACCGATAGGCTCCGATAGACATTGGAATCTTCGAAAAACGCAATAAAACGGCATCTAAGCTTGTAAAACGATGGAATTGGGTAGAAGCATACCGCCAGAGCGAAACGCCAGCGCGCAAAAAAATTGTGTAGGGACCGTGGAGAACCCGCTTCCCCGCCCGCGCGGCGGCCGGCTTC
>CAZUYD010000020.1:0-37617 GCA_964624825.1 uncultured Enorma sp. | reverse complement strand
AAACAGCGTCTTGGCGCTGAACATCTAGAACGGCCAGCGCGTCGTCTGCCGTCCTCAGCCCTTGAACAGGCGATAGAGTTGGTTTCTGCTGCTTACTCCGCACTTTCGGTAGATGCTTTGAACATGCTTTTTCACCGTGTGGAAGCTGACGAAGAGTTCATCGGCAATCTCCTGATAGGTCAGTCCCTCGCAGATGAGGTGAGCCACCTCACGCTCGGCGCGCGTGAGCAGCGAAAGCTCCTTCGAGGAGGAGATTGCCTCGCGATTGGATGCTTTCCCCGTTGAGCTGGTAATCGTCATCCAGTAGTAGACGTCCACAATCCCGCATGAGCACGTGCGCTCGTACTGGTGAATCTTGAAGGTGCACCCTTTGATCGAATGGATCAAGACGTCCTGCTGGGCTTGATCGCGCTGAGCCCCATCGAAGACGAACGAGAGCCACGAGCAGGGGCTGCTCGACGAGAGCTGCTCGACGGCCGCACTTCCCCAAAGCCCCTCGATAATGTCCTCGGCGTACTTGTTATAGCTCAGTACATACGAGAGCTCATCAGCGATGAGATAGGCGCACTCGTTTGAAGCGATAATCTGCTCCTGCACTTCTGACACGATGAGCGCCTGCTTGTACTTCTGGAACGTCTGATAGGCTCCCGCAAGGTAGCCGTAGATGCTCCTAAGCATCTCAATCTCCTCGTCGTTGAAGGGTCCCTCCTCCAACGACTTGAAGAACGTAAGCTGGACATAGCCGTTGATGCCGAAGACAAGCGAGGCGCTGTAATGCATCTGGAACTGGTTTTCGAGAAAGAGCACGTAGGAAGAAGCATCGTAGTGCGAGGCATCGATGATGTCGGTGGAAAGATAGAGGCGAGGCTCCATGTTGAAGAACGTGAGCCGGTCGCGCACGGCATCGCGGTAAATCGTGTTGCGCACCATATCGAGGGCTGCATAGGAGCTGTAGGGGTTGTCCGCGCCCGCGTACTCGAAACCGCGGTCGGTGAGCAAGGAAAGAAATGTACCGTGCCTGTCAAAGAAGAAGAGGGCGGGCTTCGCAACGTTGAAGTAGGTATTGAGGAATTCGAGAAGGTTCGCCGAGAAGAACTCGCGTGCAGAGATCTGGAGTTGAAAGAGCTCGGTGACGAACTGCGAGATATTGATGTCGCTTCCCCTGTTGAACAAGTAACCGACCTTCCCCTATGCCGCATGCTCCAGAAGCACTATGGAGCCCCGCGCGATACTCACCCTAAAGCTGCTGGAGCCATTATAACCCACATGTATCCTATACCAACGACAGCGAATCATCTCAAACCCGGAAGAAAGCTCAGATACGGACACAGGACCGCTCTACGAGGCGTCGGCCAAATCCCAGACGCGCCCGTAGAGCTCGTTTCCCATGAGCCAGCCCCGCTCGGTGGGAACGAAGCGCAGATCGGCCAAACCGGCCCGCCGCGCACCCCGAGCAACCTTTTCCGCACGGTCGCCGTCCCGGCCGAGCAGGAAGTCCAACCGGGCGCTATCCATCAGCTCCCATGCGCCGAGACCGACTGCACCGATGCTTTGCATTGCGCGGCGCACCGGCAACGTTCCCACTTCGTCCATGACCTCCTGGACAAGACCGGTTCCGGCCCCGGCCCGTATGCGCAGGGCGAGCATGAAGTCCTCGACCACCGCCTCGCGCCGGCTGAGCGCCTCGACATCAAAGCGCCTCGCCTCGTCATCACGTTGCACCAAGCGGATGCGCTCCGCGCCCTCGCTAGGAACCGAAACCCCGGGAAAGCAGTTACGCAGTTCCCGGAAGGTGCGCGCCGAGAGCATCCCCGCGGCCGAGCGGCCGATGCCGAGATATTCCACACCCGTCCAGTAGGCGATGTTGTGCCGGCAAGCCCGGCCCGGGCGCGCGTAGCTCGCAACCTCGTAACGCTCGTAGCCCGCCGCGCCGAGCACGCGCGCCGCTTCCTCCATCGCATCGGCCTGGGCGTCCTCGTCGGGAAGCACCACCGCGCCCGCCTCGGCCAAGGCCGCGAGCGGCGTCCCCTCCTCGACCGCGAGCGGGTAGACCGAGACATGGCCAGGATCGCATGCAACGATACCCGCAAGCGTCTCCCCCCAGCTCTCGACCGTTTGCCTGGGAAGCCCGCATATGAGGTCAACCGAGGTGGCAAGGCCTGCCGCCCGCGCGCACCGCACGGCCTCGAGGGCGCGCGACGCCGTATGGAGGCGACCGATCGCAGCGAGCTCGGGATCCTGCAGGCTCTGCACGCCGAGCGAGATGCGGGTGACCCCCGCCGCCGCCAGCTCCCGTGCGAGCCTCGCATCGAAAGACTCGGGATTGGCTTCGCAGGACACCTCCACCGGAGCGCACCAGGTGCGCACGCGGCGCACGAGCTCGCTCAGGCGCGTGCCGAGCACGCTCGGGGTGCCGCCGCCGATATAGACGGTCTCGAGCTCCGCGAGCGCACCGGCCTGCCCGAACGCCTCGAGACGCGCATGCAACGGTTCGAGATACCGCTCGACAGCCTCATCGAGCGCGGCGCCCGTGAGTCCGCAGGAGTCGAACGCGCAGTAGGCGCACTTCGCATGGCAAAACGGTATATGCACGTACAGCGATCGTATCGGCATCCCTGCTCCTCACCGCAGCCCTCCTGTCGAAGAGACGGGCTCGTGCGCGCGTCCCGAACCCTCCGGCACGGAGGGGCGCCTATCCGGCCAGCCCAGCCTCGATCTCGTCCACTAGAGCTCTGAACTCCTCGTAGGTCGAGCAGCGCACCACGCGGCCGCGCCATGCGGCCGCGTGCGGCATGCCCTTTAAATACCAGGTCGCATAGGTGCGCGCACGCGCCATGGCACGCGACGCCAAGGCATGGGTAAGCGCGAGGTGCTCGCGCAGCGCATCAAGCCGATCATGATAAGAACGCGCCGGCGCAGGGGAGCCACCATGCAGCAGGGCACGGGCGTCATCGAAGATCCACGGGTTCCCATAGCTGCCGCGCGCTATGAAGACGCCGGTTGCCGCCGTCGTGTTGAGCATGCGCACCGCGTCCGCAGCAGAAAACACATCGCCTGAACCGATAACGGGTATCGACACGCGCTGAGCGACCTCGTCGATAACCGACCACTCCGCATGTCCGGTATAGAGCTGCTTCGCGCTCCGGCCATGCACGGCAACGGCGGCAGCGCCCGACTGCTCCAGCATCTCTGCGAATGCAGGAGCTGCACGGTCGCCCGTCGAAAACCCGATGCGAATCTTCGCCGTGACGGGCACCTGCGCATGCGAGGAGGCTGCGCGCATGATCCCTGCGGCCACCTGCGGGTTATTCATCAGAGCTGAGCCCTCGCCCTTGGTGATCACCTTCCGCGCAGGACACGCCATATTGATGTCGATGAGCGCGAGCTTCTCCCCCACCCGCTCCTCAACCGCCTCGACGGCCCTCGCGAACTGTTCCGGCTTGCTTCCAAACAGCTGGACAGCGATGGATGGCTCTTCTTCGGCGGGCAGCACAAGCTCCCAGGTTCTCTCGCTCGCATAGGCAAGTCCGGCCACGCTCACCATCTCGCTATAGGCGAGGGGCGCCCCGTGCCGGCGCATCATGATGCGGTACGCGGCGTCAGTCACGCCCGCCATCGGCGCCATGAGAAATGGGTGCTCGGCAAGCGCGCGACGCATGGTATCGACATGGGTCATCGGCGCTCAACCCGCATATCTTCGGTGCGACTTCTGCATGGTCGCCGCTATTCCTCTACCTTCAGGATTGCGAGAAACGCCTCTTGAGGCACCTCGACCGTGCCGATGGCCTTCATGCGCTTCTTGCCCTCCTTCTGCTTCTCCAGGAGCTTTCGCTTGCGCGAGATATCGCCGCCATAGCATTTGGCGAGCACGTCTTTCCTGCGCGCCTTCACCGTCGACCGCGCGATGATCTTGTTGCCGATAGCCCCCTGGATGGGCACCTCGAAAAGCTGGCGCGGGATAATCTCCTTCAGCTTGTCGCACAGCCCGCGCGCAAGGCTATACGCCTTGTCTTTGTGAACGATGAAGGACAGCGCGTCCACCTCATCGCCCGAAAGCAGGATATCCAGCTTGACGAGTTCAGAGGGACGATAATCGGCGAACTCGTAGTCGAGCGACGCATATCCTTTTGTGCGGCTCTTGAGCTGGTCGAAGAAATCGAGGATGAGCTCGGCAAGCGGAATGTCGAAGCGCATCTCGACCGACTTTTCCGATAGATGAACCATGTCGGTCATAACGCCGCGGTGCTCGATGGAGAGCTGCATGACCGCACCGGTGTACTCCGGCGGCACGATGACCTTCGCTTTGAGATAGGGCTCTTCGATGCTGCCGATGCGGGTTGCATCGGGAAGATCCTGCGGGCTGCGCACGCAGAGCATCTCGCCATCGGTCATATATACGTGATAGTCGACGC
Source organism: uncultured Enorma sp. (assembly GCA_964624825.1). GTDB lineage: Bacteria > Actinomycetota > Coriobacteriia > Coriobacteriales > Coriobacteriaceae > Enorma. The sequence continues at coordinate 33,205 of CAZUYD010000020.1, read as the reverse complement.
TGGGGCTCGTCGCGATCAGGTCAAGGTCGAATTCGCGTTCGAGACGCTCCTTCACGACCTCCATATGGAGCAGCCCCAAAAAGCCCACGCGGAACCCAAAGCCGAGCGCCACAGACGTCTCGGGAGTCCAGATGAGCGACGGATCGTTCACCCGCAGCTTATCGAGCGCATCGCGCAGGTTCTCGTAGTCCTTGTTGTCGATAGGGAAAAGCCCCGTGTAGACCATCGGCTTTGCCTCACGGTATCCCGGCAAGGGCTGATCGCATGGATCGTCGCGGTAGGTAAGCGTCTCGCCCACATGCACCGCCTCAGGATCTTTGAGACCGGTGACCACGAAGCCCACTTCACCGACCGCCAGCTCCTCAACCGCAGTCTCTGCGGGACGTTTCACGCCGACCCCGTCGACCAGGAAGGAGTGCCCCGTCTGCATCATGGTCAGGTTCATGCCTGCGCGAATCGCACCGTCGAACACGCGCACCGTCGCGACCACGCCGCGATATTCGTCAAAATACGAATCGAGGATGAGCGCCCTGAGCGGTGCGGCCGCATCGCCTGTCGGCGGTGAGACGAGAAAGACGATCGCCTCGAGCAAATCGTGGATGCCCTCGCCCGTCTTGCCCGACACGCACACTGCGTCATCTGCCGGAATGGCAAGTTCGTCTTCTATCTCGAGCTTGACCTCATCGGGTTGGGCGGAAGGCAGATCGATTTTGTTGATCGCCGGCACGATATCAAGGTTGGCGTTCATCGCCAGGTTCGCGTTCGAGACCGTCTGCGCCTCGACGCCTTGGGTTGCATCGACTACCAGCACCGCGCCTTCGCAGGCAGCGAGCGAGCGGCTCACCTCGTAGGTGAAATCGACATGCCCCGGGGTATCGATCAGGTTGAACTGATAGACGTCGCCATCGTCGGCGGTATACATCACGCGAACGGCATTCGACTTGATCGTGATGCCGCGCTCGCGCTCGATATCCATGGTATCGAGTAGCTGCGCCTCCATATCGCGCTCCTCGACGGTATTCGTAAGCTCGAGGATTCGATCTGATATGGTGGACTTACCATGGTCGATGTGCGCAACAATAGAGAAGTTGCGGATATGTGAGCTGTCTAGAGTATCCATGGTGGCCATTGTATCGGATTTCTCACCCGCTGGGGAGATTTCGGCCGCGCTGAGCCCCTGCGCCCTGAAGTCTCCCGTACGCCGCGCGGCTACACGGACAACCAGCCCGACCATGCACAAAGCGCAGCACGAGATATGCCGTATAAGGCGCGATGCGGTGCATCAGCCAACCATTAGAGCTGGCACGTCCCGAACCAACAAAAGAGCCCATCTGCAAAGATAGGCTCTCTTGCTTGCATTCGTTAAAATATCGCGCTATTTGATGGTGTTCACGAGCTTTTGAACACCAGACTTGCGGTTCGACGCCTGGTTCTTGTGGATGATGCCCTTCGCAGCGGCCTGGTCAAGGCGCTTGTAGGCACGGGTCGCAGCGGCCTGCGCCGCCTGGGCGTCGCCAGCCTCAACAGCCTCATGGACATGCTTGACGAGCGTTTTTAACTCGGAGCGCACAGCGCGGTTGCGCATGCGAGCCTTCTCATTGGTGCGAATACGCTTCTTCTGCGATTTGATGTTAGCCACTTACAGAGTTCCTTTCGAATTGCCCGGTATCGTTCGCCATATGATCAGGCCTCTGAGACACGTTCGAGGTCACAAGCGGGCATTATAGCATGATTCACCAGGTAGGTGAAGTGATGATGCTATGAAAACTGATTTACGAGAATCAACGCGCACCACCGCTTTGAAGTGCCGCGTTGCGATTGCCGACAACCAGCAGCGCGTAACCAGGATCGCCATCTATGCGTAACGCGCGAACTGCCTTGCGAACCCATCACACGTCGCCGATAATGATCACTATGCAATTCGGTTGGGGGAACCGGAGGGGCCATGAACAGGACTATTATCGAGGTAACGGCACTGAATCTCTTTCGAGAACATGGCTATGACGCTGTGCGTGTACGAGATATCTGCGATGCCTGCCACATTACCAAACCAACGTTTTATCATTATGTATCTTCTAAGGAAGACTTGCTTATCACCTACTACAACACCGAACTCGATGCGCTCGAGTGCCGCTTGGGCGAGATTCCCGACGCTGATTCCTGGACGCAACTATGCACGTCCTACAACATGCTGATGGACGAGACGGAACGCATAGGACCAGATCTTCTCGGTCGCATTCTCGCGATTAACCTGAAAGAGAACAAACGGAGCTTCGAGCGAAGGATGCGCCTTACCGAAAACATGATAGCCATCATACGTCGCGGTCAAGAGCACAGGGAGCTTTCCAACCGATCAGACCCTAAGCGCCTGTGTGAGGCATCGGCCTACCTGTATCAAGGCTACGAGCTTCTTTGGTGCGTCCAAAACAATGAGGACTGGCGCGTGCAGTTCATGGAAAGCCTCAAGGTGCTGATGCTGCCCGCATGCGCATAGGTGGACGTTGCCGACCGGCGACACGATCGAGATGATACGCGCGGTGCGCATTTGATCCTTCCGTGGTAAAGGACGCAAAGCTACGCAGCGGAAACCATGATGGAGACGATCCAGGTGGTGAATGCCGTCCGGGAATCGCGCGAGCCCTTCAAGGCAAGCTCGAGGTCGACGGCCGCGCGCAAGGCGTTGACGAGTTCGTCCATCGCGAACCGCCGAGCCCAGGTGAGATGGTGTTTAACTTGCCAATCTTTCATACCCAGCACCTGGGCAAGCATCCTCCCCTGTCCGCGCTCGTCAAGCGATTTCGCAACGATAAGCTCGCGAATGCGCGCGACGAGCAAGGCATAGAGGCGCACCTCGCTTCGCGGAGGGAGCAGATGATACAGCTCGAGTGCACGCGCGACGTTGCGCTCGCATACCGCATCGAGAAAGTCCCACGGCTTCACCTCGGCCGTTCGCACCACATGGCGCTCGACGTCTGCGCGCTCGATCTGCTCTCCAGCGACCATTGCGGCAAGCTTCTTGAGTTCGTTGTCGAGCATGCGCGTCGATTCGCCGACCCGAGCGATGAGCTCTTCGGCCGCAGCGGGCGAAATCGCTCTGTCATACCGGCGCGCCATGCTCTGCACCTGCTTGGGAAGCTCCCAGCGTTTTTTGCTGGCGCAATCTATGACTGCGTGCGTCCCTAGCTTGGCGATGGCCTTATACAGGCGCGTGTTCTTCGCAAGACTCGTCGCGATCACCAGGCACACCGTCCCCGTGGAGGGGTTGGCGAAATACGAGACGAGCTCCTCGCTCACCGCCTTTGGCAGACGATCGCAACCGGTGAGGATAACCAAGCGAAAATCAGCACCCATGGGAAGTGTGTTGAGCGAGGAGACGATGTCGTCGATAGGCTGTTCCTTCGTCATATCGCGTTCATCGAGGTTGAAATCGAGCATTCCGCTCGATGCAAGACGATTCTTCAAGCGCGCCACCGCCGAATCGCGTTTGACCTCGTCCTGGCCAACGATCAGGTAGCCGGGCAACAGCGCGGATTCCCCCATGTGCACTCACCTCCCAGACACGTCGCAGAGCCAAGAACCTCGGTATATTCAGAGGGCGCCCGATCGCGCCCTCGTTAATTGTAGCCTGACATGCAACGAGAATTCCTATCGAAGCTATAGAAGCGATTGGTAACCGTGCAGGGAAGACCTCACGCGCCACGGCGCTCTGTTCGACATGCACCCGGATGCCGTCCTCGTCGGGCTCAACCCGCACATCCCCGACGTCTTTCGTACACAGAAACCGGGCGCCATATTGTGCAACCGCCTCCATGCAGGCCGACGTAGGGTGCCCATATGCATTGTCCGCCCCCGCGCTCGCGATGGCGAGCTCAGGGTCAAGCATGCCGAGCACCTCAGCATTGAGCGATTTGCTCGAACCGTGATGCCCTATCTTCAGCACGTCGATATCGCCCACGATCGGAGCGTACGCAATCGCCTCATCCGCCTCCGTGTCGCCGGTGAGCACCACGGCAAGTTGGCGCTCGGCTTGCTCGTACCGGGCAACAAGCACCAGCGATTCCTCGTTTTCTGAACCTTCAACCGCCGCGCGCGGCCAAACCATCTCGCACGTGAACTCGCCTACGATCATCGCATCGCCGACGCTCATCTCTTGAACAACCGGCAGCGAAAGCGCCGCAAGATCTTCAGGCATGCCGGCCCGCGCGCCCTGCGCAACCATCACGCTGTCGACCGGCACCGTATTCAACAGCTCGGGAAGCCCACCGCAATGATCTCGATCCCAATGGGTGATGACGACCGCATCTAGATGGAAGACCGCGTTTCGCGCCAGCGCGGAAACGACCTGCTCATCAACCCCCGCGTCAACAAGTACGGCAGACGACCCGTCACGAATGAGAATCGCATCGGCTTGGCCTACGTCCAATACGGTGATGCTCGGAGGCGCGAAGCACGTCCAAAAACACACATAGCCGCCCGCCGTACCGAGGCAGACCGCAGCCGCTATCAAGACGAAGCGTCGGCGTACGTCGAGCCACAGCAGGTAGACGATCGCTGCGGTCACATAGAACGCCGGTGCATAGAGGGCGCTGGGCGCCATCGCGATTGACGCGCCCGGTACCTCGCTGAACGCTTCCGCAAGGAACACGGATCCCTGGGCAAGCCATTCGGCGGGAATCATGCACGGGGCAAGCAAGGGTACGAACGCGACGATCGGCATGCTCACGAGCCCCACGACGAGCAAAGCCGACATGATCGGCCCGAGGACAAGGTTGGCGATAGGCGCGACAAGCGAGCAGGTCCCAAATATCGGTATGGTCAACGGCAGGGTCGCCCACTGCGCGCTCACGGTGAGCGCAAGCGCCTCGGCCAACGTTCTTGGAGCTCCCAGCCGTTCGATGCCATAGGTAAGGTACCGCCCAAATAACTGGATAAACAGCACGCTCATCGCAGACAGCTGAAATCCAAGATCGTACGCGATGCCGGCATCGAGAAAAACGAGCCCGATGGCCGAGAGCGCAAGCCCGGATAACCCATGGCTTCGACGTCCCGATAACGATGCCACCAGGCTAAGGACGACCATATCAAATGATCGAAGCGCGGAGGCAGCGCCACCGGTGAACAGAACGTAGGCACCCATCAGCAATGCGAGCAGAACTCCGCGCGTGCGCTGCGATGCGCCCAAAGTGCTTAGCACCGTGCTCCCAAGTGCCGAAACGAGGGCAAGATGGCTTCCCGAAACAGCGACGAGGTGCGAGGTGCCCGTCCGCGCGAACGCATCCGATTCCTCAAGCGCGTTCAACTCGGTCGTCCTTCCGCACACGATGCCCGCGATAAGTGCTCGAGCCGCGGATGCCGAGGGGTCAATTGCATCAAGGATCATCTCTCGTGCACGAATTATCGGATTGAGCGCATATGCACGCGATGAACATATTCGAATCACGCGAACCTCTGCGACGGAACCCGCCATGTAGCGGCTGCGCCCCCAGGAGCTGCCATCTAACTTGCTCGTGCGTCCAATTACCGATACCTCGGTTCCCAGATCAAAGGCCTCGTCGCAAGCAAGGCGGACGCGCCCGACCGTCGTCCCGTCTAACGTATGGGCTTGGGCAGTATATTGCATGCCGTAGTCATTTTTGGTGCCATCGGCCTCAATGCGAAACGTCAACCGGCTCGCCGGCACGGCCGCTATCGCCTCGAGCGCGCGCCGACGATCCGTAACGCCCCAAGCAGCCGAGCAAGCACCGACGAGAAGACCGATACCCATCCATGCTATCATCTGCCAAGGCTGAACCCGTCGGTTCGACCCACCGGCCACGTTGTTCGCTCGCGCGCGCCGAACGGCCAGCGCGCCGAGCAAAGCTAGCAATCCAAGTGCCACAAGTACCGCCGCCAACGCGAGCGAAAATCCAACCGACGGGGCGTCATCGCCCAGATACTCCCGCCAACCGAGTTCAAGCACGCCCGAAGCAGACGCCAGCGCTGTTAGGGCGCCTGCCATCGAAGGAGGCAGATACGGCCGTGGCGGCTTCTCGATGCGAGAACCCCGTGTCATACGCAGATGAGGTCTGCCAGGTTCTCATACTTTTTCTCGCCGATACCGCTCACGCGCATGATGTCCTCCGGCGAGGTGAAGGCGCCGTTCGCCTCTCGCTCCTCAACGATCGCTTGCGCTGTCGCGGGGCCGACGCCGGGCAGGGTATCGAGATCCTCGACCGTTGCCGTATTGATGTTGATGAGCCCGCTCGATGAATCCGACCCGATACCCGTCTTTGAACTCGATGGACTCGCCGCGGCCGACGCCGTCTCCCCTTCACGGGGGACATAGACCTTCTCGCCGTCGGAAAGTATCGCAGCCTGATTGAGCGAGGTCGTATCCGCTTCGCTCGTGAGTCCGCCTGCCGCGACGATCGCATCGGCGACGCGGGCACCGTTTGCAAGCGTGACGACCCCTGGCTGTGCAACCGCGCCGTCAACATCGACAACGATGGCGGCAGCATGCGCCGCCTGTTCGGAAGCCGTTTCGGCAGCGTCACCGTCAGCACCTGCATCAGATGCGTCATCCGTAGACACGGCTCCCGTCTCATCTGGGGTCTCATCCGCCGTTGCGTCCTGTGCACCCATGGCATCCGCGCGCTCGATATGAAATGAGTCCCCGCTCGCAACCAAGGTTCCCCCGACAACCGACCCAAGCGCGAGCGCAGCGACAACGAGCGCAGCGAGCATTCGGGCAGGATGAGCGGTGACCCACCTCACAAGCGGCCGCACCGTGTCTGGTAAACCTTGCCGACGAACCTGCGCCATCGAGATCACCCCCATCGCCTACCGTCATCGTGGCATGAGGAACCCATCGATGTGACTCGCGTTCTCAGATTCCTCCGAGCGACCTTACCGATTCCTGGTCAAATTCTGCCAGCGATACATGCGGCTATTCATACGAAGGCGGGTTTATGGGACGAAGGCGCTATATGGAACGACCTGCGCGATGTGCGCAGGCCGTATCCGCTCACATAGGCACTAATATGCAACGATGCGTCGAACGTATGCACGTGCAGGATGCCGAAACACCTCACCAGCTGTCAGCAAAGCATGCAGTAGAACTCATAAGACCGCTCGGAATCATCGCGCACAGGGCGCAAGCTCCTCGTGAGGCGCCTTGAACCGCCGCGGGGGTCGATACGACGAGCTTTCAAAATCGACGTACTCAACGGCTTCGAGCAGCGCATCGATCATCGCCTCATGATCGAAGGCATCCCATGCCTCGTGCACCGCATCGAGGCGCGCATGCGTCTCGGGGCTTCGCGGCATGAACAACGTGCAGCAATCGGGTGCCGTCTCGCAGGAGATGTCATAGGTGCCTATATTCTGCGCGCGCTCGATAATCTCTTGCTTGTCGGAACCGATAAGCGGTCTCAGCACCGGCATCGAGACAACCTCGTTCACCGCTGCGATGTTCTCGAGCGTCTGTGATGCGACCTGTCCCAATGACTCGCCCGTGACGATGGCCCGCGCGCCCTCGATGTGCGCAATGCGCTCGGCTACCGCATACATGATGCGCCGATACATGATGACGCGCAAACTGCCCGGGCATGCAAGCGAGATCTCGCGCTGCGCATCGCCAAAGGGCACCACGTACAGGCGTCCGATCTGCACCGCCGGGGCAAGCGCGCGAATGATATCCTGGCAGAGGTACTCGCTGGTGTCTGCGGTCTGGGGGCGCCCCGAGAAGTGCACGGGCACGCACACCGCGCCACGTCGCGCAACGAGCCACGTCGCGACAGGCGAGTCGATGCCCGAGGAAAGAAGTGTGACGACCTTTCCCGCGCTCCCGACAGGAAGCCCGCCGACGCCTCGTTCGGAACGTGCATAGACGTATACGCTACCTTGCGTAACGAGCACGTGCACGATGGCATCGGGACGATGCATCTGAACGCGTTTGTCGGGAAATGCTTCGCACAGAACCTGCCCTACCTGTGCATTGAGCTCAAGGGAGCCGAGCGGGTAGTCGGTATTCGAGCGCTTCGCCGAGACCTTGAAGGACTCGAATGATCCAAACTCCTGAAGGGCGTCGGTCGCGGCAGTGCAATATTCAGCAGGTTCGCGGTTCGTCTGAAACGCTAACGAGACGCGCGCCACGCCGGGAACCCGGCGAATCACCTCGAAAGCCCGTTCAGCATCTCCAGGCGCTGAAAACGTGACAAGAATATGCCCTGAGATTCGAGTGCAAGAGGCCACGGAAAAGGCGGCACAGGCCGCCTTGATGGTATCGATGAGAATGTGCTCGAAATGCGCACGGTTCTTACCCTTGAGGCCAACCTCATGATAATGAACCAAGCAGACTCTACGTGCCATCTCTATTCCGGCGTTGCGGCGGAACGATAGGACGTCGGTTGATGGCCGAGCGCCTCTTCATATTTCTCGTGATCGTATGAGATGTCACCATCAACGATCTCTTCCATGGCCATGGAGATAGTGTCCTTGCCAGACAGCGCGATGGTGATATCGTCTACATCCTGAACGGCGAGCACGCGACTATGCTGGCCATGCAGCATATTGTTGATGTCGCACGCGCGCTTAGACGCGATTGAGGCAAGCAGAAACCGGTTGTTGTCGGTCTTCGCCAGAAGATCGTCGATATGAGGCTTAATAACAGACAAAGAACCTCAGTTCCTTTCGTAACGCTTGATGATATCGGTAAGTTCGGCCACGGCAGCGTCAAGGTCATCGTTCACCACGACCTCATCGTAGCGGTCGGCCAATGCGAGCTCTTGCTCAGCGTTCGCGATGCGCAGCTCGATCGACTCCGCGTCCTCAGTCCCCCGGTGCACCAGCCGGTCGCGCAGCACCTCGAGCGATGGAGGCTCGATAAAGATGAGGATTGCCTTAGGGAAGCGCTCGCGAACCTGCAACGCGCCCTGAACATCGATCTCAAGAATGAGCGATGACCCCGCGGCAAGATTGCGTTCGACTTCGCTCACCAACGTTCCATAGCAATGACCATGAACGTGAGCCCACTCAACGAACGCATGGTCTTGGACACGACGCGTGAACTCATTGGGCGAGAGGAAGTAATAGCTCTTACCGTCAACTTCTCCTTCGCGTGGCTCACGCGTAGTAGCAGAAACCGTCAGACCCAACCCGGGTATCTGAGCGCGCACCCGCGCAACCAGCGTACCCTTCCCGGCGCCTGACGGTCCTGAAACGACAAACAGTGTTGGGGTAATGCGCTCCACTTACTTAGTAAGCGCCTCGAGCAGCTGCTCGCGCTGACGAACGCCAAGGCCCTGGACACGACGAGTGGCAGAAATGTTCAGCTCATCCATGATCTTCGCAGCCTTGGCCTTGCCATACCCCGGAAGCGACTCGATAAGCGTAGAGACCTTCATGCGGGTCGCGATGGGATCATCAGAGTTGAGGACAGACTCGAGGGAAACCTCACCCTTCTTGATCTTCTCACGAAGCTCAGCGCGGGCATGACGGGCAGCAGCAGCCTTCTCAAGCGCAGCCTTGCGCTGCTCATCGGTGAGCTGGGGAAGTGCCATTAGAACCTCCTAGTGTCTAGGTTTCAACAATAAAATATATACGATTAACTGCACGTTAAAGATCGAGGTGCGCAATTAACCAACGCCATAGGTTAGTCGATAGAGCAGTAAAGTGCAAGTGAACAGCAAAAATGTTACCGTCGATAACCAGCCGATTCACAGAACAAGCGCAAAGCTTCCGCAGGATTGCGCAGCATCTACCCGGCGCAGAGTTCGGAGACGACCGCCTCATACGCACCAACGGGATCGGTCGCCCCCGTGATGGGGCGACCGATGACAAGATGGCTCGCGCCCGCCCCGATGGCATCTGCCGGCGTCGCAACGCGACTCTGGTCTCCCAGCGCTGCGCCCGCAGGACGCACTCCCGGGGTTACCACCAAAGCGCCCTCTCCCAAACGGGCGCGCATCGACGCGGCCTCGCGCGGGGAGCAGACCACCCCATCGATGCCGTTCTCAAATGCGAGGGACGCAAGACGCTCCACCTGCTCTGCAATGGGACAGGTGAGCCCAACTTGTGCCATGGCTGCTTCATCCATGCTCGTAAGCACCGTGATGGCCACAAGCTTTGCACGCGCGCTACCGCGCGCTTCCGCGGCTTCTTCAACGCCTGCGCGCGCCGCGGCGAGCATCGAGGCGGCACCGAATCCATGAACCGAAAGCAAATCAGCACCGGCAAGGGCGGCGGCACGTGCCGCGCCGCGCACCTGGTGCGGAATGTCATGGAACTTCAAATCCAAAAACACCTTGAACCCTCGATCGCGAAGCACCTGGACGATCGCCGGCCCCTCTGCATAATAGAGGGTCATGCCGACCTTAAGCCAGCGGGCATGACCGCAAAGCGTGTCGGCAAGATCGAGTGCCTGGTCGCGACCGCAATCGAGTGCAACGATGATGCGCTCGCGCGCCTGATCCGCTAGCATTCGAACGCTCCGATCAGCTCGGTGATGCAGCTCACGCCCTGAGACTCAGCCCATGTTTCAAGCTCGCGCAAGATGCGCGCGCTTGCGGTGGGATCCGCGAAATTCGCCATACCGACCGCGACCGAGGTAGCGCCCGCAAGCATGAACTCCGCGGCGTCTTCCCCTGTCATGACGCCGCCGACGCCGCAGACTGGAATGTCCACCGCCTGGCAGACCTCCCATACCATGCGCACGGCAATGGGATGCAGCAGAGGACCGGAAAGACCGCCGATGGGACGGGAAATTTTCGAACGGCGCGTGTGCACGTCGATCGCCATGCCCGGAATCGAGTTGATGACGGTCAGGCCATCGGCGCCCTCCGCCTCGAGCGCTCGCGCGATCTCGGGCAGGCGAACGGGTGCCATTTTTATGAGCAGCGGCTTTTTCGTAACTGGACGGCACGCGCGCATGACTTCGGCTGCGCCCTCCGGCGTCGATCCCATGGCAACGCCGCCGCATGCGATATTAGGACAGCTCACATTGAGCTCGAAGGCCGCCGCCCACGGGCAGAGCTCATCGAACAGCTCGAGCGCGGCAACATACTCGCTGACCGAATGACCGGCCACCTGGCAAATGACCGCCGTGCCGGCGTCGGCGAGCCCCTGCAGATACGCGCCGGACTCTTCTGCAAACGCGCGCACGCCGGGGTTCTGCAGGCCGACCGAGTTCATCATGCCACCCGGAACCTCGGTCATGCGCGGCTTGGGGTTACCCGCCCAAGGCTCGGCCGCGCAGCCTTTCGTGGTGATCGCACCCAACTCGGACACGTCAATGAAGTTCTGATATTGCCAACCCTGCCCAAAGGTGCCGGCAGCGGTATTGATGGGATTCTTGAGCGTGATACCGGCGAAATCGACGGCCATGGATACGGTTCCCATTACCACACGACCTCCTCTGCGTTGAACACAGGCCCGCACATGCAGGCGCCCTTCATGCCTCCCGTCGTTTCGACCGCACAGGTGGCGCAGGCACCGAAACCGCAGCTCATCATCCGCTCGAGCGACGCTTCGCACGGAACGCCTGCGGCATGGGCTGCTGCGGCGACTTTTGCCATCATGGGCTCAGGGCCGCACGTAGCAACATAGTCATACGTGTGCGATGCAGCCTCCAGCTCGGCCTGGGCGGCATCGGTGCAGAACCCGCAGGCGCCGTATGAGCCGTCATCGGTCGAGACCAAGATGCGCGGCGAGCCAGCCGCTTGGAATTCCGCCTCGCCAACAAGCACGTCCAGCGTGGCGGCGCCGATGCATACCGTATACGGAATGCCGGCAGCCGCAAGGGCGCGACCAAGGCACAGCACCGGCGGCACGCCGATCCCGCCCGCAACGAGCAAGGCGCGGCGGCATCCTTCGGGAATCGTCCATCCGTGCCCGCCGGGGCCAAGTACGCTCAGTGTGCGCCCGGCCTCGATTTTCGACAAGCGCTCGGTGCCATCGCCCACGACCGCGTACCAGATCTCAACGGTTCCCGCATCCAGATCTGCGCCCGCGAACGAAAGCGGGATGCGCAGCAGGCTCATGGCATTGCCCGGCACCGCGACATTCACGAACTGTCCAGGCTGCAGCGCGGACGCAAGCGCCGGGGCGTGTATCACCAGAGAAAAGATTCCCGTGGCGATTGACTCGTTGCGCACTACCTCGACATCGTGCAGACGCGCAGACGACGGCGTCGGCATAGGCTCTCCCCTCTTCAAGATGCGACCATGGCAGCAGGGTACCGTGACACGCCGCATCACGCAAACAATACGGAGCAGCGGGGGCATCCGGTCCCGAGCCGCTCCGTATATACGCTAGCAGATTTGACCGTCCGCAAGCACGCGAACGCCGCCAACGAAGACGTCGGTCGCACGGCCATTGAGCTCGGTGCCGTCAAACGCGCAGTTGACCGCCTTCGACTCATAGCCGTCTTCGCCGACCGTCCACGCAACCGTGGGGTCGAAGACCGTGATATCGGCGGGTGCGCCCTGGGCGATCGAGACCGCTTCGAGCCCGAGGATCTCGCGAGGCTTGATGGCCATGAGCTCGACCAAGCGCGCGCAGCTCATCAAGCCCGTCTGAACAAGCTTGGTGAGCACCAAGCCGAGCGAGCACTCGATTCCGGTGGTACCAAAGGGCGCGAGCTCGAACTCGCGTGCCTTCTCCCACTCAGCATGCGGCGCATGGTCGGTGGCGATCACGTCAACGGAACCATCGATGACACCGGCGACCAGCGCGGCGGCATCGGCTGCGGTGCGCAGCGGCGGATTCATCTTAAGCCGCGTGTCATAGGTGTCGTCGAGCGCATCCTCGCACAAGAAGAGATGATGCGGCGTCGCCTCGCAGGTAACCGGAAGCCCCTCGGCCTTCGCAGCGCGCACCATATCGAGTCCGCGCGCCGTCGTGATGTGTTGGATATGCAACTTCGCCCCGGTAAGGCGCGCAAGGGCGATGTCACGTGCAATCTGCAGCTCCTCGCCCTCGGCCGGCCAACCCAAAAGCCCCAGGCGCGTGGAGACGACGCCCTCGTTCACCTGGCCATCGCCCACAAGGTCCTCGTCCTGGCAGTGCGAGAGGAATGTCTTGTTGAACATCTTGCCGTAGTCCATGCAGCGACGCATCATGCCCGCACCTTGGATACCGCGACCGTCATCGGTAAACGCGACCGCGCCATGCGCAACCATGTCGCCCATCTCGGCGATGATCTCGCCTTTGAGTCCCTTGGAGCACGCGCCCGCCGGATACACGCGGCAATGGCCCTCGCGCGCGGCGACCGATTTCACATATTCGACCACCGTGCCGGTATCGGTCACCGGGTCGGTGTTGGGCATGGAGCAGACACCGGTGAAACCGCCCTTCACCGCGGCGCGGGTTTCGCTCTCGATGGTGCTTTTATGCTCAAAACCTGGTTCGCGCAGGTGCACATGCATGTCGACCAGACCCGGAACAAGGTATTTGCCCGTCAGGTCAACGACCTCGCATCCATCGGCAGAAAGGTTCTCGCCAACCGCAGCGATGCGCTCACCGGCGATTCTCACATCCACGCATTCGTCAAGCTCGGCAGCGGGATCGACCACGTGTGCGTTCTTAAGCAGCAAGTCCATTATCGGCACCTCCAAGCAGCAGGTACAGAGCAGCCATGCGCACGCAGATACCCGCGTACACCTGATCGAGAATTACCGAGCGCTCGGGATGGTCGGCCATATACGAATCGAACTCAACGCCGCGGTTGATAGGCCCGGGATGGCAGATGATGGCATCTGGCCTCATGAGCTTCTCCCGTGCGCGCGTGAGGCCGAAGAGCTGATGATACTCACGCAGGCTTGGGAACGGCGCGCCCTCAAGACGCTCGCGCTGGATGCGAAGCATGTAGACCACATCGAGCTCGGGCAGCACATCGTCGATACTATGGCTCACGTGGTCGACGCCGAGCACCTCGGGTGCAGCGGGGATGAGCGTGCCGGGCGCCACGATGGTGACCTCGGCGCCCATGATCTTAAGCGCCGGCACGAGCGAGCCGCAGACGCGGGAGTGCGCGATATCGCCCACGATGCCGACCTTCAGCCCGTCGAAGCTCTGCTTGCGCTCCCAAATGGAATACAGGTCGAGCAGCGCCTGCGTGGGGTGCCCATGCTTGCCGTCGCCCGCATCGATCACCGCTGCCGGACTGTGCTGCGTGATGATGTGGGGTGCGCCCGCGTGCTTGTCGCGCACGATGATCATGTCGATCTTGTACGCGTTGAGCGTCATGACGGTATCGATGAGGCTCTCGCCCTTCACCGTCGAGGTAGACGAACCGCCGAAGTTGAGGCTATCGGCCGAGAGACGCTTTTCGGCAAGTTCGAACGAGCTGCGCGTGCGCGTGGACGGCTCGTTGAACATATTGACAACCGTCTTGCCCTTGAGCGTCGGGACCTTCTTGATGGCGCGTTCATTCACCTCGGAGAACGCCTTCGCAGTCTCCAAGATGGTCATGATATCGCTGTCCGAGTACTCAGCGATATCGATCAAGTGCTTATGGTTGAAGGCCATGGCTACTCACCTCCCAGCGGAGCAGAGCCTACATGGGCGCCGGGCTCGACGTCGAAGATCTCGACGGACGAGCGCCCATCGACTTCCTCCAGATACAGACGCACGCTCTCATCGCGCGAGGAAGGGACGTTCTTCCCCACGAAGTCCGGGCTGATGGGAAGCTCGCGATGGCCGCGATCGACGAGGACGGCAAGCTCGATACAGCTCGGCCGCCCCAGATCCATCACGGCATCGAGCGCGGCGCGAACCGTACGGCCCGTGTAGAGCACATCGTCTACAAGCACGATGCGCTTCGCATCGACGTTGAAGGGAATGTGCGTCGCATGAACCTCTGGCGCGAAGGTTGTCAGGTAATCATCGCGATACAGGCTGATGTCGAGACTACCGAGCGCGACGCGAACGCCCTCGATCTTCTCGATTCTTTCGGCGAGTTGCTTTGCGAGCAGATCACCGCGTGTCACGATGCCCACAAGCGCAAGGCTCTCGCAGCCCTCGTTGCGCTCGAGGATCTCATGCGCGATGCGCGTGAGTGCGCGGTTGATGGCGGTCTCATCCATAATGACCGCCTTAGGCTTGGTGCCCATCGCTCTCCCTCCTCATCGAGGCCGACTCCATGGTTCGGCACAAAAAAAGATGCCCGACCGCAACGCGGCAAGACACCTGCAAGCAAGCCTTCGACGTCTGCGCGCCCCTGATGGGCGGGGTCGCAGCGCCCTATGTTCATCCTTGCGGGTATCTCGTACGCGCTTAAAGATCTACTAGAGTGTATAGCATTCCCCTATGCCGTCAAGGCCGATTATCGGCGACGGCGAAATGCCCACAGCGGCGCGCGATGCATCAGCGCTGCATAATCGTTAATTTCTTGACGCTTTTCCGCGACTATGCGATATCTCCCGCCCTTCGCGACCTTACTTCCGATTTGAATGCCATTGCATACATTATTGCGTTAGTTGCATATTATTAGATGCATGTGCATGAATTCCCGGCAGCGCGCGAGCCGAGCCATTTTATTTTTATTTTGCCCTTGCCAAGCGTCTCAAGTTTTGTATACTTAGTTCCGTTGCTTTCGAGCAGCCATTCCTCGGTAGCTCAATGGTAGAGCACGCGGCTGTTAACCGCGCTGTTGTAGGTTCGAGTCCTACCCGGGGAGCCATTGATCTTAAACCCCGCCAGATTCCTGGCGGGGTTTTTCGTTCCCGGGGTTTTTCGTTCCCGGGGTTTTTCGTTCCGTTCGATCCGCAAAGAAAACGTGGTGCCGAACACCCTCCGGCACCACGTCAAAGCAGCAGCTTATTAAGACAGACGAGCTTTGCGACCTATCCCTCTATATAGTCCTTGAGTTTGCTCGAACGACTTGGATGGCGCAACTTCGCTAAGGTCTTAGACTCGATCTGGCGGATGCGCTCGCGCGTCACGCCAAACTCCCGGCCAACCTCTTCAAGGGTGCGCGGATGGCCGTCTACCAAGCCAAAGCGCAGCTCGATCACCTTGCGCTCACGGTCGGCAAGCGAATCGAGCACCTTAGACAGCTGCTCTTGCAGCATTGAGAAGCTCGCTGCATCAGGCGGAACAACCGCTTGCGAATCCTCGATGAAGTCACCGAGCTGAGAGTCTTCCTCTTCGCCGATCGGCGTCTCCAGCGATACCGGTTCCTGACTGATCTTCTGGATCTCGCGCACGCGATCGGCACTCATGTCCATCTCGGCACCGATCTCCTCGGGAGTTGGGTCGCGTCCCAGATCTTGCAGCAGCTGGCGCTGAACACGCACGAGCTTGTTGATCGTTTCAACCATATGCACGGGAATTCGGATGGTGCGCGCCTGGTCCGCGATGGCACGCGTGATGGCCTGGCGAATCCACCAGGTCGCATAGGTGGAGAATTTGAAGCCCTTTTCGTAATCGAATTTCTCGACCGCGCGAATAAGGCCGAGGTTGCCCTCCTGGATAAGGTCGAGGAAGAGCATCCCGCGACCCACATAGCGCTTTGCAATGGAGACCACCAGGCGCAGGTTCGCGCTGATCAGCGCCTGCTTCGCTTCGAGGCCGACCTGCTCCACGCGCGAGAGGCGCCGCATCTCGGCGCGAGACAGCGTGATCTCCCCCGCATCGGCGGCCTCAAGCTTCTCGGTCGCCTCGAGACCCGCCTCGATCTTCATGGCAAGATCGACCTCATCGGCAGCGGTCAACAGGTCAACCTTGCCGATCTCTTTGAGATACATGCGCACCGGGTCGCCGGTGAGCATCACGGTAGATGCATCGATGCCGCGCATGCGTGACCGGGAGCGCAAACCGCGGGCGCGCGAGCGCTTACGGCGCGCAGAACCCATCTCAGATTCAGCGATCTTTGCCACCTTGATGTCGTGGTCCTCGATGCTCTCGTCATCGAGATCGTCATCGAGATCATCGGTGCCGTCGACGTCGATTACGGTGTCCTCGTCATCTTCGACCTCTGAGGTCACCTCGATACCGCGGTCACGAAGGGAACGGTAGATCGAAGTCAGCTGTGCATCAGTCACCTCGACATCCTTGAGCACGATCTGGATTTCGTCCTCAGAAACAGCGCCGTTCGCCGCACCCGCATCGATAAGCTTCTCGACATAGGCAGCAAGCTCGACGCCCGCGTCGGTCTTCTTTGGCACAGACTCTCCCTTCCTTCTCTCACGAACACAAAACTTTAACACAGGTCACTATACCCAGAAGGTGACGTCGCAAAGCCATCAAAAATATGCATCGTTCAGCGCACGGGAGGGCTGCCGACGGCGCTGCACGTTGACAGAAAGCCGGATTCAATGCCTGAGGTCATAGCGTCTCGCAGTCGTAGTCAAACCATGCACTTCGTTGGGTTTCAAGCAGTAGTGCCTGCGCCAGCACGCTACTCCTGGAACGGGCCGGCAAATCCTTCAACCGCCTGCTGAAGTTCGCGCTGCCGAGCCGCGAAGCGCGTAGCCTCGATGGCAAGCGCGCGCCGCTCATCGCGATCAAGGCCCTGTTCACCGCGCAGGCGAGCTTGCACGGCGCGCAGGTGCCGTTGCACCGTATAGAGCTCGAGGGTGTTGATGATGAATTCGATCGTTTCTGCAGCGGGACGCTCGCTCGTAGAGGAGATGAGTCCGCCCGATACGAGCTGGGAAGCCTCGGGGCAAATCGCCAGCACCGCGTTCATGACCTCGGCGGTCGGCGTGCCCGCAGGCGTCGCAAGTGCCGCCCAGGCGATCGCCTCGTGGCGCGGATCCACCCAGTCGATTTGCGTGATGCGCTCGGCAAACGGCCTGAACGCATCGGGGTCGCTGGTAAGCAGCGTCAACAGCTCGCGCTCGCCACGCAACGCACGGCGCTCGAGATCGGTCAAAACAGGCTGCGGGCGTGACGATGGGACACCGTCCGATGAGCTCACTTGGGTTCGCTTCGCAGAAGTCCCCTCGGGTGCACGGAATGATTGCGGAGCATAGGACACGCCATCTCCCGCATTCGCCCAGCCCCCGCTTATCGATGCCGGCTCGGTGCTGTCATCGCCGCGCCGCGCCGGGGTTTCCCCGCGCGAGGTTGCCGCACGACCCTGATACGCTTGCTCGCGGCGGCGCGCCGCAGCCTCATCGGATTGCACGGTGCGGAACACGCGCTGCGCAGCAGAGCGGACGGTCTCGACATCGACCTGGAGCCGGTCAGCGATCTTCATGTAGTACGAATCGATGAGATAGCTCGCACGCAGCGGGTAGATGAGCCGGCAGGCATCTTCAAGCGCGGCAGCGCGGCCGCCAGGGGTGGATACGTCGGCTCGCTCTTCGAGTTTGCGGAAAACGAAGTCCATCAGCGGCTCGGCCTCGGCGATGCGCGCCTGCAGTGCATCGCCGCCATGCGCCGTAATGAATTCCATGGGATCCATGTTGTCGGGGAGCACCACGCAGCGAAGGTCGACTGAGTTCTGCTCGATAAACTGGATCGCGCGCTCGGCCGCCTGCTGCCCCGCAGCGTCCCCGTCGAACAGGTAGACGACCTGCTTTGCAAAGCGCGTGAGCGTTTTCACATGATGCTCGGTAAGCGCTGTTCCAAGCGTCGCCACGACGTTGCCGACACCCGCCTCGTAGCAGGCTATCGCGTCGGTATACCCCTCGACGACCACCGCCTGGCCTCGTGCGACGATCTGCTCTTTCGCCCAGTTGAAACCGTAAAGGTTTCGCTTCTTATGGAAGAGCGCGGTTTCCGCGGTGTTGAGATATTTCGGCTGCCCCTCCCCCATAACGCGCCCGCCAAACGCAATGCATTGGCCGCGTTCATCGAAGATGGGAAACATGACCCGCTCGAAGAAGCGATCCGCCAGATTCCCCCGGTCGCGGCGAACCACCACGTTCGCATCGACCATCTCCTGGGGGGCGAATCCTTTCTGAGCAAGATGCGCGTAAAGCGCGTTGCGCCCCGGCGCGTACCCAAGTCGATAGCGTCGACAGACCTCAGAACCCATATGGCGCGACGCAAAGTACTCACGCGGCCGGCCATCGCGGCCGCGCATGAGCTGGAGATGATAAAAGGATGCGGTCTCCTCGCAGACATCGATCAGCCGCGAACGCTTCGTGCCGCGCGGCGCGCCATCGTACGTGTCGTGGATCTCAACGCCCGCGCGGTCGGCAAGGTAGTGAATGGCCTCCGGAAACGTGAGGTTTTCACGTTTCATGACATAGGTAAAGCAATCTCCACCCTCTCCGCAGCCGAAGCAATGCCATACCTGCGTTGCAGGAATCACATGAAACGAGGGGGTCTTCTCGCCATGAAAGGGGCAGCACCCCCATAGGTCTTGCCCGCGCGGCCTGAGCTGCACGGTCTCTTGCACCAGTTCAACGAGGTCGGTCGCGGCGCGCACGCGGTTTTTATCCTCATCCGATATCACGCGAGCTCCACCCCGTTCTCACCTAACGCATCGCGAACCGTCTCGATATTACCGAGAACGCATGACACCAACTCATCGGTCGACGAGAATGCGATAAGCCCGCGCAAGCGCTCGATGAACACCAACGCGATGTCGTGGCCGTAGATATCGCCGGAAAACCCGATGAGGTTCGCCTCGAGCGCGGCGGATTCCGCGCTGTCATGAAACGTTGGCGGAGTGCCGACATTGATCGCAGCCGGCCAGACGGTTCCATCGACGAGCGCAAGGCCGCCATACACCCCCTCGCCAGGCGTTAGAAGCCCTGCGTCGTAGGCAACGTTTGCCGTAGGGAACCCGAACCCCGTCCCCTCCCCGCGCCCGGCGTGAACCCGTCCGCGCAAGAGATAGCGTCGTCCGAGCTCGCGCTCCGTATGCGCAAGATCGCCGGCTGCCAGATACGCTCGGATGCGCGAGGCCGATATCGCGGCACCCTCATCGAGAACCAGCGAATGGCCGTACACGGAGATACCGCGCGCGCGGCACCAAGCCGATATGATGGGAACGGTGGACGCGCCGCCGCGCCCGAGCCGAAAATCGTCACCAACATGGATGGAACGCACGTCGCAGGCGCAAAACAGCACCGATTCGAAAAAGGCGACGTGATCGAGCGCGGCAAGCTCCGGCGAAAACGGAATCACCACGACGCCGTCCACACCCGAATGCGCAAGCAGGGAAAGCTTGTCCTGCAAGCACGAGAGCTTCTTTGCGGGCGTTTTCGCAACCACGACGTCGGGATCGGGGTCGAAGGTCACCGCAAGCGATGCGAGATGGTGGTCGCGCGCGTCTTGCACCGTTTTCTCGATGAGCTCACGGTGGCCGATATGAAACCCGTCGAACGCACCGATCGCAAGCGCGACAGGGCCGCATTCGCGCAGCCACGCGCACGAGGCGAGGGGAATCATCTCGGCGTCGCATGCATCACGAACCGGTGATGCATGCGCCCGGGGACGCTCATCGCACGACGGCGAATCAACGGGAGGCAGCACCGCGACGGGTGCCGGAGCCGTCTGGAAGACGAGAAAATCGCGCCGCAGGACATCGAGCGACGGCATCATAGCGAAACACCTTCTATACACTGGGGAAACACTGTACGCGGAGCAAGCGTGCCGCGCTCGGCCGCAGCGAGCGCAACAAGGCGCTTCTCGCAAACCAGCGCGCAGCGCTCGCCTTCGACGAGCGCGTTTCCCGCTGCGTCGACAGATGGGATGCCGCAGATCCGTTTACCGCAGAGCACATCGGGCAGATCGACCGCGCGAATGCGCACGGCGGGAACGCCGAGCGTGCGCACCGGGTCGAGCAGATCGCGGCGCGCGCGCTCGACCGACAGCTCGTCGATCTGCAGGCACGAAGAAAGCGTCACGCAGCCCGATGCCGTGCGCCTGAGCGCGCTCAGATGAGCGGCAGACCCCATCGCGCGGCCCAGGTCGCGCGCGATCGCCCGAATATAGGTGCCTTTGCTCACCGTGAACCCAACCGTCCATACCGGCGCACCATCAACTGCCGCGACATCTAAACAGATGGCAGAAAAAACCGTGATGGGACGTGCGTCAAGCTGAACGTCTTCGCCTGCGCGCGCCCGTTTGTAGGAACGAACCCCATTGACCGAGATGGCAGAGAACGCAGGGGGCACCTGCATCTGCTCGCCGCAGAGCTGCTGCAGCGCGGAAGCGGCGGCCTCGGCATCAAAGAGGGCGTCGGGGCAGGAGGCCGTGCGGACGACCTCGCCCTCGGCGTCGTCGGTCGAAGTTTCGACGCCAAACGTTATCTCGGCGACATAGCGCTTGGTATCGAGCGCAAGCATGCCCAGAAGACGCGTTGCCTGGCCGACGCCGACCACCATTACCCCCGAGGCACGCGGATCGAGGGTTCCCGCGTGACCTACCCGGCGCTCGTTCAACGCCCTCCTTACCCGCGCCACTACATCGTGCGAGGTGTATCCCACGGGCTTATCGATCGCGATGAGCCCGTTTACGTCCGCCACATGCCGCTTTGCCATATTCGAACCGCCTAGCGAGAAGCGTCCGCAGAACAAGAGCCTTCGCACACGAGTTCGGCAAGCAAGGGCAGCGCCACGGTAAGCGTTTCCTCGATCGAGCCCGCATAGGTAAAGCCAGATGCCGCCGCATGACCGCCGCCGTTAAACACGGAAGCGACGCCCGAAACGTCAAGCGAACCCTTTGAGCGCAGATTGCCGCGAACCGTGCCGTCGGCATGCTCCTTGAGGAACAAGCACACATCGACGCCGCCTACAGAACGGACGATATCGACCAAGCCGTCGCATTCGTCATTCGACACCCCGCACTCCGCCAAGTCCTCGGCGCGCGCATAGCTATAGGCAACCCGACCGTTGCACGCCGTGCAGATGCGCCCCATGACGATAGACTCGAGGTGCAGGTACTCGATGCGTTGGCTCTGGTATACCTCAAGCGAAACCAACGCGGGCTCGGCACCGGCTGCAACCAAACGTGACGCCACGCGGAAGCACTCAGGGTCGGCGTTTTGATACTGGAACCGTCCCGTATCGGTCACCAAGCCACAATACAGGCAGTTTGCGACCGCTGCAGAGATGGGAATGTTGCAAAACGAGAGGAACTCTTCGATGAGCACCGAGGTCGAAGCCGCCTCGGGACGGCGTATGCAGACGTCCGCGAATTCCTCGCGCGCCGGATGATGGTCAAAGCACACGACGGAGCGGGCGCGCTGAGCCACCGCGGCGGCATCGTTCAGCCGATCGAGCACCGGGCAATCAACCGAAATGAATAGGTCGGGCGCTCCTTCAACGTTCGCCGCTGGGATCAACTCATCGGATGACGCCAGGAACCGATAGATACGCGGCACCGGCGCATCGTCCGCAAGGAGCACGTCGATCTTCTTCTGCGAAAACCGCTCGCGCAAGGCGAGCCCCAGCCCCAGCACGGATCCAAGGGCATCGCCATCGGGCGACGTATGACCACAGATCGCAATGTTTTGAGAACGCTCGATGAGTTCGAAGATGCTCCAATAGGTATCGGCGAGAGCATGCTGGCAACTCTCGATATCGGTGCACGAACCGTCACGACTCATCGCGCTCACCCGCTTCGGATGTGCCCGGATCCTCGCTTAAAACCTCTGGGGCATTGGAAAGCGGATAACCCTCCTCATCCTTTGCGACATCGATGGTCGGCGGCACGTTCTCCAGAGCATGCGCGATGCGCTCCGCCTCGTCCGTTGAGCGATCGATCCGAAAGTCGAGCTCGGGCACGATGCGCCAATCAAGGGAGCGGGCGAGCAGACTGCGGATGCGCCCTTTCGCGGCATTGAGCACGTCGAGCACTTCTTGGTACCGCGAGCCATCGCATGACACGAAGATGCGCGCATAGGAGCGATCTTGGGTGACCTCGACGCCCGTCAGGGTAACCAGGTCGAGCCGCGGGTCAGCGATCTCGAAAAGCAAGATGTAGCCGAGCTTCTCCCGCAGCTGTTCGGAGAGCCGGCGCGTGACGTTGTTCTGCTTCACGGTGCACTCCTATCCTTATTCGGTACGAGCGACCTCGACGATCTTATATGCCTCGAGATGATCGCCCACGTGAATATCCTGGAAGCGATCGATGCCCAAACCGCACTCGTACCCGCTCTTGACGCTCTTGACGTCGTCTTTGAAGCGGCGCATCGAGGCAAAGGCTCCATCGAAGACGACCACGCCGTCGCGCACCACGCGCACCTTGTCTGTCCGTTCGATTTCGCCCTCGATAACCATGCAGCCGGCGACGACGCCGACCTTCGGTACGCGGAAGAGCTCGCGCACCTCGGCGGTGCCGGTCTGCACCTCTTCCTCCGTGGGCTTCAGCATGCCGATGCGCGCGGCGTCGATATCCTCGATCGCCTTATAGATGATCGAGTAGGTCTTGATCTGCACGTTTTCACGCTCGGCAAGGTCGCGCGCCTTTGCCTGCGGGCGCACGCCAAAGCCGACGATGATGGCGTTCGAAGCTGCGGCCAGGATAACGTCGGTCTCGGAGATGGCGCCCACCGCCGAATGGATGATGTTGATGCGCACCTCGGACTGATCCATCTTGGCAAGCGAGTCGGCCAGGGCTTCGATGGAACCCTGCACGTCCGCCTTGACCACAAGGTTGAGCTCCTTGAGCTCGTTCTCGCTCATCTCGGAGAACAGGGTCTCGAGCGTGACATGCTTGACTCGGTTCTGCTCCTCGATACGCGCTTTGAGCGCACGCTCGTCGGCCAGCTTCTTCGCGTCGCGCTCATCCTCGAAGACGCGAAACTCGTCGCCGGCCGTGGGGACGGAATCCAAGCCGAGGATCTCGAACGCGTCGGAGGGGGTGGCGGCGTCCTTTTGATCGCCATGCTGGTCGATCATGGCGCGAACGCGACCGAAGCTCATGCCGGCCACAAGGGCATCGCCCACGTGAAGGGTACCGCGATTCACAAGCACCGTGGCGACCGGACCGCGACCGCGGTCGAGCTTGGCCTCGATGATATAGCCCGACGCGAAGGTATCGGGGTTAGCCTTGAGCTCGAGCACGTCAGCCTGAAGCAGAATCGTCTCGAGCAGGTCGTCGATGCCGGTATGGGTCTTGGCAGACACGTTCACGAACATGTTCTGGCCGCCCCACTCCTCGGGAATGACACCGTGCTCGACGAGCTCCTGGCGCACGCGATCCGGATTCGCATCCGGCTTGTCACACTTGTTGACGGCAACCACGATGGGCACGCCCGCCGCCTTGGAGTGGTTGATGGCCTCGACCGTCTGCGGCATGACGCCGTCGTCGGCAGCGACCACGAGCACGACAACGTCGGTAATCTTTGCACCGCGCGCGCGCATGGCCGTGAACGCCTCGTGGCCGGGGGTATCGACGAACGTGATCTGGCGATCGTTGATCTCGACCTGAGACGCACCGATGTGCTGCGTGATGCCGCCCGCCTCATGCGCGGCGATGCCCGTGTGGCGGATGGCGTCGAGCAAGCTGGTCTTGCCGTGATCGACATGGCCCATGACGGTAACCACCGGCGGGCGCGGTTTGAGGTCAGCCGGATCGTCGTAGAAGGTGAAGGAGTTCTCCTCCTCGGGGCTGATGATCTTGATCTGGCGACCGAGGTCATCGGAGACGAGCTCGACCAGGTCGTTCGACATGGATTGCGTCATGGTGAGCGGAGTTCCCAGCAGGAACAGGCGCTTGATGATGTCGTTGGCGGGAACATCGAGCGCCTCGGCGAGCTCGGCCACCGTGACGCCTTCGGACACGCGCACCGCGTCAAGCTCCTCAACCGATATGCCCTGGGCTTTCGCCTGCTCGATCTTCTGCTCTTGCGCAGCCTGCTCGGCCTCGCGCCGACGCTTCTCCTTGCGCTTCTTGCGCCGACCGGTCGATTCACGCGAAGCCTCCTCGACCGCCATGCGCGCCTCCTCGAGCACGCGCTCGCGGCTGTACTCCTCGGCTTCGCGCGCCATGCGGCTGTAATGGTCTTCCTCGCTATACTGCGCGGCGCCGCCCTTGCGTCCCTTGCGCCCCTTACCGGCCTTATCGGGTGCGGGGACGTCCATTCCGGCAGGAATGGACGGGGTGCGCGAGCTGCGGCGCGGACGGGAATGGTCTGCGGATCCCTCGGAGCGTCGGGCATCGCGGTGGCCGCCCTTGCGACCGCCGCGCTCATTGCGGCTCGTCGCCTCGTCGGCATGCTTGGCCTCTTCGGCCTTCTTGCGCTCCTCGAGCACCGTTTCCTGTTGCGCGATCTGGTCGAGCAGAGAGCGGAAACGCGATCCGGAGTCAGACGACGGCACCGCGCGACGCTTGGCTTCGAGCTCCTCGGCCTTCTTGCGCTCGCGCGCGGCGCGCTCCGCCTCGGCTGCGGCGGCGCGGGCGGCCTCTTCGGCCGCGGCCGCGGCCATTGAAAGGCGACGCTCCTCCTCGCGGCGCGCCTCGGCCGCAAGGCGCTCGCTTTCGGCCTCGCGAGCACGCATGGCCTCTTCGGCTGCGGCAGCCGCCTCTTCGGCACGGCGCTGCTCCTCGATCTTGGCTGCGCGCGCCTCAAGCACCGGGGCGAGACGCTTGCGCACGAACATCACATATGCGTCCTCAAGCGTAGAGGACGAGGACTTCGCCGGGATCTTCATCTCGCTGAGATGCTCAAGAAGCTCCTTCGACGTCATTCCGAATTCCTTGGCAAGGCTTGAAACGCGAGTTTTCGCCATATGCCGTTCACCTACCTCTCGCGCGCGAAGCGCGCGGTCGCAATCTGCCAACCAGCTGTTTGGGGTCTCCCCCGCTTCCCGCTAGATGAGATCATCCGTTTCCGCGAAGGCGTCAGCTTCGTGCACGCCGCAATATATCGAACCGGGGCGTGCCTGGTTGCGGCAGCGCGTACCATCTTCGTTGATATGCGCGCAGCGCGCCGGCTCATCGTCGTCGATGAGGTTCTCCTCCGCCTCGGGATGCACCGGCAAGTTGCGCAGGATATCGGCTGCGAGCGACTCGCTCTTGATATCGATGTGCCAGCCGGTCAGCCGCGCGGCAAGGCGCGCGTTTTGCCCGTCTTTACCAATAGCGAGCGAAAGCTGGTCGTCGGGAACGATGACGCCGGCATAATTCTTCTCGGGGTCGATGAGCACGCGGTCGACCTTCGCGGGCGAAAGCGCATGGGCAACGTAGACGGATGGATCCTCATCCCAAAGAATCACGTCGACGCGCTCGCCGCGCAGCTCTGACACGACGGTGCGCACGCGGCTGCCCTTGGGGCCCACGCAGGCGCCCACGGGATCGAGCCGGGTATCGAGTGAGTGCACCGCGACCTTGGAACGCTGCCCCGGTTCGCGCGCGATAGACTTGACCTCGACCGTTCCCTCGTAGATTTCGGGCACCTCGAGTTCGAACAGACGGCGGATGAGCGCCGGATGGGTACGCGAGATGACGATAGGCGGCCGGCTGTGCTCGCCGCGCACGGGCTGCACCGTGGAGTTGGGATCGCGCACGTCGATGATGACCGCCTTGATGCGCTGGTTGTGCATGTAGCGCTCGCCGACGGGGCGCTCGTTGCGCTCGTTCTCGTTGCGACGCAGATCGAAGTGCGGAAGCTCCGCTTCGACACCCTCGCGAATCTTCACGATGGTGAAGTCGGGCGTGGACTGCAAGACCGTACCCGTGATGATGTCGCCGATGCGCCCCGAGAACTCCTCGTAGATCTGCTCGCGCGCCGACTTGCGCACGATGGCATTGATGGCAGCCTTCGCGTGCTGCGCCGCGATGCGGCTCGTGTCCTTCGGCGTGACGTCGCGCTTGGTGAACTCTTTGTACTCGTCCTCTTCCTCATCGTAGGATTCCTCGACCGGAACGAGTTCGTAGACATATATCTTGCCGGTCGCACGGTCGATGGTGACCTCGGCGCCGAACGGCAGGTGCAAGATGTTCGTATAGCTCTCTGCGAGCGATTGCTCAAGCTGGTCGATAAGCGCAAGCTGGTTGAGGTGCTTCTCCTGGCAAAGCTCCATCAGCGCTTCCATCATCTCAGATGCCATGTTACTTCTTCCCTTCCTTGCTCTTGAAGTCGATAACCGGCTTCAAGGTGCATTTCTTCACGTCGTCAAAGCGAATGCGCTGAGAAGCCTCGCCCTCGATGGCAAGCGTGACCGCATCGTCGTCGGCCTCGGCGATCACGCCCCGGTAGCGCCGGCGTCCCTCAAGAGCGGTGGTGGTGAGCTCGCAGCGCTCCCCGACGAAGCGCACGAAGTCGCGGGGACGGCGCAGCGGACGGTCAAGACCGGGCGTGGAGACCTCGAGCGTATATGAGCCGGGAACCGGGTCGATTTGCTCGATGAGATCGCTCACCCACGCGGTTTGCGCAGTCACTTCGTCAAGCGAGAGCGACTCGCCCTCGGCGCCCTCCAGGCGCACGCGGACGCACGGCGCCTTGGTGGCACCGGTAAGCTCGACATCGACGATATCGACGCCATGTTCTGCAGCATGCTGTTCGAGCGCGTCGATGATTGCTTGCTCCTGCTTGCTCTTGACCATGCGACACCTCCCTGCAAGAAAAAAGAGCGCGGGCGAACCCGCACTCCTCACACAACACGTCAATTACCGTTGCAAAGCATACCACACGCTGGTCATTTGGTGGAAATAAAGGCGATCGCATCTTTTTGGCCCAGCGTTCGTCTCCGCAATAGCTCCACAAATGACCTTACGGTTCTCTACGCATGAGGCGGATGGCTCCGTGAATACCCATCATCGCCCCTCATGAGGCGCTTGAAAAGCAGCGGATGCACTCTTTTGCTCGCCATGTTCAGCGAAGATGAGCGGCACGGTAATCGATGAGCCCCTAACCGATTCATAGAGGGATAGGAAAACCGAAACAAATTGCCGCATCGCGCGCCTTGAGACGTGCGATGCGGCGCTTGCACCATATGGCAAAATGCGTAGCCTACTTCACCACGAGGTTCACGAGCTTGCCGGGCACGCAGATGACCTTCACGACATCCTTGCCCGCGATCCAGCGCTCCGCAGCTTTCTCAGCGGCGGCGCGCATCTCATCTTGCGTGGCCGTGGCGGAGATCTCGATGCGGCAACGCAGCTTGCCCAGAACCTGCACAGCGATCTCGATCGTATCACTTCTGGCCTCAGATGCATCATATTCGGGCCAGGGAGCGGTATAGGCGCTGTCGGTGTGGCCGAGCGCGGCATGCCACAGCTCATCCGCCCAGAAGGGGCAGATCGGAGCGAGCAGCTCAACGATGTCGGTCGCGACGAGCCACGCGAGCGCGGCGTCGCGGCGTGCCGGGTCGGCCTCCGTCGCATTCAGGTACGCGCTCGCCGCGTTCACCAGCTCCATGACCGCGGAGATAGCCGTGTTGAACTGCTGTCGGTCGAAATCCTCCGTGCATTTCGCGATGGTGCGATGGCGCTCCCGATACAGCTCCATGGCATCGCGGTCGAGGGCGCCCTTGACAAGCGCCGCATCGGGAGCGCCCGCGCCTGCAAGCTGCCACACGATGCGCCACGCGCGCTTTATGAAGCGGTTCGCACCTGCGACGGCATCCTCATCCCAATTGAAATCCTTCTCAGGCGGTGCGATGAAGAGAATTGCCAGACGCATCGTGTCGGCACCAAACGGTTCGATAACGCTTGAGGGCGGCACCACGTTGCCCTTGCTCTTCGACATGGTCTCGCCGTTGGCGTCCTTCACCATGCCCTGGCAAAGCAGGTTGGTGAACGGCTCGTCGACGTCGAGCATCCCAAGGTCGCGCAGCGCCTTGGTAAAGAAGCGCGAGTAAAGCAGATGCAAGATGGCGTGCTCGATGCCGCCGATGTAGTTGTCGACGGACATCCAACGGTCGGCCGCCTCTTTGGAAAACGGCAAGTCGGCGTTGTGCGGGTCGCAATAGCGAAGGTAATACCAGCTCGAGCAGGTGAAGGTATCCATGGTGTCGGTTTCACGGCGCGCAGGGCGACCGCAAACCGGGCACGTGGTCTCATAGAACTCCTTGCACTCGGCAAGCGTCTCGCCCGCGCCCAGATCGAGGTTTGCGGGCAGCGTAACCGGCAGCTGATCTTCGGGCACCGGCACGATGCCGCAGTGGGCGCAATGCACGGCAGGGATCGGGTTGCCCCAATAGCGCTGGCGGCTGATGAGCCAGTCGCGCAGTCGGAACTGCACGCACCGGCGCCCCGTGCCGGCGGCTTCAAGATCGGCGACGATGGCCGCCTCGCCTTCGGAATGCTTGCCGCCGCGCATGCCGGTGTACTTGCCCGATTGCACCAGCGTGCCCTCGGCCATATGCGCGCAATCCCAATTGACGGTCTCGGCATGGTAGGTATCGATGGATTCACCCGACTCCTCGAGCGCGGCGCGCTCGTCGTCCATGAGAATGATGGGGACGATCGGAAGGTTGTATTTGCGCGCGAACTCGAAGTCGCGCTGATCGCCGCAGGGAACCGCCATAACGGCACCGGTACCATAATCGGAAACGATGTAGTCGGCAACCCAGACGGGCACCTTTTGACCGGAAACCGGGTTGAGCACGTAGCGCCCGGTGAAAGCACCGTGCTTCTCAAGGGTTCCCTGGGCGCGCTCGACCGCGGAAACCTTCTCGGCTCCGGCCACGACCGCACGCACATCGGCCTCGTACTCGGTGCCGGCGACAAGATCCATAAGACCGTCGTACTCGGGCGCGAGCAGGAAGAACGTGCAACCGAAAAGCGTGTCGGCACGCGTGGTGAAGACGGTGATCTTGCCCTCGTCGCCCGGAATGGCCTGCCCTTCTGCGTCGCACAAGGTGAAGTCGACCTCGGCGCCTTCAGAGCGGCCGATCCAGTTGGCCTGCATCTGCTTGACGCGCTCCGGCCAACCGGTCAGTTTATCTAGGTCGTCCAGGAGCTCCTGGGCGTAATCGGTGATCTTGAAGTACCACTGCTCAAGCTCACGCTTCTCGGGCTCGAAGCCGCAACGCCAGCACTTGCCCTCGGTCACCTGCTCATTTGCGAGCACTGTGCGACAGCTCGGGCACCAGTTGACCGGGTTTTTCTTGCGATAGACCAGGCCTTTCTCCCAGAGCTTTTCGAAGATCCATTGCCCCCACTTGTAATAATCGGGGTCGCATGTTTTCACCAGGCGATTCATGTCATAGGAGAACCCCATGCGCCGCATCGTGGCGAGCGCCTGATCCATGTTCTTGTAGGTCCACTCCCCCGCCTGGGTCTTGTGCTTGATGGCGGCGTTCTCGGCTGGAAGCCCGAACGCATCGAAGCCGATGGGATGCAGCACGTCAAAGCCGCGCATGCGCGCCTGGCGCGCCATGGCGTCGCCGATGGTGTAGTTGCGCGCATGCCCCATGTGAAGATCGCCCGACGGATATGGGAACATCTCGAGCACATATTTCTTTGGCTTCGAAGGATCCTCATCCACCGCAAAGAGGTTCTCATCGTCCCATGCCGCCATCCATTTGGCCTCGATGGCCTGCGCGTCATAGGGCGGGATCTCTGTATGGTCATGGGTGCAATGATCGCACATGCTTGCTCTCCTTGGTTACTTGTCTATAGCGTTCAATATTCTAGCAGCACTGCACGCAAATTGAGGAAATTGGTTCCCCAATGGCCGCAGCCGACCCGATGACGGAGAGGGTGGCGGCCAAGCCCCGGCATGCATGCAAGCCAAGCCGTGATCGCCGCACAGCGAGCCAGGGCGAACGCGAGCACGGCATCGAGGGGCGATGCGAACCAGGCAAGTCCACCGCATAGAACCCGCGGCGCAGACCCCGGCAGCGATGCATGCCTTCTATACGTATGAGGACCCCCGCTGCTTCTCAACGGAGAGGATCGTCTGCACGTTCGCAGATTCTATAGCGCTCAAAGACATATGCGTATCGAAGTACTCGGCGCTATAGAGCGGCGTATACCAGGACTTGCTTCCAAAATATTCCTGAAGATCCTCGTTGTTGAACATCCGGCCGCGGCGCGCATAGATTTCGTTGCGCGCGATATACAGCTCCCAATTGGAATACCCCGCCAGCTCGGAAGCGGAATATCGATACGTGGAGCTGTCGGGCAAGATGTAGTCATCGCTCGCGGAGTCTGCGGTGCTGTCGCTGCTCGACGTGCTCTCGGCTTCATCGAACTCGTATAGAGTCGAAACGCTTCCGCTAAAGCCGCTCAAGTCGTCAAAGGACACGTATATCGTGCGTGAGGCGGAATCGGAAACGGTCGAGGTGTAGACGATGCGCAGTGAGCTTCCATCGCTTGCGGGCGTGACGCGGTCAACCGTTGCCGTATAGGATGTCGAGCTCACGTCTTCGCTCACCTGTACATCGGCCGTCGTGAGCGCGGCAAATGCGCTGAAATCATCGTCATCAAGATCAGATACCGTAAGATCGATGACCACCTGAGGGTATGAGGTGAAGTCGAGCGAGGACACCTGAAGCGAAAGCGCGGTGGCCGTTCCAGTCGTCTCCTCATCGGAGCCGCCCTCTTCCGTATCGACAAGCTCGACCGAAGCATCTTCCTCGGCGCTCACAGAGGCATTCGGTGCCAACACGAAATACCAGACGCTTGCTCCTGCGATCGCAAGCACAAGGACTGCGCACGCGACACCGATAACGATGGCGCGCGCTTTCTTCCGAGGTCGCGTTGACCGCTTGTCCGAATCGTCGTCGCGTTGAATGGGGTTCGGCGGCTGCACGCCAGGGTCGGCGGTACCCGGGACGCTATTCGCTGCGACGGTGTCACCGCTCAGCGGATCATATGCGCTCGTCGCGCCGATCGCTTCGGTTTTATCATCGCGAGACACGCCCTGCGTACCCACGGCACCGTCTACCGCAGCCCCGCACGCCGTGCAGAACTTCATGCCATCTGGTATCCGAGCGCCGCATTGTGTGCAAAACCGCATAGAGCTCTCACCCCTCGCTTCCCGTATAGGTACGTGTGGTCTGATAGGCTTCCAAGTACTTCGCAAACTCTGCCGATGTATCGGAGTTTCCCGTCCGCCATGCCTTATGATCGATGATCTCGCTCTCGAATCCGTAGTGCGCATCGATCAGCGCGATGACGCCATCGAGTGCCTCGAGCTGTGCGGTGGGATAGGAACCCTCGCCGCCAATGTGCACCAGCTCGATGCCGACTGAGTACGAGTTCATGCCATAGTCTGAGGCCCAGTTGCCAATAGGTGCGGTGCCGACCTTGTCATCGCGTGATTCGTCCACCGTCCCATACAGCTCATTATGACCGGTATCGCCATATCCTGCATGATGGGCGATCTCATCGAGCGCAACGCATTGAACGATGTGGCCATCCTTGCCGATCACGAAATGAGCCGCAACCCCGTTATCCGTACTATCCCAGTATGAGACGACCGACTCCGGCGTCCCGGCCCCTTCGGTATCGTGGAGCACGATATAGCGTTGATATTCGGCTCCCTTGGAACCGTGGGAGAACTCGGCGCGATAGTCCTCAACGATATCGAGCTGTGATCTGATCGCGTCCTCGGTGGAAACGGCAGCTTCCTCGGCGATGCCTTCTGCGGCGGCCTGCGCGTCATCGAGCATGGCAGGTAGAACATCTGCCAGCTCTTCTGTGACGGCGTTCGAGCCGTGCACCGTTTGCGCATCAGAGCCCGAGCACCCAACCAGAGAAAAGGCGGCGCACATCGCAGTCGAAACAAGCAGTTCGCGTCGACCGAGCACCATGGCAACCCCTTCCTCCTACAGGCTCATGATACCGTAAGAGCCGTGAGTTCCCACGCGGCACGAGTTTGAAAAACGGCAGCAGAGCAGCGCATGCGGTAGCGTCTTCTCGCATCCTGGGATCCGGAAGCGAAAAAGACGGCCGCCGTGTATGGGCGGCCGTCCCCCGACCATGCATGGCCGCATTGGCTACTGGTAGCTCACCATTTGATGGTTGCGGTCTTTCACAACCACGTCATGCGCGCCGCCCTCGACAATCGAGGTCGAGCTCACCAGCGTGAGCCGCGCCTTCTCCTGCAGCTCTTTGATGGAGAGCGCGCCGCAGTTGCACATGGTGGATTTGATCTTGTAGAGCGTCGAGCTCACGCCCTCCTTGAGCGAGCCTGCGTAGGGAACGTAGGAATCGACGCCCTCCTCGAAGGCGAGCTTTGCGGCACCGCCCAGATCGTAGCGCTGCCAGTTGCGTGCGCGGGCGGAACCCTCGCCCCAGTATTCCTTCATATACTGACCGTTCACGTTCACGCGCGCCGTCGGGCTTTCATCGAAGCGCGCGAAGTAACGACCGAGCATCATGAAGTCGGCGCCCATGGCGAGCGCGAGCGTCATGTGGTAGTCGT
>CAZUYD010000019.1:2652-38336 GCA_964624825.1 uncultured Enorma sp. | reverse complement strand
TCGGCAAGTTCCAGCTCACCGGCATCCCGGCCGCCCGCCGCGGCGTGCCGCAGATTGAGGTCACGTTCGATATCGATGCTAACGGCATCGTGACCGTTTCCGCAAAGGATAAGGGTACCGGCAAGGAGCAGCAGATCACCATCTCCGGCTCCACCGCGCTTTCCGACGAGGAAGTCGACCGTATGGTAAAGGATGCTGAGGCGCACGCCGAGGAGGACAAGCGCCAGAAGGAAGAGGTCGAGGTTCGCAACCAGACCGACAGCCTGTGCTACTCCACCGAGCAGACTCTCGCCGACCTGGGCGATAAGGTCTCTGCCGACGTGAAGGCCGAGGCTGAGTCTGCTATCTCCGATGCGAAGAAGGCGCTCGAGGGCTCCGACCTCGACGCCATCAAGAGCGCGGGCGATAAGCTGCAAGAGGTTGCCTACAAGCTGGCGCAGATGGTCTACGCCGACGCGCAGCAGCAGGCGGACGACAGCTCGCAGGGCGGCTCTGATGACGATGTGGTCGAGGCCGATTACGAGGTCGTCGACGACGATCAGGACAACTAATCATGTCCGCTCGGAAAGCTCGCACCGAGGCGGCCGCTGTCGCCGCCTCCGATGACTCTGAGGAGAGGGACGTGAAGATTCCCATAGAAGACGCAGCAGGTGAGATCCCCAAGACGCCCGATGCTGAGACGAACGAAGCCGGCGAGGCCGCTCCCGGCGCAACTGGCAAGCCCGCTGGCGCGGCTGAGCCCGACAAGGCCGATGCCACCGTGCAGGCTGCTTCGGAGATGACTGAAGAGGAGATGGTCGAGGCGGCCATCCGCGCAGGCGAGGAAGCTGCTGAGAGCGATTTCAAGCTCAAGTACGAGCAGGCACAGGCCGAGCTCACCGAGGTGCGCAAGCAGCTTGTCGAGGCAGAGGAGGTGCGTGATTCTGCTGACGCCAAGGTGCGCGAAGCGCAAGACCGCGCGACGCGCCTCCAGGCGGACTGGGAGAACTACCGCCGTCGCACCGCCGCGGAACGCTTGGCTGAGCGGGAGCGCGCGACCGAGAAGCTCGTGATCGCGCTCTTGCCGGTGCTCGACGATATGGAGCGTGCGATTGAACACGCGCGCACACAGGATATGGATGACGCGTTCTCGCAGTTCGTCGATGGCGTCGAGGCTGTGCACAGCAAGATGCTCGATGTCTTCGCGCATGAGGGGGTCGAGGCTATCGACCCCAAGGGCGAGGCGTTCAACCCGCTTGAGCACCAGGCGGTCGGGCGTGTCGAGGATTCGGCGCAGTACGACGAGACGGTGAACGACGTCTACCAAAAGGGCTATCGTATGGCGGATCATATCTTGCGCTCCGCGATGGTAACGGTGACGTATGGCGGTGAGAAGCGCCCGGCGCCGGCACCTGAGCCCGCATCCGAAGAAGCGCCCGGCGATGCACCTGAAGCGGCATCCGCCGAAGAAGCCTCCGAGGGAGCTCAGGAGTAGCACAAGGGCTTCGAGGCTACGGCCTCGAAGCCCTTTTCAACGCGCTGCATGAGACGCAGGGATCAGCAGCGTGCGTCAAAGGCATTCCCTGCGTGAGCAATGTGAGGAGGCAGACGATGACACAGACGAAGACTTTCTACGACGTTCTGGGCGTCAAGCGCGACGCCTCCCAGAAGGAGATCAAGTCTGCATTTCGTAAGCTCGCGCAGAAGTATCACCCTGACGCGGGCGGTGACGAGCAGAAGTTCAAAGAGATCAGCGAAGCGTACGATACGCTTTCGGACGAGAAGAAGCGCAAGGAATACGACCAGATGCTCCTGTTCGGCGGCATGCCGGGCGGCGCGGGCGCTCCGGGCGGCGCGACATATACCTACACCGGTGGCGCGAGCGGATGGAGCGATATCCTGAGCAGCATCTTTGGTAACGATAGCGCGTTTACCAGCGATTGGTCGCAAGGGTTTGACAGCATGGGCGGTTCGCGCGCGTCGAGTCGGCCGCGACGGGGCGGGGATCTCTCGCTCGAGGTTGACGTGAGCGCCGAGGACGCGTTCAGCGGCGTGACCCAGCGCGTGACCTATCGCGTGCCCTCAACGGGCGAGCAGCAGACGGTCTCGATCGCCGTCCCTGCAGGTGCGCGCGATGGTGATAAGCTGCACCTAAAGCGGCGCGGCGAGTACGGTCGCAATGGCGGCGAGCGCGGCGACCTGGTGGTGACCATGCACGTGGCCGAGCACCCGCTCTTCAAGCGCAAAGGCGCCGATGTAACCATGAAGCTGCCCATCTCTGTGTATGAGGCGGCGCTCGGGTGCCAAGTCGATGTGCCCACGCCGGGTGGCAAGACGGTGCGCTTGAAGGTTCCCGCCGGAACGCAGACGGGAAAGACCTTCCGCTTCAAGGAGATGGGGGCTCCCGACGTGAAGCGCCGGGGGCGCACCGGTGCCTTGTTGGTGACGATTGAGGTGCGCACCCCTGACCGGCTTTCGGACGAGGAGCGCACCGCGTTCGAGAAGTTGCGCGACGCGGACTCGCGCGATTACCGCGCAGGCGTCAACCGGTACCGTGGTTCGATGTAGCGCCTGCGGGACGCCTTTCATCGTTTGCCACAGTATTGCGCATCGCGCGCACGGTGTGCGCAAGGCGCGGCGCGCGGTATGATGGGCGTGCCGCGCGATGCCTGCATGAGGATGGAGTGATGGGCGATGGCTCAGTCAGATCGAGATAAGCCCCTGTACATGATCAGCGTTGCGGCGGAGCTGACGGGTATGCACCCGCAGACGCTTCGCGTGTATGAGTCCAAGGGACTCGTGAACCCGAAGCGCTCAGGCGGCAACACGCGCCTCTACTCTCGTGCGGACATCGAGCGCCTTGAGCTCATCAACCAGCTGACCGATGAGGGCATCAACCTGGCGGGCGTCGTGCGCATTCTCGACATGAAGGAGCGCGCCGAGGAGCGCGCGCGCGAGAACGAGAAGCTACGCCTGCGCGTACGCGAGCTTGAAGACGAACTGCATGAGCTCAAGATGCAAAAGAAGATCACTGCGTTGGCACCCCGCGGCGGATCAGCCGATCCCGAGCAGGTACTCAAGGGCTTGCTCGGGGGCGGAATCTAGCGTGTCGGGGATGATGCGCCCGGGACGCAGGCAAGCGCATCGTGGAGCTGCTGCGAGATCGCGCTTCTAAGGCCGGTTCCGGGCTCGGGGCGATTCCGGTTCTTCGCGCTAGATAAGCACAAGCAGAACAAGATAGACAAGGAATATGCCGGCCACCGCGGCATCACGCGGGTGCAGGCGCAGCTCATGGTAGCTGGTGCGGCCGGCGCCCCCGGTGTAGCAGCGCGCCTCCATGGCGCACCCAAGGTTTTCGGCGTGGCGCACCGCAGCCGAGAAGAGCGGCACCGCAAGCGGAATGAAGGCGGTGATCCGGTCGCGGAAGCGCTTGCCGTCCAGGCGCGCCCCGCGGGCAATTTGCGCGTTTGCAATTTGCCGTGCGTCTTGGCTGAGTGTTGGCACGAAGCGCAGGGCGATTGACAGCACAAGCATGGTTTCTGATATAGGAACGCCCAGGCGCTCGAGCGGTGCGAGCAATTTGCCCGCCCCGTCGGTGAGCGCCACAGGCGGCGTGGTAAGCATCAAGAGTGACCCCATGAGCAATAGGAACAGAAATCTTAGCGTATAAAGAGCGGCAGCCCAGATGCCACCGCTGAAAATCTGCAATGGCCCAAGTTGCAGCACAGCGCTACCCGTATGGACGAAAAAGAGGTTCAGGATCGAGGTCAGCACCAGGAAGAACACCACCGGTTTCAGCTGGTTGAGCAGACGCGCGAGCGGCACGCGGGCGATAAGCACCGCCAGAAGCACCAAGGTGCCGGCAAGCGCAAGCGTGGCGGTATCGGACACCGTCAGGCAGCTGACCATATAGCAGACGGTCACCACGAGTTTCACCCGTGGGTCGAGCCGATGGATGATGGAGGATGCGGCATAGTAGCGGCCGATGCTAACGGGCGAGGACACGGCGCACCTCCTGGGCAAGTGCTTCTATGGTGAGGGGCGCGCCGTCAACGGGTACACCGCGCGCCTGCAAGCGGTGCGCGAACAACCGCGGCTGCGGCACGCCGGGAAGGAGCGCCTCGTCGGCGGCAAACACATGAGCCGGGGTGCCTTCGACTGCGACCGTTCCCTCGTGCAGCGCAATAACGCGATCGGCGATCTGGGCGACATCGTCGAGATCGTGGCTTATGACCAGGAGCGTGGTTCCCTGGGCTTTGAGGTTTCGCAGCAAGCTGCGCATGCGGCTCCGTGCTTGCGGGTCGAGCCCTGCCATGGGCTCATCGAGTACGAGCACGCTCGGGTGCATGGCGAGCACGCCGGCAATGGCGACGGCGCGCTGCTGTCCGCCGGAGAGCGCAAACGGAGAGCGCGACAGCAGCTCCTGGCTAGGCTGGAGCCCCACGGCGCGCAGCGCGGCCTCGGCGCACGCGGGAATCGCATCTTCCGCAAGCCCCAGGTTGCGCGGGCCGAACGCCACATCGTCATACACGGTCTGCGCGAAGAGCTGGCGTTCGGGAAGCTGCGCCACGAAGCCCACCTGTGCGCGAAGCTCGGGTTTGGCGGCGACGTCTTGGCTATCGGTATCGACGATGCGCACGCAACCCGTATTGGGGAGCTTGAGTGCGCAGGCAAGCTCTGCCGTGGTGGATTTGCCAGAACCGGTTCGCCCGATGAGGGCGGTCAAGGAGCCCGTGGGTACGGTAAATGAGATGTCGCGCAGGGTATCTGCCGTGCGCGGGAGGCGCCGGCGCGAACGCACGCCCAACCGTTCGAGCAGCTTGCTCGCGCGATGCGGATGCCGGTCATCGAGATAGGAAAACGATACCTGATCGAAAGAGATGGCCGTGTCTGCGCTGCAGGCTGTGCGAGGCGCGGTGGCGTTGGGAGGGTTTGCCGTGCCGCGCGCGCCGGTCTCGATTCCACCGAGGTCGGCGGCCTCGGCCGCGTCGCACGTGCCGTACCCGGAGGGGAAATCGCCCAAAGCGGACGCATTGTCCGAAACGGGTGCTACGGTGCTCACGCGACGGTGCGCCGTGTAGGCGTCTGCGATAGCGTCGATGAGCTCATCGGCCGACGGCACCGCCGGGAGGTGGGGCAGCGCGGGGGCAAGCGCGTCTGCAAGGCGAAGGGGAAACGGCACGTCCAGGCCCAGCGAGCGGATGACATCTCGCTGGGCAAAGATCTCGTGCGGTGATCCATCGAGCGCCACGCGCCCGCAGTCGAGCACGATGACGCGGTCTGCCGCCAGCGCGCTATCCATGAAGTGCGTGATATGCACGATGGTGATGCCGCTTTGCTTCAGATCGCCGATGATCTGCTGGATGGATGCGCGGCCATGTGCGTCGAGCATGGCCGCGGGCTCGTCCAGGATGAGGACGTCGGGCTGCATGGCAAGTGCCCCTGCGATGGCGATTCGTTGGCGTTGGCCACCAGAGAGGTCTGCCGGATCGCGCTGCGCGTGCTGGGACATGTCCACCGCGGCAAGCGCATGATCCACGCGCTGCGCGATCTGCTCGGTGGGCACGCCGAGGTTTTCCGGTCCGAATGCGATATCGTCGGCCACGATGTTCGTGACCATCTGGTCATCGGGGTATTGGAATACCATCGCGGCGCGTCGGCGAATGTCGATCGCGTCGCCATCGTCATCGGAGACGTCGATGCCCAGGGTGCGTGCGGTGCCCGCCGTGGGCACCAGCAGCGCGTTCATGATGCGTGCGAGCGTGGATTTGCCCGACCCGTTGCCCCCGAGGATGCACGCGTGCTGGCCACGTGGAATGCTGAGCGTTATGCCCCGCAGCGCCTCGTCTGGGGCATCGGGGTAGGCAAAGTGGACGCCTTGCAGCTCGATGGCGAGCTGCGTGGGCTGTTGTTGCATGGTGGCCTGCTGCGGCGCGGCGGTTTGCCTCGGTGCGGTGGCCTGCTCCGACATGGTGGTCATAGCTGTCCAAGGCTAGGTGCGATCGTGCGCATCCGTATCGGTGGAGGAATCGGGGCGCGCGCCCGCGGCACGCTCTCGCCGACCGACTCCGAGCACGTTCATGCAGGGCGCGAGCAGCGCCTGACCCGCCACCACGTTGATGACCATCTTGAGCGCGTTGAACGGCAGCAGGATGGGAGCGATCATGAGGGCGACGTCACCGATGGTCACGCCGGCGTAGAGCGGCGTGATGTAGAGGTTCGCCAGGCAGATGGCGCAGATGGAAAGCACCGCGCCGAGCACCATGCCGATCACCGCTCCCGAACGCGTGCGGTCACGCACGTACACGATGGCGGCGGGGACGATAAACGCGCAGGTGGAAAGCATGCCCATGGGGGCGCCGAACGGATCCAGGAACACGCGCGGCAGCCAGGAGATGATCGCCACGGCAGCTCCCAGCTTAGGGCCAAACGCGAGCGCTGCGATGAGGCAGACGATGCCCGATGGGTCGTACATCAGCCACGGCGCAGCAGGGAAGATGGGGATCTGAATGAAGCTCAGCAACAGCGAAGCTGCCGTGAACAGCGCGGTGAGGGCGATTTTTTTGGTATCGGCGTGTTTTGAGTGCTTGGTGGTGCGGCTTGGGCTGCTCATCGCAGTGCCTCCGTTTCTTCCATCCGGACTGTACCGTCGGCTCTGGAGTCTCACCAGATCGGCCGCTTTCGCGGTTCGCGGACTTCCGGTCGAGCGCGCGTGCGCCGCCGGTCACCGCCGGTAGGGAATTTCACCCAACCCTGAAACCTATTTGCAATCACTATACTTGTTTTGCTGCGCATATGCTAGAGGATCTGCGCTATGTGTTGCGCACGTTTACGGGGCCGATTCGCGCGGTCATGGGCTGCACGCAGCCGTATCGGCGCGGTCGCCTCTTCTCTTGAGCTCGCGCGTCCGCGCATGTGAGCTATTGGGGCAACCCTATTGGGGTAACCCGATCCCTGCTGTGCATTGCTTGATCCCACGTGCCCGCGCGTACGGGCATCAGGAAAGAAGGTTCCATCCGGCATGACGCCGAACGAGCATGCGTCCGCGCGTGCAAGCATCAGGAAGGCGAACCTCGATAGGATATGCAGCTTGAGCCCACGCACCCGCGCGCAAGCGCACGAGGCGTTTTCGTGGGCGCGCACATCGGCCTGAGCCCTGCGCCCGCGTGCGAGAGCGGTTCGCAGGGGAGATGGCCTTTCGGCTATGCAGGCCGTGCGAAGGGCGTCTTCGTTCATACGCCGGGCATTAGGGCGGCACATCGCTATGGAGGTGTGACGGGGCGCGGGTGGGGAGCGGGACGTTTACGGTTTGCTTAGGTATAGTGGTGTCTGACAACCGAGCGGCGCGGCTTTGATTGAGGCATTTGATTGCGCCATCGAGGCCATGCCGCAGGTGCGCGGCCTTACGCGCGCCGCGCCGAACCCGACGGCAGATTGAAGGCGAACCTCATGCATGAATATGAAACGCTGAGCGACGAGATCGTCTGCGCGCTTGCCGCGGCAGCGGGCGTGGATGACGTGGCGCTCGCCGAGCCCATGAGCAAGCACACGACGTTTCAGATCGGTGGCTCGGCCGATGTCTTGGTGGCGCCGCGCACGCCGGAAGGCGTGGTGGGCGCACTGAACGTCTGCGCTGTCGCCGGGGTGCCCGTCACGGTGGTGGGCAATGGGTCCGATCTGCTCGTGGGCGATCGCGGCATCCGTGGTGTGGTGGTGCTTCTGCGCGACGGCTTTTCTCAGGCTCACGTTGATGGCACGCGGGTGCATGCCCAGGCGGGCGCGCTGCTGCGCGATATCGCGTGCGTCGCGGCAGGCGCGGGGCTCTCGGGTCTCGAGCCGCTGTGGGGCATTCCGGCAACCGTGGGCGGTGCCTGCTATATGAACGCGGGGGCATATGGGGCGTGCACGGCCGATGTGCTCGAATCGCTGACCGCGTATGTTCCGGGCAGGGCGTTGCCAGATGGCACCCGCGACAAGGGTCTTGTGAAAACCTTCACATGCGACGAGCTGGATTTCGGCTATCGAAAGAGCCGCGTGGCGGCCGATGGCCTGGTGGTGCTCGAGGCGACTTTTGCGCTGGCGCCCGATATGCCCGCGTCGATCCGCGCGCGCATGGATGACTACCAACAACAGCGCAAAGAGAAGCAGCCGCTCGAGATGCCGTCTGCGGGTTCCACCTTCAAGCGCCCTGAAGGGTACTTCGCCGGCAAGCTCATCATGGATGCAGGGCTGCGCGGAGCCCAGGTGGGCGGGGCGCAGGTTTCGGAGAAGCATTGCGGCTTTGTGGTGAACACCGGCGGCGCGACCGCGGCGGACGTCACCGCGCTCATCGAGCACATTCAAGTCGAGGTTCGCGAACAATTTGGCGTTGACCTCGAGCCCGAAGTGCATCGCATCGGCGAGTTCTAGCCGTGCATGGTGGTTTGACGCCTAGCGCTCGATCGCCATTTGTTACAACCTCGCTACAGAGCGTGCGGGAAAGCATCGTTGGCGCATATCCTTATCATCCCTTCATACGTCACCAAGGTTGCTTACAGATAGGAGGCATCATGAGCTACGACCATCTTGCCCAGTCCGACCCCGCAGTTTTTTCCGCCCTGACGCAAGAGCTCGAGCGCCAGCGCGAAACCATCGAGCTTATCGCGTCTGAGAATATCGTCTCGCCGGCGGTGATGGAGGCGATGGGCAGCGTACTCACCAACAAGTACGCTGAAGGGTACCCCGGGCGGCGGTACTACGGTGGATGCGAGAAGGTCGATGTAATCGAGAACATGGCGTGCGAGCGGGCGTGCGAGCTGTTCGGCTGCATGCATGCCAACGTGCAGCCGCATTCGGGCGCAAATGCGAACCTTGCAGCGTACATGGCGCTTCTTGAGCCGGGCGATACGGTCATCGGGATGAGCCTCGACCAAGGCGGTCATCTCACCCACGGCTCGCCGGTCAACTTCTCGGGCAGGCTCTATCGATTCTTGTCCTATGGGCTCAATCCCGAGACCGAGACGATTGACTACGACGAGCTTGAGCGCTTCGCCCATGACGAGCGTCCCAAGCTGATTGTGGGCGGTGCCTCGGCATATCCGCGCACCATCGATTTCGAGCGCTTGGCTGCGATCGCCCACGGCGTAGGGGCGAAGCTTATGGTGGATATGGCGCACATTGCGGGGCTCGTCGCCACGGGCGCGCATCCAAATCCGGTGCCGTACGCAGACGTGGTGACCTCGACCAGCCACAAGACCTTGCGCGGCCCCCGGGGAGGGTTCATCCTGACCAACGACGGCGACCTTGCAAAGGCCATCGACAAAGCGGTGTTCCCCGGCACGCAGGGCGGCCCGCTCATGCATGTGA
Organism: uncultured Enorma sp.; assembly: GCA_964624825.1. Classification (GTDB taxonomy): domain Bacteria; phylum Actinomycetota; class Coriobacteriia; order Coriobacteriales; family Coriobacteriaceae; genus Enorma. The sequence goes on along the minus strand of CAZUYD010000019.1, from coordinate 29,012 downwards.
TTGCCGGCAAGGCGGTTGCGTTTGGCGAGGCGCTGAGGTCTGAGTTCACGGCGTACATCGACCGCGTGGTCGAGAACGCCGCGGCGCTGGGGAAGGGGCTCGTCGACGGCGGCCTGCGCCTGGTTTCGGGCGGTACCGACAACCATCTGTGCCTGGTCGATCTAACCGCTTCGGGCGCAACCGGCAAGGAAGCGGAGCGTCTGCTCGACCAGGTGGGGCTCACCGTGAACAAGAACACGATTCCGCGCGATCCGCGCTCGGCGTTCGTGACGAGTGGCATCCGCGTCGGGTCGGCCGCGGTCACCACGCGCGGTTTCATGGCGGATGAGCTGTACGAGATCGGCCAGCTCATCGCGCGCACCGTGTTCAACCGTGATGATGAGGCCGCGCTTGAGGCCGTGCGCGCACGAACCGTGGAGCTACTTGCGGCGCATCCGCTGTATCCCGAGCTGTAAAGGGCGGCCGAAGAGCATACAGAAGAGCGTACAGGGACGATGAGATAAGACGAGGGAGCACCATGGTATCGATTGAGAACGTCAAGATCGGGTTTATCGGCTTCGGCAACATGGCGAGCGCCATGGCAGAAGGCTGGCTGAGTTCGGGCGCCGTGTCTGCGGGCAACCTATATGCCTGCGCCCGGCGCTACGAGCCGCTGCTGGAGCGCACGCGCGCCCGCGGTATGCACGCGTGCGAGACCGCCCGAGAGCTGGTGGAGGCCGTCGAGCTCGTTGTGGTGGCGATCAAGCCGTATTTCATCGAAGACGTGCTGCCCGACCTCGCCGACATGCTGGGCGAAAAACCCATCATCTCGGTTGCGGCTGGATGGAAGAGCGAAGACTACGAGCGCATCCTGCCGGGGACGCACCACATCTCCACCGTCCCCAACACCCCGGTCGCGATCTGCGAAGGCGTCATCGCGTGCGAGCGCGCGCATACCTTGGCAGACGACGAGCGCGCGCTGATACAGGAGCTGCTCGAGGCGTTGGGCACGGTCGTTGCGGTGGAGAGCAACCTGCTCTCCATCTCGGGTACCATCGGCGGGTGCTCGCCGGCGTTCGTCGCGATGATGATCGAGGCGTTGGGCGACGCGGCCGTGAAATACGGTATTCCGCGCGCGACTGCCTACGAGATGGTGAGCCAGGCGGTCGCGGGAACCGCGAAGCTGCAGCTTGCCACCAAGGCGCACCCGGGAGCCATGAAGGATGCCGTCTGCTCGCCCAAAGGCACGACGATCCGCGGCGTCGCCGCGCTCGAGGAGGCGGGCATGCGCTCGGCGTTCATCAAGGCCATCGACGCCATCGAAGCGTAACAGCACTAGCATCTCGGCAATGGTAGCCTAACGTCAGGTATCAGACTTTCATTTCGCCGGTATGGGCGTTATCCGAATTGCCGCACATTGGGAAACGCTTACGGGATGAGTCGGCGTCGGCGTGCAAAACCTTTGGTATGCTATCGACGAAAACGCATGTTACGTTCTAAGGGAGGACGCATGATCGGTCTGCTTGGGTTCATTATCATCGTCGTGTTCATCGTGCTCATCGTGACGGACTCGCTGTTCGTGGTGAAGCAGCAGCATGCGGTCATCATCGAACGCCTGGGTCGCTTTAACCGCATTGTGGGGTCGGGCCTTCACGTGAAGATTCCGGTGATCGACCGCAAGGCGGCAACGGTTTCGCTGCGCACCATGAAAAACGGCTTCGACATCGATGCAAAGACGGAAGACAACGTGACCATCGGCCTTGAGGTGTCCGTGCAGTATCACGTGAGCTACGACATGGGTCGCGGTCCGGCAGATTCCGGCATCTACAAGAGCTACTACATGCTGCAGCAGCCGGTGGCTCAGATGCGCGACTTCATCACCGACGCGCTGCGTTCGTCCATCCCGGTGTACACCCTCGACGAGGTGTTCGCGAAGAAAGACAACATCGCGCAGGATGTGAACGCAACCGTCTCGGAGCAGATGGCCGCCTATGGTTTCACCTTGGTCTCGACGCTCATCACGCGCATTGCGCTGCCGACCGAGGTCGAGGATTCCATGAACCAGATCAACGCGGCGCAGCGCACGAAAGCCGCCGCGCAAGACCTTGCCGAGGCCGACCGCATCCGCCGCGTGACCGAGGCGCGCGCCGAGGCGGAAGCCATGGAGAAGGCGGGCGAGGGCATCGCAAACCAGCGCAAGGCCATCGCCGTGGGCATCAAGGATTCGCTCGAGTCCATCCAGGAGACCGGTGTGTCGAACAACGAGGCGAACCTGCTGTTCATGTATACGCAATGGACGGAGATGATGACCGAGTTCGCGCGTACCGGCAAGAGCTCCACGGTGGTGCTTCCCTCGAACTTCAAGGAAAGCGCGAGCATGTTCGAGCAGATGGTCACCGCGGCCGAGGCGAACGATGGCGGCAACGTGCCCGCCGCACCGCCCCAAAACAAATAACGCGCAGAATTGGTGGTCTGGCACCCGGTGTCAGATCACCAATTGCCTGGTCTCGAGTGCATGGCGCGCCGCACGATGCGTCCCAGCTGTATGCCGATCGCGAGCTTCACGATGTCAGGTATAACGAAGGGGAGTACGGCGAGCGCAAGCGCCTCGGGCGGATCGAGGTGCATGACCAGCATGAGCTGTACGGTGCCGAGTGCGTATGAGACGAGCAGGAGCACCGTAGGCGCGAGCACATCGCGTGCGGCCTGAGGGATCCTGCGCATATGCGCGATGCATGCTGCGAGCACCATACCAACGAAAAAGCCCCACAGGTACCCGCCGGTGGGGCCTATCAGCACGGCGATGCCGCCGGAGAAGCCCGAGAACACCGGCAGCCCGAGGGCTCCGAGCAAGAGGTAGACGCCTACGGTCGCTACAGCGTCTCGTCCGCCGAGCGCTGCGGGAAACATGGCAAGTACGAGCGTCTGCAAGGTGAATGGGACAGGCCCCAGCGGAATGCTGATGGATGAGGCCACGGCGAGCAATGCGACGCACAGCCCGCAGCGGGTGAGACTCGAAGCAGTTCCCTTCACTGTGTCGTTTTTTGAATTCATACCACGTCCTTCATATAACGTGCAACGCCAGGGCACGTGCGGCGTGCCACGCGCCATCTACCATCTGCCGCGCATCGCCTGCCGCACCGTTCGCGCTGCGCCCACGCCGTTCGCGTGCAACGGCGACCGGTTCCTGTTCTAGACGATCATTTCGAACGATGTATCCCACGAATCCTGATCGAACTCGAGTGTGCAGTTTTCGCCGTCGAGGTCGGCCGCCCCCTTATACTCCATGACCATGAACAGGTTGCGCGTGTCCAGCGACGAATCTTGAAGCGCCGTATCTAGCGCGGTGCGAACGGCTTCTTGCTCTGAGGCGCTCAGCGGTGCATCGATGGCATAGAGCGAGAGACCGTCGGGCAGGTGGTCGTTCACAGCCAAGACGACGCTGTCCGCGCTGGGCATAGAGAGATCGAAATAGACTGAACAGTCCATGTCGTATCCGCTTTCTGTGGTGTAGCCGTAGCAATACGAGCTATCGAGCTCATAGGTCATGCGCCCCATCAGTTCCGCCGCGAGCGCGCGCGCATCGATGCCGAGCTCCTCGGTCGTGATGCCGTAGTATAGTTCGAATCGATCGTCGATGGCCTGTTCCGCGAGGTCAAGGTAGTACTCATCGCCGGCGATCATGGAGTCGAGCGTCCGTATCGTCTCGTCTCGCGCCATCACATCCAGATCGGTCGATACCTGGTTGTATACATTCGTGTCGTAGTCGATCCAATCGTCGTCGGACGAATCGTAGTCAGACAAGATGTCATCAGACAGGCTATACGAGACGCTATAGGAATCGCTGTCATCGAAGAGGGCATCGAACACGACGCTGCATGCAAAAAGGGCAGGTCCGACGATGCCTCCGATCACGCACACGAGCACGAAAACGATGATGACAGCGCGCATGCGCTTTCGCGTCTCGGGTGCAGGAGCGCTGCCGGCAGCGGAAGGCCGGCGCGTTTTGCGCGGCATATGCCAGGTATGCCGGTCGCGCCGCGCCTTATGGGTGCGCTGCGTCGTATGGCTCGATGCCGAAGCGTCGCTGCTAGCATCGTCTTGTTGCGCCCGTGTCGTGTGGCTCGATGCCGAAGCGTCGCTGCCAGAATCGCCTCGACGCGCCCGTCCGATGCGGCGACGCCGCGCACGGCCGCCGCGCTCCTCGCGTTTTCCATCGGCCACGAAGCTCCCAGTTGCCGGCTCTTCGCTGGGCATCACCGGATCCGGAGCGTTAAACGGGTCGGTTTGCACTTCGTCGGTTTTCGGGGACTTCCAAGCCATGATGTGTCCTATCTCGCAGGGTCAGCTAGAACAGTCCATCGTCCTCGCCCTCTTTTTTTGGGCCGCGATCGACGTACATCGCATGCGTGCGCTTTTCGAGCAGAAACGCGGCGATGCCCACGACCACCAGGCCGCCGAAGAAGAGGATGGCGAGTCCGGCGCGGGTACTAAACAGAAACGAGAACAAATCTCCCATGACATCTTCCTTTATATCATCATGCGGCGGCTGTGTTTCCGTGCATGTGTTCGAGGTGTGCCTCGGGCATGCAGGTGGTGCAATAAGTATATACTTGCCGGAGCACCTTTGAGCACGGAGCGCAAATTGCTTATGTGCTCGTTGCGGCGTATGAGAGAGCAGATGAGACCGGAGGAGCCATGCTCGATATCAAGTTCGTTCGCGAGAACCCCGATGCGGTTGATACTGCGATGGCGAATCGTCAAACGTCGTGGGATCGCACCCGTTTCTTCGAGCTCGATGAAGAACGTCGTTCTGTAATTACCGAGGTTGAGCAGCTGCAGGCGACGCGTAACGCAGAATCGAAGAAGATCGGTCAGCTGATGCGCGAGGGCAAGCGCGAGGAGGCCAATGCGGCGAAAGAAGCCGTGCGCGCGGTGAACGTGCAAATCGATGGCCTTGCCGACCGTCGAAGCGCGCTCGAGGCCGAGCTGGATACCTTCATGGCGCACCTTCCCAACATTCCGTGCGAGGCGACGCCTGTCGGCAAGGACGAGACCGAGAACCCCGAGTGTCGCCGCTGGGGCACGCCGCGTGATTTCGCGGCCGAGGGGTTCGAAGCCAAGCCGCATTGGGATCTGGGTACCGATCTAGGCATCCTCGATTTCGACCGAGGCTCCAAGCTTTCGGGCGCGCGCTTCACGGTGCTCGCTGGGGCTGGCGCCCGTCTGGATCGCGCGCTGCAGAACTTCTTCCTCGACACGCACCTGGAGCGCGGGTTCAAAGAGTTCATTCCCCCGGTGATCGTGAACCGCGAGATCATGTATGGTACCGGGCAGCTGCCTAAGTTCGAGGACGATGCGTACCACACCGGCGATGACCAGTTCCTCATCCCCACGGCCGAGGTCGCGCTCACAAACCTCCATGCCGGTGAGGTGCTCGAGGCGGGCGATCTGCCGCTGCGCTACACCGCAGGCACGGCGTGCTTCCGCGAGGAGGCGGGAAGCGCCGGGCGCGATACGCGCGGCATCATCCGCCAGCATCAGTTCACCAAGGTCGAGATGGTCAAGTTCGCCAAGCCTGAAGAATCGGACGCCGAGCTGGAGCACATGGTGGCCGAGGCCGAGTATCTGCTGCAGCAGCTTGAGCTTCCGCATCGCGTCATCAGCCTCTGCACGGGCGACCTGGGATTCTCCGCGCGTCAGACCTACGATGTCGAGGTGTGGCTGCCCAGCTATAACGCCTACAAGGAGATCTCGAGCTGTTCCAACTGTGGGGATTTTCAGGCGCGCCGGGCGAACATCAAGTACCGCGACCCGGAGCACTTCAAGGGCACGCGCTTCGTGCACACGCTGAACGGCTCCGGTCTGCCGACCGGCCGCACCATGGCCGCGATCATGGAGAACTACCAGAATGCCGACGGTACCATCACCGTGCCCGAGGTGCTTCGTCCCTACATGGGCGGCATGGAGAAGATCGGGTAATCGCCGGGGCGCCAGGCGGGCATTTGTCTTCGCGCCGGCAGGTGCCCTGGTTCGACTCGCCGGCGGGTGATCGCTTCGGGTGAAGCTCGCTCAGGTTCTGGGCGTCGTTCATAGGATTTCCCTATGAAGTGCCGGTCATGGGCGATCGCCCAGGTGCTGGGGCGGCGTTATGCTTCTGTGTGGTGCGCGCAGTTTGGGTGGCGTGGAGGTGCTGATGGCATCGAGCAAGCCGGGCGACGGCAGGCCGCAGAGCGATGGCGTGCTGGGCATTGTTGTCGGGGCAGGCGGAGACGAGGCGTCGGCGGCGCAGCTCGCGCAGCGGGCGGGCATCTCGATCATAGCCGCCGGGTCTGCCTGCTGCGGCCCGGACGCATGTACGGCTCGGGGTGAAGATGGCCTGCCTGCCACGTCCGCACATGCGCTGAGCGCGCCGGCTCGCGACCAGCGCGCCCTCATCGTTCGCTTTGGCGCGGACGGCGTGTCGCTCGAAGGCAACGGCATGGTGATGCGCCCCGATCTATCGGGGATGGCGCCGCGGTTGCGGCCGGGACGGCTGAGCCATGAGCTGCTGGTGCGCGCTGCGAAACTCAGGCGCGCTGCCAACGATTGCAGGCCCATTGCGGTTGATGCGACGGCGGGGCTCGGCGAGGATGCGCTGCTGCTCGCCGCGGTAGGGTTCGATGTGCTGCTGTTCGAGCAAGATCCGGTCATCGCGGCGTTGCTCGAGGACAGCCTGCGTCGCGCGGCGCAAGACGCGCGGCTTGCCGAGGCCGTTTCCCGTATGCATCTTGTCGGCGGCGACAGCATTCCGGCGCTTCCGCAGCTCGATCCGACGCCCGACGTGGTGTATCTCGACCCGATGTTTCCCGCGCGACGCAAGCGCGCGGCGGTGAAGAAGAAATTCCAGCTGATTCACGAGCTCGAGCGCCCGTGCGAGAACCAAGAAGAGCTGGTCGCCGCGGCGCTTGCAACGCACCCGCGCAAGGTGGTCATTAAACGTCCTGTTAAAGGACCATATCTTGCCGGAAAAACACCGAGCTACACGATTGTTGGCAAGGCTGTTCGCTACGATTGCCTCGTGCCGTGACGCCATAACTTTTCGGCCTTGTGGCCAAAAAAGCACGATAGGTTGCACGGCTCGCCCCGTGACGCGGGCCCCGGGCGGGGCGGGGCGCCCATCTGCGGGCTCCTGGGAGCCTTCCAGGGGCTCGAATGTCGCGTTTCCGGCCGGCCGGGGCGCCGCGGATGCCCCCTTTCGCCCCCCGAGGGCCTCCGCGACTCCGATTCGCCGCAACCTATCGCACCTTTTTGGCCACCGGCGCGGAAATTTGCGCGAACGGGGCGCCGCGCGCCCGCAGGCGGCGCTGCTGCGATGCCTGGAGAGCGGCGCTGCATGCCCCGGGGAGGTTTTCCGCTGTTGCGCCGGAGACGATATCTCATTCATATGCGGGCGACGCACCGCTCGTGTCAAGAAGGTCGCGGATTTTCGCTTCCGTTTCGTCATGTGTCCGGAGGGCTCGCGGCGCGTATAGGCGACTCCGTATGCGCGCATGCGCGCCCGTCGTCTGCGCCGTGCCATCTTTCATGCTGTACCGTGGTCATCGGCGGCGCAGCCGCGCGCCCGCTACATGACTCCCAGGCCCTTCGCCACGATAACGATGAAGTTTTGCACATTCGCGATGAACGACGTGGCCGAAACGCTCCCGCGGTCGAGCAGCTTGTTCGTCACGAATTCCGAGATATCGACCGTGTAGAAGAATACCGGACGGATGTTTCCCTGCTCATCGAAGGTGTATGTCGGCGTCATGTTACCGGTGGCGATGGTGTGCAGCATAGTGGCCAGGCAGATGATCGTGGTGGCTTGGGACACCATGGCGCGCATGGCACCCTGCGCCTCGTAGACGTCGTCGATCACGCCCGGCAGGGGACCGTCGTCGCGGATTGACCCGGCAAGCACCAGCGGCACGTTGCGGCGGATGCAGCTGGCGATGATGCCATCATCGATGCGCTCCCCGTGCACGAACGCCTCGATCGACCCGGCGCGCCGCACTCGGTTGATCACGTCGAGATGGTTGTAGTGCCCGTTTTGACGCGTCTGCTGCGTGTAGATGTCTTGTCCGAGGGCTGTGTGGAGCGTGGCCGCCTCGAGGTCGTGCGTGGCTAGGGCGTTTCCCGCCATGATGCCGTCAACGAATCCGTTCTCGATCATGAGCTGCATGGCGTGGCGCGCGTCGGCGTCGAATGCGAAGGCAGGGCCCAACACCCAGACGATCTTGCCGTGGTCGCGGTCGTGGCGCAGGCGCTCGTAGAGGCGGTCGTAGTCGCGGGCGAACGAGGTCTCGCGGCTGCGGCCTTGTCGAAACGTGAATTTATCGCATGCTCCGGCATCTTCCGCACAGGGGTCGTCGAAGCAGTCCGTGTGCACGTAGATGCCCTCTTCGGCGTTTTCGGTGCGTCCGAGTACCACGCGATCGCCAGCGCGCAGGTTGCGGTTTTCCACTATGCTGAGCACGGGCATGTTCATCTCGCTGCGCGTCACCATGATGCTCGAATCCATGCGGCTCTGGCGGGCGAGGAGCCACCTTCCATCGACCTTTACATATTCAGGGAACACAGAGGTGCTGTGAAAACCCTCGGGCGCAACGCCGTCCATTTCGACCGCGGCAAGCTTCGCATCGGGGGCGCTTGCGAAAGGCTCAAGCGAGAAGTCGGGCGTGCGGTAGACGGGCATCGCGAACATGGACATCTCCTTTCGGCGTTGCATCGCGCATGCGACGTACCTGTGTCGTGCGGGGCTGCCGCCATGCGGGCGGCATGGTCTGCCGGCACGCGGCTTTCGCGCGTTTGTCGCCACACGGCTGCCGGCGCGTATGTGAGCACGTGACATAAATTTGTTAGCACGGATAGCATATCGGAAAAGCGCTGGTCTCGCGCGTGAAAGATGGTCATATCGCCAACATGTTGCCTGATGGTTCGGGCATGGCGCAGCGCATCGGAATGCCTCCGCGCCTGCAGCCCTGCAAGCGGCTTTCACGCCTGTGCCGTCCAATCGATGCGCCTTTACTATGTAAACCTCTTGTAAGCAGGCGATTCGCGCGGCGTAATGCTTGATTAGACGCGTGTAATAACCTGCCGATGAGCGATTTTCCGCCGATTGTGCGCGCTACATTGCCTACCGACGAGCGCAGGCGTCTCCTATGCAGCCTGCCATCGTGAATGCAAGATTCTGGAAGGAGAATCGTTCATGTTCGACTATTCGTGCTCCCGTCGTTCGTTCCTCGGCTTCGCCGGGGGCGTCGCTGCGGTCGCGGGTCTCGGCCTCGCCGGCTGCAGCCAGGCGTCCACTGCCGGCAGTGCCAGCGCAGGCTCCAGCCTCTCCGGTACCGTCAACTGCTCTGGCGCCACCTCGTTCCAGCCCCTCGTCGAGGCTGCAGCCGATGCGTTCATGGACGAGAACCCCGATGTCTCCATCGCCATTTCCGCCGGTGGCTCGGGTCAGGGTCTTTCCGACATCGTCGAGGGCACGGCGCAGATCGGACGCTCCGACGTGTTTGCCGAGGCCAAGCTTGAGGCCGACCAGTGCGAGGGTCTCGTTGACAACCAGGTTTGCGTGGTTGGCATGGGTCCGATCGTGAACGCTTCCGTTGACATCGACGACATCACCACCGAGCAGCTCGCGGGCATCTTCACCGGCGAGATCACCAATTGGTCCGAGGTGGGCGGCACCGACGGCACCATCAACGTTATCAACCGCGAGGCCGGTTCGGGGACCCGTGCCACGTTCGAAGACGCCGTGCTGCAGGGCAAGGAGGTGCCCGAGGACTTCACCCCGGTTGCCGAGGTCGATTCTTCGGGCATGGTCGTCGAGCAGGTCGCTGCCACCGAGGGCTCCATCTCGTATGCGGCGTTCAATTACTTCGAGACCAACGACGGCATCAAGGCGATTTCTGTGGATGGCATCGAGCCCACGCAGGAGAACGTCGAGTCGGGCGATTTCAACATCTGGGCGTATGAGCACATGTATACCCGCGAGGACGCCGACGAGGTCACCACGGCCTTCATCGAATACATGATGTCCGACGACGTCCAGGGCAGCCTGGTTTCTGAACAGGGCTTCATCCCCATGACCAACATGAAGGTCACGAAGGACGCCGACGGCAACGTCACCGAAATCGCTTAGGGCTTCTTGCTGAACGGAAGCAAAAGAGCAATGGGGCGCCTCCTGGTGGGTGAGGTGCCCCGTCTTGTATTGAAAGGAGGCATCATATGGCAAAGAGGCTCATGCCAAAGCGACAACTTGAGCATGTCGGGCTGGGTATCACGGGTGCATGCGTCGCGCTTGTCACCGTTGTGGTCGTTGCGCTGATCATCATGGTGGCGCAGCAGGGTCTTACGACCTTCTTCGTCGATGGGCTCGATCCCGTTGAGTTTCTTACCGGCCAGCACTGGATTCCCGAGCAGGGTCTCTTTGGCGCGCTGCCTATGATCGTAGGCTCGTTTTCAGTCACCCTGCTCTCTACGGTTTTTGCGCTGCCCATCGCGCTCGGATCCGCTATGTTCGTGGTCGAGGTCGCGCCCGGGTTCGGCCGTCGCGTGTTCCAGCCGCTTGTGGAGTTGCTGGTCGGCATTCCCTCGGTTGTCTACGGCGTGCTCGGCCTCTATGTGGTGAATGCCGCCATGCGTGCCGTTTTCGGTTCTGCGGCGGGTACCGGCGCGGGCATCCTCTCCGGTTCGATCGTGCTCGCCGTGATGATTCTGCCCACGGTGACCACGCTATCGATCGATGCGCTCGCCGCGGTGCCCAATGAATATCGCGAGGGCTCATATGCCTTGGGCTGCACGCGGTGGCAAACCATCTGGCATGTGGTGCTTAAGAGCGCGACCCCCTCGATTATGACGGCGGTCATTTTGGGCATGACCCGCGCGTTTGGCGAGACGCTCGCCGTGCAGATGGTCATAGGCGGCGTGGAGCGCAATATGCCCACGGGTCTGCTTTCACCTGCATCGACCCTTACCGCCACCCTCACCTCGGGTCTTTCCAATGCGGTGAGCGGCACGTCCACATACCACGCGCTGTGGTCGCTCGGTCTCATCCTTTTGGTCATGTCGCTCTTCTTCATCCTTGTCATCCACCTCATCGGTCATAAGGGGGCGAAGCAGAATGGCTAGCACCGGTACCGCCTCCGCCGCTTCCGCCGGCACGGATGCGGCCCATGCCGCCGACAGCGCCGTCACCGTCGCCGGAACGGCTGCAACCGACACCGCCACCGCCGGCAAGCGCGATCTCGCCGCGCACGTTTCGCGCATCGGGGCGCAAGATAAGGTTGCCACGGGTATCCTTGTCTGCATCGTGGGCTTCGTGTTGCTCCTGCTCGCGGCGATCGTCGCATACATCCTCGTGCGCGGCTTGGGCAAAGCGCTTTCTGCGGGCTTTTTAACCAACCCGTCGAACGATTCCGTTGCTCCGGGCATTCTCTATCAGCTGTGGGATTCGTTCTACATGCTCATCGTCACGCTCGTCATCTCGGTGCCCATCTCGCTCGGCGGCGCCATCTTCCTCGTTGAGTATGCGCCCGACAACTGGATCACCGCGGCGGCGTCCACGGCCATCGAAACGCTTTCGAGCCTGCCCTCGATCGTGGTCGGTATGTTTGGCTCGCTGTTCTTCGTGGTCTACATGGGCTGGGGGATCTCGATTCTTTCCGGCGCGCTTGCGCTTACCATGTTCAACATCCCCATCTTGGTGCGTACCATTCAACAGGCGCTCGAAGACGTACCGCGCAGCCAGCGCGACGCCGCGCTTGCCATGGGGCTCACCCGCTGGGAGACCACGGTGAACGTGCTGCTCCCTGCTGCCATGCCCGCCATCGTGACCGGCATCGTCATTTCGGCCGGCCGTGTATTCGGCGAGGCCGCTGCGCTCATCTTCACCTCCGGCTCTGCGCCTTCTCGCCTCAACTTCGCGAGCACCAACTTTATGGCGCCCACGAACCCCTTCAACATCTTCCGTCCCGCCTGCACGCTGGCGGTCTATATCTGGCGTCTCACCTCCGAGCCGACCGCCGGCTCGACCGAAATCGTGTGGGGTACGGCAACCGTGTTGCTTGTATGCGTATTGCTGTTCAACGTGCTTGCGCGCGTGCTGGGCAAGTTCCTTGCGAGGAGGTTGACCGCCGAATGATCGATATATCACGCGCTCAGGCCGCCGAGGGCACGGTGGTTGGCGCTCAGGATGCGGGCGCCTCTGCCGCCGACCATACCGTTTCGGCCACGTTGAACGGTTCCCGCACCGATGCGTCCTCTGCAACCAGCTCACACGCCGCCGCGGGCGCACCAGCTTCCGCGTTGCTCGCCACGCGCGATGTGACCGTTACCTATGACCTTGCGAACGAGGCGCTTCATAAGACAAGCCTCGCGTTTCACACGGGCGAGGTCACGGCGCTCATCGGACCTTCCGGTTGCGGAAAATCGACGTTCCTGCGTTGCCTCAACCTCATGAATCGCGAGATTCCCAAATGCAAGATAGGCGGCGAGATCTACTACCGCGATCGCAACGTCAATACGCCGAAGGAAAACCTCTTCGAGCTCCGCAAGTCGATCGGCATGGTGTTTCAGCAACCGACGCCGTTTCGCAAGTCGATTCGCGAGAACATCCTGTTCGCACCGAAGAAGCACGGGCGGCTTCAGAGCAAGGACGAGGAAGACGGGCTGGTGGAGACGGCGCTTCGGCAAGCGGCGCTGTGGGACGAGGTCAAGGACAAGCTCAAGCAAAGCGCCCTCGCCCTTTCCGGTGGCCAGCAGCAGCGCCTGTGCATCGCCCGCACGCTCGCCATGAAGCCCGATGTGGTGCTGTACGACGAACCCTGTTCGGCGCTCGACCCGATCTCGACCTACACCATCGAGGAAACGATTCGCTCGCTCTGCGAGACGGGGCTCTGCCAGATCATCGTGACCCATAACATGGAGCAGGCCGGCCGCGTGTCCGACCGCACCGCCTTCTTCTACATGGGCGATATGGTAGAGACGGGCACGACGCGACAGATCTTCTCGGCGCCTCGCGACCAGCGCCTCGCGGACTATCTGACGGGTCGGTTCGGGTGATGGAGAACACTATGGACACAGCGATTAACGAGGACGCCCACCGCGCCATCGAAGGCGTGGAGAGCATGCTTTCCATCCGCGATTTCAACCTATGGTATGGGGATTTCCAGGCGCTCAAGCACATTACGCTCGAGATTCCCAAAAACCGCGCGACGGCGTTCATCGGCCCGTCCGGGTGCGGCAAATCCACCTTGCTGCGCGCGTTCAACCGCATGTGCGACTTCGTGGGGAGCGTCCGCACCGACGGCGCCATCGAATTTGCAGGCGAGGACATCTTCAAGATGGACGCCAACGCCCTGCGCGTGTACATGGGCATGGTGTTCCAGCACCCCAATCCGTTCCCGATGAGCATTCGCGACAATGTGCTCTACGGCGTGAGGCGCATGGGTCGGCTTTCGAAAGCGCGTGAGGAAGAGATTCTCGAGCGCTGTTTGACGCGCGCGGCGCTGTGGGGCGAGGTGAAGGACAAGCTCGGCAAAAGTGGCCTGGGGCTTTCCGGCGGCCAGCAGCAGCGCCTGTGCATCGCCCGCGCCCTCGCCACCGATCCTTCAGTGCTGCTCATGGACGAGCCCACCTCGGCGCTCGATCCCATTTCCACGAGCATGGTCGAAGAGCTCATGATGCAGCTTTCCGAAGACCATACCGTGGTGGTGGTCACGCATAACATGCAGCAGGCGGCGCGCGTGGCCGATAAAACCTGCTTCTTTTACCTGGGCGAGCTTGTTGAAGCAGGTCCTACCAAGGAGATCTTCTCCAGCCCCCGAAAGAAGCTTACCAACGACTACCTGACGGGAAGGTTCAGCTAATGGTTATGAGCACTCGGTCTGAATTTCTCAAGCAACTCGATGACATCGATGGTGCGCTCGGGCGTTTTGCCGCAAAGACCGCAGACGATGTGCGAACGCTTGTTCCCGCGCTCGCGGGCGACGAGGCTGCGATCGGCGAGGTGCTTGCCGGAGCGAAGGGCGAGCGCCGCCTGCGCGGCTCCATCGAAGACACGTGCTTTGACGTGATGCTTCTGCAGCAGCCCATCGCGGGGGATCTGCGTTTTGTGAGCGGCGTGTTCCGTTTGGTCTCCGACTTGACGCACATCGACGAGATGAGCCGCGACGTGGCGTATCTCGCCAAGATCTTGCCTGTCGAGGTGAGCGCGCATGTAAAGGAACATCTCGACTATGCGGCGAACCAAGTGGCAGCGATGGTCGAGGAGGCGGTCGAGGCGTTCCGCACGTCCGACGTGGACAAGGCGCATGACGTCTTTTCCATGGACGATGGCGTGGACGACGCATACCTGGCCTGCGAGGGCGCGGTCATCGACCTCATCAAAGCGAGCGAGACGCGCGCGAGGTACCTGCCCGAGCTGCTTATGGTGGCGAAGTATTTCGAGCGCATGGGCGACGATGCGGTGCGCATTGCCGACTGGGCGATTTTCCGCGCGACCGGCGCTCGCGAGCGTTCTTCAAACGACGAGTAGCTGCGGGTTCAGCCTCGCCATGCTTGGATATCGCGCGGCCGCGTTCGAGCTCCATGGCTCCGAGATGCGACCCGGCTTCTCCATGCACGCAGCCATGTGCTCTCGCTGCCGCGGCCGGTGGTTCAGAATGCGCGCGCCGGCCTTGAACGTGCCTCCAATCTACGCAACGGGGATGGTTCATGCGGCGCGGCGCGTGCACCTGAGCTGACAATGGGAGTCGTGAGATACCCCACGTCATGTGCACCTATGTTGAGAAGGCGTGTTGCGACATATCGAACGGCACATTCAGCCGAGGCAAGCCTCCTGTAAACAGCGTATGAACACGCGTCGCCAGTCCCGGGGAGAACCGGTTGCTGGTATCATAGTCCGACTGCTCAGCCGCTGGTTGTTCGGGTGCGCTATGACGTGCTCCGCTATGGGCGGGCTCTCGTGGGGAAGGTGCGAGACCGGCATGCGGCGGCAGCCGACATGCCGCGCTGCGCGGTCTACGCAGACGCGGCGGTCTGTATGCACGCCGCCCGTACGACACGGGGCGGCACAGATGAGGAGGAGGACTCTGTGGCAGAGACCCAGGCTAGCTGCGCCGCGACCGGCGCGCAGAACCCCGCGAACATTCATTCCATGCACACCCGTACTGCGGGCGAGCTTCGCGTCGAGAACATCGGCGAAGAGGTTACGCTCACGGGCTGGGTATGGCGCCGCCGCGATCACGGTGGGCTCATCTTCTGCGACCTGCGCGACCGTACCGGCATGGCGCAGTGCACCTTCGACCCCGATCATGCATTGGGCGATACGTTCCATATCGCCGAGACGATGCGCCCCGAGTGGCCGATCCTCGTGCACGGCACGGTCATCGCGCGCGACGAGGAGACCATCAACGCAAAGCTTCCCACCGGCGAGGTCGAGGTGCTCGTCGATCACATCGAGGTGCTCAACCGCTCCAAGACCCCGCCGTTCCAAATAGAAGATGGCATCGAGACGTCTGAGGACACGCGCCTGCGATATCGTTATCTCGACCTGCGCCGTCCCGAGATGGCAGCAAAGCTCGAGCTGCGTTCAAACTTCACCTTCGCCATTCGCTCGGCGCTTCACGACCGCGCGTTTACCGAGGTCGAGACGCCCGCTCTCTTTAAATCTACGCCCGAGGGCGCGCGCGACTTCATCGTGCCGTCGCGTTTGCAGCCGGGTAGCTTCTACGCCCTGCCGCAGTCGCCGCAGCTCTTGAAGCAGCTGCTCATGGTCGGTGGCGTCGAGCGCTATTACCAGGTGGCGAAGTGCTTCCGCGACGAGGACCTGCGCGCCGATCGCCAGCCCGAGTTCACGCAGGTGGATATCGAGATGAGCTTCGTCGATCAGGATGACGTCATGGGCGCGCTCGAGGACGTGCTCGCCGATGCGTTCGCCCACGTTGGCGTCGAGATGCCCACGCCGCTGCGCCGCATCTCGTATTGGGACGCCATGGATACCTATGGCACGGACAAACCCGATACGCGCTATGGCATGCACCTCGTGGACCTTACCGACGTGTTCAAGAGCTCGGCCTTCAAGGTGTTCTCGAGCGCGGCGAACACCGAGGGTCAGGTGGTTAAGGCGCTGAATGCCAAGGGTGCCGGCACGTGGCCGCGCGCGCAGATCGACAAGCTCGCGAAGGTAGCCGAGACCTTCGGCGCCAAGGGTCTGGCGTGGATCGCCTTCCGCGAGGACGGTTCTGTGAACAGCCCCATCGTGAAGTTCTTCAGCGACGAGGAGATGGCCGAGCTGCGCAGCCGGTGCGATGTGGAGCCCGGTGACCTCGTCATGTTCGCGGCAGGCCCGCGCTTGGCTTCCGACGAGATTTTGGGCGGCATGCGTTCGCACATGGCGGACGCCCTCGACATCCCGCGCGACGGCCACGACTTCCTCTGGGTAGTCGGCTTTCCGCTCTTCCATTGGGACGACGAGGCGAAGCGCTATGCGTCCGAGCACCAGCCCTTCACGCAGCCGGTCGCGGAAGACATCGAGCGCCTGGAAAGCGATCCGCTCTCGGTGGGCAGCTGCACGTACGACTTCGTGATGGACGGCTTCGAGGCCGGCGGCGGCGGCATGCGCATCCACGACCCCGAGCTGCAGATGCGCGTACTCAAGCTATTGGGCTTCACGGAGGAGCGCGCGACCGAGCAGTTCGGCTTTTTCATGGAGGCGCTCGCCTATGGTGCGCCACCCATGGGTGGCTTCGCGCTCGGCCTCGACCGCGTGTGCATGCTGCTTGCCGGTTGCGATTCCATTCGCGACGTCATGGCGTTCCCCAAGACGAGTTCCGGCTCCGACCTTATGAGCGCCGCGCCGAGCTCGGTGAGCATGGCGCAGCTCAAGGAGGTTTCGCTCCGCCTGATGTAGCACACCGGTAGCATATGCCGCTCGGCGAGACCGCTCGCATGCATCGCGCGCCCTTCTGTCTGCCGCGCGCGCTGCTGCCCTGAGCACGCGGCGCCGCCCGGCGCGTGCGCGCCCGTCAGACAACGCGGGTACCCGTTCCAGATGCTCTGCGCGTCTTCGTGTTCGCGTCGAGCACCAACGCCGGTTTGCTGCGCTACACTGACAGGCGTCATATGTGCGCCGCGTTAGGAGAGGTTCATGGAGTCAATTATTGAGCTCACACCGGTATTCAAATCGATGCTCTGGGGCGGGCGCAAGCTCGAGACGGAGTTCGGATACGATATCCCCGAAGGACAGATCGGGGAGTGCTGGGCGATCTCGGCTCATCCCAACGGCGATTGCACCGTCGCGTCGGGTACGTACGCCGGGCGCGCCCTTTCGTGGCTGTGGGACGAGCACCGCGAGCTGTTCGGCAACATGGAGGGCGACCGCTTCCCCCTGCTCGTGAAGATCATCGACGCAGCGGACGACCTCTCCATTCAGGTGCATCCAGACGATGCGTATGCCGCCGCGCACGAGAATGGCTCTCTGGGCAAGAAGGAATGCTGGTATGTACTCTCTGCCGAGGAGGGCCAGCGTATCGTCGTGGGGCAGCGTGCGCGCTCGCGCGAGGAGTTTGCCCAGATGGTCGATGAGGGTCGCTGGGATGAGCTGTTGTGCGAGATTCCCGCCAAGGCGGGCGATTTCTTCCAGATCGATGCGGGCACGGTGCATGCGATTCTGGGCGGCACGGTGGTTCTCGAGGTGCAGCAATCCTCCGACATCACCTATCGCGTGTACGATTTCGATCGTCGCCAGGCCGATGGGTCGCTGCGCGAGCTGCACATGGCGCAGGCGCTCGACGTGATCGATTTCGACCGCGAACCGCTCGAATCGGGCGAGGTTTCGCCGGCGGAAGGCGCGGTTCAAATGCTGGAATCCAACGACCGATACACCGTCGATCTCGTGCGTGTGGGCGCGCAGCCCGGGGGTTCCGCCACGCTCGACGTTGCCACCCCGCATCCGTTTACGTGCATCAGCGTAATCGAGGGCACCGGCACCGTCAACGGCCGCGCGGTCAAAAAGGGCTCGCACCTGTTGGCGCTCTCTGCGTGCGAGGCGCTTGAATGCGCGGGCGATATGAAGGTCGTGCTTGCGTACGTGCAGTAGGTCGACACGGTAGGTGCGGCGAGCAGGCCATGCTGTGGCCGGCCTTTTGTGAGCCCAGGCATGCGCGCCGCACCTATCGGCTCATCAACAGCGCTTCGCTCGAAGCGTTCCGCGCTCGTCGTCCCGGCATGGAGCGCTATGTGGGAAGCGGTCTTGTCCGTGCTGCCGCATGAGCCGTCGTCTGCGGCATAGTACGGTGCGGAACAGTAAGCTCCTTGCAACTTTTTGTTATCCGAGTCTAAATTCCTCTTCACAATCAGTGCGTAACGTGATAGTTTACGGTGGTGAACAAACAGCACGAGCGCGGTTCGGTGTTCCGGCAGTGCGCAAGCCGGTCTGCCGAGCCATAATGCTGTCTGTTCAGAAGATGCTGGTTACGATGAATCAGGTGATTATTCAGCATGGCTCAGAAGCCACAGATGCCTGCGATGCCGCTTTCGCTCGTGCATAGCGGCGAGACCGTCACGGTTTCGCGCGTGCGCGGCAATGAGAACATCAAGCACCATCTTGAGAACCTCGGCTTTGTCGAGGGGTCGGAGGTGCACGTCGTGAGTTCAAGTGGCAGCAACATCATCGTGATCATCAAGGGCGCGCGATTCGGCCTTGACGCGAAGGTCGCGTCGCACGTGATGACGGTCTAGTGCAGGTGCGCCGCGCGTGCGATGCACGCGTTCGCAGAATGTAGCAGAGCCTGAAGGGGGGTACGATGAAAACTCTGGGAGATGTGCAGGTGGGTGAGTCCTCTACCGTCGTGAAGTTGCACGGCAAGGGTGCGCTTCGCCGTCACCTCATGGATCTCGGTCTCATCAAGGGCACGCCGTTTACGGTGGTCAAGGTGGCACCGTTGGGTGACCCGGTCGAGATCACGGTGCGCGGATACGAGCTTTCGATTCGCAAGGAAGAGGCGGCGATCGTCGAGGTTGAGTAACCTTGGCGGCACCTCTTTTTTGAAGGTAGGGTTAGCTGCGTCTGACAAATGGAGTCATGATGGTAGCATTTGTTAGCCAAGATGAACAATGCGATACGCCGTTGTGTTTCACCAAACAGCGCGTGAGCTAACTCGGCAACTTACTCAAGTTTCAAAGCCTATGGAAGAAGGAATGCATGGCGGCTTCACAGCTTCACGTCGCTTTGGCGGGTAACCCCAACTGCGGCAAGACCACGCTCTTCAACCAAATCACCGGCCAAAACGGCTACGTTGGCAACTGGCCTGGTGTAACGGTTGAAAAGAAGGAGGCCCGGCTCTCAAGCGATAAGAGCGTAATCATCACCGACCTCCCCGGAATTTATTCATTGAGCCCGTACAGCCCGGAGGAGCGCGTCAGTCGCGACTACCTCATGAGCGGCGAGCCCGACGTGGTGATTCAGGTCGTGGACGCAACGAACCTCGAGCGCAATCTGTATCTGGCGATGCAGGTCGTCGAGACGGGGCTCCCCGTAGTCGTTGCCCTCAACATGGCCGACCTGGTTGAAAAGAGCGGCGATAAGATCGACACCGACGCGCTCTCGAAGAGCCTCGGCTGCCCGGTCGTGATGATCTCGGCGCTTAAGAACACCGGACTCGACACCTTGATCGCTGAGGCCAAGGCGGCTGCGGCGAAGAAGGAGGCGGCCGTTTCCCATCGGCTTGATTCTGCCATCGAGGACGTGCTCAAGCACATCGAGGCGCAGCTCCCCGGTTCGGTGCCCGCGAACAAGCGCCGCTACTACGCCGTGAAGCTTTTCGAGCGCGACGAAGACGCCGTGAAGCTCGTGAACCTCACCAAAGACGCTGCGGCAAAGGTTGAGGAGCTCATCGCGCAGTGCGAGAAGGACTGCGACGACGACGCCGAGTCCATCATCACCGGCGAGCGCTACGCGGTCATCGCGCACATCATCGACGGTTGCCTCAAGAAGGCACCCGCCAAGATGAGTACCTCGGAGAAGATCGACCGCATCGTCACCAACCGCATCCTGGGTCTGCCCATCTTCGTCGTCATCATGTGGCTCGTGTACTACCTCTCGATCTCCACGTTCGGCACCGCCGGTACCGACTGGGTGAACGACAACCTCTTCGGCGAGGGGTTTGAGCTCTTCGGTGCGAGCTTCCCCTCCATCCCCATGGTCTTCGAGAGCTGGCTCGTCGGACTCGGCGCGAGCGACTTCGTCATCAGCTTGGTGAACGACGGCGTCGTTGCCGGCGTGGGAGCCGTGCTCGGCTTCGTCCCGCAGATGTTCGTGCTGTTCATCCTGCTCTCTTTCCTCGAGGACTGCGGCTACATGGCGCGCGTGGCCTTCGTGATGGATCGCGTGTTCCGCCGCTTCGGCCTTTCTGGCAAGAGCTTCATCCCCATGCTCGTCTCGACGGGCTGCGGCGTGCCGGGCGTGCTCGCCACCAAGACCATCGAGAACGAGAAGGACCGCCGCATGACGGTCATGACCACCACCTTCATTCCCTGTGGCGCCAAGCTACCCGTCATCGCCCTGCTCATGGGCGCGCTGGTGGGCGACGCCGAGGCTTGGTGGATCGCGCCGCTCTTCTACTTCCTGGGCGTCGTAGCGGTTATTGTCTCGGGCATCATGCTCAAGAAGACGAAGCTCTTCGCCGGGCGTCCCACTCCGTTTGTCATGGAGCTGCCGAGCTACCACCTCCCGTCGCTCAAGAGCTGGTGGCTGCACATCTGGGAGCGCGTGTCCGCTTACATCAAGAAGGCGTTCACGATTATCTTCGCCTCGACCATCGTGGTGTGGTTCCTTTCGAACTTCGGTGTCTACAACGGCAGCTTCGGCTTCCTGCCCGACCTTACCGGTCTCGATGACTTCGTGGACTACTCCGTGCTCGCCATGCTCGGCAATCTGCTCGCCTGGGTCTTCGCGCCGCTTGGCTTCGACAATTGGCGCACCGTCGCCATGAGCATCATGGGTCTTGTCGCCAAGGAGAACGTGGTCTCCACTGCAGGCACCCTCTTCGCCGTCGCCGACGACACTGGTGCCGACCCCGAGCTCTGGAAGGCATTTGCCGCCGTGTTCCCCAGCATGGGTGCCATCGCGGCATTCGGTGCCTTCAACCTGCTGTGCGCACCCTGCTTCGCGGCTATGGGCACCATCCGTGCGCAGATGAACTCCGGCAAGTGGACCGTGATCGCGCTGGGATACGAGTGCGGCTTCGCGTGGGTGATTGGCCTCATCATCAACCAGCTCTATAACCTCATCGTGTTGGGCGAGGTTGGGATTTGGACCGTCGTGGCGTTCGCGTTCATCGCGCTCATTCTCTTCCAGCTCTTCCGCCCTATGCCCAAGGGCGCCTGGGACGAGGATGATCAGGTGACGGTGGCGGCCACTGCGTAAGGCACGATAGGGCGGGCTGTGTTCTGAGGCAGCTGCGAGCAGGTTTGTCGTCGCATCCAGTTCGTACCTTCGCTTTGTGCAGGAATTGCTTTTATGAGCCGGGGTGCCGAGCGCATTCCGGCTCTTGTGTATGCGGTCTATGGATTACCATATCTAGCATGATGCAATGGGGAGGTGTGCTATGGCTCCTGTTGATTTCATCGTTTTGGCGCTCATCGCCGTCGCATTTGTTGTCGTGTGCGTGCGCACGTGGCGCAAGGGAACCTGTGCCGACTGCGCGCAGGGTGGTGTGTGCACCGGGCACTGCAGCGCAGGCACCAAGAAGCGTTGCCCCGCGCTTAAAGGGGTGGACGAGGTTGCGCGCGACCTTGGTCGTGGGGTGAAGTAAGGTGACCGGGGCGCTCCGGTGAAGTCTGCGCGCTGGCGTGGCACATGCACGGTATTCGATTTCTCTGCGCAGCGTACGCGTGACACGTGCGCTGCGCGTATCGTTTGCGCCGTGCGTATCGTTTGCATGTCGGCCGCTTGCTACTCGCCGGCGCGGCGTGCATCGTTTGCGCTCAGCACGATGGGCGCCATCTGCCGGGCATCGCGCCGCGCAGGGCCGTGCGCACGCGGCAGCTACCGCGCGCCGCGCACATGCATCTACGCCTATGCGCTTTGTTTATAACTCGGGCAGGGACAAGCGATTTGATGCACGGTCGCATTTTCTCAGATTCCTGTCCGACCATGCCGGTGCAGCCTGCGTGTGGCGCGCGCTGCGCTCATGTTGATTATGCTGCGTACCTGCGCATTCATTTCAAGCGCGTCTCGTGTACTCCTTGTATGCCGCTGAAAAATGGGAAATGGCAGCGAAACATTCTTATGCCATACTTACGGCGACTACGAACTTTCGGCGTCGACACTGAGGAGGTCGCCCGCGTATGAATCAGCAGCAGAATATCGATTTCGTTCTTCGCACGGTCGAGGAGCGGGATATCCGGTTTGTGCAGCTATGGTTCACCGACGTGCTGGGACGTCTTAAGAGTTTTGCCATAAGCCCCGAAGATCTTGAGGTTGCGTTTGAGGAGGGGATCGGGTTCGATGGTTCGGCCATCGAAGGGTTTACCACGCTCGAAGAAGCCGACATGCTCGCCTTCCCCGATCCCACGACCTTCCAGGTGCTTCCGTGGCGCCCGTCGCACAACGGAGTCGCGCGCATCTTCTGCGACATCTGCATGCCCGATCGTTCGCCGTTCGCCGGCGACCCGCGCGAATGCTTGCGGCGCATGTTTCAGCGCGCCGAGAGCCGCGGCTACCTTATGAACGTGGGCTCCGAGATCGAGTTCTACTACTTCCCGGATGACCATACCTACACCCCCATGGACGAGGTGGGCTATTTCGACCTGACGCCGTCAGATTCCGCACGCGATCTGCGCCGCAACACGGTGCTCACCCTCGAGAAGATGAGCGTTCCGGTCGAATACAGCTTCCATTCGTCGGGAAGCTCGCAGCATGGCATCTCGCTGCGCCATGCCGAGGCACTCACGACCTCTGACGCCATTATGACGGCGCGCTACATCGTCAAGCTTGCGGCGTTCGAGTCTGACATCCACGCGACGTTCATGCCGAAACCGCTCGCAGGCGAAGCCTCGAGTGCGATGTTCCTGTACCAATCGCTGTTCGACCACGAGGGCAACAACGTCTTCTGGGGTTCTGAGGACGGCACATGCCATCTTTCGGATGTCGCGAAGCACTACATCGCGGGCATTCTGGCTCACGCGCTCGAGCTCTCGGCCATCACCAACCCGACGATCAACTCATACAAGCGCTTGACGCCGGGGCAGGGGAACGGCCCCACGCACGCGGTGTGGGGTTTGCGCAACCGTGCTGCGATGGTTCGCATTCCCATTTATAAGCCCGGCAAGCAGCTTTCGACGCGCATCGAGCTGCGCTCGCCCGACCCCATGGCGAATCCGTACTTGGTGAACGCGGCGACGTTGGCAGCCGGTCTCGACGGTATCGAGCGCAAGCTCGAACTTCCGCCCGAGGCGACCGGCGAACAGTTCGCTGGCATGTCATCGCTTGACGATGCAGGGTATACCCGCCTGCCGCGCAACCTGGAGGAGGCGCTCGACCACTTCGAGAACTCCCAGTTCATGAAGGATGCGCTCGGCGAGCACATCCACTCCTTCTTCCTCAAGAAAAAGCGTTCCGAGTGGAAGAAATTCACGTCCACGGTGACGGAATGGGAACTCGACCATTATTTCGCGAACTCATAACGGCGCACAGGCGCTGAGAGCGATTGTTTGGTTCAAAACCAGATGCAGGGTCGTTCTGGTTTGAGCAATTCTGTGGCGAGATAGACGGTTTTATCGCATGCGTGGTATATCGTGCGGTATAGTAAATGGGAGTGAGGAGGTGCTGGATGGCAGAGAAGTGCATTCTGTTCATGGCTCGTACAACGCGATACCACGAGTTTGCGCGCACATTGACACAGTCTCTTGGAGTTGAGGTGAGCTTGGCGACCCCCGATTCCCCCACCGCAGCACACGATTTTGACTTGCTCATGCTCGATGCCGATGGCATTCGCAACGACCGGATCGACCAGATCGCCAAGTGGCTTGAAGATCGCGGCAGCATTCCCATGCTGGTAATTGCGGATGACGAAACGCTTCCCGGGCTTCGCCTGCCGGTGCATTCGCGCTCGGACTTCATCTGCGCGTCGGCGCAGTCGGCCGAGCTCGAGGTTCGCGCACGCCGGCTCATGGGCGATGAAGATGCGTTCGCGGTTGACGACGTCTTGCACATCGACAACCTCGTCATTAATCTGGCGACATATCAGGTCTATTTGGACGATAAGCCGGTTGACCTAACGCTTATGGAGTACTCGCTGCTCTCGTTTTTGGCGACGCATCCCAACCGTGCGTATTCGCGCGAAGTCTTGCTGCACCGGGTGTGGGGCTTCGAGTATTGCGGCGGCACGCGCACCGTCGACGTGCACATTCGACGCATTCGCTCCAAGGTGGGTCCGCAGATCGCGGCGCACATCACCACGGTGCGCGGCGTCGGGTACCTCTTCAAAGACTAGCGCGTGGGAGTACGTGCTGCTTGCGGGTGAAGAGCCGTGCGCACCTCGCCGGCGCCATCTTCAAGCCGGCGTCGGGTCAATACTCAAGCGACAATACTTAAAAGAGAATGAAAGTCGGCGTTCGCGTGTTGTGGATGGTTCGTCTTAGGGGTAAAACGCATGCAGAATATATTCTCGGCCTAACACGCTGAAAGGAAGCATTCGCCATGGAAGACAGCACCCCGAAAAACCCCTTGGAAGATGCAGCGGGCACTTCGTCGCCGCGCGTCGAGGTTGAGCCGACCCCGCATTCGGCGCAGGATGCGAGCGCTGCGGGCGAGGCAGGACATGCTGCAGATCAAACCGAGCCCGCAGCTTACGCCGATCACGCAGATTCTTCCGCTTCAAGTTCCGCCACGGCACCGTACAGCGGTACGGCATCCGCAGCCCATGCCGCCCCGGGCGCTACGGCGGCGCAGCATCCGGTGCCGTTCGCTCCGCCACAGCCCACAGAGACCGTGACCCGCACGGTGGTGAAAATCAAGACCAAGAAGATTCCGGTGTTCATCGCCTCGCTTGCCGGCATGGTGGTCGGCGCGGTGCTGATCGTTGCTTTGGTTATGACCGGCGCCTTCCGCATCAGCGGCTCAAACGTCGAGACTTCGTCCTCGGGCTCCTCCAGCTCGTTGACGCAAACGATCGAGATCGACGCGGAGGACACCACGCTTGCCGAGGTCGTTGCCGCAAAGGCGCTGCCGTCGGTTGTGTCGATCACGGCGGTAGACGAGAGCTCGAGTTCCAGCAGCATCGGTTCGGGCGTGATTCTCGATACCGATGGCAACGTGCTCACCAACTACCACGTCATCGAAGATGCGTCGGCCATTAGCGTTTTGGTCAACGGCGAGAGCTACGAGGCAGAGGTGGTCGGCTCGGATTCGTCGAGCGACCTGGCGGTCATTTGCATCCAGGGGATCAGCTCGGATGACCTCACCCCCATCGAGATCGGCGATTCCGATGACATCACCGTCGGCGAGTGGGTCATGGCGATCGGCAGCCCCTTCGGCAACGAGCAGTCCGTTTCGACGGGCATCGTGAGCGCGCTGTATCGCTCGACCGCGCTGACGGGAACCTCGGGCACGACGATTTACGCGAACATGATTCAGACCGATGCGGCCATCAATCCGGGTAATTCCGGCGGCGCTCTGGTGAACGACAACGGCGAGCTCATCGGAATCAATTCGGTCATCGAATCCTATTCGGGCTCGAGCTCGGGGGTGGGCTTTGCCATCCCCTCGAACTATGCGGTGAAGATCGCCGAGCAGATCATCGCGGGCGAAACGCCTTCGCATCCCTACATCGGCGTGACGGTGACCACCATCAACGCGTATGTGGCGCGCGCGTATAACCTCGATGCGAGCGAGGGAGCATACGTGGTATCCGTTATGGACGATGGCCCGGCGGCCGATGCGGGCATCCAGGAAGGCGATATCGTGACCGCGGTGGACGGCGAGGCGATTTCTTCGGCAGACGCCCTGATCATTGCTGCACGCGAACACGAGATCGGCGATACGGTGACGCTTACGGTCGTGCGCGACGGCGAGACGCTCGACATCGACGTGACGCTGGCCTCGGACGCCGATGTTCAAAGCGAAGAGCAGGATGCCACCGCGGGTGATAGCTCTGGGAGCACGCTGGATGAGGAGGACCTTCGCGAATATCTCCAGGATCTGATGAGTCGCTAACGTTTTATCGAGCAGATTATCATGGCTGGGGCGCGTCTTGTGCATATGCAGGGCGCGCCCCGTCGCGTGTTACGCTGCGCCTCGCCTGCATCGCAGGCCAGCTTCGAAGCAACGTTTGGCTAGAGAGGTCTCTTGCGGGGCG